>NZ_JACDXT010000005.1 GCF_016464015.1 Psychrobacter sp. bablab_jr014
ATTGTTCCAGACAAGGCGCAAAGCGACGATAATGCAGATGCCTTAGCGAGATTTGTAACGCAGTATGGGGCAATTTTAGCATCAGCCCGCAGGGACAGGACTCTTTTTTGCCGCTTCATCGTTAAAAATAAACGCTTAGAGTGACTAAACTTATTATTTTTAACCTCGAATCGCCTAAAAAATAGTCGCTGTCAGTGCCATGGTCGAATGTTCAACACGCCCTAATCCTAATAAGCAACAAAAACACACCCTAGTATGCCGCATTGCCGCCATGTATTATTAGCCCTTACAATCCTTATTTATACGCTTCGTTTACCTTTTTAACCATCATAAGTGAGTTGTTATGTCCGTTTATACCCAGTTGACTGATGATCAGTTTGCCGCTTTTTGCCAAAGCTTTGGTGTGTCTTTTGCCCGTGCGATTCCGATTACCCAAGGCGTAAAAAATTCCAACTGGTTTATTCAGACGACCGATGATGCAGACGGCAGCTACTCATACGTGTTTACCTTGTTCGAAGAGCGACCGCCAAGCGATATCGAAAAGATGGCAGTGATTTTAAATCAGCTGGCGGGCAAATTGCCTGTCGCCGCGCCGCTGCCTGTGCTGAGCAGTAAGAGCGAGGACGTGCAGCGTTACGTGATGCGTTATGAAAACAAAGCCATCACCGTCGTGCCCTGCCTAGCAGGGACGCACCCGACGCGTAACAGCGCTGCCATGTGCCGCGATATGGGCGCAGCGCTCGCGGTATTGCATAAAACCTTGCAAGACTTGACGCCCGCTGAAGACTATGGCGTGCCGCTGTATCCGTGGGCGGACGTGCGTGACCGCGAGATGCAATATATGCCAAGCGATGAAGCAATGCTGATGAGCGACATTTGGCAAGCCTATAGTGACTTACCGCTCGATACCTTACCGCAAGGGCTGTGCCATTTGGACATGTTTGCGGACAATACCTTGTGGGACCTACAAACAGGCGATGAGCGCTTGACAGGTTTGCTCGATTTTACCGAAGTCAGTGTCGAGCATTACGTGATGGACATTGCCATTACCATCAATGATTTTTGTACCACGTGGGGCAATGCCACCGAAGGCGAATCGGTCGATTTTGACCGCCACAAGATGCGCGCCTTTTTAGAAGGCTATGAATCAGAGCGTCCTCTGAGTGCTGCCGAGCGCCGTACCTTGCCGATTTTCTTAGCCAAAGCGGCCGTGATTTTTTGGTTATTGCGCCTCAACGTCATCCATTACAACCGCACCGAAGGGCGCACGGGCGACAACATTATGGTCAAAAACCCTGACCTGATGAAACGCCTTGCTGCCTATCATTGGGCGAATGTGGAAAAAGCGCACAACAGCGTCTTTATTCTGCTCGCAAAAACGGATGCAGATGCGGCGGGCAACATCATCGGCGTGTTTAGCAACAAAGCACAAGCTGAGGAAGCACAAGCCAAACTCGGCAGCCACAGCGTGATTGAAGAGCACACGCTCAATCAAGCCATCGCATAATATTTATAACTCATATAGTCAAAATGATTTGAGAAAAAATAGCGAAATGAAATGAATTTTTTGTAGCATCAAAAGACGAAGTCACAGCAAGCAAAAAAATTTATTTCATAGAGCGGTTTATAATTTTTTATCTTTTTCTTCAGGTTTGATTATATAGTAGATATTAGAAAAGCATCATCATAAAAGGGGATAAGCGATGAGTACACACATTGACGACTGGCAAAAGCTGGCACAATACGATACCAATCTGCAAGGCGAGCTGCACGCCACCTTGCTACAAAACAACGGTATCCGCGTCTCAACCCAAGCGCTCAGCGCCATCCCTGGTATGAATTCAGGCGCGGTGCTGTGGGTGCAGGACACTGACTTGGCGCGCGCGCAAGCCATTTTGGCAAACATCAATACCGATAGCGTTGTCGATTTGGATGATGTTGACAATGAAGATAATGACAGCGATGACATTGATTTTAATAGTGTCGGTTTTGAATCGCATGACGATGTGCAAGGAAAAGGGTAAGTGGTTATGTGTCAGCTGTTAGGAATGAACTGTAATACCCCAACCGATATTGGCTTTAGCTTTGCAGGCTTTCGTAAGCGCGGCGGCATGACCGACCGCCATGAAGACGGCTTTGGCATCGCCTTTTTTGAGCGCAGCGAGTGCGGCGATGATAATGCCTCGACAGGGCTGCGGATGTTTCATGACAATCGCCCAAGCTATGAGTCGCCCGTTGCCGACCTTGTCAATCATTATCCGATTAAGGCAATGAACGTGATTGCCCATATCCGTAAAGCCACGCAAGGGCAAAACTGCCTTGCCAACACGCACCCGTTCGTCCGCGAAGTGTGGGGCGAGCAGTGGGTGTTTGCGCACAATGGGCAGATGAACAAAGAGTTCATCAAGCGCTGTCAGCGTCTGCAAGACAATGGCAACGCCGCGCACTGTCAGCCCGTTGGCTCGACCGATTCAGAAATGGCGTTTTGTTATTTGATTAACCGCCTCAAAAGCAGCTTTAAAACCCGCCCTGATGACAAGACCTTGTTTAACTTTTTGACCACTCAGTGCCGTTATTTGTCCGCCAATGGCTTGTTTAATTGTCTGATATCCAATGGACGCTGGCAGCTGGCGTACGCGGGCAGCTTGCTGTTTTATCTCACGCGTAAAGCGCCTTTTGGCGAGGCAAAACTCTCTGATGACGAGCTGGCGATTAACTTTAGCGATGTCACCACCGATACCGATAAGGTGACGATTTTGGTGACCGTGCCATTGACTGAAAATGAGAAATGGCAGCAGCTCGCCGTCAATGAATGCTTAATCTTTCGAGATGGTGACGTCATTTATAAAGACAGCCCAAGTCAGCGCAAGTTTTTGACCGTTGAGGAAGGGATTGCGATTGCAAGGGAAGTTGGGGCGAGTGTTTAGGAATGATATTTGGCAATAGGCGTCTTAATGATTGATTTTTTTGTAAAAGAAGCCATTAGCGATGAAAGGGCTAGTTTGTTACTACAGAAAACTTTCGGCTTACCAGAAAATAAGGTTACGGTATTAAGCTTGCAAGAGATGGAAGCCTTAGAAAATCAACTTCCAAAATCTTGCGACTGTCTCGGAGTAAAAAGTCTTATAGAGGGTGATGCTTGTACACTATTACAAATTCATCGAATTGACATTCCACTTGATATTTTTTTGGAAAGACTCCAATCTTTTTGCAAGGCTGAGTCTATAACCTGCTACGTACCCTCTGAAAGCGTTTATGCCAATAGTTACTACAACTACTACGAAATTACACCAGATTGCGAAATGATTGAAGTATCTGAATGGCTTAAAGACGACAACGAAGATAATAAACAAATATATTTTCATAATAAGTTAACAAAAAACTAATCCAAATAACCCCCACAACACCGTTTAAACTTCTCCCCTGAGCCACAAATACACGGCTGTTTTTGGCTCATATTCATACGCACCGTCGGGTCGATAAAGTACCAGCGTGCTTGCTTGTCTTTATCCATAATCTTCACAAAGGCTGACAGCTCGTGATGCGCCTGCACACCGCTATCGGTATGAAAATAGGCTTTAAACTCTACCTGCGCGTGGCGTTTGCCCAGTTTAGGTCGATGCTGCACAATCTCAAGTCCCGCCCAGTCCGTGTCTTTGCCCCATTGCGCTATCGCGTCCCTATCCAGCAGCGCTTGTTGCGTGGGCACGGTGGTCGCTACGATATATTCAGGCAGCTGCAACACAAAGGCGCTATAGCGGCTGCACATCAGGCGCTCGGCATCGGGCGCGGCAAGTGATTCGTGATATGGCTGGCAGCAGTCTTCATAAGACGCGCTGCTATCTTGCGTACTAACAGACGGCGGCGTGATACGGCAGGGACACACGGGCATAAGCGCTCCTTGATAGATGAATAAAACTAGCCTTTGTGCGTCCACCACGTCTCAAGCAGTGTCGGCAGCAAGCCTTGGCGCAACTGTTGCCAGTGGGTGGGGTCACTGACATCGTCCACAAACGGCGCAAAAGGCGGCGCGGCATAAATCAGTAATGCCAGTACGCCATAAATCAGCAGATACCACCATTTATCCTTGTGCTGATAAAACTTCATCGCCGTGCCAGCTGAGCGTTTGAGGCGCATGCCTGTCAGATTGACGCTGTAGATTTCATCCAGTGCCAAATGCACCATCGCGCCACCGAACACAAACAGACCATAAAACCAGCTGTCGCTCAAATCCGCCTCAAAGCCATAATAACAAAGCCCTGTCAGACCGAGACCCAATATTGCCATATACGGCACGGAATGTATCACCCCGCGATGCACGGTCATCTTAGTAAATACATGAAACACGGTGTAGCGGATAAACACATAGCCCGCTATCCACAGTACGATAAGGGACACGAGGCTGAGCGTACTGCGCCAATGCATCACCAAACCAAAGGCAAACACCAGCGCCCCGATATCAAAGCCAAGTTTAATCGGTGTGGAATGGTCGGAGTCCAAATCAGGCAACAAACCGCCCGCCGTGCCGAGCGCGACACAAATCAAAAACTCGCTATCATCAATCAAGCCTGCCTTGTATATCGTCAGCGCGACCGTACTGCTGATTAAAAATGCGCCGTTTAAATGGGTGTTAAAGTTTGCCATAGCAAGAGAGAACCTAGCGGTAAAAAAGCGCATTATGATACCATGCTGCCGCCCGTCGTACCTAAAGCTTTGCTTGTGCTTGACGGGGACTTTGCTGGCGTTGTGTTACTGCGCGCACAGTTCGCCACCGCTATTTTTATTTATTCACGCGCCATAGAGAAGTTGGTTATGAATGATGTTGCCAAACCCGCAGTTGTTCCGTTAGACCCGATATTTACCCAGATTGACTGGTCAGCGCCATGGCTACAGCATTTATGCGCCCGCGAGATATTGGCAAATGGTGTGCAAACGTATACCACAACCGAGGCAGCAGACGCGCCGCCCGCCATTATCGCCAGCATTTTAAATCAAGCGCGCACGCTGAGCGAAACTGCGCTTATCACTCAGCCAACTGCTGGCGAGTCAGCGCACAAGATTGAATTTGTGGCGCAAGATGCTTTACTTGAGGGCATGGCGTACGAGACCTTTATTGCTAAGACGGGCAACATTCCCACACGCGACAATCTGCATGATTTGTTTAACGGCAGTATTTGGCTCAGTTTTCCTAAGACCAAAGCGCTGCTGAATCATCATCACATGCGCCACATGGCGGCAAGCGTCGATATTGCAAAGACAGGTCGCGGGCGGGTGCGCGATACGATTACCGTCTTTGATGAAAACGGTGCGATTTTGGTAACTTGCCGCCCTAAGATTGGGCAAGCGCTTAAAGGCTTTGATTGGCAGGCGTGTTTGGTTGCGCCGCGTGCGCTGTGGGATGATATTAGCGCTCCACGTGCTGACGCCAGTGCGGCGGTATATGTGTTCGGGCATGCGCTGCTTGAGCAGCTGATTGCCCCGCGTAAGCCCTTATGCGCGCACAGCGTGATTATCAATGTCACGCCTGACTTTTTTGCCTTATCATTGGCGGCGCGGATGCAGGTACTCGATGACAAATTGGCAGCATATATGGACGAATTGCTGTCCGATGCGGATGTCAAACCGTGTGATTTATCACCGTTACCAATTTTGGGTGTGCCGCATTATGCTGCGGACAACCGCGACCCTGCCTTTTATGAGGATAGCTTTGTGTTTCGCAGTGGTCGGCGTAAAAAGCAATAGGCAGCGCTTCTTGCTGACATCGAATTTTATGATGCGTGTCGTCACTTTTATTTTCTTATCATAAAGACCAGCGGTCAGATAACGCGCCTTATCGTGCTTCTTGCTGCCATTTTCCTGCCTTTTGTTACGTTTTTCCCACGATTTATAACGACTCACTACCCAATCTAGCGCGCATATTTGTTACGGTAAAGACTACTTATACTTGATAGGTAATAAACATGTGCAGTCGTACTTACCGCCTGCCGTTTTGACAATTTTATAATAACGAACTGAACCTATAGTTTTTAACATCAGCCACTTACTCACCGCATTTTTTGGTATTGGCTTGTCTGCCATGTTTTGATAATAAAAGCGATAACCAAAACCCACCAATGATGCGCCAGACAAGGAAGCGATTATGAGCGACATTTTTAATATCAAAGACACCTTAGACGTCGATGGCAAAAGCCATAATTACTATAGCCTACCCAAGCTCACCGAAAAGTACGAGCATATCAATACCCTCCCATACTGCATGAAAATCGTCCTAGAGAACCTGCTGCGTAATGAAGACGGCGGGCAATCGGTCGGTAAAGAGCATATTGAAGCGGTCGCTAATTGGGATGCAGGTGCTGCGCCAAGTAAAGAAATTGCCTTTATGCCCGCGCGTGTGGTTCTACAGGATTTTACAGGCGTGCCATCGGTCGTTGACCTAGCGGCGATGCGTGATGCAGTTGTAAAATTAGGCGGAGAAGCGGAGCAGATTAATCCATTTATCCCAAGCGAACTGGTCGTTGACCACTCAGTGCAGGTGGATGTGTATGGTCGTGAAGACGCGCTTGATTTAAACAAAAAAATTGAATTTAAACGCAATAATGAGCGTTATGAATTTTTGCATTGGGGTAAGCAAGCCTTTGAAAACTTCGTCGTCGTGCCACCTGCGACAGGTATCGTGCATCAGGTCAACCTTGAGTATCTGGCACGCGTAGTAATGGCTGCAGAAGTCGATGGCGATAATGGTAAAGAGCTGACCGTATATCCAGACACAGTATTTGGTACAGACAGCCACACCACCATGATTAATGGTATTGGCGTGCTCGGCTGGGGCGTGGGTGGTATCGAAGCTGAAGCGGCAATGCTCGGCCAGCCATCATCGATGCTGATTCCGCAAGTGGTCGGCTTTGAGTTGACAGGTGCGCTGTCTGAAGGCGTGACCGCAACTGACTTGGTACTGCGTGTAGTCGAGATGCTGCGCGCGCATGGCGTGGTAGGTAAATTTGTTGAGTTTTATGGGGACGGCCTGCACAACATGCCGCTTGCTGATCGTGCAACCATCGCTAACATGGCACCTGAGTACGGCGCGACCTGTGGTATCTTCCCAATTGACCAAGTGGCCATTGAATATCTGCGCCTCTCAGGTCGTGAAGAAGCGCAAATTGAATTGGTCGAAAAATATGCCAAAGCACAAGGCTTGTGGCACGATAGCGACACGCCAAACGCTACCTATTCAAGCAATTTATACTTAGACCTTGGCACTGTTGAGCCATCGCTTGCAGGGCCAAAACTGCCCCATCAGCGTATCGCTTTGTCAGACATGCATCAAAGCTTTGGCGACACACTTGCCAGCATGACCGAAGATCGTAAGGCGGAAGTAGAGGGCAAAGTACGCTTTGACCAAGAAGGCGGTGAGCAAGAGCAGGCGGAGCATCTAGCGGCTGAACCTACCGAGATGGAAACAGGCGATAAAGAAGATGCGCCAGTAAAAGACGTCTTTTCAACCGTTAATATCAATGATAGCGAGCACGAATTGCGTGATGGCTCTGTCGTTATCGCAGCGATTACTTCTTGTACCAACACCTCAAACCCAGCAGTGATGATTGGTGCAGGTTTGGTTGCCAAAAATGCAGCAGAAAAAGGGCTTAAAGCCAAGCCGTGGGTAAAAACCTCACTGGCACCTGGCTCTAAAGTGGTCACCGACTATCTTGAGCGTACTGCATTGATGGACGAGCTAGAAAAAGTTGGTTTCTTCCTTGTCGGTTACGGCTGTACCACCTGTATTGGTAACTCAGGGCCACTGCTTGAGAGCATCGAACAGGGTATCGAAGAGAATGATTTGGTAGTCGCTTCAGTGTTATCAGGTAACCGAAACTTTGAGGGACGTATTCACTCACATGTTAAGACCAACTATTTGGCATCACCACCGCTGGTCGTCGCGTACGCACTGGCAGGTACAGTCAATATCGACCTAACCACCCAGCCTATTGGGCAAGACAACGATGGCAACGATGTGTATCTAAAAGACATCTGGCCAACCTCTGCTCAGATTGATGAGCTGATTGCCAAAAATATCGATGCCGATATGTTCCATAAAAACTATGGCGAAGTCTTTGACGGTAGTAACGAATGGAACGCCATCACCTCAGCGGACAGCCAGCTGTATCCGTGGGATGAATCGTCTACGTATATCAAAAACCCACCGTTCTTTGATGGCATGACTATGGAGCCAGAAGGCATTCCTGATATCAATGATGCTCGCATTTTGGGGCTATTCGGTGACTCTATTACCACAGACCACATCTCACCTGCGGGCAGTATCGACCCTGATTCGCCAGCAGGTCAATACTTGCAGTCGCGCGGCGTTATGGAAGCGGACTTCAACAGCTATGGCTCACGCCGTGGTAACGATGCGGTGATGACTCGCGGTACCTTTGCCAATATTCGCATCAAAAACTTGATGATGAATGGCAAAGAAGGCGGCTACACCTATTATTTTGATGGTGACAGCGCAAGTCTTGATGACGGACAAGAAATGCCTATTTATGATGCGGCGATGAAGTATAAAGAAGAGGGGCGTACACTGGTCGTCTTAGGTGGTGAGCAGTACGGTACAGGCTCTAGCCGTGACTGGGCAGCTAAGGGTACGATTTTACTTGGTGTAAAAGCAGTATTGGCAGGCTCATTCGAGCGTATCCACCGTTCAAATCTTGTTGGTATGGGTGTCTTGCCATTGACCTTTAAAGATGGTGAAAGTATCCAGTCGCACAACCTTGATGGCTCAGAAGTGCTCAGCATTACAGGTCTTGATAATGGAGAAAGCCGCACAGCAACCGTTACTGCAACGCGTGCCGATGGCTCAAGCGAAACCTTTGAGGTTAACGTTATGCTACAAACGCCAAAAGAGCGCGAGTACGTGCGTCATGGTGGCGTGTTGCATTATGTCTTGCGTCAATTGGCGAGTGATAGCAAAGATGCGGCGTGATTGAGCACATGACCGCTTAATATTTTAAAAACAATAAGAAACCGAGCCTTGTGTGATACAGGGCTCGGTTTTCCTACATTCAATGGCTCAGTCATGCGTATAATTCTTATAAAACCTTAGTTGCACTTTACGCCTTCTCAGTAAGCAACTTGATCCCCAAGCCAAAAAACACCGCGCCGCTGATTCGGTTCATGATGGTTTCGATAGCAGGATTGGCACGCATGCGGGCACTAAAGCGTGAAGACAATAAAGACAAGCACACACACCATAAAAATCCCATCGTGGCAAAGGTTAAGCCAAGCAGTAAAAAAGACAGCGTGCTGTGCGCATAGCTTGGATTGATAAATTGTGGTAAAAAGGCAAGGAAAAACAGCGCTACCTTTGGGTTTAAGACATTGGTCAACACGCCTTGTCTATAAATATGCCAGCCTGTATTGGTCACGGTGGTTGTGCCTGTATTTTCTGCCAAACCCATAGCTATCGCGCCAGATTTGGTACTAACAATCATCTTTAGACCCAAATAGCACAAGTAGGCTGCCCCCAAATACTTAACAATCATGAACGCCAGTGGCGAGCTGGCGAGCAGTACTGACAGACCAAATGCCGCCAGCAGCGTGTGTACTAAAATGCCCGAAGTAATACCGAAAACAGAATGTAACCCTGCGCTACGCCCTTGCGACACACTGCGAGTAATGATGTAAATACTGTCTGTACCAGGCGTGATATTAAGAATAAGCGCGGCGATGATAAAGCCAAAATAGTTTTCGATACCGAACATAACGCGTCCCTGTTTAATAGAGTCCATAAGATAGCAGCGCTACTTACATATAGGCGTGAGAAGGATTTTAAAGCATCATGGTTGATAGTAAAACGGATAAATAATAGTGGCAATAGACGTTATGGTATAAATGTAGATTTTGGATAGGGCAGTCACGACAACTGTAGTCAAAGGAAACAAACACAAAAAAGCCCAATCAAACGATTGGGCTTTTTTGTTAGCGTGTGGATAGTCTTATCTGTCTAAAACAGTGCTGACCATTGACGCCGAATAGTGGCGTCCCCACGGGGATTCGAACCCCGGTTACCGCCGTGAAAGGGCGATGTCCTAGGCCTCTAGACGATGGGGACGCAATAGAGATTATAGAATATATCTATAATAACAATATCAGACTGCTATAAAAGCGTTGCCTAGGTGCTGATACTGTACTGTTAACTATAATTTACATTATATTAGCAAGGCTAACCTTAAAAGTAAATAGTAGATGGTGGAGCTAAACGGAGTCGAACCGTTGACCCCTTGCATGCCATGCAAGTGCTCTACCAACTGAGCTATAGCCCCTCGCTAACAGTGATGCGTATTTTAGGGAAAGGCGTATAGATTGTCAACACTTTATTTTAAAAAAATCACGATTTTTTGATTTTTTATAAACTGGACAGCAAAACGCTGGTTTCGCTGTTCAAAATACCATCCACTTCGCGCACTTGGCGCAGTACTTCATCGAACTCACTCAGGCTGGTGGTGTGTATTTCCGCTACCAAGTCCCACGCACCGTTTGTGGTATGTAGCTTAATCAGTTGCGGTATGCCGCGTAGCTTTCTAATGACTTGTGAAGTAGATTTTCCCGTTACCTCAATCATCATCATGGCTTTGATAGTTTCTTTATCCAGTGCCTCATGCACACGGATGGTAAAGCCCAAAATAGCGCCGCTATGTATCAACCTATCTAAACGGTTTTGTATCGTGGCGCGAGAGACTTTGAGCTTTTTTGCTAAATAAGAGACAGTTGCTCGACCATCTTGGCGCAGCTCAGCGATAAGTTCGTTGTCTAGAGAGTCGTAAATGTAGTGTCCCATAGAAGTGTCCTCGTTGTTAACTTATAAGGTAATAATAACTGTATTTTTGCAAAGTGCTAATTACATTCTTTCAATATGTCAAAAAAACATATCTATTTGATGACTTATTGACATTTTAACTTTCAGACTAGCTTGATACGATATTTTTATCTTAATCGATTCAACCATTAAAACGAGAAGGAGTGTGAAATGATGTTGTTGGAAGATTCAGTACAAGCCCCTAATGCCGTTATTATGATACGACCTCATCATTTCGTTTCTAATCCAGAAACAATGATTGACAATTCATTCCAGAATCGTCGAGTCGATAACAGTATTACTTTGTCTGCAAAAGCATTCAATGAAGTCACACAGGCTGCTAAAAGATTGAGTACTCAAGGTATAGAGGTTCATTTATTTGAAGACCAGCTAAAAGATACGCCCGATTCCGTATTTCCAAATAATTGGTTTAGCACGCATCATGACGGGTATTTAATCAAATATCCTATGTACGCTAAAAACCGTCGATTAGAATATCGTCAGGATGTTATTGATTTAATTAATAAAAAATATGGTGTGAGAGAAGAGGTTGACTTAAGAAGCTATTCTAATGAAGGTGTGTATTTAGAAGGCACAGGATCAATTGTATTTGATCATAATAATAAACTGGCTTATGCTTGCCGATCTAAACGCACCGATGAACATCTCCTAGATATGGTGTGTTACAAATTAGGTTATAGCGCAGTAGTTTTTGATGCTTTTGATAAAAATGGTATCCCTATCTATCATACAAATGTACTTATGTGTATAGGTACAGATTTCGTGATGATCAGTTTAGACATGGTTGCTGATCATGATAAAACAAGATTGGTCAATATTTTTAATACAAACAATCAAAAAATTATTGCACTGTCAGAAAGTCAGATTCAAAGATTTTGCGGCAATGCTATAGAATTACAAGGTAATAATGGGTTGGTATTAGCGCTGTCACAGACAGCCTATAATGCGTTGACGCCATCTCAAAAGCAAGACTTGGAAACTTTCGTAACTTTGGTTCCTCTTAACGTACCAACAATAGAGTCAGCAGGTGGGTCAGTACGCTGTATGATTGCAGGAATACATCACGCCTAAAGACAATAGAGCACTATCTGTTTTGACAAACAGGTAGTGTTTTTTTTAGAAAAGGACTTCATTATGAGAATGATTTACGTCGTAGGAGTAGACGGTAGCGAAGGAAGCCATAGAGCATTAGATTTTGCTAAAACACAAGCAAAACTAATGAGTAAGGATGTGGACTTGATTCTAGTATGCGTCGTCGAATGGTCACCTTATCAATTTCAAACACCTGAGGAAAATGAAAATAGGAAGAGAAGGAAAATAGAAGAAGTTGAGTTTGCTAATAAAAGAGTGATAGCGCCTTTAATGGAAATGCTTAGAAAAGAAGGCCTTCAAGCAGAAGCCTTTGTCGCTCATGGTAATTTCGTTGATGTGTTGAATGAGATTGCGGAACAAAAGAACGCGAGTCAAATATTTATATCTAAATTTTCTGCAAAAAAACGTAGACAAAGAATGTTTGGTGATGCTACCGCACAAATCATTATTAATACCAATATACCCGTTACTATAGTGAACTAAGGATGCTATATGAAAAAGTATGTATTACAATTTCTATTTTTAATTGCCTTTTTTATTAATAATCCAGCCTTTGCAGAATCTGCTTTAGAAAAAAGTATCAATGAAAACTTTGCAACATATACAGGGTGGTTTGTTAGTCTGATCTTTGCACCTCTACCAGGAACAGAGTTTCCCTAGATTGTTTTGGTGCTTGTTACAGGAGCTGTATTGTTTTCCCTGTATTTTGGTTTCGTTCAGTTCCGATGGATGAGACATTCAATAAGGCTGGTACGTGGAGATTTTTCGGATCCAAATGATGCAGGTGAAGTAAGTCACTTTCAGGCGCTAACAACGGCATTATCCAGTACTGTTGGTTTGGGCAATATTGCAGGTGTTGCGGTTGCTATCAGTATTGGTGGACCTGGCGCGACATTTTGGATGATACTGGCAGGACTTCTAGGGATGGCGTCGAAGTTTGTCGAATGTACACTAGCGGTCAAATACCGTATTGAAAGTGCTGAAGGGAAAGTCTCTGGTGGTCCTATGTACTATTTAGCCAAAGGCTTTAAAGAGCGAAATTTACCTTTTGGTGGTGTGCTATCCTTTTTATTCGCTATATTCTGCGTCCTTGCCTCTTTTGGTGGGGGAAACATGTTTCAATCGAATCAAGCCCATCAACAACTGACTGCTGTATTAGGCAGTTATCCGAGTTGGATCACAGGTTTGGTTTTTGCCGTACTGGTGTTTGCAGTTATCGTTGGTGGTATTAAATCGATAGCTCGTGTTAGTGAAAAAATTGTTCCCTTTATGGCGGTGCTTTATGTGGGTACATGTTTGGTGATTCTAGTAGCGAATGCTGGTGCTATTGGGTGGGCATTTGGACAGATTTTTGAAGGTGCTTTTACAGGTTTGGGCGTTACAGGCGGTTTCGTTGGTGCACTGATTCAGGGTTTTAAGCGTGCTGCATTCTCCAATGAGGCAGGGGTTGGGTCGTCTGCTATTGCGCATGCCGCTGTGAAAACCGATAAGCCTGTTACTGAAGGATTTGTCGCGCTTTTAGAACCTTTTATCGATACTGTTGTTATTTGTACTATGACAGCTTTGGTAATTATTATTACAGGTCAACTTGTTATTGACCCTCAGACACATTTATATGTTTTAAACGAAGCAGGTCATATTCAAACAGTGGGTGGCTATAGTGGTGTTGCACTAACTTCTGCTGCGTTTTCTAGCGTGTTTGGTTGGTTTCCGTATGTATTAATGGTTGCTGTAGTACTTTTTGCTTTTTCTACAATGATCAGCTGGTCATATTATGGGCTAAAGGCTTGGACATATTTATTAGGGCATAGTACAAAAAGCGAATATGCTTATAAGATTATCTTTTGTTTGTTCTCCTTCATAGGTGCTATTGTCAGTCTTGGACCAGTCATTGATTTTTCAGACTCAGTGTTGTTTTCAATGGCTGTAGTTAACATCATTGGATTGATATTCCTTATGCCTATCGTTAAAAGGGAGCTTCATGAATATAAGATGCAAATAAAGAAAAAATGATATTTCTATATAAAGGGCAGTCGGTCTTCATAGATCTGACTGCCTTATTTTTTGATAAGCCGAAATAAAGCTCAGTAATGTCATAAATTTGCTCAATCTCATACTAAGCTACCTGCAACTCAAGTATTTTCTTAAAAGTGGATAAAAGTTTATAAGTATACATATTGTAATACAATTGTTATCAAAATGACAAAAAAAGATGCTTATTTTACTAATTGTTGACATTTTAACTGGCATTTATAGTTGCTAGCATATTGTTTATGGATTCAATGAAAATTATTTATGAAACATCAGCTATTCATAGCTGCTATGAAAAGGAGTCAGACATATGTCTAAATTTATCGTTTCACAAAAAGAAGGTGTCCCATTCGTCAGTGTTGAAGCCATGGCTGCTTTGATTCGTGAGCATGGCATCGAGCAAACCATCACCGAACTGGTCGATGCTTTAGAAAAAGATTTTGCTCGTTGGGAGGACTTTGAAAAATCCAGTCGCTTTGCGTCACATTCAAAAGATGGTGTCATTGAACTGATGCCTGTCAGTGATGGTGAGATGTTCGCATGCAAATACGTTAATGGTCATCCCATCAATACCAAGCGCGATTTGCAAACCGTCGCAGCCTTTGGCGTCTTATCTGATGTCGATACAGGCTATCCGATTTTACTTACCGAAATGTGCATTTTGACCGCGCTGCGTACTGCGGCCACCTCGGCACTTGTTGCTAAACACTGCGCACAAAAAGACGCGCAAACACTGGCGCTCATCGGTAATGGCGCACAATGTGAGTTTCAGGCACTGGGTATGAAAGCCGTCATCGGTATCTCAAAAGTACGTCTATATGACGTGGATGCTGATGCTACCAAAAAAGTAGCAGACAACCTTGCTGATTCTGGCCTAGACATCACCATCTGCAACAGCGCAGAAGAAGCGGTTGAGGGTGCGGACATCATCACTACCTGTACGGCGGATAAGAAAAACGCCACCATTTTGCGCGATGACATGATCAAAAAAGGCGTGTATCTGAATGCTATTGGTGGTGACTGCCCAGGCAAAACCGAGCTGGACGCCGATATTTTACGCCGTGCTGATCATGTGGTTGTAGAGTTTGAACCACAAACACGTATCGAAGGTGACATTCAACAGCTCGACGCTGATTTCCCTGTGACCGAGTTTCACCATATCGTCAAAGGTGACAAAGCTATTCGCAGTACCGCTGATAACTTGGTCGTGTTCGATGGGGTGGGCTTTGCCTCAGAAGACTTTACCGCCCTAGTGTACTTGCGCGACCTGATTAAAGAAAAGCAGCGCTATGAATTGCTAGACCTCATCACGCAGCAACAAGACCCAAAAAACTTGTTTTCTGTGGTTAGTGGAACAACAAGCTCTCAAGAACTTCCTCTTTGTGGTTAGAGAAGTAGAGTAAGTGCAGGGCAGTGTTTTTTGTGACATGTCACACTTTATTGTTGTGACTCCCCGTTGTTTAGTGTCTCGCTTAAAGATGCGTTGAAATAGGAGTTTTTAACGTATCCCATGTAAATGAGGCACCGCTAAGTAAGCTTATTTTTTATTTTATTGAGTTAGGTGGGTGCAGTACTGATGCCCACCTATATTTGAGCCGATGTTTCACTGTGTAGGGTTGGGCAAACACAGTAGCTTGTATAACGCATATATGTGGCTTATTTTGCATTTATTGATTACTTGTTCAGGATGAAGCGGCTCATAAGCCAAAATATAGGGATTTATAGTAATGAATGTTGATAAAAACATACCTTTCTTTTGGGCAGTCTTGCCCATTATAGCGATGGTAGTTGCAATGTTGATCACCATCGTTGTCTTTGAAGGCGCACCGCATGTGCCCCTAGCCTTTGGTACTATAGTCGCATCATTAGTAGCATGGCGACAAGGTTTTGAATGGCAAGAGATTGAATCAAGTATCTACAAAGGTATACGTCTAGCATTACCCGCTATCGTGATCATCATTTTAGTCGGTCTAGCCATTGGTGCGTGGATGGGCGGTGGTGTAGTAGCGACGATGGTCTATTACGGTCTAAGCTTACTACGTCCCGATTTATTTTTAATCTCCATAACCTTAATGTGTGCAGTGGTATCTATAGCAATTGGTAGCTCATGGTCAACGATGGGTACGATAGGTATTGCAGGTATGGGTATTGGTGCAGGCATGGGTATTCCAGCAGGAATGATTGCAGGTGCGGTCATTAGCGGGGCTTATTTCGGTGATAAGATGTCACCATTATCAGACACGACTAACCTTGCCTCAGGCTTGACAGACACCGATCTATTTGTACATATCAAAAACATGTTTTATACCACTGTTCCAGGGCTGTTAATTGCTTTGGGCGTCTACTGGTATTTGGGTACAAGCTTTTCAGGAGCAGCAGAGCTGACCAATATTGCCAATACAATGACCGCTCTAGAACAAAGTTTTGTCATTTCACCTTGGTTACTGCTTGTACCTCTTATCGTTATTGTCATGGTTGCTAATAAAATTCCTGCGCTGCCAGCACTGACCTTTGGTATCTTTTTAGGTTTTTTATGCCAAATCTTTGTTCAAGGAGATACGACCGCCGTATCTATGAACACTTTACAAAACGGCTATGTCATTGAAACAGGCAACGACGTTATTGACACACTATTTAATCGCGGTGGTATTGACTCAATGATGTATACGGTGTCTATGACTATCGTAGCCATGACTTTTGGCGGTGTGCTCGAAAATACAGGCATGCTCAATTCCATTGTTAAAAAAATGGCAAGCCTGACCAAGTCTGCTAAAACACTCATTCCGACTACCATTGCTTCTTGCTTTATTACTAACGCTACGTGCTCTGAGCAGTACATATCTGTCGTTGTCCCTGCACGTATGTTCTCAAATGTCTATCGTGAGCGCGGGCTAGCCTCTAAAAACCTTTCTAGAGCCTTGGAAGATGGCGGCACACTCACTTCGGTTTTCATTCCTTGGAACACCTGTGGGGTATTTATCTTAGCGACTTTAGGTGTCGGTGTCGTAGAGTACGCTCCTTATGCTGTTCTCAATTTCACTGTACCTATTATTTCTATCTTATATGCGATTACAGGTTTTTCAATTGCCAAAATTAAGCCAGAAGAGCAATCGCTTGTTTCAGCAAGTAGTAAGCAATCGTAAAGCAGCGAGACTTATAAACAATAGCTTATGTACGTTGAAAATATGAGGTGATTGCGGTGAAAAAGTATCCAAGATTGCTGTGGAATGAAAAAAAGCTCCGTGCCAATGTGCGTTTTTTGAATAATTTGTTCAACTCTTATGAGAATCCTATCAAATGGATACCTGTGACCAAGGGTATCTGTGCTTACCCCGATATTATCCGCGTATTGATCGATGAAGGGGTATCAGAAATTGCTGATTCGAGAATAGAGAATATAAAAGTTATTAAAGAAGTGGCAGCATCGTGCAAGACACTGCTATTGCGCTTACCAAGTATTTATGAAGTACCTGAAGTGATTGAGCACGCAGATATTAGTTTGGTATCAGAAACTGAGACTTTATTAAAATTACAAGAGAGTGCCAAAGCAGTAGGCGTTAAGCACAGTATTATTTTAATGATAGAGCTGGGTGATTTACGCGAAGGTATATTACCTGATGATGTATTAGCAATGGGGCGTTTTATTTTGCAACAGGACCATCTGCAGTGGTTAGGAATTGGAACAAATTTGGCTTGTTACAGTGGTGTTTTACCTACACGCGAAAAAATGGAGCGCTTAGTTGAGATGAAGAGAAACATTGCTAATGAGTTGGAGCACGACCTCATGGTAGTTTCGGGGGGTAACTCCAGCACATTGTCACTGATGCTTGAACATGATTTGCCAAAAGGCATCAACCAGCTACGTTTAGGTGAGTCATTGTTGCTGGGTAACGACACAGCATCAGGACGTCCTATTTTAGGTATGCATAGCGATGTATTCAAGCTTGAAGCTGAAGTGATTGAGGTCAAGGTAAAGTCATCAATGCCGCAAGGTAAACAAGGTAAAAATGCGTTTGGTCATAGCGTTGTACTTGAAGACCTTGGTCAACATAGTCGCGCTATTGTTGCCATTGGCAGGCAAGACGTTGTTATAGAGGACATTGAGCCGATAGATGAGCGCATAAGAATTCTTGGAGGCAGTAGTGATCATATGATTTTGGATGTGCAAGAGGTTGATATCAAAGTGGGTGATATTGTGGCATTTAGTATTCGTTACTCATCCTTATTACAGGCAATGACCTCGCCTTATATCCGAAAAGAAAAGCTTATTACTTAGTAATGCTAGAAAATTACACAGTATAACTTTGAGTATTTACAGCTGTGTCTTTTTGAATACTAAGACATTTATTTTAACACGTTAAATGATACAAAAATCTATTCATTAAGGAGAAAGCCATGAATGATCTCGCTAAAAACGTACGCATCGTCGAAGTGTATTCAGACGTCGCAGGACATAAAAAAGGGGCGTCACTCGGTATCGATGCCTTGCGCGATTCATCAAAAGCCATCAACGCTGAGTACTATGAAACGCTGCAATTTGACCGTATCAAAAACGACTATATCGAAGAAGGCGGCGAGTCACGCTTTAAACACGCCAAATACGCTGACGTGATTGAGCCTGTCATCTCAAAGCTTGCACACAAAATCAAAGACATTCGAGACGAAAAAAAGTTTCCTATCGTCATTGCAGGTGACCATTCTAGCTGCGCAGGCACGATGCATGGTCTAAAAATGGCGCATCCTGATGCCGAAATCGGCGTGATCTATATCGACGCGCATGCTGATATCCATTCGCCCTATACCAGTGGTTCAGGCAATATGCACGGCATGCCGCTCGCGATGGCGTGCGCGATTGACAATCTAGAATCTCAGCGCAATGAGCTGTCTGATGAAGAAAAGGAATATTGGGAGCGCTTAAAACATATGGTCTCTGATGAGCCGTCTATTAAGCCTGAAAATATTGTCTTCTGTGCGGTGCGCGATTATCAGCAAGAAGAAATGGACTTAATCAAGCGCCATAAAATCCCGCTATACAGCGTGGCGGAAATTACTAAAAAAGGCATCAGCGCGACGGTCGAAGAAATCTTTAAAAAGCTCGAATACTGCGACCATATCTACGTGTCGTTCGATGTGGACAGCGTTGACCCCTTGTATGTGCCAGGCACAGGAACGCCTGCGCGTAACGGACTGTCATACGAGCAAGCCATGCAGCTCAACATTGAGCTGATTAAAAACGAGAAAGTGTGCTGCTGGGAGATGGCAGAAATCAACCCGCTGTACAACAACTCACAAGACGACTCAGACCGCATTTTTAAGATTTTAGAAAGAGTCACGCAGTCTTTGTTAAACCACTATTAACACACGTCTTAAATATAGGGATATAGGGTATTTATAGTCAGTACGATACAAAGAGAGATGGCATTTAATGGTGTAAATGCGTTAAAGTGTGTCCTTTTTTATTTAGCCCTGACTATAACATGAGTTAAAACGCCAGCACGGCGCGTTTACCCACAACGCGCCTTACTGGTTAAAGGCAGACAGGGAGTCGAAGGTAACATGGATATCAAAACTCATGCGTCAGATAAAACGCTTAGCAGTAATAGCATTGGCAAGTTTTTAAGGTTCTTTATCCCCTCGATGTTGGGGCTTTTCATTTTTGTTTTTCCCATTCCGTATATCGATGGCAAGTTCGTTAGCTATGCTGACGGCTTTACCATTCCCATCGCTGTGCTCAAAGACATTATCCAAGGCTATTTGCATGACTTTTTGCCGCTTTTGGTGGTCATCTCCATCATGACGACATTGGTCGGTAGCTTATATACCAAAATTTTCAAACCTGATTTTATTGTGAATAACCGTTTTTTAAACAATTTGCTCAATGTCAAAACCTCGTGGCTGATGCTGCGTATATTGGGTGCATTTTTTGCGGTAGCGACGTATTTTCAATACGGCTCTGAGATGATTTACTCGGACAGTATTGGTGGTTTGGTACTGTATGAGCTGATGCCGATTTTGTTTATCGTGTTTTTCTTAGCGGGTTTGCTGCTGCCGTTGCTGCTTGATTTTGGCCTGTTAGAATTCGTCGGTGTGCTATTGAGTAAAGTCATGCGCCCTTTGTTTGGCTTGCCAGGACGCTCATCGGTGGATTGTCTCGCGTCATGGCTTGGTGATGGTACGATTGGCGTGCTGCTGACCGACAAGCAGTTACAAAGTGGCTTTTATACCAAGCGCGAAGCGGCGATTATTGCTACCAGCTTTTCGGCAGTGTCGGTGACGTTTTGTTTGGTGGTCATCTCGCAGGTCAAGTTAGAGAGCTACTTTCTCAATATGATTGGTGTGGTCGCGCTGTGCGGTATCGTTTGCGCGCTTGTCGTGCCCAAGCTGTTTCCGTTATCGAGAATTGCTGATACTTATATTGTCGATAATAACGATGCTAACAGCGAAGCGATTCCTGAAGGTAAAAAGCTGTTCAACCATAGCTTAGATATGGCGGTCGAAAAGGCTGAGAAAAGCCCAAGTGTCGGCACGTTTTTAAGCGATGGGCTAAAAAATATCTTAGATATGTGGATTGGCATTTTGCCTGTCGTGATGGCCATCGGTACGCTTGGTTTGATTGTTGCAGAAAAGACGCCTGTTTTTGATTATTTGGGCATGCCGTTTATCCCGTTTTTAGAATTGCTGAACATTCCATTTGCCCAAGAGATGTCCAAGACCATTATGGTTGGCTTTGCTGATATGTTCTTGCCTGCGATTATTGGCTCATCGATTGAGTCGGAGCTGACGCGCTTTGTGATTGCTTGCTTGTCAGTATCGCAGCTGATTTATATGTCAGAGGTGGGTGGGCTGATTTTGGGTACAAAAATCCCTGTAAGCTTTTTTCAATTACTGATCATCTTTTTGTTAAGAACGCTGATTTCCTTACCGATTATTGCCTTGTGCGCGCATATGATTTTCTAAATGGGATTTTCTAAAAAATGGATGCATTAGGTCTGAGCAAAAAACCAGCAGTAAAATCTAGCTATAGTTAAGTCTAAATAAAAGAGATACAGGACAGTACATTTGTTTGATTCAACGCTATTTTTCTTGCTTGCAGTGACTACGTCTTTTGATGCTGCGAAAAATAACGTTGAATCTCCTTATATCGATTTTGTAGTGAACTGACTATATCAATAAAAATACGTTACCTTTGAATTTATAACCACTGCGTTAAGCTAGATAAATGGTATGATAACTTTTGTTTTTATCAGTTAGCCAGTTAATTTATTAATCAGTAATCAAGGATGATGATGACCACATTGAATATTAAACCCCGTTTTTTATCGCTTGCCATTGCCGCAGTTGCTTACGGGGTAAGTGTGCCTTTCACTTTTGCCCACGCCGCACCAGCGTTAACTTATACTGGCGACTCTCCACAGACCAATACCCATCATATCTATAATTCCCACAATACTCGCGCGCTTAATATCAACAATGCCAATGCTTGGCTTGAGGTGGACGCTGACGCTTATGGCGACAACATTGAGGCCATGCGTCATCACTTAAATGGGCAGGCTGAGATTTGTGCCATATTAAAGGCAGATGCTTATGGGTTTGGTATTAACAACTTAATGCCCACTGTCATACAGCACAATGTGCCGTGTATCGGCATTTCCAGTAATGAAGAGATTCGCATTGCTCGCAGCCATGGCTATAAAGGGCGCATCATGCGTGTGCGCGCTGCTACCAATGCTGAAATTGAAGACGCTATGCAATATGGCGTTGAAGAGTTAATTGGCAGTCTAGAACAAGCAAAAATTGTCAATGAGCTTGCTAAAAAGGCCAGTAAAAACATTAAGTTTCATATGGCGTTAAACGCTGGCGGCATGGATCGTAACGGTATTGATCTTAGCATTAACCGTTTGCAGCAAGATGCTATCGCGATAACCAAGATGAGTAACCTTGACATTGTTGGCATTATGACTCACTTTCCCGAAGAAGATCGCGAAGATGTGCTAAAAGGGCTAACAACTTTTAAACAGCAAACCGATTGGCTGATAAAAGCCGCTAATTTAGATAGAAATGATTTGACAATTCACGCCGCCAACTCGTTTGTGTCATTAAATGTGCCAGAGGGCTGGTTTGATATGGTGCGCCCAGGGGCGATATTATTTGGCGAGCCATATTTTGAGCGTAAAGATTTTAAATTTATCATGAGTTTTAAAAGCCGAGTTGCAAGCGTTAATTATTACCCCAAAGGCTCAACGGTTGGCTATGACCGCACTTATAAATTAACACGCGACAGCTATTTAGCAAACTTGCCATTTGGTTATTCTGATGGCTATCGCCGTACCTTTACCAATAAAGGGCACGTGCTCATCAATGGTCATAAAGTACCAGTGGTAGGCAAAATATCAATGAATACCACGATGGTGGATGTAACCGATTACCCAGATATTAAATCGGGCGATGAAGTGGTCATATTTGGTAAACAAGGCAATGTGGAGGTGACTCAAAACGAGGTGGAAGACATTGTAGATACCTTATTTACCGAAATATATGCCAATTGGGGCAATGCCAATCCTAAATTTTTAAAAACACCCACAGCAACCATGCCTTAAGCTTTAATTAGGGTAGGTCAGCTAATATAACCGTTTATGAAACATAAACGATACTGCCTTCATATATCAAAAAAGGGATTCTGCCACTGCAAAATCCCTTTTTTATTACACTTACTTAGATAATATGTCTTATCGATTACTCAGCCGCCAAAAAATCAGGCAGCTCTGCCGCTTGTTTCTCTAGCTTTTTCAGTTTTTTCTTGCCGAGACCGCCAAGCACGTCAACCGCGTGACGCAAGCGGGTCAAGGTCATGTCCGCGCCGATGATGGCCATGGAGTTCATGACAGGCGTCGATGAGGTGCTGCCCGCGATGGCGATAAAGAACGGCGCCATAAAGTCGCGCATCTTGATATCGAGCGCGCCCGCCAAGCCTTTTAGCGTGGTGTAGATGTTGTGCTCTGACCAAACAGGCAAGGTCTCCAGCTGCCAAAGTGCCAGCTGTAGCAGCTCGGTGATTTGCTCAGGGGTCAGTGATTTGTGCGCAAAGTCTTCGCTGGTAATCTCAGGCAGATTTTGGAAATAAAAACCGCCCCAGTTGACCGCGTCAGAGAGCAGCTCGATACGTGGCTGAATCGCCGCCGCGATGGCAGTCAGCTTGTCACTGTCGCTCGCCCAATCGAGGATTTTTTGCTTGAGCACTTCAGGAGGCAATTCGCGCAGCCATTCAGCGTTTAACCAGCTGAGCTTTTGCGTGTCAAAGATAGGTCCGCCGAGCGAGACGCGCTGCACGTCAAAGCTGTCAATCATTTCTTCTAAGGTGAACTTTTCGGCTTCATCGGGCAGTGAGTAGCCCATACGACCTAGGTAGTTGAGTAGCGCTTCTGGCAATACGCCTGCATCACGATAGTAGGTGATGGAGGTGGGGTTTTTGCGCTTAGACAGTTTTGATTTGTCAGGGTTGCGCAGTAGCGGCATGTGGCAGAGGGTCGGCATTTCCCAGCCAAAGTAGTCATATAGCAGCTGATGCTTGGGCGCCGAGTTGAGCCATTCTTCACCGCGCAATACGTGGGTAATTTCCATCAAATGGTCATCGACGACGTTGGCAAGGTGATAGGTGGGCAGGCCGTCGGTTTTTAAGAGAACCTGCATATCAACTTGCGCCCATGGAATCTCAACCGTGCCGCGCAGCATGTCGTGGACTTTACAGATGCCTTCAGACGGTACGCGCATACGGATGACGTAGGGTTTGCCCTCAGCGACGAGTTTGTCTGATTCTTCGCGTGACAAGTCAGCATAGCGTCCGTCATAGCGCGGGGTTTCGCCATTTGCCATTTGAGCGGCGCGCATCGCGTCCAATTCTTCAGGTGTGCAAAAACAGCGGAAGGCGTGACCTGCGTCCAATAGTTGCTCGGCGTACTGTTTATAAATGTCAGCGCGCTCGCTTTGCCGGTATGGCGCGTGTGGTCCGCCGATGTCTGGACCTTCGCTCCAATCCAAGCCAACCCAGCGTAGCGCGTCCAAAATCATCTGTTCTGATTGCGCGGTGGAGCGCGTTTGGTCGGTGTCCTCAATACGCAAAATAAACTCGCCGCCATGTGATTTGGCAAAGGCTAAGTTAAATAGGGCGATATACGCGGTGCCGACGTGCGGAAAGCCTGTGGGGGAGGGGGCAATACGGGTGCGAACAGGGCGCTGGGTGGTCGTTTCTGTGGTCTGTGTCATCATGGTCTCACGTCATGTTTTTTTGGGTGAAAGAAAATCAAACTCAAGAATCTGCCTAGTATAGCAGGGATAGGCAATATTTTTGTCGAAAACACCAGTTGCCGCTTGACTACAGGCTTATCCTTGCGATAATAAGACGAGAATAAATGATAACTTGTTTATTTCTCTCCGATTATTGACCGTTTCGGTCATCACTTACTGAGTAGCTTGTGTCCCCATTCAATGCCGACGCCCATTCTGCCCCTACCGCTGACAATACCGCTATGCCCGCAACTGATATGCCAACCTCAAAAGACACTGTAATGCCACCTGAATTCATACACGATACTGTCCTGCTGCATGAGACGGTTGCCGCTGTTTTGGGCAAAAAATCCTTGCCAAAGACGCCCGATGCCGTACGCAGCAGCGGGGTGTTTATTGATGCGACCTTTGGTCGTGGCGGGCACAGCCGCTTATTACTCGAGCACTTAGCAGATGATGCGACATTGATTGTGTTTGATAAAGACCCTGAGGCAATTGCCGTTGCCGAGGCGCTGGCGCGTACCGATGCGCGTGTGCGTATCGTACATGACAGCTTTGCCAGCATGACGGACAGCCTAAAAGCATTGGGCATCGAAAAAGTTGATGGCATTATGGCGGATTTAGGCGTATCGTCGCCGCAGCTCGATGATGGCAGTCGCGGTTTTAGCTTTATGCGTGATGGCGCGGTGGACATGCGTATGGACACCAGTCGCGGTGAGCCTGTTTCCGCGTGGCTTGAGCGTGTCGATGCCGATACCTTAGCCGATGTGCTGTACGAATTTGGCGAAGAACGGCACAGTCGCCGTATTGCGCGTGCGATTAAGGCGATGGACAGTTATGATTCGACTTTGGCACTGGCAGCGGTGATTAAAGAGGCGCATCCGAATTGGCAAAAGGGCAAACACCCTGCGACGCAAAGCTTTCAAGCGCTGCGTATTTTTATTAATAATGAGCTTGGTGATGTCGATGACTTTTTGGCACAGAGTATCGGCGTGCTTGCCGAAGGCGGACAGTTGGCGGTGATCAGCTTTCATTCATTAGAAGATCGCCGTATTAAGCAGTTTTTGCAGCGTCACAGTAAAGGACAATACCCTGAAGACCAAGCGCTGCCAATGCCGCCAAAACGTCCGCGTTATTTTAATAAACCGTTTCGCGTTGCGCCGAGCAGCAGCGAAGTGAAAGGCAATCCGCGCGCCCGCAGTGCGTGGTTACGTGGGGCGATGCGTAGCGCCACCGAGTACGTGCCAGAGTAAGGCTGGGTACAATGCACAGCGCAGGTGACGCAGCGTGGGTGATACAACACCAACGCGACTGTTAAAAAGCGGTAAGTATCGACTGGTAGGCTCGCCGATTGGTTGCCTACTGTCACCGATATTCGGTGATAGTGGCGCAAGTATGGGCTGGGTTTGATTTATCTTTTGTATTTGGGTTCATTTTTGAGATCGTCATGGCAATATCTGGCAAACCGAACAACCGTCACCGCGCAACTGCACCATCGTCTACTGATGTCGGTGAGATTTTCGTTCAACGCTTTCATGTGGTGCGTATCTATGCCGTCATCATGTTGGTGCTTGCGGTCTTCATTATTTGGACAGGCATCAAGACGGCAGAGTCGGTGCAGCAGTATCATCAAGATTATAAAAGCTTGCAAGATATGAAAAAGCAAGAGCGCAAACTACAAATCGAGCGCCAGCGTCTGTTGATTGAGCAGCAAACCTTCAGCGCCACCCCGCAAATTGCAGGTCGCGCTGTGGCAGAGCTTGGCATGTACAGCCCCACTTTAAAAGACAAACTCATCATCCAACCTGGCGCGCCTGTGCGTCCTCTCGTGCCTGAGACTGCCATCGAATCTGATGATCCCGAAGCCGAAAAGCCTGAGACCATTGGCAATACTGATTTGACTGAAGCAGAGGGCGCATAATGAGCGATAAGCAAGATAAAAAACCGAACAACAAAGGCACCAGTAAATCATCCAGCGCCCGCGTCACCAAACCACTACGTCGTCCAAGTCGCAAAAAGGCGGATGATAAAAAACACGACACCCAAGGCAACAAGTCGCGCTCGGGTAAGCTGGGTCGTTTGGGCAAGAATAAAAACAAAGCAGATGGCGCGTATAGCAGTGTCAAAAATCCAAAAAAAGGCGTATTTAACAAACCCTCAGGGGCGTCCTCACGTGGCGGTGTCGAAACCGACAAGAACCGCTTTCGTACCGTTTGGGGCTTGGCACTCGTCGCGCTGGTTGCCTTGATTTGTCGCGCCTTTTATTTGCAGGTAGCCAATGCGCAGTTTTATCAAGACAAGGGCGATGAGCTGATCACCAGCGTGCGCATGCAAAAATCCTATCGCGGTATGATTACCGACCGCAATAACCAACCACTCGCGGTCAGTGCGCCGCTTGCGACCGTGTCCTTTAGTCCGCACGATTATGCGCGCGAATATTATGAGCTAAATCGTATTATCGTAGCGAACCCTGACAGTCCAAAAATGCAGGCAAGAATGCAAAAGCGCTTGGATGAAATGGACTTAAACCGTTTGGCGGCAGCGGCCAATGTGCCTGTGGCTGATTTGCAAAAGGCTGTCGCGTTACGCAGTGATATCGACTATACCGACGAAGACGCGGTAAAAGCGGCGCTGCCTTCAGGTGCAGGCTCGCATTATTTCCCGCTACTGACCAAAGTTACCCCCGAGATTGCCCAAAGCGTCAGCTCGCTGGACTTTGTGGGTGTATATGAAAAGAATTTCTTTCAGCGCTACTACCCGCAGCCGCAGCCAAACGCACAGCTGCTCGGCTTTATGGGGCAAAATGCCAGCGACCCTGAAGGCGGCTATGTCGGTCGTGCGGGCATTGAACGTCAGTATGAATCAACGCTGTCGGGCGAAGACGGCAAAGTCTTGGTATTAAAAGACGCCAAACAAAACAGCCTAAAAGAACTCAAACAAATCAAGCCTGAAGTGGCGGGTCAAGACATTGCCTTAACCATCGATTCACGCTTGCAATATATTTTATATAAAGAATTGGAGGAAGCGGGGCGCTTGCATGAAGCGCGCTGGGCGACGGGTATGGTCGTTGATGTGCAAACGGGTGAAGTGCTCGCGCTCTCAACGTGGCCGTCGTTTAACTCGAACAACTTAAACGAGATGACGGGCGAAAACCAGCGTAACCGTGCGCTGCTTGACGTGTTTGAGCCAGGCTCCGTTATGAAACCTTTTACGGTCGCTGCGGCGCTCGACTCAGGACTCTATAGCCCAACCTCTTTGATTGATACCAACCCAGGCTATATCCGCGTCAAGGGCTATACCATCCGCGACCACACTAACTATGGCATTATTAACTTTAGTACCTTACTACAAAAATCAAGTAACGTCGCCTCGACCAAAATTGCACTGTCATTGCCGCCTGATGGCATCAGTAAAATGCAAAAAGAATTTGGCTTTGGTAAAAAGACCGCGCTGAAATTCCCAGGCGAAGGCGTAGGTATTGTCGCGACCCCCAAAGAAAAAGAAACCTCGCGCCGTGCGACCATCAGTTATGGTTATGGCCTACAGGTAACGCTCGCGCAAATCGCACAGGCGTACTCTACCCTTGCAGCAGGCGGTGTTGAGCATCCTTTAACCTTGGTCAAAGATGATGACAAGCTGCCAGAAAGTCGCCGCATCATGGCGCACGACAAAGCCATGTCACTGGTCAATATGCTAGAAACCGTCACCGAACCAGGGGGCACAGCGACCGCTGCTGCCATTGATGGCTACCGCGTAGCAGGTAAAACAGGGACGGCGCGCCGTATCAACCCTGAGGGCGGCTATTATACCAATCAATACCGCAATACCTTTGCAGGTATAGTGCCTGCCTCCAATCCGCGTTTGGCGGGTGTCATATTGGTTGAAGACCCACGCGGCCTACATTATGCTGGCTTGACCGCAGCGCCTATCTTTCATAATGTCATGAAAGAGGCCTTGCGTCTGTACAACGTACCGCTCGATAAACCCTTAAAAACCAAAGATTAACATCGCGTCAGCCGTGTTTTATGACACGGCTGTTTTTATGATTGCCATAGGATATGCCCATGACCGCAGATGCCCCCGCCTCCCTTGTTTCTTTGCAGCAGCTTTACGATAGCAGCAGTGACCCGCGAGTATTATCTCTATTGGCAGCATTACAAGAGGCGGCAGGCAGTGATGGCTGGATGGCGCTAAAAGATATCGGTTTTTACGATTTTGGTTTAGACAGTCGCCAGATTGAGACAGGCACCGTGTTTGTCGCCCTAAAAAGCCAAACCCAGCAAGACGATAACAAAAGCTTTGGCTATTTGCAGCAAGCTGCGCAAACGGCCGCCTTTATCCTCACTGAAACCCTACCGACGGGAGCATTTGCCAATGAGGCCGATGCCTTGCAAGCGCTAGACACGCTGCCGTGTCCTGTATTGTATGTACCGAGCATTCGCACAGGATTGGGCAGTTTGATTCAGGCGCATTTACAAGCGAAACACGCGGTCACGCTGCCGCGCGTGGTCGCGGTGACAGGCACCAATGGCAAAACGACAGTGAGCCAACTGATTGCCCAACTGATGGCATTGTCGGGCAGTAGTAGCACGGTGATGGGTACGGCGGGCAATGGACGCTTGGGCGCATTGACGCAGGCCAGTCACACCACAGGCGATGCGCGTGCGGTGCAGCAGTTCTTATACAACATGGGCGAGGAGGGCGCGGACATTTTGGCGCTGGAAGCCAGCTCGCATGGACTTGACCAATCGCGCTTGCAAGGCGTGCCTGTCCAAGTGGCGGTCTATACCAATCTGAGCCGCGACCATTTGGACTACCATAGCGATATGGATGACTACGCGCGCGCCAAAGCGAAGCTGTTTGACCGCAGTCACTTTCCGACATTGACCCATGCCATTATCAATAGTGATGATGACTACAGCTCTGTCATGCAGGCGCAAGCGCAGGCAGGCGACGTGACGGTATGGACATATAGTCTCACTGACAGTGGGGCTGATTTTTATATTGAGTCTATGACACCAAGCCTCGACGGCGTACAGTTGCGCATTTACAGCCCCTTTGGCGTCTTGCGTGTACACAGTCCGTTATTGGGCAAATTTAATGTGGCAAATTTGGTCGCCGCATTGGCAGCGGCGGCGGCATTGGGCGCGGATATTGATGCGTTAAGTGACCAGCTTGAAAAGTTAAAAGGTGCGACAGGACGCATGCAGCGCGTCGCCTCAAAAGACGGCTGCTTTATCGTTGATTATGCGCACACGCCCGATGCCTTAACCCAAGTGCTTGCCAGCCTAAAAACGCATTGTGAGGGCAAACTGTGGGCGGTGTTTGGCTGCGGTGGCGACCGCGACACAGGCAAGCGTCCCTTAATGGCGCAAGCGGGACTCAGTGGCGCAGACTGTGTGATTTTGACCGCCGACAATCCGCGCAGCGAAGACCCGCAAGCAATTTTGGCAGACATGCAGGTCGGTATGAGTGAGGCGCAATATCAGCGCACCCATATCGAGCCTGACCGTGCGCACGCCATTGAATACGCCATTCGCCATGCTGGCACGGACGATATCGTGGTCATCGCGGGCAAAGGTCACGAAACCTATCAAGAAATCTGCGGCGTGCGCCACGACTTTGACGACAGTCAGGTAGTGATGCAAGCGCTAAAACGCTTTGAGCGCGTTTAATCACATATTATTCAAACACCGCCTACGGTAAATCACGATAATAGACAGACTAAGAAACACAAGGTACCTTTTATGAAAGCGGACAACAATCTACTACAGTCGCAAGGGCTGTACGTCTGGCAGGCCGATAACCTGCAAGACGCCACAGCATCCTTGGATAGCCATTGGCAAACGAGCGACAGCGCGCAGCTGACGCACTTGACCAGCAACCGTATCGCCACCGACACCCGTACCATCAATACGGGTGATATCTTTTTGGCATTAAGCGGCGATAACTTTGACGGTCATGATTACATCAATGTCGCCGCGTCAAAAGGCGCGGTCGCCGCCATTGTCTCGCGTCCTGTGTCCAGTAGTATTCCGCAGCTGGTGGTGACCGATACTCGCCTTGCCCTTGGGCAACTGGGCGCGTATCGTCGCAGCCAGCATCCGAATTTAACCGTCATTGCCATTACAGGCTCGAGCGGCAAAACCACGTGTAAAGAAATGCTGGGCAGTATCTTTGGGCGCTTAGCACCGACGCTCATCACGCGTGGCAATCTGAACAACGACTTGGGCGTGCCCATGATGCTGCTTGAGATATCTGACCATCATCGCTATGCGATCATGGAGCTGGGCGCCAACCATATCGGCGAGATTGCCTATACCACAGAGATGGTACGTCCTGATGTGGCTTGTATTTTAAATATCGGCACCGCGCATTTGGGTGAGTTTGGCAGCCGTGAAGGCATCTGCCAAACCAAGGCAGAGATTTATCATACCTTAAGTGACACGCAAGTGGCTGTTGTCCCCGATAAGGACGACTTTACCAATCAGCTGCGCCGTATTGCTGAAAAATATACCGACCGCGTGATTGGCTTTGGTAGCACCGATGTCAGCGCCAGTCACTTAGATGTAGAGCCTGAGCGTAGTGAGTTTAAGCTACACATCGGCAGTCAGGTCAAAGACATTCAATTGCCACTGGCAGGCGAGCACAATGTCAATAATGCATTAGCGGCTGCGGCCTGTGCTTATGCGCTTAACATTGATGTTGACGACATTGTGACGGGACTTGAGAATGCGCGTCCTGCCAAAGGTCGTCTGAACACGCAAATGCTTGGCAACCACCGCTTGATTGATGATACCTATAATGCCAATCCGCATTCGGTACGTGCGGCAGCAAAAGTGTTAGCAGCGCAGACAGGCACGCAAGTTATGGTCTTAGGCGATATTGCCGAACTTGGCGAAGCGGCGGTCAGTGAGCACCAAAGCCTTGGACGCACGATTGCAGCGCTTGGTATTGATGTGCTTTTATGCGTCGGTCAATATGCCAAATATAGCGTTATGGGCGCCAAAGAAGTCGGCAACATTGATGCACACGCGTTTGCAGACAAAGACAGCTTGCTTAAGCATTTGCAGCAGCAGCTACAGGCGCAGCAAACCGAGCCTGCTACGGTACTGTTCAAAGGGTCGCGCTCAATGGCGATGGAAACCCTCATTGATGCGCTAATAAAGGAGTAAGCGGTGTTAGTTTGGTTGTTTGGCTGGCTTGGTCAGTATTATACGCCGTTTTCTGCGGTGTCATCTTTAACATTACGGGCGCTGCTTGCGGTCGTCACCGCGCTTGGCTTTAGTATGGTCTTTGGCCGCCCTGTGATTAATCATTTGCGCGAGCTGAAATATGGACAGGCCATCCGTAACGATGGGCCTCAGTCGCACTTGTCAAAGACAGGCACGCCGACGATGGGTGGGGTGCTTATCTTGAGTGCCATTGGTGTTTCCACCTTATTGTGGGCGCGTCTGAACAATCCTTATGTCTGGATTCTTCTTGTCGTGATGGTCATCTTTGGCGCGGTCGGCTGGGCGGATGATTGGCTCAAGATTAAGTATAAAAACCCCACAGGTCTGGTTGCGCGCAAAAAGTACTTTTGGCTGTCGGTCGGCGCCCTGTTCGTCGGCGCCTCGCTGTATTACATTGCCACCCAGCAAGCAGACATGGTGACCACTAAAGAGATGCAGGACTTGTTGTTTCCTGTGTTTAAAAACTGGATGATTCCATTTTCGGCGATTCCGTTTGGCATTGGTTTTATTATCTTTACCTACTTTGTCATTAATGGCGCGTCCAACGCGGTCAACCTCACCGACGGCTTGGACGGCTTGGCGATTTTGCCAGTCGTATTGGTCGCCGCAGGTCTGGGCGTGATGTCGTATGTCTCAGGCGATGTGCGCTTTGCCGATTATTTGCATGTGCCGTATATCGCGTACAACTCCGAGGTGACCATTGTCTGCGGCGCGATGATTGGCGCAGGCTTGGGCTTTTTATGGTTTAACGCGCACCCCGCGCAGGTCTTTATGGGTGACGTGGGCGCATTGGCATTGGGCGCGATGCTCGGTACGATTGCAGTCATGACCCGTCAAGAGATTGCCTTTGCCATCATGGGCGGCCTGTTCGTTGCTGAAGCCTTGTCAGTTATGCTGCAGGTCGGCTCGTACAAACTGCGTAAAAAACGCGTGTTTCGTATGGCGCCCTTGCACCACCATTTCGAAGAAATTGGCTGGAAAGAAACCCAAGTGGTGGCGCGTTTTTGGATTATCGCCATCTTACTTGTGGTTTTGGGTTTGATGACCTTAAAGCTGCGCTAAGCCATCATCAATGTATTAACAACCATCCTTATCGAGGGTGGTTTTTTTATGCATGTTGTTAAAGGTTTTGTTAGGATGCAGTCGCGTTTAAATAACATTGCTATGACATAATCAAGCCAGTCGATTAAAGGCTATATTGAATAAGTATAAGACAAGCAGCGCTGCCTAAAGTGGGCAGATTTTGCTAAGATGCGGGTGTCTGACGGTTGCTGTCTTTTCACCGTATGTTTACCTTTTTTACTTTTGAGGCGAGTTATGTTTGTCTGTCCCTTGTGCCCATCGCCCTTAACGACTGATGCCAAAACGTGGCGCTGCGATGGTAGCGGCAACGCCAAAGGCACGCGCCATCCGTTTGATGTGGCGCGTCAAGGCTACGTCAACCTGCTGCCTGTACAACAAAAAAAGTCCAAAGCCCCAGGCGATAGCGAAGCCTCGATTGCTGCGCGTCAGCGGTTCTTGGCAGCGGGACATTATGCGCCCTTGCAAACCCTGATTTGTAATGCGCTAAAAAATTTGCATGTGAAAGATGGGAGTAATACAAGCATCAACGGCAGCTGGCTGGATATCGGCTGCGGGGAAGGGTACTACACCCAAGCGATTGCTCAGACGCTGGCGCAGACAGCTATAGCAAGCAGCCTTATTGGGCTGGACATCAGCAAACCTGCGGTCAGCACCTTTGCTAAAGCCGCCAAACAAACCCAACACCTTTGGTATCAAGTGGGTACAACCAACGCGCATTTGCCCATTTATCCGCTGGTGGCAAGCGCTGCGCATTTGCCTTTGCAGGCGGGCAGTGCGGTCGGCATCAGCAGTATTTTTAGCCCAATTTTGCCTGAAGTGTTTACCAAGGTATTAGCGGACAATGGCTATTTATTGATTGCCAAGCCCGATCACGGTCATTTAAGTGAAATGCGCGCCGCCTTATTCGATGACGTGCGCGAGCATGATTCAGACAAGTTTTTACCCAGCCTCACACCTTTTTTTGAGCTGATCGACACCCAGCATATCAGCGCGCCGCTGTCGTTGTCGGCGGCAGATTTGGCGGATTTAATGACCATGACGCCGTACGCCTACCGCGCACATGGGGCAAAGCGTGCGGCATTGCTAGCGCGTACTGCGGATACGCCATTTGTCACCGAAGCGAAGTTTGTCTTATACCTTTTACAAAAAAAGGCCGCTTAACCGTTTAATATTCGTTTAGCAGCCAACCACTAATAAAGGCAAAATACTCACGAAACCACGCGTTGTAACGGATAGATAACGGCGTCTCGCTCGCCACCGTCACCGTATTGCTAAAGCCCTGATGCCGTGCAATCGCAGCGGCGCGCACGGTATGAAAATCATTGGTCACAATGGCAATCGGCGCGTCTTTATCAATGCCATGCTCAGCAAGTAGCGGCGCACTGTAAGATAAATTGGTCTCGGTACTGGTACTTTTGCCCTCAATCAAAAGTCGCTCATGCGCGATGTGATGCGTATCTACCAGATAGCGCGCCATGACCTCGCCTTCGCTTTGGCTGCGCCCAAAGCCCAGTCCGCCACTGGTCACTACCCAAGCCGCTGGCTGCTGCTTTGCTAAGCCTGCTGCGGCGTCCAAGCGCGCAATGAGTGCTGCGCTGGGTTTGCCATCGACCGTGCCTGTACCGAGTACAATCATTGCATCAATGGGCGGTTGCGTGCCGCGACTCGCGTCAATACGCTGCTGCAATATCACAGCAAACACTATAAAGCTGATGAGCCATAGCCCAAATACGCCCCATGATGCCTGCCAGATGCGTCGAAGCGCTCGATTACGCGACAAAATCGTGCGAATCTTTGACCAGCCTAATCCATGAGCGACAAAAATGACGCCAATCAAAAACGGCAGCAGCGTCCCAAAATTAAACTTGTCTGCCGTCATCAGTGTCAAACACTGAAGCACAATCACCGCTCCAATGACGGTGAATAAAATACGCAGTAACGTAACCATACCCTCTCTTTTTTATTATCAAGTGCTTATTATCAAGAAACCGTTATTCATCGCTATAAAGCTACGCCAGTGACCCAAACGTAACCAATGACACGCGCTGCTATATATGCAAGCAACAATCGCAACCTTTCTTTAGTTTTCATAAGCCTACTTAATATTGCCATCCCATACTATAGGTGTTGTTGATAGGCATCAGCCGCAACCACCGCTAAACGTGATTGCAGCACAGGTCTATATCATTACTGTTTAATGTGGATTTAATAGGAAATACTTATGAAAAAAATAATTCTTGCCTCAATCTTAGCCGCGACTACTTGCTTTACCATGACTACCCAAGCCAATGCCGCGCCAAACAACCCCCATCACGTAGAAGAGCAGCAGCACAACAAAAAGGTTGAGCCAAAGAAAAAACAAGTCCAGCATAAAGCTGAGGCTAAAAAAAAACCAGCTCAACCCAAAGCAGCACCAAAAAAAGCGCAACCTCACAAAGTAACGCCAAAAAAAGCAGCCCCAAAGCCCGTACCACAACAGAAAAAAGTAGAACCAAAGCATGACCAGCAGCCCTCTAAGCCATTCGATGAGCGTCGCTAGTCAGACGGTATACAGTTTCTAATCTCCCAAAAACGGCATCTGTTATAGATGCCGTTTTTGTATAAGTAAAGAGTGTGTCAAAGAGTAGGCAGTCTTCAAACTAACGGATACGGCTCTGCGTTGGTGCGTCATCCATCTCAATGATTTCGATGTCCACATGGTCGTCATAGACATCAACGCTCAATAAAGGATTATTATCAATAATGGCTCGCTTGGCATAGGTAGGAATACTGCCCGCGCTCAAAAAGCGCTGCATCGTCGCGCGGGCATTTTTGTCTGCAAACGCGCAATCGCGCTCATCTTCGCTGTTAGTATAGGCAGAATAGACATAAAAGTTTGCACGGTCTTGGCGTAAAATATTGGCAACTGCGGTATTGGTATAGCCATTACCCAGATACTTACCTTGAGAGTTGTATTTGTCTTCTTCAGAAATGCGTGCCGTGTAATTGCACAAGTAATTGCTGGCAAGAGCGCTCGTGGTGGTGGCAACAAGAGCAGCAGCGATTGTCAATGCGCGAAAATAAAAAATCATAGTGGGGGGTCTATATCATAAATTTGGCAAACAATATTAAGGTATTCTTGATGAAAAACCAAACTAAAAGTTGTCAGATTCTTTTTATAAAAGTACTTTATGTTCTGAAAATAGATATTCCATTTACATTTTAGATAGCGGTGCAGTGTTACCGCCACTATAGTAAATCCCAAATAAAACTGATATAGCATCATAAACACACTCGATTAAATACTATTTTCCTTGCTTGCTGTGACTTCGTCTCCAGAGGCTGCGAAAAATAGTCTTTAATCTCTTTGTATCATTTTTAAATTGACTTGACTATACCAAAATATCCTAATCCACACCCAAGAACTCTAAAAATTCAGGACGCGCAAAGTTGGCTTGATACAGTACGCCATCGGCGCGGTAAATAGCGGGTGTCGCCATGATGGCCAAGCCAGCGGCGATAGTGCGATTGGGTGTAATGTTATCTGCATCACAACTGGCAGTCGCTGGTGGCATTGCGCCTAACAGCATGGCTTTATCAAACGCTTGGCGTCGACGTTTTGCATCGCCTTGGCACCAAATACTGCGCATCTGTTCTGGCGACTGCTCATAAATGGGGTAGCCTATCACATTGACCGTCACGCCTTTCGCGTTGAGCGTGGGTATCTGCTGATGAAACTGACGGCAATACGGACAGTTGACATCGTCAGCGACATAGATTACCGCCTTTTCGCGACTCGTTGCAGGATATTGAATCAGCTCCTTCGTATCGAGCGCCGCCAATACCGCTTGGTTTTTGCGCTGCTCAAACGTGGTATCAAGACCCATAAATCGACCGTTTTTAATGACCGATATCTCACTGTCGGTAATAAACTGCGCATCATCAGAGATTAAAAAGGGCACACCCTCTAACGTGGCGCCCCAAATCACACCGGGTACTGCCGTATAAAAAAACGGCGTTTGATCACTGATATGCTTAAGGGCGCTGGTGTTGGCAACTAAGGCGGATTTGACCGCTGGGCTGACGGGTTGACCAAGCTGTGAGGATTGACTGCGTGACGCAGGTTTGCCTACGGCTTGTTGGCTGGGGTTTTTCTGTAGTGCGCCTTGAATCACATATTTACCGTCTTTGGTGATATGTAGTGGAGGCTGTCCTACCAAATTGACTTGATACATATTGGGTAAGCCAGAGGGGACAATCGAGGTGATGTTGGCTTTGATACCCGCCTGCGTGAGCACTTGACGTAAGTGACTGTCCGTGACTTGGCTGACGGCGGCACTATTTTGCGTACTTTGCATTGTGTTTTGATGGGCAGTCGGCAAGTCGTTAGACTGCGCGCACGCCGTAGTCGCTACAGACGCCATACCCATCAGGCAGGCAAATTTAAGGGTAGATACACGCACAACAATCATCCTATATAGACCAAAAAATAAACAGCAAAAGGTTTAATAGAATTAATAATATTATATAAAATAATATATTAATTAAGATGATATAGAGTGTAGCATGAAGTAAAATTCTTATAGCGTGTAAGCGGCTACTTTTGCAAAGTGACTACGCTAAGACTACGGTATTTTAAGATAAAGGCAACACGATCTGTTCAGTGATATGATCAAGGTTATGACTGATTAGACATTATCAGAGGACAATGGACAAAATCGATAATATGGTATGAGTAGAAACCTTCTAAATAAGAAGATTTAAAAAGTCGGACAGCTTTTTTTAAGTTTGGCGGTGAAGGAGGGATTCGAACCCTCGATACGCTATTAACGTATACACACTTTCCAGGCGTGCGCTTTCGACCACTCAGCCACTTCACCCGCGCATATATCAGCGATAGAGATAGGCAGGACGCCTGCGCTGATTTAAGACGAACTAGTATAGCCGATGCGCGTGCTAAAGTCACCACCCGCGTGCCGCGTTTTTCATATCGCGTCAAGCTTTTCTTATCCCAGCGACACTGCTACGATAGCGCTATGCCTTTTGATTGCGATGCTTGCACTTATGATTCATGCCTTAACCGACCGCCCTTATCGCCTATTGCTCGCCAGTTTTAGCTTACTGTGCATAAGCATGCTGCCCGCTCATGCCGAGGGGTTTAGCGACTGTAGCGAGACTTTTTATAGCGGTATTTATCCTGAATTTACCAATACCAAGCTGGCGGCAGACACCCAGCCCTTATGCTTTGATGGTTTTGCGGTCATGTATTCGGCGCGCAGTCGCACGCCTTTGTGGTCAGCTGAACACTTGACCCGCGCGCGTATCGCGCAAGCCAAAACCATCGACCGCCAAGACAGCTTTCATGAAGAGAGCCGCCTGCCGCGCTCCGCCCGCGCAAGCTTGAGCGATTATTCAGGCTCAGGCTACGACCGTGGGCATCTGGCGCCCAATGGCGACATGGCGACCCGCAGCCAGCAGTACGACAGCTTTAGCCTTGCCAATATCGCGCCGCAGTCGCCGCGCAACAACCGCTATATTTGGCGCAATTTAGAGGAGGCGACCCGCGACCTTGCCGAGCAATACGGCGAGGTGTATACCGTTACAGGCGTGGCGTTTTTAAATGCGCAAGTGACCCAGCTTGATAAGCGCGTGCTCGTGCCCAGCCACTTTTACAAAGTGGTATACATTCCCACGCTAGACAGCGCAGGCGTGTATTACGCACCCAATGATGAGTCCGAGCGCGTGGAGGTGATTAGCCTTGATGACTTAGAGTCGCGTATTGGCGTCGATGTGCTGCCAGTATTGGCAGGGGCGCGCCGTGATGAGGCATTAGATTTGCCATTAAAGGCGGGGGAGCCGATGGGCGCACCGACCACAGAGAGTAGCGAGACGCCAAGCTGGATGCTTTTTGTCGCCGCCTTGTTAAAATGGCTGATTCATCAGCTCAGTGCTTAACGCCTTTTTGCCTTTTATTTCATTTTAGTCAAGGAGCTTCCCATGATTGACCCTTTTGCCAACAATCACCAAAGCATGCAGGTCGGCAACTTGGTGATTGAAAACCAAACCGACAAAGTCACTATTTATGGCGATATCGACATCACGCGGGATGAGGCAGGACGCGAAGCGATTGAAGCGCTGCATCAGCTCACGAGCGCTATTTTAAACGCGCTAGATACGCAAAATTTGGATGCGCCGTCAAACGATAATAATGACCGCAGCGATACGACTATCGCCAATCCTTTCTTGTAACTGTTTGATATAGTGGTGTTTCTACAGCAATAACGTTTTAAAAAAAATTACTGGGCAAAGGCAGTATTTTGTCTATACTAGGATTGAGACAAGCGCTTTTGGCTGTTACTGCTCATTATTCATAGTCAGCAACAGGCATCATAAACGCAGTACCCACTCACAAATACGGCTTGGGTTATTGCCAAAGGCGTTCACTATCGCAGACAAGGAGTCGTATTATGAAGCTATTCACCAAAACCGCACTGGCCGCGACCACCATGGGCATCGCCAGTATGGCATTCGCAGCAGACCCACTTGCCAACACCACATGGCAAACCTATGACGAAGGTCAACCAAAAGCCGTCATCAAAATCACCGAATCAGGCGGCGTACTGACAGGTAAAATCATCAGCACCGCGACCGAAAAAGGTAAAAAATACGTCGGCATGACTGTGATTACGGGGCTAAAAGCCGATGGCAATGGCAAATACAGCGGCGGTAAAATCACTGACCCTGAGAAAAACAAAGCCTACCGCATGACCGCAGAAGTGAAAGGCAACACCATGGACGTCAAAGGTCATTTAGGTCCATTCTCACGTACGCAAACGTGGAAGAAAAAATAACTTGAGCAAGCTGCCCTAATAGATGAACCGAAAAAACCCAGCTTATATATAAGCTGGGTTTTTTTATGAAAGCGAATAAGGCGTGACGGTTTATTTTAGCAGCACTTACTCTTTATCCTTAGTCGTGTTATCGGTTGTTTCCGTGTCAGGCAGACGACTTGGGTCAAGGTTGCCGTCTTTGGTTTTTGGTGCGCTCGCGTCTTTTTCGGCCGCTTTATCCGCCGTTTTTTCAGTAGGTTTATCGCTTGCCGTGTCGGGTGTTTTGATCTTCTCTGGCGCTTTACTGTCCGCTTCAAACTGCGCATCCGCGATAGCGCGCGCTTGTTCTTGCTTGGCCGTTACGTCCACAGGTTTTGGTTGCACGTCGTCATCGACCACCAGCGCGACAAGCTTACGATCACGCGGCACATTGCCATCGAATTTATCGGTAATCACGCTCAGCTTACCTTCTTTATCGAGCGTGTATAGCGGCACGAATTGCTTGTTGTCCGCCTTATACTGTGCATAGCTATAACTGTCGGTGATGTTGGTAATTTTGATGCGTGCCTTTTTGGATATCATGCTGGCAAGCTTGGTATAAGTAGCATCCTTACCAAACAGCCACTGCGATTGAAAATTGGACTGCTTGTCTTCGCGCTCGCTTTTGGTCTTTTCGTCGCTAAATTTTAGGCGGTAAATTTTTTGTTCACCAAACTCATGACGGTAATGAATCTCAGATAAGGTGTTCAGCTCCTTATCCATACTCATGGCGAATAAGTGCCCAATACCAATCAAATCAAGGTTATGATCGGCATGGTCAGACACAGGATTGCCAAAATAAGTACGCAAACCGCTCATACGCGCGCGCGCAATGTTGGTGTAGTTGTTGTGTGCGACCACCACGTCAAAGCCTTGGTCTTTTAAGGAATTGGCGACCATCAGCGCCACAGGGTTGGAGCCAACGACCAAAATACCATTGGTGGCAGGCTCGCGTACGCCCAAGAAATTGGCGACCATTTTTGCGCCCAAGCCCTGAATCATTACCGTGCCGATGATGACCATAAATACCAGCGGTACGAGCAGTTCAACGCCTTGCAAATCATACTCTTGCAAACGAATGGCAAATAAGGACGAAATCGCCGCGGCGACAATACCGCGCGGGCCAATCCAGCTGATCATCATCTTTTCGCTGGTCTTAAGATTGGAGCCGATAGACGACGCCCAAACGGCTAAGGGACGCGCCACAAACATCACAATGGCGAGCAGCACCAAGCCCGCAAAGCCGACACTTAATAGGCTCTCTAACTGTACGCGCGCGGCAAGAATAATAAACAGTACCGAGATGAGCAGTACGGTCAACGACTCATTAAATTCCAAAATGGTATCGCGCGGGAACTTAGGCCAGTTGGCAAGTGCCACACCAAGGACGGTCACTGTCAATAGACCCGATTCGTGTTCGATATGGTTAGAGATTGAGAACAGCAGCAGCACATAGGCGAGAGTAAAGACGTTATTTAAGTACTCAGGCACCATGTGACGGCGCATCAAAAACGCCAGCACGTATGCGCCGACCATACCGAGTACGGTCGCCAGCACCACAATCTTGGCAAACAGTAAGATACTGCTCGCCTCACCGCCTGAGATGATGTACTCGTACACCAAAACCACCGCAATCGCCCCGATAGGGTCAATGATGATGCCTTCCCATTTAAGGATATTGGAGATGGTTTTGTTGGGGCGCACACTGCGCAGCAGCGGCACAATCACCGTTGGCCCCGTCACGCACACAAGCGAACCAAAGAGCAGGGCAATGAGCGGATCAACGTCAAACAACAGATAGGTTGAGAGCGCAACCACCGCAATGGTGATGAGCACCCCGACCGAGACCAGCATTTGTACCACCGTACCGTGCTGCTTAATCTCATCAAACTCCAAAGTGAGCGAGCCTTCAAAAAGAATAATCGCAACGCCCAAGGAGATGATGGGGAACATCAGCTCGCCGAGTACCAAATCGGGATCAAAATACCCGAGGACAGGACCGACAATAATACCAATCAATAATAAAAACAAAATGGACGGTTGCTTTAAATACCAAGCCAACCATTGGGCGGCAATACCAATCCCAACCACGCCGGACAATAACAGGGCGGTATCCATAGAGGAAATCCTTTTATACACTTGACATATTTAGACATAACAGCACATCGCTGATATGTGTTGACGACGACAGTACAGTGCATCCATACCGCGGACATCGTACAGAAAACGCATACAACCTATCAGTAACAATCCGCAGGCACAGCGCCAGCACCGCACTTTTCGCGTGTGCTGATGGTAGGAATATCAATATGATAGCCGACCATCATATCACGAATTGATTTTCCTTGTATGACAGGCGCGCTGTAGGCGTATGGATAGGCTATGGCTATAACAAGTAGCGCTCACCAAGCAGACGATACGCACGAAAGGCAAATATTGCAATAAAGATACCAATCAAAACGTGAATGGGGGCATCTTCCCCTATAGCAACCGTTGTAGAATGCGGTATGATAGGAACCAATATCATTACCCGCTCTGTATAAATACAAACGCCACTTATAAGAGGACATTATGGATACTGCACCGACTTTTACTCTGCCGCGCTGGTTTGTCAGTGGCGCATTGTCATTAGCGCTAGGTACCAGCGTATTTACTGGCGGTAGCTTGACTTTGCAAACCGCACACGCTGCTGTGCAGACCGCTGACTTTTCAGACTTGGTACAACAAGTGACCCCAGGGGTGGCACGCGTGAATGTGACCAAAACGGTAAGCGCAGACGAGTTGGTACAAGCGCAAACGGCCGAGCTCTTGCGTCAGTTTTTTGGCGATAGGGTGCAGATTCCTGAGCAGCAAACCCCTGCGATTGAGCACGCCTATGGCACAGGATTTTTTGTGACGAGTGATGGCTACATGCTCACCAACCACCATGTGATTGAGGGCGCGGACAAAATCACAGTGACCCTAAACGACCGTACCGAGCTGGACGCCAAACTGATAGGCAGCGATGAGCGTTCGGATGTGGCGGTGCTAAAGATTGATGGCAGACTGTTCCCCGCGCTACCGATTGGCGACTCCAATCAGCTCAAAGTTGGCGAGCCTGTGCTGGCTATTGGCTCGCCGTTTGGCTTTGATTATTCTGCGTCATCGGGCATTGTCAGTGCCAAGTCGCGCAGTTTTTCGCGCGAGACCAGCGTGCCTTTTATCCAAACCGACGTGGCGCTCAACCCAGGCAACTCAGGTGGCCCTTTATTTAATCAAAGTGGCGAAGTGATTGGCATCAACTCACGTATCTTTAGTGGTACTGGCGGCTATATGGGTTTGTCGTTCTCGATTCCGATTGATGCGGCGATGGATATTTATGAGCAGTTAAAAGACAATGGTAAAGTGGCGCGCGCATATATGGGTGTTTATCCGCAAGATATCGACCGCAACTTGGCAGAAGCCTATAAACTTGAGCGACCACAAGGCGCACTATTGACCCGCGTGTCGCCCGACTCACCCGCGCAAAAGGCGGGACTAAAGGCAGGGGACATTATCCTAAGTTATAATGACCAAACCATCATGCGCGCCTCGGACTTATTAAACTTACTCAATCGCGCACGACCGAATGACCGCTTTAGCGCCGTGGTTCAGCGCAATGGCAAGTCCATGACCGTACGTGGCACGCTCAGCGATGCACCTAATGATGTACAGGCCAAAGGCAAGCAACAAGACAACGAAATCCGCTTGGGACTGCGTCTACGTAACTTGACGCGCGAAGAGCTGGCGGACATTGCTAAAGACGATCAAACAGGCGTACTGATTACCGCTGTAGATCCAACAGGACTGGCAGCGCGCTCAGGACTACAAGCAGGTGATGTGATTACAGCGTTACATCAACAGCCGATTGAGAGCGTTGCGGATGTCTCGGACGCAATTTCGTCTCTGCCAAAGACAGGCGTAGTAACAATAGAAGTGATTCGCCAAGGCATTCCTGCCATTATTGGTTTGCGCATTGAATAATGGGTGATGGGCGCTACTGATAGACCGTAAAGAGCAAGTAACGAATCAATCTATACGAGTGATAAATGGTGATAAAAAAGTCGCCAACAAAGCTGTCACATACAAGTTGTAATTGGCAATGGTGGGCATATTAAAATATGCTACACTAGCAGACAGTTTTTGGTCATGATTGCTGGGTACTGCGCCATTCATGCAGCGTGATTGACCGTTAATATACGACAACAATGAATCAAGGTTTTGTCCTTGTCCACGACCTATCTTTAATAGCTAGGATAATAGAGTAAGGCACGGTTATGAGCACAGCATACGACGATATAAAAACCCGACTACAAGGCTCGATGGTAGCCTTGGTGACGCCCATGCATCCTGATGGCGAGGTCGATTATAAACGTCTGGCTAAACTTATCGACTGGCAAATTGAAGAAGGCACGCACTGCCTTATCGCTGTGGGCACAACGGGCGAGTCTGCCACGTTGTCTGTCCAAGAGCACAGTGATGTGATTCGCTTTTTTATCAAGCACGTTAATGGCCGCGTGCCTGTCATTGCAGGTACAGGCGCGAACAGCACGGCTGAAGCCATTGCCTTGACCAAAGAAGCAGCAGAAGCGGGCGCAGATTGTGCGCTACTTGTTGCCCCTTACTACAACAAGCCACCTCAAGAAGGTCTGTATCAGCATTTTAAAGCGATTGCCGAAGCGGTCGATATTCCGCAGATGCTCTATAACGTTCCAGGACGCAGTGTCGTTGACATCGCTCAAGAGACCGTCCTGCGCTTAGCCGATATTGACAACATCGTTGCCATCAAAGATGCAACGGGTTCTGTAGAGCGCGGCGCACAACTGATTAAAGCAGTTGGCGAGCGTATGGTGGTGTTGTCAGGTGATGATGGCACGGCGTTTGAGCTGATGCGTCATGGCGCAAAAGGCAATATCTCAGTGACCGCCAACATCGCCCCAAAAGCGATGAGCGAAACATTCTCAGCCGCGCTACGTGGCGATTTTGATGCTGCTGAAGCCGCGCACACACCGATTGCTCATCTGCATCGCGACCTATTCATTGAATCTAGCCCCATTCCCGTCAAGTACGCCCTACATAAAATGGGTCGTATCGACACTGGCATTCGCCTGCCATTGGTATGGCTAAACAGCAAGTATCATCAGACCATTGATGATGCGTTGACTCAGGCAAATTTGCTATAACGCCCTTCGGCAGCCCCTCGCAGCGCTTGTAAATAGCTATCTATAATGCATGCGCTGCTTGCCATCGAAAGTAGACTGTAGAGATACCACGATGAACACATCATTTACCCAAAAACGTACTTTATCTGCGCTGACGTGTATTTTACTTGGCAGCACCCTTGTATTAAGTGGCTGCCAAACAGCAAAAGGCTGGCTCGGTCAGCGCGATGATGGCAGCCTTGATTATCAAGACAGTCAAAAGCTTGCGCCAATTGAATTGCCTGCTCAGCAGCCCGCTGCGCCATTTGTGCCGTTATATCAGACGCCAAATGTCGGCAACAATACGCTGCCGCTGACCAACGAATCAGGCAAACAATATCAGTTGCCACGCCCAGAGCGTACGGTGAGCGTCGCTCCTGCTGCCGAATAAGTCATTCCTTATGGTCACACGCGCCCGAGAATTCATTGCAACGCTGCGATGTACGGACGCGGTGGCCGTTTCTGCGTTGTATCCTTTAAGCTTGAACGAACAGGACCTCTCTTATGCAAAAACAACAACTGCTCTATAAAGGTAAGGCAAAATCTGTCTATGAGACCGATGAGCATGACTATTTGATTCTTCATTTCCGTGATGACACATCTGCCTTTAATGGCGAGCGTGTTGAACAGCTGGCGCGTAAAGGTCAGGTGAATAACCGCTTTAACGCCTTTATCATGCAAAAACTGGCAGATGCTGGCATTGAGACGCATTTTGAAAAGCAGTTGTCAGAAGATGAAGTATTGGTTAAGCGCTTGGACATGATTCCTGTAGAGTGCGTGGTACGCAACTTTGCCGCAGGCAGTATTGTGCGCCGTTTGGGTCTTGAAGAAGGCCAAACCCTAAATCCACCAACGTACGAGCTGTTTTATAAAGACGACGCCCTTGGTGATCCACTGATTAACGAATCATTGTCATTGTCTCTAGGCTGGGCGACCGAAGCACAGCTTGAGCAAATGAAAGCGCTTACCTTTAAAGTCAACGAAGTATTGACCGAGCTGTTTGCTGCAGGCGATATGCTGCTTGTTGATTTTAAACTTGAATTTGGCGTGTTCCACGACCGCGTGGTCTTGGGTGATGAGTTCTCACCAGACGGCTGCCGTATTTGGGACAAAACCACCAAGAAAAAACTCGATAAAGACCGTTTCCGCCAGTCACTCGGCGACGTTATCGAAGCCTACGAAGAAGTGGCGACCCGTATTGGTGTGCCATTAGACTAAGCTATTGATGCTTTGTGTCAAATAAAAAACTGAGCCTTGTGCTCAGTTTTTTTTGTTTAAAATTCACGTGCAGCTGTTTGAATAAACACAAACCTGCCATATCCTTACAGCGTCTTACGGTATTGAATCTTAAGCTGTGCTAGCGTGATAACCATCGCTTTGATAATAATTATAAGACAACTAAGGACACGCTATGAGCGCAAACCCAAACATATTAGCCCCCAACTGGTTTATCCGCCCAACCTGCGTGGTCGCCGCCGACCTTATCGGCAAAATACTGTGCCGCCACATGACCGATACGGACGGTCAGGACAAAGTACTGCGTATGCGTATCACCGAGACCGAGGGCTATATCGGACTACAAGACACCGCCTGCCACGCGCATGCAGGCACGCGTACCCCGCGCACCGAGATTATGTACGCTGAGGGCGGCGTGTTTTATATTTATCTCACCTATGGCATCCACCATATGCTGAACTTAGTCACCAGCGAAGCCGAATCACCCGAGTCGGTGCTGATACGGGCAGGGTTTTTGACTGAGGAGAGTAACCGCTTGCTTGATGAGATGGATAAGTCACCGCGCGAGCAACTGACACACCCTAGCCAATTTGCAGGGCCAGGGAAATTGACCAAGCGCCTAGCGGTCAGCCGCGACTTATCGGGTTTGCCGATTGCGCCTGAAACAGGATTATGGGTCGAAGATGATGGCTGTCGACCACCTGTCGCCTTGCGCCCACGTATTGGTATTGATTACGCAGGGGAGGCAAAAGATTGGCTACTACGTTATATATGGCCTGAACACCCCTCATTATCCAAGCCATGATTTATATTCAAAATACCACTCAAACAAAAAAGGAAAAAATATGTATAAGCTGACCGTATTCATCCCTGATGACGCGCTAGAGACCGTCAAGTCCGCGCTGTTTGCCGCAGGGGCGGGCAAGATTGGGAATTATTCTGACTGCTGCTGGCAAGTCAAAGGCACGGGACAATTTAAACCACTAGCAGGCAGTCAGCCGCATATTGGTGCGCAGGACAAGATTGAACAGGTGGAAGAATGGCGGGTCGAGATGGTGGTGTCTGATATCCATATTCATACAGTCATCAAGGCATTAAAAGACGCGCATCCATACGAGACACCCGCCTATGACGTCATCAAAGTCATTGATATTTAACCCATCAATACAATAAAAACAACCCATAAAAAAAGGTCAAATAAGCTAAGGACAACTTATTTGACCAAGAAAAGCGTTAAGAGTGTGCTAACTAATATTAGTGATGCTTGTTGCCGTGTTTGTGGCCTTTATCATGCTTATGACCGTTGTTGTGCTTGTTACCGTGTTTTTTACCGTTTGAGCGGTCATAAGCGCGGCCACTGACGAGACGTAGCGATGGATAGGTGTAAATCATTTCATAATCTTGGTTGTTTCTGCGTGCATGTGCCAAAATGCGGTCGTTATTGCCTTTGACCTTACGCACGTCCATCACTTTATAACCACTACGTTCTAAGCGAGCGCGTAGCTCTTGGCTGACGTGACCGAAATTCGCTTTATTACCATCTCGATAGACCCCGTTACCGTCATATTTATCATGACCATCATAGTAGGGCGTACTGACACACCCTGCGGTAATACCCAGTAGGGCAGTCATGCATCCAGTGGCCACCATCTTGGGCAGTGAAATATTAAAAAAGGACATGGTACATACTCCTACAGTATATTAACAATAATGTTCTCGGCAGCACGTTGCTGATTTTATACGTACGCTATGCTGTGTATCTTGTTATTATGTTAAGGGTAAATGCTTGAAAATACGTGTTATTAGCGTTAAAGAGTTGTAACGGGTGGCGCTGATTTAGTGATTATGTGATGGTTTTCTATACTCCTTTGTTACCAGAAACGGTTCAAAAACTTATCTATGTAAGCATATGCTTACAAGCAATGACGAAAATGCGACTTAACATTCGTTACGCATTTTGACATTATAGTCACACGGCATAAGGGACTGTGACTCAAGGATTGAGTAGACCGTATTAAGGATAATGACTTATCTATCAGCGTCAGGAAGATACTGATACATAAGGTAAGGACACACCCTATACCCAATGACAAACGATTTGTTCACGGGTGCTGTAATGAAATGGGGCAGGAAGCCCGACTATCGCAAGCAGTAGAATGTCATGCAAGGATGTATGAAAATTCATCGTGATAGGTAATAAGGATGGTTAACAATAAAACCGCATAACAATCTACTTGCTATGCGGTTTTATTGTCTTTGCTGTACGTATGGCTTTATTATTGTTTTTATATCAGCCAAGCGGCTTATCAAATAACTATAGTGTATAAGTGTCTTAGATTTCAGTTTAACAATATAATACATCTTTTAAAAAAGACTGCCTTAACAGCCTTTTTTATACTTAATCAGTTATAAATAAATGATTGATAAAATATTGTATTGCTTGTCTTATTTTAATAACGATTAGTAGTCGTTAGTGGCACGCCAGTCATCCACTTCGCGCTCTGCTTGGTCTTGGGCGTGACCATAACGTTCTTGCAAACGGCCAACCAGTTTATCACGGCTGCCTTCAATGTAATCTAAATCGTCATCGGTAAGCTCACCCCACTTTTGCTTGACTGAGCCTTTCATTTGGTTCCAGTTACCTTTCATTATGTTCTTGTTCATGATTATCGTCCTTATTTTAATTTTATAAAAACAGACATTATCAATAGCGTATTTAAGATTATTGATAATTGGGCGTTAAACATTTTATGCCTAACTGCTTATTAAGTAATATAAAAAAAATCAGTAAGCCTGTCTGTAGGCGCAATGTTTGTAGTGTATCTTAATAACGGGTAAATGCGAACGAATGTTATTAATCGTCTTTGAATGTAGCAAAGGGCGCACCTTATGCTATAAATAAGTAAATGACGCATGAGTTGGCATGGTTTTTTAGTCTGTGACCGTTATCAACTCTCACAGTATAAGCGGCCACAAACCAAAAATATCAATAATAAAAGGCACTTAGCTAAAAATCCTACTGCGCTACAAAATCAAAGTCCACATCAGGGGTTTGCCCTTGTATCAAGAGGCTAATGGCTTTGGCTGAGCCGCAAGCGTGTGTCCAACCGAGTGTACCGTGTCCTGTGTTTAACCACAGATTGTCGAAGCGGGCAGGCTTTTGCTGCTGCTGTGCGTAGCTGCCGTGCCTGACCTGCCCTATATGCGCGCGCCCAATCAACGGCACATTTGAGGGGGTCATTGGGCGCAGTCCTGTCCAGTATTGCACTGAGGAGGCGATGATGCCTTTTGGGAACAGCTGCTGCACGCGCCTTGTAATCGCTTCGCAGCGGGTGGCATTCAGCTCTAAATTAAAGCCGTTAAATTCCGCCGTGCCTGCCACACGCAATTTGTCACCGAGGCGTGACATGACGAGCTTATATTCATCATCAATCATACTGACAAAGGGTGCAAGGTGCGGGGCGCGGGGATTGACCTGATAGGTGGCGGAGTAGCCTTTGGCGGGAAAGATGGGCAACTGAATGTCCAGCGGCGCGACCAGTTCAGGACTGTAGCTGCCCAAAGCCAGCACGTAGCTGTCCGCGCAAAAACTCTGCGCGTTTTCACCCTTTGGACGAATGGTCAGGCTATGAACGCGCGGCGTATTGCTGTCCGTATCTTTATTTATTGCCACAATCTCGGTGTCGTACAAAAACTGCACGCCTGCATCCGCGCAGTGCGCCGCTAGACGCTGGGTAAATAAGTGCGCGTTGCCCGATTCGTCATTACTGGTATAGGTTGCGCCGACCAGCTTGTGCGCGATGGGATAAAGCGCAGGCTCAAGATTAACCGCATTATTAATGTCAATAATCTGTCGCTCACATCCAAGACTTTGCATGCGCATGGTGGGCGCGATAGCCGCATCAAACTCGGCCTGACTGGTATAAAAGTGCATGATGCCGCGGGTTTGCTGCTCATAGTCAATACCGATATTGGCGCGCAGCGCTTGCAAGGCGGCACGCGAGTACAGACCCAAATGTACCATTTGCACAAGATTGGCATCGGCACGATCGGCGCGGCACTCTTGCAAAAACTGTATTGCCCATTTCATCTGCGCTTTGTCCGCTCGCAAACGAAAGAGTAGCGGTGCGTCTTCTTTTAACAGCCATTTTAGGGCTTTTTTTGGTGTGGCGGGGGTCGCCCATGGTGTGGCGTGCGAGACTGAAATCTGCCCGCCATTGGCAAACGAGGTCTGCATTGCGGCAGCAGATTCGCGCTCTATCACGGTCACATCATAGCCTGCCTGACGTAAATACCATGCGGTGGTCACACCCACCACGCCTGCACCCAATACCGCAATATGTGTCATAGTTGCTCACTCATGTAGACGATTGGTCTTAGTGGGCGCCATACAAGCGCCGTATAAGACACCAACGATAAAAAATTACTTACTGCGTGCCACGTCTGCTTGTAGCGCAGCAGGCAAGTCCAGCACTTGCAACTCACTGTCAGCCAGCTTATCAGGACGGGCGGTCACTAAAGCGACAAAACCATCATCAACAGCACGGACATTGACCACGTGGGCGTGTTCAAGTTTGTCGCCCGCGTTTGGTGCTGCGCCTGTGCCCTTAACATAATGCAAAAAGGCTTTGGGTGCGGCTTTAAAATAAATGCGCGCAATCACTTCTTGCCCCAAGTAGCAGCCCTTATCATAATCGACACCGCCGCGCTGATGCAGGCGCAGCTCTTGCGGCTGGAACATGTCTTGGGTCGCGGCAGTAATCCAATAATTGCCCGTCTCAAGGCTACGCGCCACCCATGCCGCTGTGTCCTCTGCGCGGTTGTGGTCTTCAAGATGGCTAAAGGTTGGCTCACCGCTCAACACACACGGGTAAATAGGCTCAGGCGCGCTGGTGGTAAATTTAGAAAACGCACCAAACTTACGCAAATGCTGCTGCAGGGCATCGCCACAGTCGGCGCTGATGACAATATCAAAGTGCTTTTCGGCTTGTTTTTTAATCCAAATGCCAAAGCTGATGCGGCCTTTTAGATTACTAATCGCGGTCGGCTGATAGCTCAAACCCAATTTGCTGACATCGCAGGTCAATTGCCCTTGCAAAAACTTTTCAGCATCTTCGCCTTGGAGACTTAATTGTACAAACTGAGGTTGCTCGGCGGTTATATCATTCATAAATCGTGTCCTTATTGTCTTATCATTCTTGTGCGTACGCTAGATGTACTATGATGGGTATCAATGACGCAAAATCCATATTAGCGGCGCAAAAAATCTGTGCGCTCTATCATAACAAAATATGATAACAAGATATGGACGCTAAAATGCGCTGAATTGGTGAAAGCGCGCCACATAGGCTACAATAAGCGCATAACCATACCGCCATTGGGGCGGTCAGTTCTTGCTCTCAGCGTCCGCTGTCAGCCATTTTTAGCAGTCACTTTAATTGAAAAACTATCGAGGATACTATGAGTCTACCAGCCTGTCCTGCCTGCGCGGCAACCTATACCTACGAAGACGGTACGCTACTGGTGTGCCCGATGTGCGCCCACGAGTGGACGGCAGCGGATACTGACAGCGCAAACGACGACGCTGAGGCGGTGATTCGTGATGCGGTTGGTAATGTGTTACAAGATGGTGACGCAGTAACCGTGATTAAGGATTTAAAAGTCAAGGGATCGTCCACACCTATTAAGGTAGGCACAAAAGTCAAAAGCATTCGCCTGCTACACGACGCGCCCGATGACCACGATATTGATTGTAAAGTCGATGGCTTTGGCGCTATGAAGCTAAAGTCTTCGGTGGTAAAAAAGGCGTAAACCCTACTCATGCCTTAATCTGGCAGCACATCATTTAAGACAAACGATAAGAGACGCATTATGAGCACCAAGAACGAACAACTCTTTGCCCAAGCCCGTAAGCACATTCCAGGCGGCGTGAATTCACCTGTCCGCGCCTTTGCCGGGGTTGGTGGTACGCCGATTTTTATTCACCGCGCTGAGGGCAGCAAAATTTACGACACCGAAGACAATGCCTATATTGACTATGTTGGCTCGTGGGGGCCTATGATTTTGGGTCACGCCCATCCAAAGGTGATTGATGCGGTGAAAAGCGCTGCTGATGATGGTTTGAGCTTTGGTACGCCAACGCCGTTTGAAACCACCGTCGCCGATAAAATTTGCGAAATCGTTCCCAGTGTCGAGATGGTACGTATGACCAACTCAGGCACCGAGGCGACCATGAGCGCGATTCGTTTGGCGCGTGGCTACACAGGGCGCGACAAGATTGTCAAATTTGAAGGCTGCTATCACGGGCACTCAGACAGCTTATTGGTCAAGGCAGGCTCAGGCATGCTCGATATCGGTGAGCCAACGTCAAAAGGCGTACCTGCGGATTTTGCCAAGCACACCATCACCTTGCCATATAATGACCCGCAAGCCATCAAAGAATGCTTTGAAAAGTGGGGCGATGAGATTGCTGGCGTCATCGTGGAGCCTATCGCAGGCAACATGAACATGATTATCCCTGAGCAAGACTTTCACGACACCTTGCGTGAGCAATGCACCACACACGGCGCGGTACTCATTTTTGATGAAGTCATGACGGGCTTTCGCGTGGGTCTGGGCGGCGCACAAGCGCACTTTGGTATTGAGCCTGACTTGACGTGCTTTGGCAAGATCATTGGCGCAGGCCTACCCGTTGGTGCGTTCGGCGGTAAAGAAGAAATCATGTCGTGCATCGCGCCCCTTGGCGGCGTGTATCAAGCGGGCACACTCTCAGGCAACCCACTTGCCATGCGTGCAGGCATCGCCATGTTTGAAGACTTAACTGTTGATGGTTTTTATGACACGTTAGCGGCGAAAGTCGAGCAGCTGGTATCGGGCATCCAAGCTGCCGCTGACCGTCATGGCATTGCCCTGCGCACTAATACATTGGGCGGCATGTTTGGCATGTTCTTCGTGCAAGACGAAAACAGCGCCACGCCGAGCAACTTTCATGAAGTCACGCAGTGCGACATGACCATTTTTAATACCTTTTTCCATGGTATGTTAGAGCAGGGTATCTATCTTGCGCCATCGGCGTACGAGGCGGGCTTTATCTCAAGCAAGCACACTGATGCCGATATCGAAGCGACCATCAACGCGGCGGATGCGGTGTTTGCGCGTATGGCGAGCGCAGCGTAATTATCCTTTAATCTTGAGCAATGAGTAAAAGCAGCACTTATTAAGTGCTGTTTTTTTGTGTGCGCATGTAGCCGCTTGATTACCCGTGCCATTGCCTGCTTGCCTGTATTTGGTAGAAATGCTTTAATGACCAAACTTACCGCGCTTCGGTAGGCTGGGCGGCGTTAACATTAAAGCGCTTCCTGTCATTGTGGTCTTGATTCCCAACCTGCGCAAAGTTTTGCTATTGTTGCGCCCTTGATTAGGTGACCCCTTTAGTTATGCATACTCTTGACTCTGCTACGACGCCGCTTGATGATGACGAGCTGATGGCCGCCATTGATATTGGTTCTAACAGTTTTCACTTAGCGATTGCACGCCTTGACCATGATGAGGTCAGAAAAGTCGTGTCTATGTCCGAAAAGGTACAGCTGGCAGCAGGTTTGGATGCCAACAACTATTTGACTGACGAAGCCATCACCCGCGGTATTGATTGCTTAAAACGCTTTAGCGCCCAGCTGGAGTCTATTGCCCCAACCCGCATTCGTATTGTCGCGACCAATGCCCTGCGCCGTGCCAAAAACGCCGCCGAATTTATCAAACAAGCCAATGCCATTTTGCCAAAGCCCATTGAGGTGATTGCTGGGCGTGAAGAGGCGCGTTTGATTTATTTGGGTGTCTCGCACACCAATGCCAGTAGTGATAAGCGTCTTGTGTTTGATATTGGTGGCGGCTCGACCGAATTTATTATTGGTCAAGGTTTTGAGCCGATTTTGACCGAAAGCCTGCAAATGGGCTGTGTGGCTTTTACCAAGCAGTTTTTTGCGGACGGCAACATTACTGAATCTGCCTTTGCCCACGCTTTTGCCGCGGCGCGCCGTGAAGTGTTGGTGATTCATGGGCAATACCAAAAGGCAGGCTGGAGCAGCGTTGTTGGCTCAAGTGGCACCATCAAAGCCGTGCGCAACGTGCTCGTGGATAAAGGCTGGGCAGATGACCAAGAGTGCGTCACCTATAGCGGCGTTAAAAAACTTGAAAAGCTGCTGCTAAAGATTGGTCACACCGATAAGATTGATTTGGTCGGCGTTAAAGAACACCGTAAAGCGGTCTTTCCCGCGGGTGTGGCGGTACTGCGTGCGACCATGGAAGTCTTGGGTATCGAAGCGCTCAGCTATTCAGATGGCGCGCTGCGTGAAGGCGTGATGTACGACATGCTTGGGCGTTTTGCCAGTGAAGATGTGCGCGACCGCAGTGTCGAGGCGCTGATGACCCGCTATTCGGTGGATAAAAAACAAGCCAAACAAGTGGTACGAACCAGCCTGCGCCTGTTTGAACAGGTCGAAGACACGCTGAATCTCAGCCAAGATGATAAAGATTTACTGCGCCGTGCCGCGTTTTTGTATGAGATTGGTCTTGCCATCAGTCACAGCAACTATCATCGTCATGGCGCGTATTTGTTAGAGCACGCGGACATTCCAGGGTTTTCGCAAGTCGACCAAAAGCGCATGGCACAGCTTGTCTTGACCCATCGCCGCAAGTTAAAAGCCGATATTTTAGAGCAAACCCAAGCTGCAGGCGGCAAGTCGCTGGTTTATTTGTGTTTGCTGCTCCGCCTTGCTGCACTGACGCATCATAGCCGCACCCGTTATAAGCCGCCCATTATGACCCTTACTGTCACCGACGAGGGCGTATGGCAGGTGCGTGTCAATACTGACTATGAGCATCATCGCTTCTTGTTGTCTGATTTAACGGCAGATATTGAGCAGTTTGCCAAATGGGGCGTGACGTTGTGCGTCGCCAACGCGGACAGCTAAGCGCTTTTTGTATATCAGCCAGCGACTGTGCGGCTGATTGGCAACAAAAGCCAGCAGCCGAGTAATGCCTCGGCAAATGAGATATGCTACTATAGGCCATATTGAGTTTACAGTTGTACTTTTTTAATCGCACATCATCTTGTTACCAGCGCCTTATTTGCCGCGCTGCTACAATAAAAAGGAATCGTCTATGAGTACCGTCTGGGATAGCGTTCAGCTGGCACGTCATGCCAAGCGTCCATTGTTTATGGACTACGTTAATAAGCTGTTTACAGAGTTTGACATGTTACACGGTGACCGTGCGTATGCCGATGACAAAGCCATCTTAGGTGGCCTTGCGCGTATTGATGGCAAACCTGTCATGGTGGTCGGTCAACATCGTGGTCGCAGCACCCGCGAACGTATTGAGCACAACTTTGGTATGGCGAACCCTGAAGGCTATCGCAAAATTATTCGTCTCGTCAAAATGGCAGAGCGCTTTAACATTCCTGTGATGACCTTTGTTGATACCCAAGGCGCGTATCCTGGTGTGGGCGCAGAAGAGCGCGGTCAAGCGCAAGCGATTGCTGAGAGCATTGCGGTATTCTCAAGTCTAAAAGTACCTGTGATTGTCACCGTGATTGGTGAAGGCGGCTCAGGTGGCGCGCTGGCTATCGGTATGGGCGACAAAATCAACATGCTACAAAACAGCATCTATTCGGTCATCTCACCAGAAGGCTGCGCCTCTATTCTTTGGAAAACTGCAGAAAAAGCCCCAGACGCTAGCGAAGCGCTCAAGCTAAACGCCGTCAACCTGCACGACTTGGGTTTGATTGATGAAGTCATCAACGAAGGCGAAGGCGCGCATGTGCATCCTCAGCCTGTGATGGATGACCTAAAAGCGTTACTGCTAAAACAGCTGGATGAATTGATGGATATGGATGCCGATGCCCGCTGTGAACAGCGCTATCAGAAGTTTAAAGCCTTTAATTCTGACGTGATGTTGACGAGCGCATAAGGCGTTCGCGCAGTCAATACAGCAGTGATAGGTAGGGTGAATGATGAACAGCATGAGCAGCATCCTGCCATATCCTATTAAAACGCACGCCAATACGATGGATGTACAGCATCCTCTAGCGCGTGCGTTGTTGCGTAGTTTTGCTGAGAACCATGACATGCTGCGCGGTCGGCGTGTCTGGCTTGCATGTAGCGGTGGGCGCGATTCTATGGCGCTTGCGGCGGTGTGTGTGGCATTGTACCGTCAAGGGGCTTTGCCGTTTTTGCCGCAGATGCTCCATGTCGACCACGGTATGCAAACTGTCAGCAAAACGTGGGCGATGCACGTGCAAGCATGGGCGGAGGCACAAGGGCTGCCGTGTCGCGTTCTCTGCACGCACGTCTTAGGTCATGATGAACAAGCGGCGCGCCATGCCCGCTATCATGCGATGCAGGCGCACATGGCGAAAGACGATGTGCTGATGCTTGCGCACCACAGCGATGACCAAGCCGAAACCCTGCTCATGCGTTTGATACAAGGCGCAGGCGTGCAAGGGCTGGCGGGTATGCAGCCATGGCGTGTACAAATGACGGACGCAGGCCGCTATCAGCTGTGGCGACCGTGGCTTAACGTACGTCGTGATGATATCAGCGACTATGCCAAGCTGCAGCAGCTTCCCTATATCAATGATCCCACCAACGACACAGGCGATAATCAGCGCAGCCAGTTGCGCCGTCATATTATGCCTGCATTGACCGCGCTCAATCCCCAAGCCATTGACAATATAACCCGCAGTGCTGCGCTGTTACGTGATGCAGCGGATACCGTACAGGCGCAAGCCGATACAGACATCGAGCAGGCGGCGCTTCACTTTATTGAGCATCCGCCTGTGCAGCGCGCTTTATCTGTGCCTGCTTTGCAGCTTTTGCCAATGTCGCGTTTGCGTCAATGTTTGCATACATGGCTATCGTTTGATGAGCCGCTACCACCGTCAAAACAGCGCGTGGATGATGTGATTGCTTTAATACAGCGAGAGAGCAGCAATCATCAGACCGATATCTATTGGCAAGGTGCCAAGCACAGTTATCATATCCGCCGTTATCAAGATACCCTTTATCGTTTAGACCATACATGGCTGGCATGGCTGGATATGCCTATCAAGCCGCAGCAATTTGACCTAGATGATGCTTTTGACCACAATCAATCTGCTTTGATTTTACGGGCAGATGATAAATACCGCTGGCAAATCAGCGTGCAACCTGCCAAGGCCATCACAGACAGCCGCGTACATGTTCAAGCGCTAACGCGACAAACCAAAGTACAAACCATCTGCATGACCCATCCCCAACGCGGCAAAAAGCTGTATCAATATTTGGGCATTCCTGCCTGGCTGCGTGATAGCGTTGCCATCATCAGCGTAACGAACGCTCACGGTCAGCACCTACCGATTGCCCTTGTCAGTCCTTACCAAACGTGGCCTTTAATGAACAAAGCGGCTGCGCCTATTGCTTACAACAATGACCTTTTAATAGCGCCTTAATGGCTTACTTCCTTGTTTGCCTTTGATTTATCTCATTTTTACCACCATCATTTAAAGTGAAGACACGCCCTAGTCTTATACACATGAAGCGCTAATGAATAGCGTGATTCTGTGTCTGACAAGCTGCCAAAACATCGATAAGCGTCATATCGATATGCTACACTAAGTGTCATTTTATAACGCGCTGTGGCGTGCACTTTTTTATATTTGCCAATAGGGGACAGCTATGTCAGTACTAGATGACAAAAAAATCAGCTTTATCGGTGCAGGTAATATGGCACAAGCACTTATCAGTGGTCTTGTGGCGTGTGGTGTGAAGCCAAGTAATATTACTGCTGCCGATCCGAGTGCCGACGTGCGCGAGCAGCTAGCTGCCAAAGGGCTACAAACCGTTGACCCAACCGCCGACGCGACCAAAGCTGTGGTTGATGCCGATGTTGTGGTGCTGGCAGTGAAGCCCCAAGTCATGAAAGCAGTTGTCAGCGGCTTTAAAGACGTGCTGGACAAGCAACTGATCGTATCGGTTGCCGCAGGTCTGTCTACTGAGATTATCTCGGACATGCTTGGCGGATATCAGACCATCGTCCGCGCCATGCCTAACACGCCATCAATGATTCAGATGGGCGCGACAGGCTTGTATGCGACAGATGATATCACTAGCGAACAAAAAGACCTTGCTGAAGCGGTCATGGCGGCGTCAGGTTTGGTCATGTGGGTAGAAGACGAAGAGCACATGCACGCGGTAACGGCAGTGTCTGGTTCAGCGCCTGCGTATATGTTTTACTTTATCGAATCCATGGTCGATGGCGCGGTTGCGCTTGGCTTAAACAAAGAACAAGCCTCAGCCCTAGCGATGCAAACCATGCTGGGTGCGGCGACCATGAGCCTACAAAGCGAAGACAGCCCAGCAGAACTGCGCCGTAAAGTGACCTCACCAAACGGCACGACCCAAGCGGCCATCGAATCCATGCAAGCGAACGAAATCGGCCGTCAGATTGCTGAAGCCATGACTGCTTGCTATAAGCGCAGCCAAGCGCTGAGCGAAGAGATGAAGTAAACTATCTATGGCGTATGGTGAGGTAGCGATAGGCGCTAGGCTCACTGTTTAAAAGTCTTACTGTGATGCGCTCGCAAAGCTAAGCGCAGCGCATCATAGTGCATTGAGTAGCTATTCATGAATGACGTGTTATTAACGACTTTTGATTTGGTAACCACCTTAGCGATGATGCTGGTGTTTATCCGTTTTATGCTGCAATTTGCAGGTCTGGACGCGCGTGACCCTGTCGCGCACGCGGCCTATCGTGCGACGCATATTGTCGATGTGTTCGGACGGATTTTTCCGACGGTCGGTCATGGGCGCATCAATACCGCAGCGATTGTATTGATGTTTTTGATTCGCTTGATTGATATTTCAGGCAAAGCGGCACTGACCCATCACGGTATCGGGCCAATCTCGCTATTCTTTACAGGCACGCTTAGTCTGATACTCGACTTTTTGCAGATGTGCCGCTATTTGGTTATTGGCTCCATTATCGTCAGTTGGATTGTGGTATTGACCAACAACATGCACCCGATTTTGGGACTGATTATCCGTGTGGCAGAGCCAATTTTGGCGCCGTTTCGCCGCATCACGCCCAATCTCGGTATGATTGACTTATCGCCAATGGTCGCATTTTTTGTATTTTATTTGCTTGAGATGATTATTGGTAGCATTGCAGGCAACATGATGCCAATGCTCGGTTAAGTATTAAATTTCTTAGAATCAGATAAATATTAAAAGCAAAAAACGCGCTCAGTGATTGGGCGCGTTTTTTATTTATCCAATTATATGTAGCAGCAACTGCCATGCAAAAGAACACCGAGCGCCACAAAAATAGACGTAGCAGCTTCCTAAAAACGGCCTTAAAAGCGCATTGGAATCTTTTGTGCGTCCAAATCATTAGGATGCGGTACATCAGCGGCTTGCAAGGTGGGAATAATCCATGCGTCTGCTGCCTTAATAGCATCCACGAGCGTGTCTCCAAGAGCCAAGCGCCCCGCGATAAAGCTGGCAAGTGAGCAGCCTGATCCATGAAATTCCCCTGCCAAGCGTGGCAAAATACTCTCGTGTACCATCTTGCCTTGGATATACAGGTATTGATGAATGTCGCCGCTGTCGTAGTCGTGCGAGGTCTTGACCAGCACCGCATGTACACCGTTATCACATAAATGCACTGCCGCCTCGTGCAAATCCTCTTTGCCCGATAAGGCACGCAGCTCATGCGAATTTGGCGTGATGACGGTCGCGTAGGGCAATAATGGCTCAAAGGCTTGTACCAACGTCTCAGGGTCACCCAAACTGCCGCCGCTATTGGCGACCAGTACAGGGTCGAGCACAAATGGTGTGCCCGCCTTGATAATTTCCTCAGCAAACAGTTGGGTCAACAGCTCGATATTGTCGGTCGTGCCCAGCATCCCTGATTTAATCGCTGCCACAGGCAAATCATCAAGTACGGCAACCGCTTGGGCACGCACATCGGCGGCTGATGTCGCGGTGAAGCCAAACACCGCTTGCGAGCTTTGAAAGGTGAGTGCCGTACAGGCGATAGCCGCATGCGCACCTGACTGCCCAATCGATTCAATATCGGCCTGTATCCCCGCACCACCTGAAGGGTCGAGTCCTGAAAAGCACAGCACCACTGGACGCATGATTGCTCCTTGTTGTTAAAGAAAGTTATTAAAAAAGGGCTATTAAAAAATTGGTGTTAAAAAGAGAACAAAACAATAGCCCCAGTCTAGCACACGCCATCTGTCTACGACATCTGTTGGTACATCGTTTATTTGCTATAAAAGATGACGACGACCGCAGGTAAAGACACCGTCTATAAGGGTTTTGCTGTTAACTTTAAAATAAGGGCAAAAGAAAATACCGACAGCGCTTGCATTTTATTTTTGCTTTGATATAATCATTGCCCACAACGTAGGACGTATCTTTAGCAAAGATGCACAAAAAGTCTTATCTTGTTTCGGTGAAGTGGGTGAGTGGCTGAAACCAGTTCCCTGCTAAGGAACCATACGTTAACGCGTATCGAGGGTTCGAATCCCTCCTTCACCGCCATCATTTAGCTGTTATGGCACTGAATAAATGATTGGAAACACCATTTTTATTAAAATCAAAAAAATCTGACTTTAATAAAAAAAGTGATTGACAATAAAAATATTCACTATATAATAGCCAACGAAATTTACAAGAAGTGGTTAACACAGACGGTAAATACGATGCAAAAAGCGCCTGTAGCTCAGTTGGATAGAGCACTTGGCTACGAACTAAGGGGTCGGGAGTTCGAATCTCTCCAGGCGCACCATTGCATTGACAGCGTTTTTAACGCACTAAATGAATCGCCATGTCAAATGACATTAAGGCGATTTTTTTACGTCTGTCGTTTTTGTTTTTATTCCCCATCATTTTTTGCCTGCTTTTTTCTTTTATTGCCAACTCATTTTAAAATGAATACAGTTATGCTGGCATAACTTTTACGAGGCCTCTGGAACGGCTAGCGTACAGCAAGCGAGTAAAATTTGTGCCAGCAGCCCGCCATAATGTTGTACTACATATTATCGTCCCGTTTGTTTTACAGCAGCTCACCGTTTTTTATTTATCCCCCATTTGCGTCAGTGGCACTTACCCGCGCTATAGTTACCGATAGCGGCGCAAAATACGCTACAATATCCGCCATTATTTATTGCTGGTAATGAGCTTGTATCATGTCAAAACGTAAATCTGCCGCCAAAGCCAAAGCGCCGCGTGCTACCAAAGCCCCTATCGAAGAACCTGTCATCGCCAAACCGACGACGCGGGTGGTGGCGATTGTTTATGACGGGATGCTGATTTTGGCATTGCTGTTTTTGGTGGGCACAGTGCTGACGGTCATCGGTACGCTATTGACCATGCAAACGGGAGTCAGCTCAGATGAGGCGCGCACCTTGCCCACATGGTATCAAAATGTGGTGATGACGCCTGCGTTTGTCTTAACCTTGGTGGGTTTTTATGGGCTGTTTTGGCGACGCGGCGGACAGACGCTCGGCATGCAGACGTGGCAGCTTAAGACAGTTAATGAAGAAGGCAAGCTACTATCGTGGGGCGCGGCGTTTAAGCGTATCTTGGCGGCGTGTTTGATGCCTGCGATTTTTGCGTTTATTGGCGGTTTGGTTGATGGTTCGCGCGCGGCGATACTCACCAGTGCGTTTTTGGGCTTTATGTTTAACTATGTGTTTTGCCGATTTAATCGCCGAGGTCTTGCGGTACAAGACATGCTGTCCAACACGGTAACCCTGAAAATGCCCAAGCAGGCGCATGAGGGTTTGTGGAAAACCATCCGCAACCGTAAAGAAACCAAAGAATAAGCGCATCAGCAACAGCGCATAAAAAAAGCCGTCCTCATAATATAGGATGGCTTTTTTGTTTGGGCGTCTTTATGATGGCTTATGCTTATAAGCTTACGCTTTGTATCAGCCATGTGGTGTAGCCCAAAAAGCACAGTAGCAGCGTAGAGCCTGAGAGGCGACCAAAGCGGCGCTTGGTCATCACAGCAACCGCACATAGGCCGAGCAGTAGCAGCGTCAATCCTGCCATCACCAGTACATCACGCGAGAACATGGCGCTGCTGACTGAAATGGGGGCAATCACTGCTGCCAAACCCACCACGCCTAAAGTGTTAAAAACATTCGAGCCGACGATGTTGCCCAATGCCATGCCATGCTCGCCACGGCGGGCAGCGGTGATGCTGGCGACCAGTTCGGGCAATGACGTCCCAACAGCAACAATGGTCAGACCAATAATCAATTCACTCAGACCCCACAAGGTCGCAAGCTCAATCGCACCCCAAACCACCGCGCGCGAGCTGATAACCAATAACAGCAAGCCAATCACGAGCGAAACGGTACTGCTTTTTACTTGCGCTTCAGACAGCTCATTTGCAGGCTCGGCAGTCGCTGTGGTATCTGCAAGTTGTGCGGCTACTTGTTCACGCTTGCCCAAGACAATCTGCATGCCAAGCACACCTATCAGCATCAGCACCAGTAGCACACCATCTACCAAAGTCACGACACCATCATATAGCTGCCATGCGGCCACGCCTGTCACGATTAACAATAAAGGCAAATCGCGTTTTACCACACCGCGCTCAACCAGCACGGGACTAATCAGCACGGTCAAACCAAGTATGAGCGCAATATTCATAATATTGGAGCCATAAGCATTACCCAGCGCCAGCTCAGGGCTGCCATCCAAGGCGGCTAAGGCTGAAACCACCATCTCAGGCGCAGAGGTACCCAGCCCAAGAATCAAAACCCCAATCAAAAAACTGGGGACATTAAACTTTTGGGCAATCACGGTTGCCCCATCAATGAATTTATCCGCACTCCAGACCAGTACTGCCAAGCCTGCCACGATGGCAAAGACCGCAAGCCCCATGAGATTTTTACTCCTTATTACGCTGCTTTAAATACAGTCAGTGTCAAGGCGACACCAAACTATGAAAAATGGTTAAAAACAACAACCTATGTGTTTGAAAACCGATAATAGCACGACTATTTGTATCGCCTTTTACATAAGCGTAAGTTTTTTGCTAACGATGACCTCTTTACTTATTTATCACGATTTTACTTTTTATCTCTTAAATATTTCTTTTTTAAAAATTTTGATATAGTATAACATTGCTTTTATGTTATGTTATAACGGAACTAAGTATGAAAAAAACGGTCATTGTGTCTGCTTTACTGATACTGGCAGGGCTAGCGTGGTATGTGCTGAGTATGAACAGTACCGCAAAAACAGAGGCGGACAATACAAATACCGCTACAACAAAAACAAAGACAGGTAGCGAACAAGACTTGATTGTGGTCACGCCATGGGAGTTGACCTCACTCGAACCCAGTACCACAGGCTTTATTTTTCAGCGGATGCAGCTGGCAGAAACCTTAGTCGATGCCAATCAAGATGCCCAGTTGCAACCGATGCTGGCAAAAAGCTGGTCGAGCAATGAGGCAGGAGATGTGTGGACGTTCGTACTGCGTGATGGCGTGCAGTTTCATAATGGCACGCCGCTGACAGCAGATGATGTGGTCAAAAGCTTGACCGTCGCGCTACAAAAACCGACCGCGCTCAAGGCAGCACAAATTGCCGATATTCGCGCTGTTGATGATAAGAGGGTCGAGCTGACATTGGGCAAGCCACTGATGTCGTTGCCCGCCTATTTGGCTCACGCGACCAGCATTATTTTGGCAAACGAATCGTTTGCAGATAACGGCGAAGTCACAGAACTGATTGGTACAGGCCCGTATCAATTGATGGCCTTTGAGCCACCACAAAAGCTTGAGCAGCAAGCATTCGCCAACTATTGGGGCACACCTGCCAAGATTGGAAATATCAGCTATTTGGCCAACAGCCGCAGTGAGACGCGTACCCTGCTGGCACAAAGTAAGCCCAACTATTTGGTATTTACCCTAGATCCTGCGAGCCTCAACCGCCTGCAACAAGACCCCAATGTACAAGTGCTGTCCAAGTCATTGGCACGCACCATTCAGTACAAAGTCAATGCCGATAATCCGCTGTTTAATGATGTCAACGTGCGCCAAGCGCTGAGCGATGCCATCGACCGCCAAGGTATCGCCCAATCCGTGATGCACTCTAAACAAGCCGTTGCCGAGCAGATTTTGCCATCTATTTTTGCCGATTGGCAAATCCAACCCTCAACCAAACAGCCTGACCCTGCCGCGATTAAGCAGCGCCTCATTGATTTGGGCTTTACTACCGATGACCAAGGCATGCTACAAAAAGACGGCAAGCCCTTTAAATTCACCTTGCGCACTTTTTCGGACCGTCCTGAGCTGCCATTGATTGCCACTGCCTTACAAGCGCAGTGGAAAAAAATCGGCGTTGCAGTCGATGTGTCGGTAGGCAACTTTTCTGAGATTCCTTCAGGGCATCAAGATGGCAGCCTAGAGATGGCGCTGTATGCGCGCAACTATGGCATGACGCCCGACCCTGTTGGCTCGCTGCTTGAAGACTTTGCGCCCGCGGGTAGTGATTGGGGCGTCATGAACTGGCAGTCGCCAGAGCTGACCAAAGATTTGCAGGTCTTAGAAACCAGCAAAGCGCCTGAAAAGGCAATCAAACAGCAGGTCTCCAAGATCATTTATGAGGCGCGCCCTGTCACGCCTGTGGTGTATTACCAACAAAACGCCGCCGCGCATAATTCTTTACAAGGCCTCGAGATTGACGCGTTAGAGCGCAATTTTTATCTAAACAAGTTGTCGTGGGCAGAATAGTGCTTTGAGCAGCACAGCGTCTGTATGTAGGTAATACAACGTACAGACGCTGGTATGCATGGATATTCAGACAAGCCAAGTCAAGCATAAGTGGATAAGAACCAATTAAAAACAAATGATGGGATGCTATGCCAAAGCTCATTTTACGTTATGTATTACAGCTGCTGCTGGTCGTATGGTCGGTGGGGACGCTGACCTTTGTGTTGACGCGCAGCTTGCCTGGCGATATGGCATATCGCATTACCGCCAGTCGTTATGGCTATGATCAGACAGATGCCGCTGCCGCCGCGCTGGTGCGCTCGGAGCTGGGACTGGATCAGCCGTGGTGGCACAGCTATATCAGCTGGTTTGGGGACTTGCTACAGCTCAAACTCGGTAACTCTTTGGTCAGTGGCGACCCTGTATGGGCGGAGATTGCGCATCAGTTTGGGCATACGCTGGCGTTGGCGCTCGTTGCGCTAGCAATGTCATTTTTTATTGGGCCGCCGCTTGGGCTACTCGCCGCGCAAAAGCCTAATGGCATCATTGACCGTTTGAGTTTGGTGGTCAGTACGGTGGTGCGCTCGTCACCGATTTTTATTGTCGGTATTGTGCTGATGTTGCTCTTTGCGGTGGAGGCCAAATGGCTACCTGCGGCAGGGTACGGCACGCCTGAACATTATATTTTGCCTGCACTGACGTTGGCCATTGGCTTATCGGCAGTGTCGATGCGTGTCAGTCGGCATGCGATGGTACAGGTACAGACCTCGGAGTATTACACGTTTTCGCGCTTAAAGGGGCTGAGCGAATGGACGACCTTTTGTCGCCATGGTCTGCGTAACGTGGCGATTCCAATTTTGACATACCACGCAGTGCAGCTGGTATTTTTGATTGAGGGCGTGGTGATTGTCGAGAGCCTGTTTGCGTGGCCAGGTAGTGGACACGCGCTGGTACATGCCATCGTTGCGCGTGATGTGCCGATGATTCAGGGTACAGCGCTCGTGATGGGGGCGATGTTTGTGATACTCAACATCGTGGTGGATTTACTCAGTGCGCTGATCGACCCGCGTGTGGCGTGATATATATGCCGCTGATGCCTTTATTTTTTTATCTTCTTATCAGTATGCGTTGATTAAGACGCTGAGGTTATGACTGTTTTGATGACTGCTTTTATTTCTATCAAAGACTTGTCCTTTGGCCAAAAGGTAGGTGGCGGGTTGTTCTTACTGCTGCTGGCATTTGCTTTTTTGCAGCCGCTGTATTATCCCATGGATGCCAGTACGCAAAATCTGGATAACACACTACAGGCGGCGAGCGTCAATCACTGGCTGGGTACTGACCATTTTGGCCGTGATATGCTGGCGCGTATTGCCTCGGCGATTCGTTTGTCGCTGACACTGATTGTACTGTCGGTCAGTTTTGCGCTGTTTTTTGGTTTGTTAGCAGGCGTGACCAGTGGCTATTTTGGCGGCTGGATAGACGCGGGGTGTAGCTTTGTGTGCGATATCATTATGGCACTGCCTGGGCTATTGTTTGTATTGCTGTTCGCTGCCATCGCGCCCAATTCGTTTTGGGCGATGTATTTGGGCATCTCGCTCGTGCTGTGGGTGGAGTTTTTTCGTATGGTGCGGGCGATGACGCGCACCATTGCCAAAAGTGGCGAGGTTGAATGCTCACGCCTGATGGGTATGGACTTTTTGTACTGTTTTAAGCGCCACTTTTTGCCCAAAATCTTACCTGTATTGGCGACGCTGAGCGCTTTTGCGGCAGCCAATGCAGTGCTGGCGTTGGCGACTTTGGGCTTTGTCAATGTGGGCTTGCGTCCACCGACTGCCGAGCTGGGTCTGATGATGACCGAGCTGTTTCCTTATTATTACCAAGCGCCGTGGGTATTTTTGCAGCCCATTATTGCGGTATTTATTTTGGTCTTTAGCCTACAACTACTCTCAGGAAAAATACAATGACATCAATCAGCGATACGGTATTGGTCAGTACGGACACGCTGACTGTACAGACGAGGGCAGGACAAGTACTGGTTGAGCCAATCAGTGTGACGCTACATGCGGGACAAAACCTGACCATTTTGGGGGAGACAGGCTCGGGCAAGAGCTTGCTGGCACAGGCGATTATCGGGGCATTGCCAAGCGAGCTGGTGACGACGGGGCGCATCTTGATTGAAAATCAGGCGTTAAGTGCCCGCCAGATGCGTGCCTATTGGGGCAGACGTATGGCGATGCTGCCGCAAGAGCCGAGCCGCTCCTTAGACCCGACCATGACCATTGCCCATCAGGTGTGGGAAAGCTGTCATTTGGTCGCCAAGCACAGCGCGGCAAAAAGTCGCACTTTGGCACAAGACAAGCTCACTGCGTTGGGGCTGGGCAAATTTACCCATTATTATCCGCATCAGCTCTCAGGCGGCATGGCGCAGCGCGCTTCTTTTGCCGTGACCATGGCGGGCGACGCGTACATCGTGATTGCCGATGAGCCGACCAAGGGGCTGGATGAAGCGAACAAACAAGCGGTGATAGCGCTGCTCCAACAAGTCGCCAAAGACGGCGGCACACTGCTCACCATCACCCATGATATTGATGTGGCAAAGGCGTTAAGCGCGGGTAGCAATGACCGCATCATGGTGATGAAAAAGGGCAAACTCTTGGAGCAAGGTCTGGGCGCGCAAGTGTTAGAGCATCCGACCTCAGACTATGCCAAGCAGTTAATGGCAGCTGCGCCACACCGCTGGCAAGCCCAAGACAAGACGCGTACCGAAGCGTCGCCGCTATTAGAAGTGCGCGACTTGGCGTTGGCACGTGGTAAGCGGGTATTGTTTGATAAGCTAAATATCACTCTGCGCCCCTCTGAAGTGCTGGGCGTGGTCGGCGGTAGCGGTATTGGCAAAAGCTCCTTTGGTGATGCGCTGTGTGGACTCTTAACCCCAGCAGGTGGCAGCATTGACTGGCAACAGCGACCCAAAGCACATCAAGTGCTCAAGCTGTATCAAGACCCGCCTGCCGCCTTTGCCCCGCACGTACCGCTACAAACCTTGCTCGATGATGTCATCCGTAAGCACAATCTAGACGCCAGCCGCATACCGTCCTTACTTGCCGCGCTCAAGTTGGACAAGGCTATTTTAAGCCGTAACGCGCTGAACGTGTCGGGCGGTGAACTACAGCGGGTAGCGATTTTGCGCGCGCTGTTGTTTGAGCCTGTCTTATTGTTCGCCGATGAAGTCACCTCGCGCCTTGATCCGATTACCCAAAAAGAGACGCTCGATTTGCTGATAGCACAGTGCCAAACGCAAAACTGTACGCTGGTGCTGGTCAGTCACGACCATGACGTGCTCAGGCACTATTGTCATCAGCTGATAGATTTGGAAGCGCTGGCGGCGTAGCTATATAGTTAAGTCCTTGTAAAGTGGAGATAGTGAGATTAAACGCTGTTTTTCGCAGCATCAAAAGACAGAGCCACAGCAAGCAAGAAAAGCAGCGTTTCATCGCGAGTATCTGTCTTGAGGTAGCTTTTTATTTACTGCTGACTATAAAAACCCAGCATAAAAAATGATTAATATAAAAAAAGGGACGCACTCCATCAGAATGCGCCCCTTTATGTTTCATCCGATTTTTAGCACTTTTAGCAATAAACCGTCTTATGCCACTTGTACAGGAATGATGTTCGCGGTGTCTTTGACCGTGTTGTCTTCATTGCAGTACACCAGCTTTGGCAAATGCTGGTCGGCTTCGGCTTCATCCATCTGCGCGTAGGCACAGATAATCACGATATCGCCAAGGTCTGCCATGTGCGCCGCAGCGCCATTTAGCGAGATGATGCCTGAGCCTGCTTCAGCGCGGATGACGTAGGTGCGAAAGCGCTTGCCATTGGTCACGTTGTAGATATCAATCGATTCATTCTCACGCAGACCCGCGAGGTCAAGTAGGTCGCTGTCGATACCACAAGAGCCTTCGTAGTGCAGCTCGGCATGGGTCACGCGTGCGCGGTGGAGTTTGCATTTCAGCATGTTTAAAAGCATGGCTAACGTCCTTTGTGTCACAATGTTTAAAACAGAGGTCAAAAGTAATAGGAACCAGTCCTAAATAAGTCGAGATTATACGCAGCCTATGCCCAACACGCCAGTATCACCGAGCGCTGTCTATGGGCGGGCGCGTCACCCTCGCCATCATAGCGGGTCAGTCAGGCAGTTTAAAACCATTAATCTGTGAGCGCGCACGTTCAGTATCACCATGGAGCAGGAGCGGCAAGGCATCAAATGCCGCCGTCAAGGCGCTATCAATCGCCGCTTGCTCGCCCTCAGGCGCTTTGGATAATACATGACCGCTAACCTTGGACTTGTGCCCAGGATGCCCAATGCCGATACGCAGACGATGAAAGTCACTGCCAATATGCGGCGTGATGTCGCGTAGCCCATTATGCCCGCCATGTCCGCCGCCCGTTTTTAGCTTAATGCTGCCCGCTGGAATGTCCAGCTCATCATGGGCAATCAGTAGCTGACTGTTATCAATGTCATAAAAATTGACCATCGGCACGACCGACTGTCCCGACTTATTCATAAAGGTCAAGGGCAGCAGCAAACGCACATCATGCCCATGTATGCGTCCACGTCCAGCAACGCCATGGAACTTTTTTTCAGGGGTCAATTCAATATTGAACTGGTGTGCCAAATGCTGCACAAACCAAAACCCAGCATTGTGGCGGGTATACATATACTGCTGACCAGGGTTACCAAGACCGACGATGAGCTTTAAAGACATGACAATACTCTATGGCTGGAGGGTGAATAAAATGAGCGAACAAAGACAATTAAAAATAGGGGCGTGTATAGAGCGTGTCTAATAAGATATTGATAGCATCAAAACCTACACGCTAAAAAAAACAGCAGGAGAGATTATCCCCTGCTGCCATGACAAGCCAAAGCTTGTCGTATGACGCATGACCTGTGGCAACAATGTGCCGCCACAAGACCATATTGTGACGTGATTACTCTTCGTCGTTTTGCTCAGTAGCAGGTACGTCATCAGCATCAACGTCGTCAGCATCGTCTTCAACAGGCTCAACCGTTGGTGGCTGCATGTTAACGATAGTGCGGTCAGTACCGTCTTCTAGCTCAAGCTCATGAATCACAGTGCCTTCTGGCAATACGATGTCTGATAGACGGTAAGTGTCGCCGATTTCCATGTTAGACACGTCAACTTCTAGGTATTCTGGAAGTTGTGATGGTAGGCAAACCACTTCAACGTCAGAAACAAGCGTAGATAGAACGCCGCCGTTTTTGGTGCCTGGTGCGTCTTCTTTACCAACGAAATGAACAGGTACGTTCATGTGGATGGTCTGACCCTTAACGATACGTTGGAAATCAACGTGCATTGGGTAGCCTTTTGCTGGATGACGCTGCAAGTCTTTGATAACGGCCTGATGTACTTCGCCGTTGACTTCGATTTTTAGAATGTGTGAGAAAAAGGCTTCGAATTCTAGCGCTTTTACCAATTCGTTGTTACGCAAAGCGATAGCGGTAGGCTCAGCGTCGCCACCGTAGATGATTGCAGGAACTAGGTTCTGCTTACGTAGGCGGCGGCTCGCACCTTTACCTTGCTGCTCAACAGAACGATCAACTGCAGTGAGTTCAAAATGATTCGTGCTCATGGATATAATCCTATAAAAAATAATAAAAGCGGCGCTTAAGGCTGCAAATTTGCGACCAATTCGACAGCGGGCGCGCTAAGATGTGCTGCAACCGACCAAATGGTCAGTACAGGCGCGCATTATACGCGTTTTTTTAACAAAAATAAAGGTTTAAAGCCCCGAGAGCCATGTGGCCATCGAGGCTTTTTACACAAAGTATGTTCTCAGTGCAGCTTATTCAAACATCGCGCTGATAGATTCTTCGTTGTTGATACGACGTAAGCTTTCAGCCAGCATCGAGGCGATAGATACTTGGCGGATTTTGCCGCAAGCTTTTGCTGCATCTGATAGTGGAATGGTGTCGGTCACAACCACTTCGTCGAGCGCTGACTCGTTGATGTTGTTTAGCGCATTGCCTGACAATACAGGGTGCGTGATGTAGGCAAGCACGCGGCGCGCACCATTGTCTTTTAGCGCGGCAGCAGCTTTGCACAGTGTACCTGCAGTATCGACCATGTCATCGACGATGACGCAATCACGGTCACGGACATCACCAATGATGTGCATCACTTGTGATTCATTGGCACGGGCACGGCGCTTGTCAATAATCGCCATGTCAGTATCGCCCAGTTGTTTCGCCATCGCACGCGCCCGCACCACGCCGCCCACGTCAGGTGAGACGACCATGATGTTGTCGTATTCTTGCTTTTTCAAATCATTCAATAGCACAGGCGTGCCGTAGATGTTGTCTACAGGAATATCAAAGAAGCCCTGAATCTGATCTGAGTGCAAATCAACGGTCATGACGCGGTCGATGCTGACGATGTTTAGCATATCGGCGACGACTTTAGCAGAGATAGGCACACGGGCTGAACGAGGACGACGGTCTTGACGCGCATAACCGAAATAAGGAATCACGGCAGTGATACGGCCTGCGCTAGAGCGGCGCAAGGCATCCGCCATCATCATGATTTCCATCAGGTTATCATTGGTCGGTGAGCAGGTCGGCTGCATGATAAAGACGTCTTTACCACGAACGTGCTCTTTGATTTCTACGGCGATTTCGCCATCAGAAAAGCGGGTAACATCTGCTTTGCCAAGCGGAATGTGTAGATGGTCGGCTACGGTTTTCGCTAATTCAGGGTGAGCATTACCTGTAAAAATCGCCAAATAAGGCATGACTGAAGTCCTATTGATTGACTCAAGCAGCGACCGCTAAGCAGTGACAAACTGCTCAAATTAAGAAAGAAAAGATGGTGAAGTACTGCAGAAAATGGCAGGGGTAGCTGGACTCGAACCAACGGATGTCAGGATCAAAACCTGATGCCTTACCAACTTGGCTATACCCCTGTATTGTATACCGCTTTAATGATAAGTCGTGAGGATGTCTTATCATGCAGTGTTTGCCGTAGTTTACGGCGTTCCCAAACAGTATGACGTTCGTTGCGAACTATACCGAAGATGAGAAGGTGTTGTCAATTGCTATCCAAAGATTGCTACAAAAAGCGGCAATCAAGGCAATAGCAATAAAACAAAATATGGCAGGGGTAGCTGGACTCGAACCAACGGATGTCAGGATCAAAACCTGATGCCTTACCAACTTGGCTATACCCCTATTGTGGCGACCTATTATAAGTAAATTTTTAGATTTTGCAACCCATTTTTGATTTTTTCTGGGATTTCTTTATCGTTATCAGATGATGGCGTCAGTTTATTTTCATACAACTTGAGAATTAACAACAGTAAGATGAGCTGTACTTAGCGCCTCAAGTTACAAAAATGCGTATCTTACAAACTCCCCACCACATAACCCTGACAAGGCGCGTCTTTTACCCATCTTGCCAGTAGCGCCTTATCGTCCGCAAGATGCGCAGCAATCGGCAAAAATACCGCGCTGCCTGAGCCTGTCATGCGCGCGTGACCACCTGCTGTTGCCTCAAGCGTATGCAAATAATCGAGCGCCGCTTGTACAGGAGGCGCAAGCTCAGTCACGACAGGGGTGAAGACATTGTGATAGCGTGGACTGAGCGCCTCAGTAAACTGAGCTGTTTCGCTGATGACCGTTTGCGTATCAATCGGGGCAATATCGCGGCGCAGTTTGGGATGCGCGAATAGGGCAGCGGTGCTCGCGTGCGCGTTGGGTGTTAATAATAAATAGGTCTGCGCAGGCAAATCAATCGGCGTCAATACCTCGCCAATACCTGTGGCAATCGCGTCTTGACCAAAGATAAATATTGGCACATCTGCGCCCAAGCTGCGCCCGATGCTCAGTAGTGTCTCTGTCTGATACTTTAATTGCCACAAGGTATTAAGCGTCTGTAAGGTAGTCGCGGCATTGGACGAGCCGCCGCCCAAACCTGCGCCCATGGGCAAGCGCTTATCAATGGCAATCTTGATGGTAGCAAGGGTATCGGGTAAGCGCTTATCTTCAATAGCAGTACGTAATAAAGCGTGCGCTGCCTTAAAAATCAGATTATCACCGATATTTTGAGTAATAGCTTCTGCGCCGTCAATCGTGACGAGAGCGCGGCATAATGCCTCACTGTCGTTTATAAAAGGCTGGGTCGCCCCCGTATCACCGACCGTAAACTGCATCGTATCGCCAAAATCTAGCAGCCGAAACACAGTCTGTAAGTCGTGATAGCCGTCACTACGCTTGCCTGTGATGTGCAAAAACAGATTGATCTTGGCAGGAGAAAAGCGGGTGATAATGCTTGGCGTGCGGTTCATAGCAGTCGGTAGCCCAAATAATAGATATGGCAAAAAGAAAGGTGAGAAAAGATTGTAACCGCTTCGCGCGGTGGGGCAAAGATACAACGGATAAAAAGCGTGAATAACAAAAATACCAGTATAAAAAAGGCAGCCGTTTATATAAAGGCTGCCTGTTTAATCACATTTTTTAGCGCGTGTTTGTACAAACTTGGCTGAGTTTTGCCAATCAGTTTTGATGGTTAATGGTCATCACAACTTTATAGCCTTGGCTTTGACGCGCCGTAATTTTGCTCGGCTTGGTGTCGTTGCCTGAGTAGCTAAAGCTCGCTTGCCATTCGCCATTGACTGCGCTGATGAGGCGGTTTTGCGCGTCAGTCTCGCTATTGCTATCTGAGGGTGCGGAGCGACCAGAAATCCAGTACGGCATTTGTGAGATGGGCGCTTGCCAGCCAGTAGCTTTTTGCAGCAAGGTTTCAGGGTCGTCTGCGGTCATCGTGCCTGTTTTTTCGCTGACAAGGGTTGCCGTTGAGCCATTGTATTCGATGTTGGTTTTGCCAATGCCCAGTGCGCCAATCAGCTCGATGGCAAAGCGGTCATCCTCTTGCGCCCACGCATAAAACGCACTGCCGCCTGTAGTGCCACTGTCACTTGGTACGGTCACGCCGATTTTACCATTGATATTAAAGTTCTCTAGCTTTTGCGGAATGCTGGTGGTGGGTGCGGTGGTGGCTTTGCCTGCCTGCATGGACTGACAGCCTGCAAGGGTCGCGATGGCTAATGTACCCAGCAAAACATGACGACAAAGACGCGCGGGCGTCCGCGCCACAAAAGTAGATAGATTCTGCTGCATAATCGTTCCTCAAAATGTTATCAAGTTCTTATAAAGTAATGCATTAATAGAATATTATTCAGCTTAGCCTACGCGGGTTTTGTTGCGCGGTTATGCGTGAGTGTTTATTTTTTTTGTATTGCCAGCATCATAAAATCTCCCAGCATGCTCAAACCATGCCAACTTAATACTGTTGCACGCGGTCATTGATATTGTGCTGACCAAACGCAAAGCGCCGCTGCAAATCTTCGAGCAGACTTTGCACTTTGGCCGTCTCGCCCATACCTTGATAAGCGCGCAGCAACAACACGCCTGAGCTTAAGGTGGGTAAGACATCGTACGGCGTTTGTAGATAGTCGATGACCTGCATATAGTCTTGCTGATTAAGCGCATTTTCGGCGAGTAGGTTGAGCGCTTCAAGATGTAAATTGCTGTCATAGCGCGGGTCGTCATAGCGCACATTAATGATGCTTTGGGCAATGGTCAGCCCTTGTGATATGGTGCTTTCATGCGCCATGAGCAGCTGCGCGTAGCTGAGCTGATAGGCAAGATTGCTTGCATCAATATTTTGTAGATGCTGCAGCAAAGCGCGCTTAATGACATAGTCTTGCTGATTGTCCAAGAGCTGTACGCGAGCAAACAAAATCATCTCATTATTAGGATACTGACGATTGGCTACGGTCAGTAGGTGCAAAGCCTCATCGGTTTTTTGTCGTTGGCGCAAAATATCAGCTTGCAAGACATAGGTGTCAGGCGCAAAGACGCTAAATTGTGCCCGCAGCTTAACCACGGTAGCGATGGCCGCATCGAAGTTGTCTTCTAACAGCTCAAACGCCACCACTTTTTCACGCGCCGCCAGTACCAAGTCTTCACGCATCACCGCGTTTAAATAACGCTTTGCCATATCAATATTCTGCTGACGCTCGGCACTGATACCCAGATAATAATAGGCTTGGTCGGTATACATAGGCTGAGATACTAAGGTGTTGAGCAGCTGCTCAGCGCGGCGGTATTCTTCAATATCAAGTCCCACCAAAGCAGCAAGTAAGGTAATCTCAGCATCGTCGATAAAGCGCTCGTGCGCGTTTAATAACAGCGCCCACGCCTCGTGACTGCGCTTTAAATCAAGCAAATAGCGAATCTGATACAAGTACAAGCTCTTGCTGGCAGGATTGCGCAGACGTGCTTGGTCGATATAGGACAGCGCAGCATCAGGGCTGTCCATTTTGCGCAAAATATCGGTTTTTAAAGTAATAAAGGGTGCGTAATTGGGCTGGCGTGCTAAGGCACGGTCAATATGTACCAGTGCGTCTTTGGGTGCGTTTGCTTGTAGCAGCAGACCTGCTTTTAATACCGATAGCGAAGCGTTTTGGGTACTGTCAATCGGCTCTAAAGCGATAAGTAGGGCGCGTTGGTCGGCTTCGGTAGTTGGGTAAATACCAATGAGAATCTCGCTCAAATCGGCGCGTGGGTCATAGCGTAAGATGCGATTCAAGGTTTTGCCCGCCAGCTCGTAATTGTGCGCCTTTAATGCCAAATGCGCGACATAAAACCACGCTGGCACGTGGTCGGGGTTTCTGTCCTGCCATGCTTTGGCAAAACGCAGCGAGGTGTTGACATCATCGTATTGCAGCGACAAGCCAAGCGCGCGCTCAAACACGGCTGTAGCGTCCTCTTTTAACGATTGCTGCTTGTATAATTGTAAGGCGCGCTCAGGGTCGCCGCGGTCGGCGGCAAATTCTGCCGCTAACAAAGCATAAAGACTGGGTTGATTGCTTGGGTCACTGTCTGTCATTGTCTCGGCATTAACAACAGGCTCAACAGGCGCGGGCGACTCTACAGGCGCAACCGTACTACTGGGCGTTTTATGACCCAGTAGGCTACTTAACAAGGACGCATGCGCAGGCGCACTACAATACAGCCCTAATGCCAAAGCAAAGGCGCTAGGACGCTGAACTTGTGTGGCTAAAAATGACCAGATTTGCGCTTTGGTAACCCAGCGCGTCGAGGTACAGACGGTATACCACAAAGACCCAAGAGGCATCATAACTCGCATTCTTTATCAAAAAAACAGTGCAATAACAAGATTATAAAAGTTTAATGACACATTAAACAATGGTACTCGTGTTACATGCTTTGGTCATCTGTGTTACAAGTGCGACACATATAGGTGGTGACGATAGACGCGCAGGAGTATTAAATAAATCTGCCAATAATGCTATAATATTCCGCTTTATACACATCTTATACTATCTATAGCCACCCATATCTCCGATGTCTGGACGCCGCACATGATTTGCGCGCTCGGCAGCAGGCGATAGCGGTGGCTTATGTATCACGCATACGCATATCGGACGCCGCTACCAAGCTATAGGATTGGCTGGCGAGGCGATACCCCCGCGTTACAGTTATGGTTTATCAATAATGAGATTAGTGGTCATTGGCGTCAATCACAAAACTGCACCAGTCGCTTTGCGTGAGCGCTTGGCGTTTGTGGGTGACGAGGTGACAGAGGCGCTGAGCGGCCTAAAAACCCGCAGTGACGGCAGCGTCATTGTCTCGACCTGTAACCGTACTGAGCTGTATGCACTCGTACCGTATGAACAAGACAGCGATACAGACAGTGACAGCAATACATCCCGCCATAAAAAAAGCACGCAAAGCGCAAGTGGTAGCGTCAGTCATGCTGCCATGCAGCGGCATATTGGCCTATTAAAGCAGTGGCTGGCAGACTTTAAGCATTTGGCACTTGGTGAAATTGACCCTTATCTGTACGTTTATCAAGACACGCACGCGCTGACCCATTGGCTACGTGTGGCAGCAGGTCTGGACTCGATGATACTGGGTGAGCCACAAATCTTGGGGCAAATCAAAAAAGCAGTACAGACTGCGCAACAAGAGCAAGCGCTTAGCAATCAGCTCGGTTGGGTGATTGACCAAATGTTTGCCGCAGCAAAACAAGTGCGTAATGATACCAGTGTCGGCGCGCAAGCAGTATCGCTCGGCTTTGCAGCAGCGAAATTGGTCACGCAAATCTTTGATGATATGTCAAAGCGCACGCTGCTCGTGGTCGCGGCAGGCGAGATGAACCGTCTGGTCGCCACGCACATCGCGGGGCTGGGTGTTGGGCGCGTGATTATCTGTAACCGCAACCCTGAACGCGCCGAACTCCTCGCCGCCGAGTTGCGCCAAGCGGGGCGCGAGGTGCGTACCGAGCCGCTATCGGCATTGCCTGAAGTGCTGGCAGAAGCGGACATCGTGAGCAGCTGTAGCGGCAGTATGGACGCGCTGATTGACAAAAGCATGACCCTGCGCGCTCTAAAGCGCCGCCGCTATCAGCCGATATTGATGATTGATTTGGCCGTGCCGCGCGACATCGATCCGACCATCAGCCGCATTGATGATGTGTATCTGTACTCGGTTGATGATTTGCAGCACGTGATTGCGGGTAATATCGAGCAGCGCCGCCAAGCCGCTGTAGACGCCGAGCTGCTGGTCAGTCAGCTGGTGGTAGAAATTGAGCGCCGCTTTCAGGTGCGCCAAGTGGGCAAAGACATTCAGCAATACCGTGAGCGCACGCACCAGCAGGTCGAAACGATTCTGAGTGCGGCACTGGCACAGTTTGAACAAGGCGACAGCCAAGCTGAAGACATCGTGACCGAGCTGTCCCGCCGCCTGACCCAAACCTTGACCCACGCGCCATCAAAGCTGATGCGCAAAGCGGCGCGCGAGGGCGACAGCGAGCTGTTGGACTTTGTGGTCTCGGGGCTGAATGATGCTTATCGCCGCTAACTGTTAATGTGTCGTTTCCTTTTTTAATTTTGCTTATACGCTGCTTTTTTATCGCAGCGTTTTTTATTTGTGCCCGCTGACCTTTCTTCTTATCTATACCTTCTTTTCTTAACCTCAAAATGATAAATGCCCAGCGTGTAACCGCCAGTCACGCGGCTCTCAATTGTCATGCCTAGCTATCGGTGCTACCATCAAAGACGCAATAAATGACGATAATTGTCCCTTAATAACTTTCCGAATAAACAATGAAAACAAGGAGTGTGCCATGCCTGCGTTACGCCACGATGTTGATCCTGATGGCTTGTTAGAATATTCCGTGGTCTATACTGACCGCGCGCTCAACCACATGTCGGCGATCTTTCAGACGGTGATGACTGATCTGTCACGCGAGCTAAAATCGGTGTACCACGCGGCGGGCGTGGCGATTGTGCCAGGCTCGGGCACGTATGCGATGGAGGCGGTGGCGCGCCAGCTGGCGGCGGATAAGAAGTGCTTGATTGTGCGTAATGGTTGGTTTAGCTACCGCTGGACGCAGATTATTGAACGCGGCAAGATTACGGACGACACCACCGTACTGACTGCCGAGCGCAAGGACGATACCGCCCAAGCGCCATTTGCACCTGTCGAGATTGACACGGTGGTCGCGTGTATTAAAGCGGACAAGCCTGCGGTGGTGTTCGCGCCACATGTGGAGACCTCGGCGGGCATTATCCTGCCTGATGACTATATTAAGGCACTGGCAGAAGCGGTACACAGCGTGGGCGGGCTGCTGGTCATTGACTGTATCGCCTCAGGCTGCGTGTGGCTAGATATGGAGGCCTTGGGCATTGATGTGCTGATTAGTGCGCCGCAAAAAGGCTGGAGCAGCACGCCGTGCGCGGGATTGGTGATGCTAAGCGAGCGGGCGATTGAGGCAGTGGACACGACCGAATCGGACAGCTTTAGCATTGATTTAAAACAGTGGCTAAACATCATGCGCGCCTATGAAAACGGTGGTCATGCCTATCACGCGACCATGCCGACCGACGGCTTGCGCCAGTTCCGTGACGTGCTGATGGAAGCAAAAAATATCGGTTTTGATAAGCTATATGACGCGCAGTGGGCGCTTGGTGAGCGTATCCGCGAGCGCTGCGAAGCACAAGGCTTTGCCAGTGTCGCCGCCGATGGCTACCGCGCGCCTGGAGTGGTGGTATCATATACCGAGCGCGAGGACATTCATAAGGGTCGCGCCTTTATTGATGCAGGCGTACAAATCGCCGCTGGTGTACCGCTAAAATGTGACGAGCCTGAGAGCTTTCAGACCTTTCGCATTGGGCTATTTGGTTTAGACAAATTGACCGACGTGGACGGCGCGGTACAGCGCTTTGCTGATGCGCTTGATACGGTGTGCGCTTCTGCATCTTGATACGCCGCCTTATTTTTCTGATGATTAAAAAATAAAAAGTACCAAGTCATACAGGCTTGGTATTTTTTTACTTTTATATTATACTTTATTATATAATGTATTATTATAATACGTTAAAATAAACGATGTTAAGACAAGCAATCTGAGGGTAGCGCGATGATTGAAATAGACTGGCAAGCCTTTACGCCCACCTCGTTAGTGGGCGGACTTATTATAGGTGTCGCCACGGTACTGCTACTGCTCGGCATCGGGCGCGTGGCGGGTATTAGCGGCATTACCGCAAGTCTGCTCAAGCCCAAGCGGGTCGAGCTGTGGCAGGTATTGTTCGTGCTAGGGCTGTTCTTATCGCCATGGTGGTATACCCTGAGCGCGCCATTGCCTGAGGTGACGGTGACTGATTCGATGTGGCTGCTGATTGTCGCAGGACTGCTCGTCGGCTTTGGCACGCGCCTTGGCTCGGGCTGTACCAGCGGGCATGGTATCTGCGGCAATGCGCGTCTGTCGCCGCGTTCGATGGTGGCGACACTGACCTTTATGCTGCTTGGTATTTTGACCGTGACTGTGATGCGTCATGGGCTGGGGATACTATGAATAAGGTCATGCAAAAACAAATAGCACAGCACAAAGTTAGCCTAAACAGTAAGGAGCGCGGACAATGCTAAAAAATATCATCGGTTTGGTGGCTGGCTTGGTGTTCGGTTATGGTTTGCTGATATCGGGGATGACAGACCCTGCCAAGGTACGGGGCTTTTTGGACGTGTTCGGAGCGTGGGATATTTCCTTGGCGCTGGTGATGGGTGGAGCGCTGATACCCGCATTTATCGGCGTATGGCTGGCGCGGCGACAACAAGTCAGCTGGGCCGGCGAGACGATTGAGCTGCCCAGCAAGCGTACCTTGAGCAAACCTTTAATCCTCGGTGCGATGCTCTTTGGTATCGGCTGGGGGCTGGTTGGCATCTGTCCTGGACCTGCGTGGGTACTGCTCGGCACAGGACAGTGGCAAGCGCTGGTGTTTATCCCCGCGATGCTGGCAGGGATGCTACTCTATCAATGGCTTGAACCGCGTATCAGTGGCTAGGGCGTGTCTTAGTCTACATGACGCTAAGCACTCGTCTCGGCGGTATAGTCAATGGACTTGGCGGCTTGTCTGAGCTCAAATTTTTGTACCTTGCCCGTGCTGGTCTTGGGGATGGTGGCAAAGACAATGTGCTTGGGCACTTTAAAGCCTGCCAAGTGTGCGCGGCAATGCGCTTGTACCTCATCGCGGGTCAGATGCGTGCCTTGATGCAGCTCAATAAAGGCAACGGGCACTTCGCCCCATTTGTCATCAGGGGCAGCGACCACCGCGCAGCTTTGTACTGCAGGCAGGGCGTACAATGTATTCTCAACCTCGATGCTGGAGATGTTCTCTCCCCCTGAAATGATGACGTCTTTGAGCCTGTCCATGATTTTGATATAGCAATCGGGCTGTTTGACGCCCAAATCCCCTGTACGAAACCAACCGTCCGCGAATGCCGCTTCAGTTGCTTTACGGTTTTTTAAGTAGCCTTTCATCACCAGATTGCCGCGTAAAGCCAGCTCGCCGACTTCTTTGCCGTCACTTGCTACAGGGTTACTCGTGCCTTGTTGAAACACCTCAAAGCCCGCCATCAGATGCGATACCATCCCTTGGCGCGATTTTTTTTGCGCGCGCTCGGCGGTAGTTAATGCTGCCCATTCAGGATGCTCGGCGCAAATGGTCACAGGGCCGTATACTTCGGTTAAGCCATAAACGTGAGTGATGTGAAAGCCCATCGCCTCCATATTGCTCAGCATCGCCTCAGACGGTGGCGCACCTGCGACCCAGCCTTTGACAGGGTGGCTGATGGCGTCTTTTAATGCCTGATCGCCACTGGCAATGATGCTGTGTACCACAGGCGCGGCGCAATAATGGGTCACGCCATACTTAGCAATTAGGCGCAAAATCGTATCGGCATCAATCTTACGCAAGCAGACATTGACGCCCGCGCGCTCGGCGATGCTCCACGGAAAGCACCAGCCATTACAATGAAATAGCGGCAGCGTCCACAGATATATCGGATGCTTAGGCATGTCCCAATCTAAAATATTCGATAAGGCGTTTAACGTCGCGCCGCGATGGTGATACACCACGCCTTTAGGCTTGCCCGTCGTGCCTGAGGTGTAATTAAGCGCAATCGCGTCCCACTCATCTTGCGGCAGCTCCCAATTGTCCAAATCGGTTGCGCTGGCTACCAGCGCTTCATAGCTCATTAGCCCAAAGTCGTCCGTCTCAATCGCCGCATCGGTCGCTTGAATGATCATCAGCTGCGGAAAAGTTTCGGTCAGTAAGTCCACATAATCGGCAAACTCACTGTCGAGTATCAAGACCTTTGCCTCCGCATGCTGCAAGCAAAAACTGAGCGCATTGATATCCATGCGCGTGTTCAGCGTACACAGCACCGCGCCCGACATCGGCACGCCAAACGCACATTCCACCATCGCAGGCGTGTTCGGCAGCATTACCGCTACTGTATCGTTTTTATCGATACCCAGCTGCCGTAGACCGTCCGCCAGCTGGCGACAGCGCGTGTACGTCTCGCCCCATGTCTGCGTCAGCGCAGGATGGGTCAAATCATCATAAATAATCGCCGTCTGCTCAGGGTAGACCTGCGCGCTACGGATAAGAAAATCAATCGGCGTTAAGGGTTGGTAGTTGGCGTTATTTTTGCCAAGCGCGGTATGAAAGTCGGTCATGGGACAGTCCTTTGTCAATGAATATAAGCAGTCCGTTGCTCAAAATAGGTCACCATGGGTAAAGTATAGAGGTCAAATCGCAAACACGGCAAAAACCGCAGCACAGCGCGTTGTCTCCTTTTTTAACCAATGGCTACTCTCTACTGTGCGTAAATTTTTTGATAAAAACAACCAAAAATAGTCGATTCACGGTGTTATAAAAAAATGTTTTTTATCATAAATAAAAATAATGCAGCAGAACGGCTACACAACATCGCGCCGCACTCCTTATAGTAAAGAGTCACAAGACAAAGTAAATGCAGCGAAAACAAATATAAAAAGCATACATTACTGTGCCGCAAAAAAATACTCACTCGCCAGTCGTTTAACACCATAGTGAGCCTTGTAGTCGCTATGCTAGGATAAAATTAAGTTAACCAACGACAATAATCCGTAACGACAGGCAACGCCAAAACCGCGCCATTACCATCAACTTCGGGACGATAAGGACATCATCATGGATGCACGCTCAGCTGCTCAGGCAAACACCGCCGCCAACGACTCGCACATACCGACGCACAACAGCGACTACCCGCATCTGTTTACACCCCTTGACTTGGGCTTTACCACCCTAAAAAACCGCGTGGTCATGGGCTCGATGCACACAGGATTAGAAGACCGCTTTTATAATTATGGCAAGCTCGCCGCTTACTTTGCCGAGCGTGCCAAAGGCGGCGTGGGTATGATGATAACGGGCGGCATCTCGCCCAATCGCGAAGGCTGGCTATTGCCCGTAGGCGGGACGATGAACACCAAAATGGACGTCATCCACCACCAGCGCTTAACCCGCGCGGTACACAAGCACGACAGCAAAATCTTGATGCAAATCCTGCACAGTGGGCGCTATGGCTACCATCCGTTTGTGGTCGCGCCAAGCCCGATTAAATCGCCCATCTCGCCCTTTAAACCGCGCAAAATGAGCGCAAAAAACATCCAGCAAACCATCAGCGATTACGCCCGCGCCGCCACACTCGCTAAGCAAGCAGGCTATGACGGTGTCGAGGTCATGGGCTCAGAAGGTTATTTAATTAATCAGTTTTTATCGCGCCATGTAAATAAGCGCAAAGACGAATACGGCGGCGATATTGACGGGCGCATGCGCTTTGCTGTAGAGATTGTGCAGGCGGTGCGTGCGGCGGTCGGTGAAGATTTTATTATCGTCTTTCGCTTGTCCATGCTCGACTTGGTCAAAGACGGCAATACCATGGCAGAAGTCATTGCTGTGGCGCAGGCATTGGAAGCGGCGGGCGTGACTATTATTAACACAGGCATTGGCTGGCACGAAGCGCGCGTGCCGACCATCGTCACCAGTGTCCCGCGCGCCGCGTTTGCCGACTTTGCTGCCGAAGTGCGCCGCCATGTCAGCATCCCTGTGATGGCAGCGAACCGTATCAACATGCCGCACACCGCCGAGCATATCGTACAGTCGGGGCAGGCGGATTTGATACAAATGGCGCGCCCACTACTCGCCGACCCCAACTGGGCGAACAAAGCGCAAGCGGGACAAAGCGAGCGCATCAATACCTGCATCGCTTGTAACCAAGCCTGCCTTGACCATACCTTTGAACACAAGCGCTCGACGTGTTTGGTCAATCCGCAAGCCTGCTATGAAACCGAGCTGGTCTACAAAAAAGCCAAACGTCCCAAAAAAGTCGCCGTGGTCGGTGGTGGAGTTGCGGGCATGTCGGCGGCGTGCGTTGCCGCCCAGCGCGGGCACGAGGTGACGTTATATGAGGCAAAATCGCGCCTCGGCGGGCAGTTTAATTACGCCAAAGTCATTCCTGGTAAAGAAGAGTTTTTTGAGACCATTCGCTACTATCGCAATGAGCTTGAGCATCTTGGTGTTGAGGTTAAATTAAACACCGCGGTCGATAGCGATATGCTGGAGGCGAGCAACTATCATCACGTCATCATTGCCACAGGCGTCGTACCGCGTAGCCTTGAGGGTAAGCTGGAGGGCGCAGAGCTGCCGCATGTCTTAAGCTATGCCGAGCTGCTGTCAGGAGAGCATGAGACTGGCGCGACGGTCGCAGTGATTGGTGCGGGCGGGATTGGCTTTGATGTCAGTGAATACTTGACCGCTAAGCATACGCAAGTGCTGACTGATACCATGCTTGCAGACCCAAGCTACCGCCCCAAACCCCAATCGGTGGCAGAGTGGCGCGAGGAGTGGGGCGTCACCCAAGACGCTGATTACGACAGCGCAGGCGGACTGCACAAACCTGAAGGCATTACACCAAAACGCCAAGTCTACTTGATGCAGCGCAGCAAAGGGCGCTTGGGTAAAGGACTCAACAAAACCACAGGCTGGGTACACCGCGCGCACATCAAATCGCACGGCGTCATTGAAATCTCAGGCGTGAACTATGAAAAAATTACCAACGAAGGCATCTGGGTGACCAACGCACAAGGGCACAGCCAACTGCTACGCGTGGATAATGTCATCGTCTGCGCGGGGCAAGAATCGGTGGTGGACTTGATGCCCAAAGTTGGGGACGCGCCCAAAGCGCAATATCACGTCATCGGCGGGGCAAAGCTTGCGGCTGAGCTGGACGCCAAACGCGCCATTCGTGATGGGGCAGAAGTCGCGGCGGGGATTTAGGGTGTAATATGATACTAGACTTTTACTTTAATCATTCATAAAGCAGTTTAGATGATAAGTAAAGAAGACTATTCTACAGAACGATTTGGACTAACTTGCTTATAAGTTTTACCTTCTGGTACGGGTATGCAATCGACTTCTTTTTGAGACTCAGTAGGTTTACAGTATCTCATCGTCTTAGTATATTGATATACCCTATCATAGACATGCTCACCTGCTGCTAGTGGCGTAAGGTATACACTACCCATATTTATTGACACTGGTGTATTGATATCCAAAGCTGGCGTAAGTAAAGCTATGCCATCCACGTTAAATAAGCGACGCTGATATCCGTCGCCTTCAATCATGATATCAGCGTATTCATAAATGAATTGCAGCTGTTCTCTATTGCGTCTATGTCTTTTATCATCTGAGACGACCATGGGTGGCAAGGTAAACTTGCCTGTGCTGTCAGAAGTCGTTTGATGTTCATCCGTTAAGTAAATACTTACATCAGCAACAGGTTGCTGAGTTTCACTGTCTAGCAACTGGCCTGAAAGTGCTGGCGTGACGTAGTAATCAGTAGGCTCTAGTATCAAGCAAGCACTTAATGGAACCGTTAGCACACCGATAAAGGCAAATAGTTTATAAGGCTTCATTTGTAACTCCATCTGGTAGTGGCATACAGTTGACTTCTTTTTGAGACTCATTAGGCTGACAAAATGTCATGTCATCAATGTACTCATCTTCAACATCGTTAATATCCACACCTTCTGGTAGCGGCTCTAAAAACACCTTACCCAAATGAATATGATATGGTACTTCTTCGGTATACTTTACTTCTAAAAATTTGAAGCCAGAATTGCTAAAGACTTTTCTTCTATAGCCTTCTTTATATAAATCCAAACCACCTTCAGTCATGAGGTTTATCCCCCTGCCAGTATCAGAGGTGGTATAATCCTCTTTATAAGAAGGTAGTCTAAAGTACCCATTATGATCAGTCATTGTTGTATCTGCACTGGTTTGTAAAAGAGAAACGTTTTCTATGGGCTTATTGGTGGTTTTATCCAAGACTTGCCCAGTAATAATTGGGGAGGCATAGCCATAGATGTCTTGTCCTGCTGAGCAGCTTAAAATACACAAAGAAACAAAAGTGCCAATAATTAAACTGCTTGATGTCCTAAATATGCTCATAAACGTGCTACCTTTTTATAAAGTAAGTTGCGATATCGCTAATAATCCAAGTACATCTTCTTCACTAGCGACCACTTTATCGTCATAATCCTGTGGATTCTGTTCAGCATATTTCATTAAATCATACTCACTACCTGTAGCAGTGTATGTGCCATTCACTGCTTGTAAGATAGTAGACGAGCCTTTATGAGTTTTGGAATAATGCTGCCCGCCATTGGCCAGTAATATCTCATGACCTATTTCATGTGCAAATACTCTTTTGAAAATCTTATCAGCGCTACTTTTCTGCCGAAATCTCCATACTTGCTTACCGTGCGAATCAGTGAGTAGCAAATATCCAATATTATAATAAGTCATCCTTGATGCTTCCCAGTATCTAGAGCGTCCAGGTACACTATTAGTATTAAAGATAATATTCATTTTAGGCATGCTATTACGATCAGTAATCTCACACTTGGTAGATACTTGAAACTTCTCTCCATGAACATCGATATCAAGTCGTTTACTTTTAATTGTATTGTGCTGACGGCTCCAGTAGCGGCTGACGCCTTGCTTAACCAAACTCTCAACCTCACTGTTGGTCAAATAATCAGACATCTTATCCCTAAAGATTATAGGTCTATTGAGTTGATTTTGAGTTTGATTGCTAACCACCCTGTCAGGCACTATATCCCACTTCAATTCAGATATACTGACTCTGAGATTTGCAACTATGCGCTTTGCTTGTCTATCTATACTAATATCTATCCAATCTTGTTTTTTAAACTTAAATACAACTTTTTCTATATCGCTAGCTATAGTATTGCTACTCAAATCTGTAGCAGATACTTTTAGATCGACGCCAGCTAATAGAGCCTTGCTAGCATAGATATCACCAATAAAGCCATCCCACTCTAACGTAATAATATCACCTTTATTAAAAGTGCCAGATTTGGATGATAGGGGCGTTGGTGTCCCTGATACATCCAGCTTGAAGTTTTTGAATGAACCACTCTGCACTTTGACTTTGATATATATTTTGTCATATTTATCAGGAGCTGCATTTCTTGATGATTGTCCATGATGTCCTACATGGTTACGTGTTTTAATACCATAGGGAGAAAACAAGTTGTTATTTAAATATACATCCTCAATACTAAAGTAACTACCACTATCACTTCCTTGATTTACGTCACCATAAGTCGCCATGTATTGCTCAGGTCGTTCAACTCCCATTACATCAAAATCCGACTCTGCAAAAGCTTGTTGAACAGCAATCAGCTTAGAGCCGCAGCTCGTTATGTCACCAGCACGTGCCACAGGTGCACCATCAATGACAAAGGCTGGGTCACCTGTGACAATCGTGACGACTTTTTTGCATTTTTTGCACTGTACTTTGTCACCTTTACGCGCTACAGGAATACCATTAACCAATGTGTGTGCAGAACCCGTAATGACTGTGCCACCATGATCTGTTTTTGCGCCTACTGTAATATATGCAGCCATGTCTAACTTCCAATGTATGCTATGGTTGATGACAAAAAAATATCGCGAGTATCAATAAACGCGATATCTTTATGTCAAACTTAAGTCTGCTTATTATTGTAATAGATATTAAGATTTTAGTATACAAAAGTTCTAAATATTATTGGTTAGACGAGGGGTTTGAATAGGAACACACTGAATAGTTATAAAAACTTGCATCTATAACCAGTCACCTAACCACTTCTCCAATCATCCACCCTTTAACATCACCCACTTGCGCGGCGAATTCAGGATGCGTATTTGCTAATGTATCCAAACATGCTGTAATGCCGTCTTGGCTGTATTTTGCGCCCGTCAAAGCTGCTTTTAACGCATCAATCAGCTCGACATTTAGCGCATCAGAAAAGATAACCACCTCACTAATCTGCGCCTGCGTCACGTCCAAATGCACATCCATCATGCCCCAATCAAAGCGCGTTTCGATATGGTGGGTAAATTCAGGCGTTTTGCCAAAACGCCAGTCCCAGTCCGCCATCTGTTGATAATAGGCGTTGAGCGTGGGCTGCTGAGCGAGGGTGGCTTCATCGAGCTGCTCGACCTTTGCTGTCTCGCCATAATAGGCACAAAACGCGTCAATAATCGCACTGGATAAGAGTTCATGGGTGATGCTGTCATTAAATTCGCTCAAATTCGCCACACGGGCGCGCACCGATTTGATGCCCTTTGCTTTGAGCTTTAAGGGATGCGGGTTGAGGTAGTCGCCGAGCTTTTGCATATTGGCATTAACGAGTAGCGTGCCGTGATGAAAGCTGCGCTCGGCAGTGTGTTTAAAGGCACTGCCCGATATTTTGCGCTCACCGACCTGCATATCATTGCGCCCCGACAGCGTTGCTTCGATGCCGAGCGACTTTAGCGCGTTGATAATAATGGTAAAGTTCGCCATCTGGTCGTAGTCGGCTTTGGGCGACAAAAAAGTAAAGTTGGTATTGCCAAGGTCATGAAACACCGCACCGCCGCCGCTTTGTCGCCGCGCCAAAAATACATCGTCCGCCTGCATCTTATCGACCTTGCATTCTACCCATGGATTTTGCGCGCGCCCGATGACCACCGTTTCGCTATTGCGCCACAAAAACAGCGTGTGCGTGCTGGGGTCGCTGTCCTTACCAAGGCTTTGAAACAGCCAATCTTCGGTCGCAAGGTTAAACCACGGATTGGTGATGGCAGATTGTAAGATGCGTAGGGTCATGGGTTGTCCTGTTATCGTGTTCTTATAAATGTACAAAGGTAAAGGTGATATGACCTATAGTAGCAGGTCGTGTTTGTAGATGAGTGCTCGTTGCATTCAAGCAAAGGATACGCCTTAATATAGTCAGTTCACGATAAAATCGATACAGCGAGATTAGACAGTACTTTCATTGCTGGCTATGATGGTCTAGTAGATGAAATTTTATTGTTTATAAAGTCAACATTAAGCTTGTCTTCTATTCTCATAATTAATTTTTATAAGGTTCGTATATTAAACACTTGTCTTTCAATATCTAAAAAATCAGAGTAAACCCTTACTGTCAGTAGCTGTTTCCGTTTGTAATGCTGACTTGAATGCTACCTGATTCGCCCTATTAAAGGCGAGTATAAAATTAGTTTTACTAATGATTTTATAAGATTTTCTACATAAATTTGATACTTTTTATTATCAGTGCTCAGCATTGATATATAAAATAATAAGGATTCCTTATGGCACATGACATTCTCTTTGAACCTGTACAAATGGGCGAGCAGACGCTAAAAAACCGCATTTTAATGGCACCATTGACCCGCTTGCGTGCGGTTGAGCCAGGAGATGTGCCCATCACATGGGCGTCAGAATATTACGCGCAGCGTGCAGGTGCAGGGCTGGTGATTACTGAAGCGACACAGGTCTCATTTCAGGCAAAAGGCTACGCAGGTGCGCCAGGTTTGCACACCGATGACCAAGTGACCGCGTGGAAAGCGATTGTCGATAATGTACATGCCAAAGGCGGCAAAATCGTCGTGCAGCTGTGGCATACGGGCCTTGTGTCGCATGCGAGCGTACAGCCTGAGCGTAAAGCGCCGATTTCGGCATCGGATGTCGATGTGGGTATTCGCACCTCATTGCGTGATAGCGACAACCAAGCGATTCGTGTGGATGCCACGCCGCCACGTCCTGCCAGCCTTGAAGAGATTGAGCAAGTGATTGCCGATTTTGCCCACGCGACCAAATGCGCGCAAGAGGCGGGCTTTGACGGCATTGAGATTCATGGCGCGCACGGTTATCTACTGCATCAATTTTGGGCCGAGCACACCAATAAGCGCGATGACAACTATGGCGGCAGTCGTGAAAACCGCGCTCGTCTGATGCTTGGTGTTATTGATGCGTGTGTTGACGCGTGGGACGCGGCGCACGTGGGTATCCGCATCTCGCCACTCGGCACATTTAATAATGTCGAAGGAGGCTATGAAGAAGACGACAACATCTGGCTGATTGAGCAAATCAACAAGCGCAAACTCATGTACTTGCACATCTCAGAGCCAGATTGGGCGGGCGGCACGCCATACAGTGACGACTTCCGTCAGCGCGTACGCGATGCTTTTGGTCAGCTAATCATTGCTGCAGGTGGCTATGATGCGGACAAAGCAGAAAAGAACATCAAAGCAGGCTATATCGACGCCGTTGCCTTTGGTCGTGACTATATTGCCAACCCTGATTTGGCGGAGCGCATTCGTATAGGCGCGCCATTGAACGAGCAGCACCCTGAGAGCTTTTATGGGGGCAGCACCGAAGGCTATACCGACTATCCATATTTAGAAGAACAAAAAGCTGGATAAGCGCCAAGCGTCTTAATACGCCGACAAGCTGTATTTTCTTAATAAAAAACCGCCTGCGCAAAAAGTAGGCGGTTTTTTTGTGGATTGTGACGGCTCACCTTATCGATAGTACCAAAGACTGGTCTATACGATCGCAGGCGCGTTGCCAAACACGCCGTTTTTATAATCGTGAAAGGCTTGCTCCAGCTCAATCCGCGTATTCATAACAAAAGGCCCATGCGCGGCGATAGGTTCGCCAAGCGGTTGACCACTCAGTAGCAACAGCTTAGTGCTAGAGTGGTTCGCCAGCATGTCCGCTGTGATAGACAAGCGTACCGTGTCATATCCATTGGGGTCAACTGCGCCATCTATCAATGCGCTACAGGTCGGTGCAGCAAACTGTACCAAAGTCCCCGCACGGGCACGTGCGCCTTGTACCAGTACTTCACCTTCTTGCATTAAGATAAGTAGCGTATGACATTTAGGTACGTGTAGCTCAATAGTACCGATAGCATCAAGGGTAATATCCCACAGATTAATGGGCGAAAATGTGTCAATTTTAGCTTGTGCTTGTGCACACTCGCCAGCAATCAGGGTCACTGTGCCCAGCGACCTAGTGATGTCGTCATTATCATACAAAGGCAGGTTTGGCATTTGTTCTCGTTTGAGGCTTTGATAGCGCGGCGCGGTATGTTTATGCGCTTTAGGCAAATTGACCCACAGCTGCACGGTATTAAACACCCCACCTTCGCGGCTAAACTTAGGGGAATGAAATTCCTCATGCATGATACCGCTGCCTGCCGTTATCCATTGTATATCTCCATCTCGTAACGTGCCTTGACCGCCAATCGTATCAAAGTGACTCAGCTCGCCATGATAGATGACGGTAACGATATCAAAGCCTTTGTGCGGATGCAGACCGATACCATGCGGACGTTCTTCATAGTCAGGGTTAGGGGCAAAATAGGTGGGCTCGCCATAGTCGAGCAGTAAGAAAGGATCGGTATGCGTATGGTTAAACTGAGAGGTACCTGCTAAATGATTGATCACAGTCTTGACATAAAAGCCATCACCAATCCATTGGCTGGGTACATTATCATGCAGATGTTCAATTGCGCGCATAGGTCAGCATCTCATAAAACGTTGTAAAGCTGTATTAATGAATCAGACCTATCATAAAATAAAAATTACATAGTAATGTATAAAATGCTCGAAAAAAGTTGTTTTTTACAAAAAAACAAGTAACGTTTACTATTGCTTAAGGATTCACATCTGCCGATAGACTATCAGCTCATATAAATCAGCGGCTCAAAAACGAGGCAGTCAATGACTCATCGATTGGTATTTACAGACTCAATTCGCAAATAGCGCATCGATGAGCGCCTTTAAAGACCGTGATTACTTTTTAGCCGCCAACGCTTGCGCGCACGCGTAGCTACTTGCCCATGCCCATTGAAAGTTATAACCACCGAGCCAACCTGTGACATCCAGCACTTCACCAATAAAATACAAGCCCTTTTGCTGCTTACTTTCCATAGTTTTGGACGATACCTCATCGGTATTGACCCCGCCGCGTGTCACCTCAGCGGTGCGGTAGCCTTCGGTACCTGACGGCTTAAGCGTCCAGCCGTTTAATGTCTCGCCGAGCAGACGCAGCTGTTCGTCTTTGATATTGGCCAGCTCAGTATCACGATAGTCGTGCCATAGGTGCGTTTGTAGGGCGCTTAATAGTTTTTTGGGCAGCTTGTCTTCTGTATATTCTGCCAGCACTGTGCGTACCAGCTGTTTTGGATGCTGCTGCTTATGTGTTAATAATAATTCGCTGACGTCCGTCATGGGGAACAAATTAATCGTAATGGTTTCGCCTGTGTGCCAATAGTTTGACAGCTGGAGCATACTTGGGCCTGAGAGTCCGCGGTGGGTAAAGAGCAGCGGCAAGCGAAATGAAGCGCGCTCATTGCTCGCCACGACAGGGATACTCACGCCTGACAAACTGCGTATCAGCTCGCCGATTTGGTCGGTAAAGGTAAAGGGCACAAGGCTTGCGCTGCATGGCTCAATCTGATGTCCAAACTGCTCTGCCAACTGATAACCCAGTCCGCTTGCGCCCATGGTCGGGATAGACAGTCCGCCTGTGGCTACGACGACGGCGCGACTGTGATACGTCGTTCCAGTCTTATCCGTCACGGTAGATTTTTTATTGGCTTTGGGCGTGGTGCGAATGGCAAAGTGCGTGCCATCTGCCCCGTCCGCATTATCAGCGCTGAGGCTGTCAATCTGGGTATTCAAGCGTATCTCAATGCCAGCGCCTTGGCACTCGTTAAGCAGCATGGTCAAGATATCTTGCGCTGAATCATCACAAAACAGCTGCCCGTGCTCGCGCTCGTGATAGGCGATTTTGTGCCGCTCAACCATGGCGATAAATTCCCAGCTTGGGTAACGGCTCAGTGCCGACTTACAAAAATGGCTGTTGGCGCTGATAAAGTGCTCAGGCGCGACAAAATAATTGGTAAAGTTGCAGCGTCCGCCACCAGACATCAGAATTTTTTTGCCTGCTTTGTTGGCGTGGTCGAGCACCAAAACACGCAGACCGCGTTGCCCTGCATGTAGCGCGCAATATAGTCCCGATGCACCTGCACCAATAATAATGACGTCATAAGAGGTTGGGGTCATGAAGATACCTAACAAATAATTTTTTTAAAAAATAGTGAATATCAATAAATACGGTATTGGCGGGCGATTTCAAAACTCCCCATATATAGCAAGGGTTTGCGCGATTTGGGGGAAGGTTTTGTCTATTGTAGCATTTTGAGCAATGCCTTGTGACAACGGGGTTTGCGTGATTTTTCTGCGCCGTTTGGTAGTTGTGTTACCGCCCCTTGCAACCCCTTAACTTATTTGTCAAACTATAGTCGACACGCTACTGTGCTGTACGTGACATTGGTATAAGGAAATCTTTGGTACAGCGTACAGTTGTGTCGGTATGTCTGACGACATTTTCTTAACGCGCCTGCGTTGATGCCGACATTCAAAAGAAATAACGATAATCGAAAAGGAATTTGACCATGACTCAAAAGACGTTCCCCGTAACCGAAGCGTTTGCAAAAGCCGCGAATACCAATCCTGAACAATATCAAGCGCAATACGCTCAATCTGTCAATTCAGCAGAGGGTAGAGATGCTTTTTGGGGTGAGCGGGCAAAGCTAATCGATTGGATTAAAGAACCTACAGTGGTCAGTAATGTCAGCTACGATCTAGAAGATTTTCGCATTAAGTGGTTCGAAGATGGCGTGCTCAATATCTCTGTTAACTGTCTTGACCGCCATGTCAAAACCCAACCATTAAAGCCTGCCATCATTTGGGAAGGCGACCACCCCTCACAGCACAAAATCATCTCATTTAAAGAACTGCATGCCGAAGTCTGCCGCTTGGGCAATGCCATGCGTAAACTGGGCGTTAAAAAAGGCGATCGCGTTACCTTATATATGCCAATGGTGCCTGAAGCAATGATTTCTATGCTCGCCTGTGCGCGTATTGGCGCTGTGCATTCGGTCGTTTTTGGTGGCTTTTCTGCAGACAGCCTTGCCAATCGTATCGTAGACAGCCAATCAAAGCTGGTCATTACTGCTGACGAAGGCTTGCGCGGTGGCAAGCACACACCACTAAAAATGAACGTCGATCGCGCCCTTGATGTAGAAGGGACAGACTGCGTTGAAAAAGTCATTGTGGTACACCGTACGGGCACTTCTATTCCTATGAGTGGTCGCCGTGACGCATGGTATCACTCGCTGGTTGATGGTCAAAGCGAAGTGTGCGAGCCAGAACCCATGAATGCCGAAGATCCTTTATTCTTGCTCTACACCTCAGGATCGACAGGCAAACCAAAAGGCGTCCTGCACACGACAGGCGGCTACATTACTTATGCCTTATCGACATTCCGCGACGTCTTTGATGTCAAAGAAGACGACGTGTATTGGTGTACTGCTGATGTGGGCTGGATTACAGGTCACACTTACACTACTTACGCGCCGCTTGCGAACGGTACGACAACGGTCATGTTCGAAGGCGTGCCAGAGTTTCCAACGTGGGCGCGTGTGGGCAATATCATTGACAAGCATGATGTGAGCATTTTATACACCGCACCGACTGCCATCCGCGCCATGATGAAAGAAGGCGATGCTTTCGTGCGTGAGTCTGCGCGTAACAGCCTGCGTCTGCTCGGTAGTGTGGGCGAGCCGATTAACCCTGAAGCGTGGGATTGGTACTATCATGTGGTGGGCAATGCGCGCTGTCCTATCGTCGATACATGGTGGCAGACCGAAACGGGCGGTATCTTGATGGCACCGCTACCTAATACGGTGGACTTGAAGCCAGGCGCTGCGATGAACCCGCTATATGGTATCCGACCGAATTTGGTCGATGAAAAGGGCAACATCTTAGAAGGCGCAACCGAAGGCAACTTGGTTATCAGCGACAGCTGGCCAGGTCAGATGCGCACCATTTATGGCAATCATCAGCGCTTTTTAGAGGCTTATTTTAGTACCTATAAAGGTCACTACTTTACAGGCGACGGCGCGCAGCGTGATGAAGACGGTCACTACTGGATTACAGGCCGTGTCGATGACGTCTTAAACGTCTCAGGTCACCGCCTCGGTACAGCTGAAATTGAAAGCGCCTTGGTTGCGCACCCTGCGACCGCAGAAGCGGCCATTGTAGGTATGCCGCATCCGATTCGCGGTGAGGGGATTTGCGCCTTTATTATCCTAAAATCAGGTGAGCAGGACAGCAGCAATTTACGTGCTGAGCTGAACCGCCATGTGCGTACCGAGATTGGCCCGATTGCAGGACTGGATTCTATCTATATCGTTGATGCACTGCCCAAAACGCGCTCTGGCAAAATCATGCGCCGCATCTTGCGTAAGCTGGCCGCTGGTCAAGACGACCAGTTGGGAGATTTGTCGACCTTGGCAGACAGCGATGTGGTTGAAACCTTGATTGAGGTGGTCAAAAAAGACCGTCTAGAGAAGGCATAAAGGTCATTGAAACGATTAAAGCGTCAATCAATCACAAAACGTTGACAATTTGCGCACCATAAGCCAATAACAAAGCCATGCATCGTCGGATAGCATGGCTTTTTATTTTTAGATGAATGGTATAAGCACTATCATAAATAGAGGCGTACATCATGACGGATACCAGTGCTCAGACAACACGTATTGCCATTATTGGTGGCGGACTGACAGGGCTAATCAGCGCCGCGCTACTACAGCGTGAATGGACAACGCAGCGTAACCATCCTTTGCGTATTACCGTCTTTGAAAAGTCACGTGGCGTTGGGCGCATGGCGACCCGTTATCGTAAACCGCAGACGAGCAGTAAGCAAGAGTGGCAATGGGCGATGGGGGTACAAAGCTTTAGCGCAAAATCAGACGCCTTTAAAGCCTTCATCGCACCATTTATTGATGCCAATATTCTAGCGCCGTGGCAGAGCCGTATTGCACATATTAAAGAAGCGCAAACTAAGACCGTAGATAGTATCAGCGCAAATATTAGAACGGAGACACCTGAGCATCCGCGCTATATCAGTAGCCCAAAAATGACCAGTTGGGGACGCGCCATTGCCGATAGTTTGACGCATACCGAGATTCAGTTTAAGACACGCATTGCGCCGCTGACTGACAGCATTTTAGATAATCAAGGTGCAACGCCGCGCACCAAGCTGTATGACGAGGAAGGCAGTAGCGTCGGTGTCTTTGACTGGTTTATTTGTACCGCGCCCAATGTACAGGCAGCAGAACTGTTTGCAGACACAAGTTTTACTGCTAAAGATAAGATATTAATCCCCAGCATGCAGGCATGTTATACCCTGATGCTGGGCTGGCAAGACAAAGCGCATCTGCCGTCATGCTTGCAAGAGAACATGCGTCAGTGGTCGGTATTGTCGCTCGCTGATGGTATTTTAGACAAGGTCTTTATTGAACATGACAAGCCTGAACACGGCCATCTGCTGCCGAGCGTAACCATTCATGCGGACAATGCGTGGTCGGAGGTGCACGTAGATGATGACCAAGAGAGCGTACACACCCATCTGCTTAAAGCGGCGCAGCAGGTACTTGGCTGGACGAGCAACACCGCGCCTAACCACATTGATTTACACCGCTGGCGCTATGCCGCAACAACAGGCGAGCGCCTGAATGATGTGCCATTGATAGATAAGAATAAACGCTGGCTGGTCACAGGCGATTGGTGCGGTGCGGGCAGTATTGAGGCTTGCTATCAAATGGCAGCAGCAAGCATCACGGCTGTCATATCCGCATCATAAAGCGTCGTTATTATCAAAAAAGAACATTGAAAAAAGCGTAATGAAAAAGCATCAAGAAACGGATGAATAATAAGACATTATCGTAAGACAAAAAAAAGCCCGCAGAGGAGGAACTGCGGACTGAGGAAAGCATGACATTACTGGTTTTGTCGTCCCTTTGCCTTACTTACCATAATGCCGTTAATCCTAATAAAATCAAGCGCTTGTCATCTTTGCTTACAACTTCTTAAGACCAGCGTATTTGCGGCATTGTGTTTTTAGCCAAGTGTTTGGCGGATTGCCCACAGATGGCATGACGTTCAGATGGAAAAGTGCTAAGCTATTTGCCATTACTATGACCACCATACAATGAGTTACCATGACCGAGCGCTCGCAACCCAGTAATCAAAACGCGCAAAGCATTTTTAATTTGCCGAACAATCTGACCATCGCGCGTATCGTGATGATACCGCTGTTCATTGCGATTGCGTACTGGCCGCCTGCGCTTGGTATTGGTGTGCCGCTGATTCCTGACAATGTCATCGCCCGTGTGGGCATGAATGAGTTTAGCGACAGCTTACTGCGTCATGTGTTGCTGACCTTTGTGTTTGTACTCGCGGCAGTGACCGATTGGCTCGATGGTTACTTGGCGCGTAAGATGAACATCACCTCAGCCTTTGGGCGCTTTCTTGACCCTGTTGCCGACAAATTGATGGTCGCCGCCGCGCTCATTATTTTGGTGCAGTGGCACCCGAACATCATTATGGCGATTGCCGCGATTGTGATTATCTCGCGTGAGATTGCCGTTTCGGCATTGCGCGAATGGATGGCAGAGCTGGGCAACCGTACCAGCGTGGCGGTGTCGTATGTCGGCAAGCTCAAAACCACCTTTCAGATGATTGCCATCACGGTGCTGTTGTTAAATTGGGAATCGCTTGAATTGGTCGGCTATCTGCTGATGGTCGCCGCAGTGATATTAACCCTATGGTCGATGATGATTTATTTAAAAGCAGCATGGCCGTATCTTAAACAAAGCGGTAGTTAGGGCGTGTCCCTAATTCAAGCGTTTATGACTAAATGGGCTAAAAATGGCTAAATCTTTGGCAAACGGTGTCAAATAGCTGGCCAATATCTTGATATTACCTGCGCTATTTTCCTTGTTTGCCTGCGATTTATCTCATTTTTATCACCATTTTTAAAATAGGGACACGCCCTAGTCAGCCCTGCAAAATAAATAGATAAAAAAAGCCAATCGCCATAAACGATTGGCTTTTTTAATGGGAAATTATAAGAAAAGGCAAACAAAAGATTGTTATATAGATTAAATAAAAGTAAAAATTACGTTATAATGTATTTTTTAGCAAACAAAAGAAAAGATAATTATTTTATTATTTTGATTTTAAGATATAGGGCAGAGAACAGTATGCGCTTTAGCAAAAGTAAGTTGATGATAACAACAGTCGGACTGGCGCTTGTGGCAGGGTGCTCATCAAATTCCAATTACCAAGTCAGTGAAAGTAACGCGCCAAGTATGCAGACAGCAGATGCGTCAGAACGTCTCGGTACGACATGGGGCGATGAGGTCAGCTCTAGTGTGCGCAGTGTCGATTTGCGCCGCGTCGATCAGACGCCAGTGGCACAGACACAGCTCAACTATGCCGACAAATATTATTATGGACAGCAAATCAACAGCATGTCGCTATTGGGTGGTAAGGTTGAGATGTCCGTATTGGCTGACCGTGGCACACTGCCTATTTATCGTGATAATGGACAATATTATTTACAAGGCCATGCAGGCCAAGCCTATCGCTTGTATTATACGAACAACAGTAACCATACGTACGAGGTTGTTGCCAGCGTCGATGGGCTGAATGTTTTAAATGGTGAGGCTGCCAGTCGTTCTGCCAGTGGCTATGTGTTGTACCCACATGACGAGTTAGTTATTGAAGGCTTTCGCAAAAGCCAAAATGCGGTCGCATCCTTTATCTTTAGTACACCAAACGATGCGTATGCCGCCAACACGCCATCAGGTTCAATCGATAATACGGGCGTTATTGGCACGGTGATGTATGAGCTGTATGACCCAAACAAACCGCGTCCCTATTCACGTAATACCCAAGCACGCACACCGAACGCTTATCCAGCTGATGGCGGCAATCAGCGCTATGCCCAGCCGCCACAATAAAACGCCTTATAAATATAAACCATAAAAATCGCCCACAAAAAAAGCCCGCTATCCTAACGGGCTTTTTTATCAGCTGTGCTTGACGCATCACGGCACAGATTAGAATGCGATTGAGTGGTTTTCGCCAACATTATCCGCTTTTTTGCCATCTTGTACGGCGGCAGCGGTCATTTTGAACATATTGACGACCGAGCTGCCGCTGAGCCAGTATTCTGCGCCGTGCGGTACAACTTTAATCAGCTGTACATTGGCATCTTCTTTACCTTGCTCAAAAAAGGCATTGTATACCGGTGACCACAGTTCTTCTAGTTTTTCTTGGTCATCGACCAGCTCGGCTTTACCTGTGATAGACACGTAGTCTTTGTCGTCTTGGCTGACGTAGGCGAGGTTAACTTGCGCTTGTTTTTGGATGTCTTTCACGGTTTCGGTGGTTTTGTCACCGATGAACCAAATTTCTTTTGCGCCCAGACTCGTTTCTGAGGTAGTCATTGGGCAAGCGTGGAGGTGGTCTTCAAAAGTGCGCGTGGTCATCATCGCATATTTGATGTCTTTGATGATGTCCTGAATCTTATCAATATGTTCTTGCTTATTCATAATCTTTGTCCTTATTCATTGTCATTGTTATGTCGTTAGGGATGTCTTAATAAACTGGATACAGCATAGCGAGCAATACCGCCGCGTTTATATAGGCGCGCAGTAATGCGATGTTAGCGTTTGTAAGGTTTACGCATGTTTGGTAAAAAGTGCCTAAGAAATAGACAGATAGCGCAAAACTTATGGCACAAAAGGGATGAAAATAAAAAATAACGGATGCATAAGCGAAGAAGAAAAACGAAAGCACGGCAATACCAAAAAAAATAGAAAAGGCTAAAAAATAGTAGGCAAAAACGCCAGTCTGTTAGCAAAATTTGTCTAAAATCATGCAGTCGCATGAATTTGAGGTGCTTTGTACCTGTTTCTTAGTGGGCTTCTTGTTATAATGCGCAGACCATTTACTTTGCATGGCAGTGATGCCTTGATCTTACGGATTATGCCTTATGATGACCATCGCCGGACTTTCTTTTCTGACCGATTTTCAGACGCAGCAGCTCATCAGCCAGTTTCAACAAAAAACTGAGCTGAACATCACGCAGATTAGCACGCAGCAAGTGTATGTGTTGCCTACCACCTTAAATAGCGACGACGAAAAAAAAGCCCTTGACCTATTAGGATTGGCGGAAAAAGGCAGCATCAATGCCCCTGCTGATAATGAGCGTCAAGTCATCGTCAGCCCGCGCTTTGGCACGATTTCTCCGTGGGCGAGTAAAGCGACCGATATTTTTAATAACTGCGAGATTGACGTCAGCCGCATCGAGCGCGTGATTGTCTATACGCTGAGTACTGAAGCGGGCAGCAGCTTGCCAAGTCAATTGCCAGCCGCCGCGGAGCAGCTGCTCTTTGACCGTATGACCCAAAGTTTGGTCTACGATTTGGACGCGACCAGCAAGCTGTTTGACGACCATGCGCCAGCGCCGTTAAACCACGTTGACGTGATGGGCGAAGGTCGCAGCGCATTGGAGTCTGCAAACACCCAGTTTGGCTTTGCTTTGTCTGGCGAAGACATCGACTATCTGATGAATGCTTATGTCAATGAATTGGGTCGCAATCCAACAGACGTTGAGCTGATGATGTTCGCGCAAGCCAACTCAGAGCATTGCCGTCATAAAATCTTTAATGCCCAGTGGACAATCGATGGCGAAGTACAGCCAAAATCATTGTTCCAAATGATTAAAAACACCCATCAGAACAACCCGCAAGGCATCTTGTCTGCGTATAAAGACAACGCGGCGGTGATGGAAGGCGCAGAAGGCTTGCGTTTTTATCCGCTACCGACTGACTTTACTGACGTGAATGCCACGCATCAGTATGGTTTTCATCAAGAAAATATCGATATCCTGATGAAGGTCGAGACGCACAACCACCCAACCGCGATTGCCCCGTATGCAGGCGCAGCGACAGGCTCAGGCGGTGAGATTCGTGACGAAGGCGCGACAGGTCGCGGCGGTAAGCCAAAGGCGGGCATGGCGGGCTTCCACGTCTCGCATCTACACATTCCAGAGCTGCCAGAAAAATGGGAGCAGTCAGGCGCGGTCAATACCAAAGACTACGGCAAGCCTGAGCGTATGGCGAGCAGCCTTGAGATTATGACCGAAGCGCCACTGGGTAGCGCCAACTTCTCAAACGAGTTTGGGCGTCCGAACCTATGCGGCTACTTCCGCAGCTTCCAACTCGACACCTCAGCGGCAAAAGACGGCAGCGAAATGCGCGGCTATCACAAGCCCATCATGCTGGCAGGCGGCTACGGCAACATCAAGCGCAACCTGATTGAAAAGAACGCCATTGCCGAAGGCGATCTACTCATCGTGCTTGGCGGTCCAGCGATGCAAATCGGCTTGGGCGGCGGCGCGGCGTCATCGGTAGACAGTGGTGAGCTGGATGAAGGTCTGGACTTTGCCTCTGTACAGCGTGACAACGCTGAGATGGAGCGTCGCTGTCAAGAAGTCATCGATCGCTGCTGGGCGCTCGCTGGCGCGGACAAAGACGGCAATGACAATGCGGACAACAACCCCATCGTCTCGATTCATGACGTGGGCGCGGGCGGTCTGTCAAACGCCATGCCTGAGCTCGTCAACGACCACGACATGGGCGCGCACCTCAACTTGCGCAAAGTGCCATCACTTGAGGCAGGAATGTCACCGATGGCCATTTGGTCAAACGAAGCGCAAGAGCGTTATGTACTCGCGATTCGCCCTCAAAGCCGTGAGCAATTTGACGCCATCTGTGCGCGTGAGCGCTGCCCGTACGCCATCTTGGGCGAGGCGACCGAAGTGCGTCAGCTGATCGTTGATGACGCATTGTTGCCAGAGCAGCCTGTCGATATGCCGATGCAAGTATTGCTCGGCGGTACGCCGAAGATGCAGCGCAGCTTTAGCCGCGAAGAGAGCAGCCATCCTGCGCTTGATCTGTCAGACGTCGATATCAAAACTGCCGTCACTGACGTATTGCGTCACCCAACTGTCGCCAGCAAGTCTTTCTTAATCAGCATTGGCGATCGCTCAATCACAGGTATGGTGGTGCGCGATCAGTATGTCGGTCGCTATCAAGTACCTGTCGCCGACTGCGCGGTAACCGCATCAGCGCTGCTCGGTCTAGACGGTCAGCCAATGACGGGTGAAGCGATGAGCGTGGGCGAGCGTACGCCTGTTGCCCTAATCAGCCCAAAAGCCTCAGCACGTCTTGCGGTCGGTGAAGCCATCACCAACATCGCAGGCGCGTCTGTCCGTCAGCTGTCTGACATCACCATGTCAGCAAACTGGATGGCAGCCTGTGGCGATGATACTGAGGACGCGGCACTGTTTGACGCAGTACACGCCATCGGCGAAGAGCTGTGCCCAGCACTTGGCATCGCGATTCCTGTCGGTAAAGACTCGCTATCGATGCGTGCCAACTGGAGTGATGACGCGGGTGACAAATCGGTCGTCTCGCCAATGAGCCTTGTCATCACTGCCTTTGCCCCTGTCAGTGACGTGAGCCGCACACTCACGCCTGAGCTGGTCAACGGCGACAGCGCGCTATATCGTCTGGATTTATCAAAAGGTCAGCTGCGCCTTGGTGGCTCAATCCTTGCGCAAACCATGAGCCAGCTCGGTAACGACTGCCCAGACTTGGCGGAGGCGAGCGACCTTGTGAACTTCTTTAACTTTATCCAAGCGGGTAATGCAGCAGGCGTTATCAGTGCCTATCACGACATTGGTGATGGTGGCTTACTGGCAAGTGTCGCGGAAATGCAATTCACCAGCCGTCAGGGCATCAAGCTGTCATTAACCGATGACAACCTGCTCGGTCAGCTGTTCAGTGAAGAGCTGGGCGCGGTCATTCAGGTCTTACCTGAACACATCGACGCCGTGACCGCCCTTGCGGACAAGCACAACGTCACCGATATGCTGAGCCTCATCGGTCACAGCTGTGAAGGCGACCGCCTGATCATCGAGACGCCAACGCAGCAAGGCGACGCCGCGCTGGACTTTGCGCGCAGTGAGCTACAGCAAGCGTGGACGCAGGTCAGCTACGAGATTGCCCGCCGCCGTGACAACCCAGAGAGCGTGCAGCAAGAATTTGACCTCATCAGTGATACGAGCCATCAAGGTCTGATTGCCGCGCCGAACTTTGAGCTGGATAAAGCCATCGAAGCGCCGTATCTCAACAGCCGCACCAGCCGTCCAAAGGTCGCCATCTTGCGCGAGCAGGGCGTCAATGGTCAGCTAGAGATGGCAGCAGGCTTTACCCAAGCAGGCTTTGAAGCGGTCGATGTACACATGAGCGACCTACTCAAAGGGCGCGTTGATCTACGTGACTTTGACGGTCTGGTCGCCTGTGGTGGCTTTAGTTACGGTGATGTACTGGGCGCAGGCTCAGGCTGGGCGAACTCTATCTTGTTCCATGACGAGCTGCGTATGCAATTCGTGCGCTTCTTCGCTCGCCCTGAAACCTTTAGCCTTGGCGTGTGTAACGGGTGTCAGATGATGTCACAGTTAAAAGACCTTATCCCTGGCGCGGACAATTTCCCACGCTTTATCGCCAATAAGTCAGCGCGCTTTGAAGGGCGTACGGTCAACGTCAAGATTGAGCGCACCAAGTCGATCTTGCTCAAAGGCATGCAAGACAGCATCCTACCGATTGCGGTCGCGCACGGTGAAGGCTACGCGACGCTAAACGCCACCGACATCGACGGTATGGAAAAACACGGTCAGCTGGCGATGCGCTATGTGGACAGCCAAGGTCGCCCAACTGAAACCTACCCGCTGAACCCGAACGGCTCTATCGGCGGTGTCACGGGTCTGTGTAGCACTGACGGGCGCGTGACCATCATGATGCCGCACCCTGAGCGTAACCTACGCGCCTACAACCACAGCTGGAAACCACAAGAGTGGGACAACGATGGCGCGTGGATGCGTATGTTCCGCAATGCGCGTGCATGGCTGCGCTAAGCTAAGCGTATACAGTGATTGAGTAATAAAAAAAGGTGGGCTAAGGCTCACCTTTTTTGTGTTTAAATATTAAAGCTATCTCTAAATTCTATAAAAAACAGGTACTAATAGTTAATCAGCTATTATTTTACGCATTTGATATTGTGATCTAAGCTTGCTTTTCTAAGAAGATCGAACTTTTCCATTTCCATCTTTTGCTTGTAGGTTGTAGAGCGCAAATATCCCGATGTTTTATTATAAAAACTCACTTGAGTTTTACTGTCATCAATCTCGGAAAATACGGTATGTTCTGACACATTAGCACCTTCTAAGATACTTAATGTCGCTAGCTTATTTTTTCTATCTAAGTTTGATGAGACACTTATGTCAGGCGTGGTATTGGTGATGGTAACTGGCGTACCATTTGCATAAACGGTGATGGGATAACTGACGCCGCTTTTTGTTGCACAGCGTAAATAGTAGTCTTTAGCATTGGCATAGGCATCTATATAGTTGACAGGCAGTTGAACCGTCTGCGGTGTGGTTTTTTCCAGTTTGTCCAAGCTGCTGGTCGTCGCACAGCCTACTAGGGTAAGAGATAAGGTAAACAAGGACAATAAGGCGGCTTTATTCATAATGCTAAATCCATAAACGGTAAAAGAATGAAACACAATCAATTAACTTTTTGACTGATTACTTTATCTTTGAAGATACCAATTTCTTTACTGGCAATTTCATCTTTTAAAATAATGGAGTCTCTATCCATTCTCGAGAGTCTATTATCCTGTTCATAGGTATAAACATGAATGGATAGAACACCTTCTTTCACTTTAAAAACACTGATATAGTCAGTACTTGGCTTATAATCTATTGCAGGTAATACGATATCACTCTTCTTCCTATCCCTAGTCGTTAGTTGACCAAGTTCAACAACATGTTTACCAGCAGGAATTTTAACTTTCGCTGTTGCCATTTTCGCTGCATGAATATACCACCCAGAGTCAAAAAATATTGAATGGGCGTATTTTTTTACAGGTATACCATCAACAGCGTAAATGCCATATGGATTAGGAGCATAGAAATTATCAGTTCGATAGTCTCTGACCAACTGTAAATTGGTAAAAGTAGCATATTTTTTAGATGAGTCTGTTACCAATTGGTCAGAGTAAACAGCGACTTTTTGTTCTTCAGATAAGCCTTTGACGTCTAGTCGAGAGCTTTCATTTTGTGGCGTGGCTGCTGTATTTCCTGACATGGTCGTACAGGCGCTGAGCGCGGTAGCCGCTAGCATAATGGCGGACAGGTATCTTATTTTCATAATTTCCTTGACTGTTTAGATCGATAACATGAGATAAGGAACGATTGTGTTTAGTTATGAGATCAACAACTAAAACTGGAGATAAGAAATAAGGACTGCGTATAAACTTTTTAAAGCAGCAAGATATTTCTAAACAAAATTATATCGAATATTGTCGATTTTACTATCATTTTTATAGACACTTGCGCATATATGTTGAGTGATACAGATGCAGAAATTACTTTTATGCTAAAAATCAAAAACTTAGCGGATTAATATTTAAAATACTTTAAAATTAATAACTGGAGGTGCTTAATGATTGTATCTGTAGTACAAGAAGAAGCGACAGGGTGTTGTTCTAGACTCAGCCAACTATTTACCATCTAATGTGCGAACGGATTTTAATGCTATGCAGCCACAATGGTATATAGAGGTCACGCGTAGCTAATGGTCTGATATCTTCGAATCATTTTTAATAATGTATGCACTATAAGACGAGTTAATAAGCAGCACCTCAACCCCCATACTTCCTATTCAATGCCTGCAATATCGCATACGTCTCCGCATCTATCTCCCCTGTCGGCTGCTCTGGACGAAAGTGCAGCTGAAAGGCATAGACCACATCGCGGCTGGCTTTGTCCCATGTATCGGTGTCGTTCATCGGGTAGCCATAGTCCCGAAAGGCTTGCTTGATTTCCTGTACGCTCGGCGCGACCAAGGTACGCCGATTTAGAAATTCTGCCTTGTCCGCCTCGTCATACCACGCGCCAATGCCGTATTCTTGATACAGGTGCTGCCACGGGAACTGTGCGCCAGGGTCGATTTTGCGCGAGGGTGCCATGTCCGAGTGGGCGATGATGTGCGTGGGGTCGATGCGGTAGCGGGTGGCGAGATCATTGACCAGTTGGGCGACTTTTTTGATTTGTAGCGCATCAAAGGGGACAAAATGCGCGTACGGGTGATAGCCTTTTTGTCCGCGATATTCGGGCGCGATGCCCTCATTGACGATTTCGATGCCGATGGACGTATCGTTGAGTACGCTGCGCCCCGCAAAGCTGCCAGCCCCCGCGTGCCAAGCGCGTTCGCTGTTGGGCACGAGCTGATAGATGCGCGCATCGGGTTGTTTGAGGATCAGATAGTGCGCACTGACGCGCTCTTCGGTTAGGATGCGTAGCGACTCGGCATCGTTTTCGGCAGTGTAGTGCAGGATGATAAACTGGATGCGCTCGTTTTTGCCTGTGGCTTGGTAGCTGGTGCTGTCGATGCTATAGCGCGGTGCAGGTGTGGTGCAGCCGATTAAGGTCAGGGCGCAGGCACTGGCAAGTAAAATGAGGCGTTTGGTCATGGCGAGCGTCCGTATTTTGAGCATGGGTTTGGTTAGGTTTGGCTTAAGACTGCGGCGCTATGTCTTGATCGCTCTTTTTAATCTTCTTCTTAAGCCCTTTTTTCCAGCTCTCCTCCAAGCATTCAATCGCAAGCCACGACTCGATGACCTCGGGCGCGTGCTTTTCTTTACTGTTGGTCAGTTGCCACAAGGCGGCTAGCGTGGCAAACGGATAGGGGCGCTCGATTAGATATACAGGGATGTCAGCGGTAATTTCGCCTTTTTGCACGACTTCATAATACCAGCCTGAGATGCCTTGTTTGCTTATCCATGCGGCGATGTTGGGCACTTTGGTATAGTTGCCGATTTTATCATTGATTTTGTAGCAGGGGCGGCGCGGCTGCACCACACGCAGGCGTACAGCGTCGGCTGACGCATCGCCGTATTGATAGACATCGCCGATGCAGACGTTGCGTTCATCAAGCGCGGGCATGTCGCCTATCGGCATGGTTGTCAGGTTTTCGCCCAAGCTGCCAATTTCTACGTTTAAATCAAACTGTTCATTAATACGCGCATAGGTGGCGGTGGGCATTTCGTGCACCGCTTTCAGCACGCCGCCGTGATGTTTATAGTCGGCTTGCTCATCAGTGACCAGCCCCAAGTTATTGACAGCGATAGGGGCGTTGACGGGCGTTTTATTAATGGCGCTCAGCTCGCCACGGGTAAAGGGCACCGCTTTGCCTGCGCGCACACAGGTGAGTAGAGCGATGGGCTGGGATAGGTCGCTGGTGTTTGCGTGAGTGCTTGGCATGAGTAATCCTTAGAATAAGAAGACAATAAGCAGAGGGCTAAAAAGTGCGGAGAGAGGATTTGTTGCGATGATTGATGACAGTAGCGTTTGATGATAACAAGCGATTAAACATTTATCTAATATGATCTCATGTCCTATTGTACAACGCCGAGCTTCATAACAAGCAAAAAAAAGACCAGCGGTATAGGCTGGTCTTTTTATGAGGTGGCCAGTGTGTACTGGCAGCGGATGGCTTAGGGCGTGTCATTAATTAGATAGCGAGACTTAAAATGAGATAAATCGTAGTCAAACAAGGAAAAAATTGCAGAGAATATAGACATATTCACAAAATTTTTGACGCTGTTTGGCAAGATTTAGCCCGTTTAAGACCGCTAAATGAGTCAATGGGCTAATTGATGAGACGTCCTTAGTTGCGGCGACCTGCTTTTTTCTCACGTGGGGTTGCGACCAGCTCCGCGAGGCTTTCAGACGATGACCACAGACCTTCTAGGTCGTAGAATTCGCGTGCTTGAGGCATCATCATATGCACGACGACTGCGCCTAGATCAATCAGCGTCCAGTCAGAGTCGTTGCCGCCTTCGCGACCTAATGGCATAAAGCCTGCTTTTTTGGCTTCAGCGCCAAGGCTGTCGGCGAGGGCGCGTACGTGACGCTTTGAAGTACCGTCAGCGATGACGATGCGTTCCATCACGTCGGTGAGGTTTTCGACATTGAGCACGGTGATGTTTTTGGCTTTCATGTCTTCTAGGGTTTCTTTAACGAGGGCTAGGCATTCATTCAGACGAGCTTCGGTCATGGTTTCGGTCATAGATATCAGTCTCTTTTGGTATCGGTAACTTTATGGTCATCTTTTGGCCCATTATCAAGAGCATGGATAAGACGAACAAGAATACAGTGAGCCAGCCACGTGCGGTATGCAGGGCTGCAATGCGTTGATTTTAACGGAATTTGCCTGCGGAATATAGTTGATGCTCAATAATATATTGATAAACACGGCGATGTAGGATGCTGGGTGCATTTTGAGATGCGCTATCAGGGTCGCTGAGCGCTTCGCGTACGCGTGTGCTGGACATGGCAGGTATCGGGCGGGGATCGATATAGATCATCCCTTTGCCTGTTTTCCATGGCGTGAGCAGGGAGGTGACTTCGGGTACGATGCGCGATTGTAAAGGCTTTGGTAGCGCTTTGCTTAATTCGTACGCGTCAATACTGCCTGTATAGGCACGGTCTGTCGTCTCAAGACTGCGGTCAAATATCCACAGATGCACATGATTGACCAGCGCCAAGCCTTCGCGCCATTTATCGAGTGTGCGTGCGCTGTCCATGCCCATAATAAATATTAAGCAGTCGTGTGGATAGCGCTCGCGTAAGGTGCGCACGCTGTCAATACTATAGACAGGCGGCGTCTGCCACAGCTCCAGCTCACTGACTTCGATGGTCGTGCCCATGATGGCTTGGCGTATCATGGCCAAACGGTGGCTGGGAGCGCTGCTCTCGTCTTTGAATGGCGAGCGCGCATTAGGCAAGAGGGAGACAGAGACCGTTTGCTGCGGGGCATGCCAGCGCTGTAATGTCGCGTACACGGCCTGCGCCATTTGCAAATGCCCTTGATGAATCGGGTCAAAAGAGCCGCCCAAGTAGGCACGAATCGCAGGCGGGCAGAGCAGTGGAGCAGCAGTTGGCATGGGATATCACTTGTGATCAAAAAATAAAAGCGCGTATAAAAACGCGCCTATGATAGCAAATTTATGACAATAAAAAGGGTACAGCCAGTCATTAATCGTGCTGTACCCACCATTGTTAAATGGCGTCACTGTCTGCCTGAATGGCAGTCAAGGCGATGGTGTAGATAATGTCATCCACCAAGGCCCCGCGTGATAAATCATTGACAGGCTTATTTAACCCTTGCAGCATGGGGCCGACACTGACCACATTGGCGCTACGCTGCACCGCTTTGTAGGTCGTGTTGCCTGTATTTAAGTCAGGGAAAATAAACACGTTGGCTTGACCTGCTACGGGTGAGTTGGGTGCTTTTTGTTTGCCCACGCTCATGACTGAGGCGGCATCGTATTGTAGCGGGCCATCAACCATCAAGTCAGGCGCCCGCTCACGTACAATACGTGTGGCCTCAGTGACTTTATCCACGTCCGCGCCCGTGCCTGATGAGCCTGTCGAATAGCTGATCATCGCGACTTTTGGCTCAATACCAAAGGCGGTCGCCGACTGCGCCGATTGAATGGCAATCTCGGCAAGCTCAGCCGCGCTTGGGTCAGGGTTAATTGCGCAATCGCCATACACCACCACTTGTTCAGGCAGCAGCATAAAAAATACCGACGATACTAAGGAATACTGCGGCGCAGTCTTAATCAACTGAAAGGCGGGGCGTACGGTGTTGGCAGTGGTGTGTACTGCGCCTGAGACAAGACCATCGACTTCGCCAAGCTGAAGCATAATTGTCCCCAAAAACACCGTATCGAGCAGCTGCTCAGCGGCGACAGGCTCGCTGGTTTTGCCACGGCGGCGCTCGACCACCGCCTTGATGTATTTAGGCATATCCACATCAGCAGGGTCGATAATTTCTAAGCCCTCAGGCATCGTCAAATCACGATTTTTAATCACTTGCTCGACGTCTGCACGCTTGGCGAGCAGCACGCAGTTGGCGATACCGCGACTTTGACAAATACACGCCGCTTCAACCGTACGCGGTTCGTCGCCTTCGGGCAGGACGATGCGTTTTTTGGCGTGTTGGGCTTTTTTGACCAGCTGATGACGAAACGCAGACGGCGATAAGCGCGGGGTGTAGCTGTGGCTAAAGTAATCTTTTATCCAGCTTAAGTCCAAATGCGCCGCCACATAGCGGGTGACTTCTTGTGCGCGGTCAATATCATCGCTCGGTATCTCAGCGCTGATGTTAAGTAAGTTTTGTACCGTCTCAAAGCTGTCGGTCTCAACCTGCATAATCGGTATGCCTGTCTTGAGCGCCGATTGCCACAGCTCCGTAACCGTATCGTTGGGCGCGATGCCGCCTGTCAACACCAAACCTGCCAAAGGGATACCGTTGATGCACGCCAGCGCCGCTGCCAGCAGTAGCTCATCACGATCCCCAGGCACGACAATCAACGTGCCACGTTTAAACACCGAATCCACTCGCGCGACCGAACGCGCGGTTAGGCTGATGTTATTCACACGGCGCGACTTTGCCTCACCGACATTGATCCATGTCGCACCAAGCGCCATGGCAATATCCCAAGTACGCGGCACGGATAAGGAGTTGCTAAACGGCACAACGCCAATCAAGCGAAACTGCTCGGTATAAAAGTACGGCGACTGCTTTTGTACCGCACGGATAAAGGTATCATCGAGACTGACCATCGCCTCACCAGGCGCGACAGGCTGACTCTCAAAGGTGTTTGGCACATCATGCACCCGCATCAAAATACAGCCAAGTGTACGGTCGCTGGCGACGCTGCCAAAATCGCGCGCGTGTACGTCGAGCTTGTCCGCGAGCTGTTCAGGGTGCTGCATATCAACGGTGCTGACAAAAATAACTTTGGCATCTAACGCATGCGCCAGCGCGCGGTTAATCTGCGAGGCGTAAGACGCTTCGGTAGTCGGCACCAAGCCTTCACAAATCACCACGTCATAATCATCACCCAACTGATGATAGTTGACCACCACTTCTTCCATCAAGTCATCCATATTGTCATCGCCCAGCATTCGCTCAACGTGTTGGCGATTGATAGACGGCGGCGGCTGTAGCCCAAACGCATGGGTAATCAGCGTGCTGGTACTGTCTAAGCTATTTTGCCTGTCTAAGGTGTCCTCTTGCAAAAACGGCTTCATAAAACCCGCTTTGATACCGTTATAATCAAACGCGCGAATCAGTCCGAGCGCCGCTGAGGTCACGCCGATACCGCGACTGATGGGAACAAGTAAAATGGTCTGCATAACAGCTCCTAAACAGATGGCACAGTCCACCTGATGGCAGAAATAAAGGTCGAAAAGTAAATCAGGCGAGGGCATAAGTTGCCCATGATCCAGCGATCACACCAATGAGCAGGCTAAAGCGCCTCCATGCCCAATGCCGCGCGCGTCTCTTGCGCGATGCGGCATTCTTCATCGGTCGGTATCACCCACAGCTCAAGGGCGCTGTCTTCGGCATGAAAACTGCCCTCAGCACCGCGAATCAGCGCATTATTTTTATCATCATCAATCTTAATACCAAAGTGACGCATGACCTTTAAAATACGCGCACGCGTGTCGGCGGCATTTTCACCGATGCCGCCTGTAAACACAATACCTGTCAGCTCAGGCAGGGCGCAGCTGAGCGATGCCAAATATTTGCCCGCGCGATAGCAAAACATCTCAATCGCTAGCGCCGCATCGTCATCGCCATCGGCTGCTGCTTGCTCAATCATACGCATGTCATTGGACAGCCCTGAAATGCCAAACAGCCCGCTTTGGTTGTTGAGCATATCGTTGACTTCTTCAAGGCTCATGTTCAGCGTGCGCTTTAGGTGAATGTGCAAGCTTGGGTCCACATCACCACTACGCGTGCCCATCATCAGACCCTCAAGCGGCGTCAAGCCCATGCTGGTGTCCAGACTCTCGCCATCATAGACCGCAGTTGCCGAGCAGCCATTACCCAGATGCGCGGTCAGCCAGCCGTGCTTGCCTGTCTTATCGGTTAGTTGGCTTGCGCGGTCAGAAACATAGGCGTGTGAGGTGCCATGAGCACCATAACGGCGGATACGGTGCTCATCATACAGCGCTTTGGGCACAGGATAGCGGTAGGCCACAGGCGGCATGGTCTGGTGAAATGCGGTATCAAACACCACCGCTTGTGGTACATTAGGATAAATGGCTTCAACCGCTTCTACGCCCAGCGCATTGGCAGGGTTGTGCAGGGGTGCTAAGATTTTTAGGCGCTTGATTTCTGCCAATACGTGCGGGGTCACGCGCTCGGCTGCCGAAAATTCGCGTCCGCCATGCACCACACGGTGCCCGACCGCTACAAAATGATACTGCTCAAGCAAGCCCAAAATCTTTTGTAAGGCCAACTGGTGCTGACCGCCAGGGATGCTAATCTCTTGCGACTCCCCTGCCAAATTCTTGTGCTTAATGTGCGCCGTGTCCAAGCCGAGGTTTTCTGCCAAGCCTGTGATGCGCGTGCGGTTGTCAGAGCTAATCAGCGCGTATTTGATAGAAGACGACCCACAGTTAAGCACCAATGTGGGGTCAATGAGATCATTTGTAGTGGAGCGGTCAGTCATAGTATGTCCTTATAAAATGAATGGTACAGCGAGCGTCTTATTACACGTATTTAAGCGCTTTAGGCAGGCATTATTGCTGCGCTGCTAAGTCATCAAGCGCCAAAGCGTTACGCATAAAATACGCGCATTTTTATTGTTATAGTCAGGTCTTTTTAAAATAGGTATCGCGAAAAAAGCCGTGTCATCAGGTCTATTGATTAAGGCATAGCCTCTAATCTTGAATCTATAGCAAAGCCCAAATAAAACTGATATAGCATCAAAAACACGCAAGATTAAAGGCTATTTTCCTTGCTTGCTGTGACTTCGTCTCCAGATGCTGCGAAAAATAGCCTTTAATCTTGCTGTATCATTTTTAAATTGACTTGACTATAACTACATAAATATAAAATAGCCAAGTAGCATACGCTACTATTGGCATATACAAACTGCCAAATCACTATAAGCGGGCATGAACCCTGCCGTCAAGTAGCAAAACGTGAGGTTGGGCGCGTCTGTACGGCTTTATGGTCGGCGCTTGATGCGTGTGGACGGTCACCGTTATGAACGCATAAGCGTTTGAATTGAAGACACGCCCTAAAACATCAAACAACAAAATTGTTGTTTAATCCCTGCAATCCACGCAAAGTATTGTCGATTAATGCTATGATAAAACGCCTATACACAGCGCCTCTATTTGGCGCTGTTATTGTACCAAAATAGGTCGCCGAGGCTGATAAATAGCGGTTGGTGAATCGCGGCTGATGAATTATAGGTACGCTGCTATCTTTTGTAAGGGTGTGTTATGTCGTCTTCTATTAAAAATAAGCCATCTGTTGATGTGCGTGTGCTGCGTCTTATTGGCATGCTATGTATTGGCAGCAGCTTGGTTGTCGGCTGCGGTCAAAAGGGCGACTTGTATTTGCCTGCAGGCAGTGCCAGCTCTGAGAGTAAGCAAATGATTGAAAGTGGCAGCAGTCCACAAGATGATGCCTTTGCGCGTGTGGACGATGAGCCGATGACGGACTTGCCAAGCGCGAGCAGCGACCCCAACGACTATTAATGCCGGTTGATTTATTTCGCGTCAGATCTTAATGGCTTAGATCTTAATATTTGAGGTCTTAATAGCTCAGGTCTTAAAAATATAGGCGAGAATGCGCCGTAATTTTTGAATGTTTGAACAACTTAGAGATATCGTTATGAGTAATTGTGAAGCTGCCACTGTGAGCACCCAAACTGAGGCAGGATTGTATATTGATGCTAATGCCTTAACCCAGCATTTGCCAGCGCTTAGCTATCAAGGCGATGCGCTACAGATTGAGTCGGTCAGTATTAAGGATTTGGCACAGACTTACGGCACGCCCTGCTATGTGTATTCAAAACAGGCAATACTAGACGTGTACCATGCCTATAGCACGCATTTTGCCAAGATTGACCATCAGATTTGCTATGCGGTAAAGGCCAATTCAAACCTTGCTGTCTTAAGCGTATTGGCAGAGGCGGGCGCAGGCTTTGATATCGTATCACGCGGCGAGCTGATGCGTGTATTGGCCGCAGGCGGGCAGGCGTCACGTGTGGTCTTTTCAGGCGTGGGCAAAACACCAGCGGACATCGAATATGCGCTGGGTCAAGGCATCGGCTGCTTTAATGTAGAATCTATCAGCGAGCTGTCTATCATCAATGACGTGGCACAAAAGCTGGACAAAAAAGCGCCAATTTCACTGCGCGTCAATCCTGATGTGGATGCCAATACCCACCCATACATTTCGACAGGTCTAAAAGACAACAAATTCGGCATCTCTCACGATAAGGCAATTGCGGTTTATAAAGATGCCGCGCAAATGTCGCACATTGATATTCTAGGTATCGACTGCCATATTGGTTCACAGTTGACGCAGGTTGAGCCATTTGTTGCCGCGCTTGATAAATTGATTGAGCTGATTGAGCAGCTACGCGCTAAAGGCATTGCGCTCAAACACATTGATTTGGGCGGCGGCTTGGGCGTGCGCTACATTGATGAGCAGCCTGTGAGCGTTGCTGATTTTGCCGCTGCTTTGTTGCCAAAATTGCAAGACTTGGGTTTGAGCGTGTTCTTTGAGCCAGGTCGCAGTATGGTAGCGAATGCAGGTATTTTGATTACTGAAGTCAATATCTTAAAGCCCACCGAGCACAAAAACTTTGCCATCGTGGATGCAGCGATGAACGATTTGATTCGTCCTGCCTTGTATCAAGCCGAAATGGCCGTTATCCCCAGTACCTTGCCTAAAAAGGATGTGGACGCTGAAAATGCAGAAGCGTGGGACATTGTTGGCGCGATTTGTGAAACGGGCGACTTTTTGGCAAAAAATCGCGTACTGTCATTGGCGGTCGGCGATTTGCTCGCGGTGACAGGTGCAGGCGCGTATGGGTTTAATATGAGCAGCAACTACAATACGCGTCCACGCGCTGCCGAAGTGATGGTATCAGGCAGTCAGCATCAGCTTATTAAGCCGCGCGAAACGGTTGAGGCACTCTACGCTGATGAGCAGCTGTGGCAAAGCTAGGGCGTGTCTTCAATTCAAACGTCTACGACTAAATGGGCTAAAAATGGCTAAATCTGCGGCAAACGGTGTCAAATAGCTGGTCAATATCTTGATATTATCTGCGCTATTTTCCTTGTTTGCCTGCAATTTATCTCATTTTTATCACCATTTTTAAAATGAAGACACACCTAACAAAAGCGACATTAAGCACTAAGCGATTGTGCAGCCTGATATGCGCTTTATTTACCATTGATAACTGACTTACGATTGTCCCATTGTTGCCAAAACGATGGGATTTTTCATCACTATACGCCAAGCTAACGATACCTCGAGATAACAATGGCTGCTGGGCGCAGCGCGATGACGGCGTGCATTACCATTGCAACATACAGCGTGCTACTATTAGGCACAGATAAAAACAGAACAGGATACATGGATATGTTAATTGAGTTTACCAAGATGCATGGGCTGGGCAATGACTTTATGGTTATTGACTTGGTCACGCAGCGCCTTGATTTAACTACTGAGCTGGTACAGCTTTTGGGTGACCGCCATTTGGGCATTGGTTTTGACCAGCTGCTTGTGGTAGAGCCACCGATGCGCCCTGATGTTGATTTTAGCTATCGTATTTTTAATACTGACGGTAGTGAAGTCGAGCAGTGCGGCAATGGCGCCCGCTGTTTTGCCCGTTTTGTACAAGCGCGCAAGCTGTCGTTTAAACAGCGCATCCGTGTGGAGACAGCAAGCGGCGTGATTACCTTGACTACTGACCGTTATGGCTGGGTTGAGGTGGACATGGGTAAACCAAAATTCGAGCCGTCCGAGATTCCATTTACCCCCAAAGCGATTACCAAAATCCAAAATGCCTATCATTTGGATGTGGCGGGCAAGCCTGTACAGCTGTATGTAGCCAATATGGGCAATCCGCACGCCGTTATCCGTGTTGATGATGTGCTCGACGCCGATGTTGAGACACTCGGTCGTGCGATTGAGTCGCACCCTGCATTTCCTGACAAGGTCAATGTTGGCTTTATGCAAGTCATGAATCAGCGTCATATTCGTCTGCGCGTCTATGAGCGCGGTGTGGGCGAGACCCAAGCCTGCGGTACAGGCGCGTGCGCAGCGGTTGCAATAGGCGTACGTGAAGGTTGGCTGGACGAAGGCGCGGATATTCGCGCCCAATTATACGGCGGCAGTCTCGTGATTCGCTGGCAGCCAGGCTATGCTGTCATGATGACAGGCCCGACCGCTTTCGTTTATGAGGGCGTCTTTAGTCCTGATGGTTTGATGGCGCAAGCTGGCATTAAACCCCCATCAAACGCGTAATAAAACCGTACATGGACACCAAGCGCCCGCGGTCTGAGCGTCTATTAAAAGACGCCAGTGCCACACAGCCCATAGCGAACGACAGCGCCGACAGCCTTGCTTTTGATGCACTGATGTCGCCTGTCGAGCGCTGGCTTGCGACCCTTGCGCGCGAAAACCACTCCCTACATACCCAAACTGCCTATCATGCTGCCGTGGCTCAACTGGCGCGGCATCTGTGTGCCCAGCGTTTGACATGGACGCGCTGTGATAAGCGCCAGCTTGCCAAACACGTCACTCATCGCCTTGAAGAAGACGGCTTGAGCCTTGCCAGCATGCAGCAAGCGCTGTCCGCGATTCGGCATTTTTATGGTTGGCTGATTGATGAAGGGCAGGCACGTATCAATCCTGCGCTTGGCTATCAGCTGGCACGCGGCGCACGTGCGCTGCCCAGTATTGCTGATATTGACGTCATTACCCAGCTGCTTGACCAGCCTGCGCCCGACACGCCCAATCAAACACGGCTGTGGCTGCGTGATAAAGCCATGTTTGAGCTGCTCTACAGCAGTGGCCTACGTGTCAGTGAGCTTGTGACCCTTGATATGCATGACCTTGACCCAGCGCGCCAACAAGTGCGCGTCACGGGCAAAGGCAACAAAGTCCGTCTTGTGCCTGTCGGTGCGCGTGCGCTGGCGGCCATTGAGCGCTATTTGCCGCACCGCGCCTTGTGGAGCGAGCATGTGGACGAGGCACTGTTTATCAGCGAAAAGCTCGGCAAGCGCTTGACCACCCGTGCTGTACAGCAACGCCTTAAAGTCGCGGCAAAACGTGCAGGCATCGACCAAAACCTATATCCGCACTTATTGCGCCACTGCTTTGCCTCACACATGCTCTCAAACAGTGGCGATTTGCGCGCGGTGCAAGAGATGCTTGGGCATGCCGACATTGGCACAACGCAGATTTATACCCACGTCGATTTTGCCCGTTTGACCCAAGTCTACGACACCGCGCACCCGCGTGCGTCTCGCCAAAAACCGCGCACTAAGCCAAGCGATGGCAATTAAAAATCGGTAGCGCCTCACGTCCTTTTTCTTGTGCCGCGTTATCCAGCGTTGCCATCACTAACGCATAGTCTTGTGCTGCCTCATGGTCTGCCAATGCACTGTGGCTATAATCTGCTGCTATCGTGCCATCATGACGTGTTATCGCGCTGTGTCCCCACGTCTCACGCGCCGCCTGCTTGGGATACTGATGCGTGCCGCCTTGGGCGGCGCCAATCACCATACATTGACTGTCGAGCGCCCGCGCTTGCAAAAGTAGTGACCAATGCGCTTGTCCTGTTAAATACGTAAATGCCGAGGGCGCGCTCACTATATCGCTGCCTGCTTGACGCAGCCGCTGCGCTAGGGCAGGAAAGCGCAAATCAAAGCACACCATCATGCCCAAATGAAAGGTCGCGTCATCCAGTCTAATCGGTGCGACCACCGTTTTTGTGCCCGCCTCAAAGGTCGCCGCCTCATTATAGCTGCCCGTATCGTCCGCCACTGTCGCTTGAAACAGATGAATCTTGTCGTAGCGTGCCACTTGCGAGCCATCAGGCGCGAACAGTTGACTGACTTGACGCAAGCGCTCATTGGGCACAGGCATCCCATCAGGGCGATAGGGGCAAGGCAATGTCCCTGCGAGCAGATGTATTTGATGCTGCGCGGCAAGCTGTGCCAGCGAGCTTGATAAGGCATCAAATTGCTCAGCAGTTGCCGTTTGTGCCCCCATGCTACAGCAGTTTTCAGGCAGTACCACGAGCTGTGCGCCTTGTATGCTTGCGTCTTTTACCGCCTGCGCGATGGTTTCGAGATTTTTTTTAATGTCTTGTTGGCTGTTCATTTGCACCGCAGCTACAGACAAGGTACGGTCAGTAATGGATCGCATAATGCTCCTTAATCTTGTGTGAATTAAAAATTAACCATAAACTGTATGCCAATAGACGCCACTGTGCGCCTTTTGCGCGTATTTTTCTAGGCTAACGCATCATTGCATACATTAGGGCGTGTTGACCATTCGACCATGGCACTGACAGCGACTATTTTTTAGGCGATTCGAGGTTAAAAATAATAAGTTTAGTCATTCTAAGCGTTTATATTTAACGATGAAGCGGCAAAAAAGAGTCCTGTCCCTGCGGGCTGATGCTAAAATTGCCCCATACTGCGTTGCAAATCTCGCTAAGGCATCTGCATTATCGTCGCTTTGCGCCTTGTCTGGAACAATTTTAGCGATCAGCAGTGCCTATTTGCGAATGTTCAACACGCCCTACATTGGACAAAAGCTGTGCTACTTTTATTTTTAAAAAGTGCTTTGTGCATGTAGCACGCCAGCCAAATGATAAGCCGCTACCTTAATATCTGCATCGACGTGTCTGACACGTTAAGACAGGATTGCTATTCATGAGACAGTACCAGTCATTAAAACGCTTGCTTTTGTTTTATACAACGACGCTCGTTATTATGCTGGTGCTCTATTACACGATGATGATAGCGACCATGCAGCGCGCGTACCAAGAGCGTAGTGAGATGATTTTTTCAACCTTGGTGTATGAGCTTAGCGCCATAGGCGTGCCTAGCGACCAAGCCATCAAACGTATTTTGGCAAGACCTATTTTAGAAGATATCAGCTATCAGCTGGTGTTTATGCAACCTTCAGGGCAGACAGCGGTATACAATCATATCGATCCAAAAGAACATGATATTGCAGGTATTAGTTTTCCCACTATCAACAATCAGTCGACGTCTGATATCAGTGCCTATCATCTTACACATCATTATTTAATTGGTCATATTAATCTAAAAGATGGGCAACAGGTATATACCGTCATCTGTCACGAGCATCCTGACATACCGTGGTTACATTATGAGATATGGCTGCCGTTAATCACAGTGACGGCACTGTTTTTTATCGCACTACTCTATCTACTGCAGCGGCGCAATAGCTGGGCACGCCTGCTAAACTACGTTGATGCCATCACGACAGGCAAGCGCAATACGTACTCACCCTTACTTTTAGACGACTCTGAACCGACCTCGGAGTTTTTACATTTGGGCCACTCGCTTAGCCGTATCAGTTATCAGCTCAATAGTAAGCATCGCCGAATTCAGACCTTAACACACCGCCTTGAGCGGCTGGTTGAGCGAGCACCACTACCGATGCTAATGATGTCAAGGCATGGCCAAGTTAGCTTTTTTAATCAGCGCTTTGAGCAGCTATTCACCACGTCATTTGGACGCGATGCCAGCTATACCTTGACTGATTTTTTGATTGGGAGTGATAAAGCCACACAGCAGTATTTAAGTCAGCCTGAAGCATTGCGCGTCAGTCGTACTCTACTGGTCTATGGCGCACTCGATAAGCAAGCGTATCAGTTACAAATCACCCCTTGGTTCACTGAATATGGACAGGTGCATGGATTTACAGTGATGCTGGATAATGTACAGCACTTTGTCACTGAGCGTAAGCAGCTTCAGCAGCAAAACGCTCAGCTGCTTGACCAGCTTTCAGATATGAGCCGCTTAAAATCTGTCTTAGGGCATGAACTGCGCACCCCGCTCAATGCCATCATTACTACCTTAGATACAGTGAATGTCGACAGCTTGTCTGAGAGTAATAAAGAGGTTTTCGATATTTTAAGCGAATCCAGCCAGTTTATGTTGACCATGTTAAATGACCTACTGGATATGGCAAAAATCGAAGCGGGCAAAATGGACATTCTTTATGATGATGTGGACGTTTTGGCACTTAGCCAACATCTATGCGACCTTATGACTGCCAGTGCGTGGCGCAACAACGTAGAATTACTGCACTTTTTTATGCCTGATGCACCGCGTCACATCTCAACCGATGGCAGCCGTTTGCGCCAGATTATGATTAATCTGCTCGATAATGCCATTAAATTTACCTCATCTGGCTATGTTGCATTAATTATAGAGCGCGTCAGCTCAGAGTATGTCAACCATCTTATCAGTACACCAGCTTTATCAGACTCAAACAAAGGTGCGAAGGAACAAAAAAATGCCAATACCTTGGCCGCTCATGCCATCCAAATATGGCAAAAACAGCATCATCATCCGCCTAGCAGCTGGTTGCATATTCGGGTAGAGGATACAGGTATTGGTATCAACGAAGACGAGCAGGCGCATTTGTTTTCTTATTTTGGTCAAGCCAATACTCATATTGGACACCAATTTGGGGGTACTGGCTTAGGACTGGCTATTTCGAACAATTTTGCCCAGCTGCTTGGCGGATTTATTCGCGTACAAAGTGAAAAAGGTATGGGTAGTACTTTTCATTTATACTTGCCATATTACGCAGATAAGCCGCAGCTGGCCTATCCCGCGTCCCCAGCTATTCGCTCGGTACATTTGGTCGCTATCGTCAATCAGCACGTTACCGCTAATGCACTAAACAAGCTTTGTAAGCAGTTGTCCGTGAGCGTCAAGACCTTTGTGGGTTTTGACTCGACGGCGCAGCAGCATATCGAACAGCTCTTATACAACCCTTCACAAACGCACGCCCCTGTGTTACTGCTGGACTATGAGTATTACGAACGCTATCAAAAAGACCTTAAGGACAATGGTCTGTCTGACCAATTAACACCCTTATATAAAAATAAGACACTCCCTGCCTTACTTCTTAGCATGAAGTCTGAACGCGGTATCCCATCTATCTTTATCGAAGATTTTGATGGATTTTTGACCAAGCCTTTGGACGTCACTTTGTTGCTCTCTGAGCTGGTGCGTGTGACCCAAGCTACGCGCCGATACCTAACTGTCGTACCTGCAGCCGTACCTGAAAAAGACGTACCACCCGCATCTCATGCAGTTACTGAGGCCGCCAAACTACCTATAGCTATACCCGAAGAAAAGCCCTTAATCTTGGTGGTTGAGGACAACTTAACCAACCAAAAAATCACCGTAAAAATGCTCGAGAAGCTCGGCTATCGCAGTTTGGTTGCCGCTGATGGTCAGCAAGCGCTCACTGCCCTCAAAACACAAAGAGAAGATATTTCGCTGATTTTAATGGATTGCCGTATGCCTGTGATGGATGGCCTAGAAGCTACCGCCGCGATTCGCGCGCTTGGTGACAATATCAGCATCATCGCCTTGACAGCCAACAGTAGTGATGAGGACTGCAAGGCATGCTTTGCTGTCGGTATGAATGGATTTTTGACCAAGCCTGTCAATAAAAACAAACTACAAGAAACCTTGCAGCAGTTTTTGGCGCGCAGTGAATAAATGGCGATGACAGACCCTAAAAAACGCACGTCTGCTGCGTGCCCTTTTTATTAAAACGAATAAACACCGACTATTTTAAAAACCCTGTCTTTGCCAAAAAGGCTTCGTCAATACCACCTTGGGTGCTTGCTGTATCGCTACGGGTCTGTGGTTTTAGCAACAAACGCTCCAAGTAACGCGCCACAATATCCACCTCTACATTGACCTTGCTGCCAACGAACCAATGCTTGGCGATGTTGGTCATCTGTGCGGTATGCGGGATGATGTTTAAGCACACGATATTGTCACGTACCAAATTGGTGGTCAGGCTAATGCCATCGAGCGTGATAGAGCCTTTGGTCGCAGTATAATGCGCCAACTCATGCGGAATCTCAATCTCGATATAGATAGAGCGCGCGTCTTTTTTCAGCAATTTTACCGTACCCACGCCATCCACATGACCTGCAACAATATGTCCGCCAAAGCGTGTGGTCGGCAGCATGGCTTTTTCTAAATTGACACTATCCCCTACTTGTAGCGTCGCTAGCGCCGTGCGCTGTATTGTTTCACGTGAAACATCAACTGCATAATAGTCTTTGCCGAACTCAACCACCGTCAAACAAATACCGTTGGCAGCGATGGAATCGCCCAAAGACACATCGCTAAAGTCTAAGCTGTCAGACGCAACCACCAAACGGATATCGCCACCTGTAGGCTGCATCGCTCTGACCGTACCCATACTCTCAATAATGCCTGTAAACATAACCACCCCATACTCATTTGTTAAAAAACCTGTGGATAACTCTGTGACCTACCTGTATGTTCCACGCTTTTTAGCTAGGTTTCATAAGTTATCCACAGCTTATTATTCGTTAAAGCGTTTTTATTAAAATCATATATATCAATTATAAGTTGCTGATTTTAAATATATTTTTACTTAAATATAAATTATTCATCTTGGAAAATGTTCCATGTGAAACCTTTTGCTAAAAGTTATACACAGTTTCATGTGAAACCTTCTATTCGCTGTTTTATACAACATTTATCCCCAGTGGGACAGCATTACAGCGTTTTTTGTGTTACTAAATAGCATTGCTGTATCAAACAGCCTTATAATGGCTTAAAAACCATCTTTATATCATTTCCAATACGCTCATGACTGCTGCAGTCAAAGCGCAGTTGCTCAGTAAGGGAAAGCGGATGATAGTCCACCATCGGCCTGGCTGCATCGCCGAGCAAACAGGGGGCTTGGTAAACAATCAGCTCATCGACCAATCCTTGTGCCAAAAAACTGCCCGCCACTTGCGCACCTGCCTCGACCAAGACATCGTGACAGTGATGCGTGTGCACCAAGTCTTGTAACAGGGTCGTTAAGTCGTCTGTTCGCCAAAATACAGTGTCCTCTTTACGACACAGCTGATACGCGGAATCATCCGCCAGCGCCAAACGGTGGCGTCTGTCGAGTATCACGACTTTGGGCTGTGGGATACTTGACATATCCACGCCAAGCTGTAATGAGCGTACATTGAGCGCTGGATTGTCCGCAATCACCGTCTGACTGCCCGTGACAATCGCGCCACTACGCGCCCGTAAATGCTGCACATCTTGGCGCGCAGCGTCTGAAGTAATCCATTTTGAGCTGCCATCTGCCATCGCGGTACGTCCATCGAGGCTGGTGGCGATTTTTAGGCGCACGTACGGCATTTGCGTACGCATCACCTTAAGAAACCCTGTATTAAGCGCTTCTGCTTGCGCGGTCATGACGCCGACGGTGACTTGGATGCCTGCAGCTTCTAGCATCGCTACGCCGCGCCCTGAGACTTGCGGATTGGGATCCAGCCCTGCAATCACCACGCGCGCCACTTGTGCGGCAATCAAGGCTTTGGCACATGGCGGTGTGCGTCCTGTATGGCTGCACGGCTCCAAGGTGACATACGCAGTCGCCCCCATTGCAGCGTCTCCAGCCTCAGCGAGCGCATACACCTCTGCGTGTCCTTTGCCCGCCTTTGGGTGAAAGCCTTTTCCGACAATCTGCCCGTCTTTTACCAAGACACAGCCGACCGCAGGATTGGGGCGAGCGGTGTATAGCCCTCGCTTAGCCTCTTCAATCGCTAGCATCATAAAATAGCGGTCGCTGGCGTGTATAGCGCTGCTTTGCTCAGTCATACGTATTTATTGTCCGTGCTCGGTGTTTGTTTAAATAAGGGCACTGATGTGCTTAGCTTCTGGGCGATAACAGCTATTATCTTGCGACTACAGCGTCTTTTCGCCCTCTACAACGTTATCGGTCTTGTCACTGGGACGAATATTCGCCAGTTCCTTTTGAAAGGCATCAATGTCTTGAAAGTCGCGATAGACACTGGCAAAACGCACATAGGCAACGTCGTCCAAATCTTTGAGCTCACTCATGATAATTTCGCCCAAAACATTGCTACTCACTTCACGCTCACCCATTTGGCGCACACGCTTTTCGATACGGCTAATCATCGCTTCTTGCTCATCGATAGTAATCGGGCGCTTTTGTAGTGGCAGCATGACTGAGCGGCGTAGTTTTTCATTGTCATACGGCTCTATTTTGCCACTAGATTTAATGATACGTGGCATGACGACCTCAACCATCTCAAAGGTAGTAAACCGCTCCTGACAGACGCTACAGACGCGGCGGCGACGCACTTGCGCGCCATCAGCAGCAAGGCGTGAATCGATCACTTTGGTCTCTGACGCGTTGCAATACGGACAATGCATATTTTTCCTCTTTATCCACAAATGGATGAACGTTTACTTACCAATACAAAAGCTGCCGAAGATTTTGCCAAGTAAATCGTCAGCACTAAACGCGCCTGTAATCTCGCCAAGACTTTGCTGCGCTTGACGCAGACTCTCGGCGACCAGCTCCCCTGCGGCAAACACCACCAGCTGCTCGTGTGCGGCGTCCAAATGCGCGCTAGTGCGTCTGAGTGCATCCAAGTGCCGCGTACGCGCAATCAGGCTGTTTTCGGCAGGATGAAAGCCCACTTTATCGCACAATGCATCAACCAATACCTCAATACCTTGATTGGTTTCACATGAAACATTGACATGGGTATAGCCCGATTGAGTGACCAACACCGCTTCATCGGTATCGCCAAGTAAGTCGCTTTTGTTGGCAATCATCAATAGACGCTTGGCATCAGGAAGCGTGCCAAAAAGTTGCTCAGCAAGCGCCAACACACCATCGGTGCCCGCAATATCACGGGTACGGTCATAGACCATCAGCAGCAAATCCGCTTGCGCAATCGCAGCGCGGGCGCGCTCAATACCAATACGCTCGACCGTATCCTCCGTCTCGCGCAAGCCTGCTGTATCAGTCAAATGCAGCGTCAGCCCTTTTAAAACGACAGTTTCTTGTAGCGTATCACGGGTTGTGCCTGCCACATCGGTGACAATCGCGCGCTCTTGTCCTGCCAAGGTGTTCAGTAGGCTGGATTTGCCTGCATTGGGACGGCCTGCCAACACCACATGAATGCCGTCACGTAGCAACTGACCTTGCTTTGCGGTATCTAAGACTTGGGCGATTTTCGCTTGAGTCTGCTCAAGCTTGTCTTGAATCACGCCATCTGACAAAAAGTCCACATCCTCTTCATCAGGAAAATCAATCGCCGCTTCGACATGCAGACGTAAATGAATCAATTGCTCAAGCAGTGCATTAACCTTGGTTGAAAACTCGCCACTCAATGAACGAATCGCACTGCTCGCCGCTGCCGCGCTGGTGGCATCAATCGCATCAGCAATGGCCTCTGCCTGTACCAAATCGAGCTTATCATTATCAAAAGCGCGGTAAGAAAACTCACCTGCATTGGCTTGGCGCGCCCCCAGCTCAAAGGTACGGGTTAATAGCAAGCTTTGTAATATGGTGCCGCCATGCCCTTGTAGCTCAATCACATCTTCGCCTGTAAACGAATGCGGCGCTTTAAAATACAGTACCAACCCTTCATCAATCACACTGCCATCTGCTTGATAAAAACGGCAGAAGTTTGCAAGCCTTGGCGTAAAGGATTTTTTGCGTGTCAATTGACACGCAATATCATATGCACGCGCGCCCGATAAGCGAATAATACCGACCCCGCCGCGCCCTTGAGGCGTCGCAATGGCAGCAATGGTCGCTTGCTGAGGCTGAGAAGAGGCACTGGAAGATTCGGTCACAACAATCCTATGAGGCTATTTTAAAGTACCCATTATAGACGCCTGCACCCCTACTGACAAAACAAACTTCGTCACAGCAAGTATCCATTTCCCATAAAAAAACCACCGCCGTAGCGATGGTTTTGTATGACAAAAAGCGGTTTAGTCAACCACTTTTACTGTGCGGCGCTTTTGTTCTTCTTCAACCTTCTTATTGACGATGTACTGCTGCGTCATACTAAACAAGTTGTTCACGGTCCAGTACAGTACCAAACCTGCTGGGAAGAACAGCATAAACGCGGTGAAGATAATCGGTAAAAACTTCATCACTTTGGCCTGCATCGGATCGGTTGGCTGTGGGTTCAGCTGCTGCTGTACGAACATCGACACACCCATAAGCAGTGGCAAGATAAACCAAGGATCCATCGCCGATAGATCTTGAATCCATAAAATCCATGGCGCATGGCGCAGCTCAACACTTTCGACCAATACCCAATATAACGCTAAGAAAATCGGCATCTGCATAAGAATCGGTAGACAGCCCGCCATTGGATTGACCTTCTCTTCTTTGTAGATGTTCATCATCTCTTGAGACATCTTCATGCGGTCATCGCCATGCTCTTCTTTTAGCGCTTGTAAACGCGGCGCAATAGCACGCATTTTCGCCATAGAATAGTAGCTTTTATTTGAGAACCACATTAGGGCAATTTTAACCAAGATAGTCAGTACGATGATTGACCAGCCCCAGTTGCCAATGACCTTGTGAATCCCTTCTAGCAGCGCGAACAACACCTTGGAGATGGGCCATAACAAACCATAATCAACGGTTTTGTTTAGACCGACCGCCACGTCTTTAAGTTCAGACTGAACTTTTGGACCTGCATACAAGGTTGCGTCAAGGGTTAACTGCTTATTGGCAGCGATATTAACAGGCTCACTCTTAAAGCCGATAAAATAATCGCCGTTATTTTCATTGCTAAAGAATTGACCTGTAAAGTTGCTTGGTGTCCACGCAGACACAAAGTAATGCTGCACGATACCGACCCAACCATCTTTACTAGATACAGTCAACTCGCCATCATTAAACTCTTTAAATTTCAGTTTGTTATAAGGATCATCAGGCGTACCCCACGCGCCACCTAAGTAGGTCGCCATGCTCAGTGCGCCCTTGTTTGACATACCAGGATCAGCGCTGTCATCACGCTTTAGCTGCGCAAACAGCTGACCTTGCCATGGCTTATCGGAGCGGTTTTGGATTTGATAGCGGACATCGATAGGATATTTATCGTGCGTAAAGATAAAGGTTTTGGTAACCGTCACACCATCTTTTTCATAGGTTAGCGGTACAGACAGCGTATCTTGTCCATCCTCCATCACATAGCGCTCGGCATCGTGACTGTATTTGGCGCGACCAGCAGCAGTATCAATACCGTTTGGCCCCATGAGACCAGACTGTGCCACATAAACACGGTTGCTGTCGCTCTCTAGTAGAACAAAAGGCTTATCGCTATCAAGGGTCGCATCGTACTGTTTAAGCGCAGCATAAACGATGTCACCGCCTTCTGGGTTGATTTTAATATCATAACGATCCGTCACAACAGTAATCAAACCACCATCCGTTGTCTGCGTAGTAGCGACTGGCGCGTTGTTTGATGTCGTCTGTGCAGGAATATCACCGACAGCACCTGTCGAAGAGGGAATATCTGCACCCACTGAGGTCGTCGTCTCTGGCACTGCATCGACCGCAGGCGCGTCTGCATAATCATCACGCCATGCCAAAATCAGCAGATAAGCGGTAATCAGCATCGCAATGATGATCATCACCCGAAATATCTTTTGCATAAACCTTTCCTAGAGTGAACTATAAGGGCAGTTATCACAGTCGCTATACGCTACGATAAGGCAGCAAAGCAGAAAAACCGTGACACAAAATGGTCATCATTTTACTAAAAAACCGTATTAAATGATACCTGTCGTCAGCTAACGCCTCTTTTCAAAGGTAACAGCATGCAACATGCTAGGTATAAGCGCTATTTAGCGCAGCCAGTTTGCTAAGCGTTTATTGTAGCTATAGCGATCTGTCCACACACAATGATGCTGTGGATAACTTTGGGTATAACTTGATACATCCTGAGAAATAGAAGGAGTGTGCGGAATATAATCATAACGATAGCGATATAAGGGTAGCGGTACAAAATCTATCCCTTGACCGCCAAATGGCTGACAACGTGCCAAACGCCTAATCAGTAAAAATGCGCCGCGTAAGCCACCATGCCACCTAATAGCCTGCATCCCGTACGCTGAGCAGGTTGGATAGTAGCGACAACGTGCTGGCATCATCGGACTGATTATTTTTTGATAGAAAAAAATAAAATAATAAATAAAAAAATAAATTATTTTATTTATATATTTTTTAATAAAAAACATATTTTAAATTTTAATTTTTTTTAAAATATTATTTATTTCTAAATTTATTTCTTTCTTTGATAAACTATCTATAGGTTTTTTAACAATAAAAACAATATCTTTATTTTTTAATAGACTATTTTTTTTACGAAAACTTTCACGAATATGACGCTTTAGCGTATTACGCATCACTGCTGTAGGCACCTTTCGCTTAGTGATAGCCATACCAAGACGCGCATGTTCTGCCTCATTATCGCGGACAAATGCCATCAGGTGTGTTTGGTGTAGCTTACGTTCAGGAGCATCGAATACGGTTTTAAAGGCTTTTGGGGTTAACAAACGCTGAGATTTTAAGAAGCGATTATCACTTGATATTAAAGACGTTTTTTCCATAATACATACCTGTTCATGTAAATGTAATCTGTATCAATACTAAATATTCACCGTTTAACAGCCACAAAAAAAGCGCCTCTTGCGGCGCTCTTAATATACAGTACTCTATGATAAACAGGCTATAACGCTTCAGATGGCAGATGGTCTGCCTGTGCAAATGATTCAATGCTCAATACCAGCTGAATCTATAGCTTATCAATGTCGTTACTGTGTATCGTCAATCACTCACCAATGCTGGTGACTGTGGTCGAGATTATACAGTCAGACGATGACGACCTTTCGCACGGCGACGAGCCAAAACTTGGCGGCCTTTTTTAGTTGCCATACGAGCACGGAAACCGTGAGTACGCTTGCGTTTAATCACGCTTGGCTGGAATGTACGTTTCATAACTCACCTATCTAAACGAAATAATGGACCAAATTGGCAATAACGAAGAAGTATATCGTTTTTACTGTCTTTGGTCAATAAATGATTATTGAATTTATGGTTTTGATTATTCTGTGCTCCTAAAGGTCTTACTTACTATGCACCCTAACCTAATATCTTATGCCTGCGTGATCGTTATTAAGCACTCAGTTTAGCTATAAGAACCTCATTTCAGTGGCTGCTGGTTTAGTTAAATTACTAAAGTTATCCACAGAAAACTGGCTGCTCTATAATAATAATTATAATAATATATATAGATATTGTTGTTATTGGGATGGCTATTTTCTGAGGATAACTCATATTTTTGTATAAAAATCAAAATTCTATACTATGGGTAACCCTGTGGATAAGTTGTGGGTAAAATGTGCGTAACTGGGGCTGAAAAGTTGTCCCCATTTTTATCCACACAGTTATCCCCAGAAAATGAGATGTTATCCACAGGTGATTTATGCTACATTAGCTCGCTAGTTTTTAGAGGCGATTGAGGCGGGTTTGATAGGCCTGTTTCGCCAATATTTTTGAAGATTGACAAGGGTATGAAATAGCAATGATAGATACAGCCACCATATGGGACAGATGTTTGAATGATCTGCGCTATCAGGTCAAAGACAATGTGTTTACAATGTGGCTACGCCCTTTATCTGCGCACCAAGAGGCGCAAACCTTAGTGATTCGAGCACCTAATGATTATTTCGTCTCATATATCAAAAAAAATCATTTAGAAGACATCAAGCATTTGGTAGCCAAGCATGCGCAAGGGGCTATCGACGATGTCGTTGTACGTGTTGATAATATCAATCACAAGACAGAATTGACGGTTGATGAGCCTATTGAGGCACGTCCTACACCATCTAACCTCCCCTCCCCCACCGTACCAAAAGCACAAAATCCTAGTATCCAAGGCTTTGATTTTAAAGACAACGTTAATCATCAAGCCCAGCAAGCGGCATTTAGTGATGCTGTTGATACCAAGTCGCTCAGCTACCTAAACCCTGACTTTACGTTTGAGACCTTTGTCACAGGTAAGTCCAACAATCTGGCGTATAAGGCGTGTTACGAGCTTGGAAAAAAACAATCCAAAAATCGTCATAATCCATTATTTATTTATGGGTCTTCTGGTTTGGGAAAAACACATTTAATGCATTCTGTTGCTCATCGATATTTAAAATCAAATAGAAGTTTTTATTATTTTACTTCTGAAAAATTTATTAACCAATTGGTTTATTCTTTAAGAAATAATAAAATTGAAGATTTTAAGAAAAAAATTAAAAAAGTTGATTTATTGATCGTGGATGATATTCATGTCTTGGCAGGTAAGACCAAAAGCAGTAATGAGTTTTTGACGCTGTTTGCTGACTTTACGAGTGGTGATAAACAGCTGATACTTGCCTCAGACCGTCATCCGTCGCAAATGACCGAGTTTGATGAGCGCTTTCGTTCACGTTTTTCTTGGGGACTGACGGTTGCGGTCGACCCGCCTGAGATTGATACGCGTATGCAGATTTTGCAGAAAAAGGCAGCAAGCTACGGTATGGTGCTGCCTAAAGAGTGCGCGCTGTTTATCGCACAAAACGTGGTGTCCAATGTGCGCCGCCTAGAAGGTGCGCTCAATCAGGTATTTGCCAACGCCAATCTAACGGGCGCGCCGATTACCCTTGAGATGGTGCAATACGCGCTCAAAGACATTGTGGCGATGCGCGTACAAGCGGTGAATATGGACAATATCCGCAAGGTGGTGGCAGAGTTTTATGATGTCAGTGTCAAAGATATTATGGGTCGTAAACGTACACGCAATATCGCAAGACCCAGACAAATTGCGATGGCGCTAGCGCGTGAGCTGACGGGTGATAGCTACCCTGATATCGGTCAGTCGTTTGGAGGGCGTGACCATACGACAGTGATGCACGCGTGCGATAAAGTGGCGCAGCTACGGGCTACCGATCCTGCGTTTGATAAGGATTACCGAGCGCTGGCGATGATGCTACAAGCGGCATAAGGCGCATTTTTATACATCTCTCTATTGCCAGTCTGATGCGTAAGATATGTCCTCCCCTGTTACGGAGCGGTCATGTTTTTGGGCAAAAATATAGTTTATAATGCTATCGTTTGGGCGTCTTTTGCTCGTGTTGGATGTCTTTTTTTATTGGATTTGTCATTTACCGCTTGGAACGAAGAGTAACTTTACATGCAATTATCGATTAATCGAGAGTCGTTATTAAAAGCCATCAACTTGATTGCCAAGGCGGCGGATAAACGCCATAACATGGTTATTTTGGGCAATATTAAGCTGCAGTTGTCTGAGTCTGAGCTGGTACTGACCGCTTCAGATTTAGAGGTCGAGCTGACTGCGACATTACAGTTGCCTGCTGGTGCTTGCGTGCAAGCGGGCGCAGTGACTCTGCCTGCCATTAAGCTAAAAGACATTTGCAAGTCCCTACCCGCCCAGTCACAGATTACCTTGAGTGCCAAAGACAAAGAGCGCTGTTTGCTGACCAGTGGTAAGAGCCGCTTTACACTCGGCACGCTGCCTGCAGAGGATTTTCCTGTACTTGGCAACCCTGAAAACATCACCGCGCTGACTATCAGTCGCAGCCGTTTGCTGGATTTGGTACACAAAACACAATTTGCCATGGCGATTCAGGATGTGCGCTATTATCTGACAGGTATGCTGTTCGATGTCTCTGCGCAGCAGCTCACCACCGTGGCCACTGACGGACACCGTCTGGCACTCGCGCGTAGTGTGATTGATGTTGATGCCGCGCTAAATATGCAGGCGATTTTACCAAGAAAGGCAGTGATTGAGCTGGAGCGTTTGACCTTGGAGCTAAGCAAACTCTTGGGCGATAATGACAATGCGCTGACATTGAGCTTTGGTCGTGAGTTCTTGCAAGTCAGCTTGCCGTTTGGTGAGGTAGACAGTACAGGGCGTATCAGTTCTGAGCTGATGGTCACCTTTACCGCGCGCTTGATTGATGGCAAATTCCCTGATTATCGCCGTGTGATGCCAAGCAATACGGACAAGTTGGCGCTGATGAATCAAGAAAAACTTGCTGATGTGCTGCGCCGTGTGGCTATCTTGAGTAATGAAAAATCGCGTGGTGTGGTGCTGAGCTTCTCAGGTGACGGTACGGTTGAGATTCGTGCAAATAACGCCGAACAAGACGAAGCGATCGAAGTGTTACAGGTTAAATATCAAGGCGAGCCAATCGAGCTGTCATTTAACGCTGCCTACATCCAAGATGTGCTGTCGGTAACCCAAGGTGATGTACAGATGCACATGAGCCAATCGAACGCCTCTGTGCTGGTCAATCAGTTGGGTGATGAACTGCATCAATACGTGATTATGCCAATGCGTATCTAATTTGAGCATACAAGTGCCTATTGGCGCATGATTTTGAGTGTTTTTTGGCGGATAGGTGGTTTATGATTGAACGTTTGCACGTCTCGCAGCTGCGTAATATCCGCCAAGCCACCTTATCCATGAGTAAGTGCAACGTCATTATCGGCGCAAACGGCAGCGGCAAAACCTCGTTACTCGAAGCCATTTTTTTATTATCGCGTGGCAAAAGCTTTCGTCACCACCAGCCCAAGCGCTATATCCAGCACCATCAGCCAACCGCCACCGTACACGCCAGCCTCAGTGATGGCAGCTCCTTAGCGATTCAAAAAAACACCGATGCCAGTACCCTGCTGCGCCTTAATCACAATACGGTGTACAACCAAAGCATTCTTACTGAGCAATTACCTACTTTATTGATTGACCCATCGTCTATGGACATGCTCGAGCAGGGCAGTGCCAGTCGTAGACAGCTGCTTGATTGGTTGGCGTTTCACATGAAACAGGCGTTTCACCCGCAGTGGGTAGCGTATCAACGCTTGTTAAAACAGCGCAACAGTGTGCTAAAGCGCAGCCGTAGTTTGAATGCCAATCAACTGGCAGAGCTGCAAGCGTGGGATGCGGGACTGAGCAATCATGCGGCGTTGATTCATCATTATCGCCAGCATCTATTTGATGCGTGGCAGCCATATTTTGCAGAGGCGATTGATAAATTATTGCCCGCGTATAGCGGACAGTTACAGCTGAGCTATCAGGCGGGCTTTGACACCAGTCGCCCTTTAGATGAGCAATTAAGTGAGCGCCTTGAACAAGACAGCCAGCTCGGCTATACGCGCATTGGCAGCCATCGAGCGGACATTCACGTGCATTGGCGCGAAGGTGGCGGTGCATTGGGCAATATCAAAGAGCAGGCGGCAAACGTGCTGTCGCGCGGTGAAAAAAAGCTGCTCATTACCGCATTGCGCCTGTCTCAATTGCCGCTATTGCTCAATCATGCCGCACACGATGAGCGCTATGCCAATACCCGTGCCAGACCCACGCCTGTGGTGCTGCTCGATGACGTGACCGCGGAACTGGATGCGCGCGCAATAGACATTTTGTTGACCACATTGGCTGAGCTGCCATGCCAAGTGGTATTGACCAGCTTGACGCAGGAAATTTTGCCGCAAGTACAGCGTTATTGGCAAATGCCAAGGTTGTTTCACGTGAAACAAGGTGTTATTAAACACACTGATAAACCTACTGAGTCGACAGCACTTTCATAAACGTCTGCAATCTCATGCCTTTTCACAATGTCTTCTCTTATTATTCGAGTAGTATCTATTCATCTCTTTTACGTACTCTTTTATCCGCGACAGCCATCAACGTTATCTTGCTGATGCATGGTGATAAGCGCGTCTACACCTCATAAGTTAACCCCATAAATTGCCTATTAAACAGTGACTTAAAGACAAAAAAATGCTAAAATAGTGCTTTATTTTTGTCCAAATATCAGCACATGAGTTGATACAATTATCGTCGTCTAAGTAATTGAAATAATAAGTATTATTGATTAGATAACCGACGGTGGTTGCAGCGTATTTTTGGCTGCGATGGTGATATCAGCGCCTGTGTGTATCCGACTTATCAGACCGTGTAGACGACCCCAAGCGGGGATGGTCACTGTCTGGTATCGGTCTAATTAAGGAATGCCCATGAATGAGTCACGACCTACCGATAACGAGACACTAACGCCTGACGTGCTACCAGAGATGACCGAAACCACTCAGCTGCCTTCTGATTACAGCTCAAAAGACATTCGCGTCCTACGCGGACTAGAAGCGGTGCGTGTGCGCCCTGGTATGTATATTGGCGACACCGAAGATGGCACAGGCCTACACCACATGGTCTTTGAGGTGGTGGACAACTCTATCGATGAGGCGCTGGCGGGTCACTGTGACCAAATTGATATCGTCATTCATGAAGATGAATCGATCAGTATCATGGATAATGGACGCGGCGTGCCTGTGGATATCCATCCTGAAGAAGGCGTGTCAGCGGCGCAGGTCATCATGACTGTACTGCACGCAGGCGGTAAGTTCGATGATAACAGCTACAAGGTATCAGGCGGCTTGCACGGTGTGGGCGTATCGGTGGTGAACGCGCTATCGAGTAAGCTTGAAATGAACATCTGGCGCGAAGGCCATCACTATCATCAGACCTATACCGATGGTGTGCCTGATGCGGACATCGAGCAGCTCGAGCCGACCGATAAGACGGGCACGCAGATTCGTTTTTATCCCAGTCCTGAAGTATTTACCGAGACAGTCTTTGATTATGACGTGCTTGCAAAGCGTTTACGCGAACTGTCTTTTCTAAATTCAGGCGTACGTATTGTCTTGACCGATGAGCGTAGCGACAAGCGCCACGAGTTTGAGCACAAAGGCGGTTTGTCTGAATTTGTCAGCTATATCAATGCAGGCAAAGACAGCATCAATGATGTGTTTCATTTTACCACTGAACAAGATGATGGTATCGGCGTAGAAGTCGCCTTGCAGTGGTCAGACACCTATAACGAAAAGGTATTGTGCTTTACCAACAACATCCCACAGCGCGATGGTGGTACGCATCTATCAGGCTTTCGCTCAGCGTTGACCCGCTGTCTAAACACCTATATCGACAATGAAAACTTGCTTAAGAAAGAAAAATTCACTGCCACAGGCGATGATGCGCGTGAAGGCTTAACTGCCATTGTTTCAGTCAAAGTGCCTGACCCAAAATTCTCTAGCCAAACCAAAGACAAGCTGGTCTCAAGCGAAGTTAAATCAGCAGTCGAATCGGCAATGCACGATAAGTTTAATGACTTTTTGCTAGAGAATCCGACCGCCAGTAAAGCCATTGCCAATAAGATTTTGGACGCGGCGCGCGCTCGTGATGCGGCGCGTAAAGCGCGTGAGATGACCCGCCGTAAGACCACGCTCGATATCGCAGGTCTGCCTGGTAAGCTTGCTGATTGTCAAGAAAAAGACCCATCGCTGTCTGAGCTGTATATTGTGGAAGGGGACTCGGCAGGTGGCTCAGCCAAACAAGGGCGTAGCCGTAAAACGCAGGCGATTTTGCCACTTAAAGGTAAAATCCTAAACGTCGAGCGTGCGCGTTTTGACAAAATGCTGTCATCTGCTGAAGTGGGCACGCTGATTACCGCGCTTGGCTGCGGTATCGGCCCTGATGAGTATAATCCTGACAAAGTCCGTTATCATAAAATCATCATCATGACCGATGCGGACGTGGATGGCTCGCACATTCGCACGCTGCTCTTGACGTTCTTTTTCCGTCAAACGCCTGAGCTGATTGAGCGTGGTTATATTTATATTGCCCAACCACCGCTATACAAGGTTAAAAAAGGTCGCCAAGAGCTGTATCTTAAAGACGATGAAGCGCTAAAAGCCTATCTATTGTCATCGACCATCGACAGCACGCAGCTGCATATCAGTGCGGACGCACCTGCAATTACGGGTCAAGCGTTAGAGTCTTTGCTCAACGACTATAACCAAACGCAGCTGGTCAAAGCGCGCTTGCAAACGCGTTATCCTGCGGTCGTCCTTGATGCGTTGACGCAAGTGCCCAAGCTCACTACCGAACTGACCGTTGATAAAGCAGCGATGGAAGACTGGCAAGCTAAGATGCAAGCAGCACTAACAGCGCTGGATAATGACTTGCGTCCAACAATTGAGCTGGTTGATATCTACGCACGTGACGAGCAAGAAGAGGGCGAGAGCAACCATGCGCCGCAGTGGCTACCACGTATTACCATATACGTGCATCAGCTTGCGTATCATTATTTGCTTGATGCCAGCTTCATGGTATCAGCGGAGTATCAGCGTCTATTGCGCCTATCTGATGAGTGGAACACGCTGTTAGAGGACGATGCCTTTATTCGCCGTGAAAGCAGCAGTGGCGCTAAAGATATTGCTATTCGCGACTTTGATCATTTATGGCAACAAATCATGCTCGATGCCCGTCGTGGCCTGGCGATTCAGCGCTATAAAGGATTGGGCGAGATGAATGCCGATCAGCTGTGGGATACCACGATGGATCCAGAAAACCGCCGTATGCTACGCGTGACCATCGAAGATGCCATCGCTGCTGACCATCTGTTTACCTGTTTGATGGGTGACCATGTCGAGCCGCGCCGTGCCTTTATCGAAGAAAACGCATTGACGGTGTCCAACCTCGATATCTAAGCTGTCTTTTAGGTACATATTTAGCGGTGTGTCTTCGGATGCACCGCTTTTTTTATGCAAAAAGACACTCTATTTAGACTTTGTTTCACGTGAAACTTAACAATAAAATGAAACTTTAGGCTTGGACTGGCTTTGCCACTACCAGTTATAAAGCGGTTAATAATTGTCATTACGCATCGTTTTCTTGGCATTCACTATCAAAAGTATTTACCCAAAAGCACGCATCAATAAAAAAGGCGACTTATGCAAAGCCGCCTGTTTCACGTGAAACTTTTACTTATCTAACTATTCTGTGAAACGCCATGCCAAGATACGGGTGATTTTTTGTCCGTGCGTCATGTTAATCACGCGGACGTCACTTGCGTTCACCTCGTGCAGTAATTTTTTAAGCGGGCGCAGATTGTCTGATTTCGACACTAAAGTCGTAAACCAGCCCACGTGCGCGGCGACTTCCACGCTCTCATTAATCATCTGACGCAAAAAGCCAATCTCGCCGCCCGCTATCCACAGCTCCTTTTTTTGCCCGCCAAAGTTTAGCGCGTCACTTTCACTTTCACTTGCGCTGTTATTGGTGCTGCCGCGTTTTTGTTGATGGCGGCTTAGCTTTTGCCGTTTACGCGTATTGGCGTTCATTGCATCATCAAGCGAGCCGTGAAACGGTGGATTGCATAAGGTGATGTCAAAATAATCCTGCCGCCCGATAATACCCTTAAATATATGCTCAGGCTGGGTTTGCCGCTTAACCTTGATAGCGCCTTTTAAAGGACGATTGGCATCAGTAATCACTTGCGCGGTCTGCACTGAAATAGGGTCAACATCCGTGGCGGTAAAGCGCCAGCCGTAGCTTTGCGCGCCGATAATCGGATAAATACAGCTCGCGCCTGTGCCGATATCGAGCGCTTGTATTTGTTTGCCTGTCGGCGGCGTGCCTGCGTCATTCTGATGCGTGGTGGCGGCGAGCAAGTCGGCAATATGATGAATATAATCGGCGCGCCCAGGAATCGGCGGGCACAAGTAGCCCTCAGGTAACTCCCAAAAGCTCACCTGATAATACTGGCGCAGCAGCGCTTTATTGAGCGTACGCACGGCATCGGCATCGCTAAAATCAATGGTCGGCTCGCCGCTTGGGTTGGCTTTGGTATAGGTCGCAAGTGCAGGTAAAGCGCGGGTCAAGGCGGCAAAGTCGTAGCGCCCCTGATGCGGGTTGCGTGGGTGCAGCTGGGCTTTTGGGCGGGTCGGTTTTGGCATAGGTGAGACAGTCATAAAGGATACGCTCGCAGTGTAGCACAAACAGCGTATCACTATGGCTGTCACTTATTCTGGGTCTGTGTCGCAGGTTTTATTGTCTGTCTTAAACGGGCTGGCAAATTGCAAAATCAAAAAGCCCACGACCGATAAAATAATGGCAATCTCGTAGCGTCCGTAGGCGACCGAAATACCGATAGCGCCTGTGTTCCATAGTCCTGCTGCCGTCGCCGTACCTCTTGCGCCTTGTTTATTCTTAAATATCGCGCCACCACCGATAAAGCCCATGCCCGTAATGATGCCGTACATAATGCGCGCCTCAGCATCCGAGCCTTTGTAGACATCCATACCGACCAGCATAAAAGCACACGAGGCGATGGTCACCAGCGGAAAGGTACGCAGTCCTGCACCGTTGTCTTGGAACTCGCGATTTAGCGCAATGGGTAAGGAGAGGACGAAGGCAATACCCAACTGCGCCGCATGATAGGTCAGCAGCGGCATACTGATATCGAATTCAAACATAATCACCTCCCTGATGTCTTAGCGTTTATTGTAGATATAAAACAAATACACGTAAGATACCACTACGCTTTGTTGATGGCGCCATACCATAGACAAACAGGATATAAACACGCCATCACGCGCGCTGTATTATGCTTTTGAGCACACCGCCCCGACCTTTGATTGATAGGATATGCCCCCTTTATGCCGCAACCTGCCACGAGTCCGACCTTTGCGCAGACCGCCTTTGACAGTTTACCCACCGTGATTCAAGAAGCGCTGCCTGACGCACGCCGCGTCGTCATGATTGCCAACAATCCAAGCATCAGCACGGACGACTTGCGCGACTTTTTGCATGAGGATGATGTGCTCGTTCTATTTAATCACTTTATCCATGCGGACTTTTTTAGCAGCCACCCGATTGCCTGCGCCTTACCCAAGCTGCTGTTTTTTCGTCAGATTGGGGACAGTATGTTGCATTTTGGCTTGCCGCCACGCGCCAATAATGTGCCGCAAATAATCGAGATGGCAGCACGTGCGCCGCTGGGTATCATGTTTGGCAATGCCATGTATCAATACCCCGCGCCAAGCGATGACCCCAGCCCGCAAGATGATCCTGTGATTGCATCACGTACGCTCGATATCGCGAGCGACTTGCGTCTGCGGCTGGACAGTCCGCATTACAGCCGCGTCTTGTCCGAGCATCACCCTGTGGTCGCGGACTATCCGTACTTTACGGACATTCACTCGTCTGCCGCCTCATCGGGATTTTTGCTCTATCGGCTGCTGCTGGCGCTGCGGACGTATCAGCGGGAGATGCCGCTTGAGCTGACCTTGCTTGGGTTTAATCATGATGCCAAAACCCCGCACTTTTGGCAGGGGCACAATTGGCAGTTTGAACGTGAAGAGATGCGCCGTGCGCCTGAGGGGGTGAAGGTGGTGGCTTGTGGGTAGGGTGCTTACAGTGAAAAAAAGAAGGTAGCAGCTATTTTATACCAAAAAAGAACATTCTCTTGTTTGCTGAACCGATATCTTCAAAATTTATATTTAAATTATCAGTAATGAGTTTTTTTCTAACGTCTTTAGACGCTTGTAATAACTGATTTTTAAAGTGAACGCCATTAATAGCTAAGTCTTCGCTATAGAAATTAGTATATCCTGATATTAAGACTTTGAGATAAATACTAAAGTCTACGTAGCTACCGCATTCTCTTTTGACCTTGGTCATTGATTGGAAACTATTTATACGTTCAATTGCTTTATCAAAAACTGAACTAGGAATACGTATCTTGTAGACGTCTTCTTTGTAGAAGTAAACAATATCAAAGCCCAAATAGGTAAAATCTTTTTTAAAACCATATATTTGGGTCTTCTGCTCACCAGTAGACTTTTCTATCTTCAGCTTGATGGCATCAAGGCTCGATATAACTAAGTCCTTTATGGCTTTAGCACCAATATATGAGTCGCTAAATAATAAAAAATCATCAGCATAGCGTATGTAAGGAATATTTTTTCGAGTAATTAAGTTGTCAAAATCGCTTAAATACATAGATGAGCATAATGAAGCAATAGGCATTCCTTGGCGTACACCCTTGCCCTCTAGTATTTGTAGATGACTCTCTATCAGCTTTATATACTTCCAATCTCCATACGCCAGATTAGCATCACAATAGATGAAACTTGCAAAGATTGAGATAAGTTCGTCATTATTCTCAATTTTAGAAAAAACTGTGCTAAATTTTTTTAATGCTTGCTCTCTATCAATATTATCAAAAAATTTGACGATATCTGCTTTGATAACATACTTATGCTGGTTGCGATACTCTATAACATCATCTAGTGCCTTACGAATACCATCTATATTTTTTTTGTGGATATTGCCTTCTTTATCGGAATATTCTACTTCTTTCTTATTGATACCTTTATTTAGTGCATGGTCGTATTTACAAAACGAGTTATAAGTATCTTCATAATAGATTCTTAAATATTTAATGAAGAGTTTTTGAAGTAGTTTATCTTGTACGGAAGGAACACAAACTAGCCTAGTGTTATCCATTGTCAGTAGTGTGTTTTTTAAATAGCTTGATTTAGGAAGGATGATTGGTGTCAGAGGTGCACAGCGATATTGCTGATTGGCTATCTTATAACACATAGACTTAAGAATACTATCGTTATATTTGTCAATATAGGCATTAACCGATACATAATCTTTATGATAGATATCATCTGCTTTGCGTTTCTTCTTAGAAAGCTTGTAAAGAGCCTTTTCAAAATTTTTACAGACGAAATCTGAAAAAGTAACCTTATCTGTCATGATGTCTCTCCCGCTTTAAATATATAAACCTTTTGCAAAAAAACTAAGCTATTTGTGCAAAAGGTCTAATGACTAGACAATCATGACGAAGGTGCGGAAATCTACGCAATCGCTGAGCTATATTGATTAAGCTTTGACAGACGTCTCCACTTAACCCGACCGTACGTTTTATACGGTATGTTATAGCACTGCTATGTGACATGACAAGCTCTTTAATATTCACTTTGCAATCTTTTAAATTGCGTGTGCTATTTTGAGCCTGTCCCTGCAAATTTGCGATTTTCTTATACAATTCCTCACTATTACATAGTAGCATAACCACGTCTGCAAGTATTATTAATAATGCGATGATTATGTATATTTTACTGACAAAAGGTGCTGTTGGCATTAGTGCGCCGATTAGCAGTACCGTTCGTTCTAACCAGTTTAATAGTTTGGTCATTTTCTCAACTGTCATCACGTCCTCGCTTATTCTAATTGTCGACACCCTTTGAGCTATTTGTAGCAGGAGCAAAGGTAATCTACGCAATCGCTGAGCTATATTGATTAAGCTTTGACAGACGTCTCCACTTAACTCGACCGTACGTTTAATACGGTATACTATAGCGCTGCTATGTGACGTGACAAGCTCTTTAATATTCACTTTGCAACCTTTTAGGTTGCGTGTGTTATTTCGAGCCAGATATATCTTAGCATTAAAAATTAGGGGTATGGAAAAGATTTTATATATTGAGCGCGCTACTTAGAGATTTATATTCTTATTAACAAATAAAACCAGTCTACACCTCCCCCAAATCCTCCAAATCCACATACTCCTTTTTGCCATGTATCTTATACATCTTACGCTTGATCTCTGGATACAGGGTAATGTCAATCGGTGGTCGGCTGCCGCCCATCAGATAGGTGGCGTCCGTATCGCTCTCATTGCGCATAGAGTGCGCCGCGCCATGCGCAGGAAAGCCGACAAAATCTCCAGCCTTTAGCACATACTGCTCATCACCGTAGCGCAGCGACAGCTCGCCCGACAGCACATAAATAAACTCGTCCGACTCCTCGTGATAGTGGTGCGTCGTGGTTTCATCGCCCGCCGCTATGCGTACCAGATGCAAGCCCACCTTACTCAGACCTGCGATATCACTGAGCGATACCGTATGGCGGATGGCACGCGGGTTGAACTGATGTACGTGGCGGGTCTCTGGCGTGTTATCAATAGTGGCTTTAGTGAAGATATGGCGGCTTTCGTCCTTGGGCGCGTTGGTCGTCATCATCGGTCTCCGTGCTGATGCGTGGTGATGTCTTTATATTAGCAGGTTTTTGCGCCTTGCAAACGGACGTACGAGCGCACGGATACGGCATCACAAAGTCGTTGGTAATACCGAAGGCGTGCGCTATGCTACAGAATGGATTACATAAGGAGCAAAAGGTGGCACATACAGCGCACTATAACTTTGATGAGGTCATCGACAGACGCGGCACAGGGTCGCTCAAGTGGCATTACGATGATGAGACCATTCCACTGTGGGTCGCGGATATGGACTTTAGGGCGGCGCCGCCGATTTTGGCAGCGATGGATAGTATCGTGCAGCGCGGTATCTTGGGCTATACCTTACCGACCGAAGCGCTGTATGCGGCGATTATTGATTGGCATAGTAGCCGCTATGGGCTATTGCTTACCGACAAAGAGATTTTGTTTTCACCAGGGGTGGTGCCCAGCCTTGCCTTGATGCTGCATATCTTTACCGAGGCGGGCGATGCGGTGCTGGTCAATGACCCTGTGTACACGCCCTTTATGAGCAAAGTCACGCAAAACAAGCGCACGCTGGTGCGCTCAGCGCTGGTGGAAGCGGACGGCAAATATCGTCTGGACTTGGGCGATATGGAAGCCAAAATCATCAAGCACAATATCAAGCTGTACTTTTTGTGCAATCCACAAAATCCAGGCGGGCGCGTATGGACGGCGGATGAGCTGCGCGCGGTGCTGGATTTGTGCAAAAAGCATGATGTAGCGATTGTCAGCGACGAGATTCATCAGGATTTAACTTTGAGTGGTCACACTTTTACGCCGTTTTTAACGCTGGCACAAGGTTATGAGCACAAGGTGGTCAGTCTGACCTCGATGACCAAGACCTTTAATATCGCGGGGATTAAAGGCTCGCTGATTTTTGCTAAGGATGCCGCGCTGATAGAAAAAATTGACGCCCAGCAGCATCTAAACGATGAGTATGAGCTCAACATGTTCGCCTATGCGGCGATGCACAGCGCCTATCGTGACGGCGGTGAATGGCTGGCGCAACTGCTTGCCTATATTGAGGACAATATTGAGTTTACCTTGCAGTTTTTGGCTGAACATCTACCCAATATCAAGGTAATGCGACCAGAAGCGTCCTATCTGATTTGGCTGGATTGCTCTGCCTATAGCAATGACGACCTGCAGCTGTATGACGCGCTGCGGGCAGCAAAAGTGGAGCTGAGCGCGGGCTATAAGTATGGCAGTGAGGGGCGTTCAAAAATGCGTATCAATGTTGCCTGTCCGCGTATGCTGTTAGAAACAGGCTTAGCGCGGATGGTGATGGCGTTTGAGGGGTTGGGGGGATAGGTAGTAATTCCATAACACTTTGGAAGAATTTGGTTTGAGACTCTTGTCCATCAAGGGTTATAGTAAGATTGAATCAACAATAAAATTCAGACGATGTTTGCGGCGTAATTAATTTAAACATTAGAGCTTGAGAGAAATAAATGGGTTCATATACTGAGTTATATATAGATGACTATCCTGTTCTGTCATCAAAAAGTTACGTTGACCCTGAAGTGATGACGCTGTTCACTGAGTCTGATAAGGCAGTCTTTACACAAAAAGTAAGCCATCGGAATCCGCTAGTATGGGGAAGGCTTGATGATGAGGAAGAAAGATTTGAAAAAGTTCATTACTATAAATCTTCTGTAAAAAATACTATCGAACGATTGGAAGTAATGGGTTATACAATGGCGTTTGTTAAACATCAATTTGAAAAGGACGTTAATGAGTGGAAGTCATTTCTTTTAGATAGTCACTCTGATGAATTACACGAATCCTCTATAGAAGAATATAACTTCTTAAATACTGTGACCATCGATGATTTCATTGCTGGCTTTAAAGAACTTCGATTTAATCAAGTGCCGCTTAGTTCATCCGTTTCATTAGACAAGTTTGAACTATCTACAGCAGCTAAATATTTAGCTAGTGACAATAATGGGTGGATGCTTAAGTTCCCATGCAATGATGTACGCTCTTACATTAGAGCCTTCCTAGCATCTTGTTCCCTTGATTCCGACGTTGTCCAAGATATTACAGAAGTAACTCATGCTGGATATTACAACTTAGAAGATAAGGTTCGTGATGATGCTATTGATACGCTGTTGTCGGGAGTCGATGTAAACTCGAAAATAATAGTGCTCACAGAAGGGTCATCGGATAAATCAATTATAGAGCGTTCACTGAAACTACTATACCCGCATTTGGCTGACTACTACAGGTTCATGGATTTTGGATTAGCTAACGCGTCTGGTGGTGCTAGCGCTCTAGTGTCTCAAGTGAAAGGCTTTGTTGGGGTAGGTATTAGCAATAAAATTGTTGCACTCCTTGATAATGATACTGCTGCTTACGTTGCAAAAAAGTCGCTTGAGAAAATCAATTTACCAGCAAATATTCGGGTGTTGCACTATCCTAATTTATCTTTGGCTGAAAATTATCCGACAATTGGTCCAACTGGAAAGCAATCAGTCAACATCAATAATCTTGCGGGTAGTATTGAGTTATATCTCGGTGAGGACGTACTAAAGGAAAGTGGTGAATATACCTTAGTCGAGTGGCATGGATTTGATAAATCACTAGGTAGGTATCAAGGGGAATTGCTAAATAAGAAAAAAATCCAAGAGAAATTTTATCAAAAAATAGCAGCGTGTGAGAAAGACAGATCTCAGATTTCACAATATGATTGGTCGGGAATGCAATTAATCCTAACTTCTTTGTTTACTGCCTTTGAACCCAATTAAACATCTCTAAGCAATATCTAACCGTCGCTTCATTTACACCAGTAGTACGAGCGCTCGTTTTGTCATACACGTCACCTTATCTAATCGTAGTGCTTGCGCCATGGGCCAAAACAACCGCAACCACTACAATGATTTTCTTATAAGACATATTATTTGTAGCAGCTCAAAAGCCACCCTCAAACAAACGGCGCATCAGGACAGTGTGACTCCTCTAGCTCCTTTTCTGTGGGCGCACGCAGCAGCGTAATCGGTGCTGTCTGCGCCGCTTGCCACTCAATCAAGCCAAGCTCGGCAAACTCACCCAACCAGCCTGCCATTGCCCAATGTTGCCACTGATCATAAAAGCGATTGGCATTGATAACGATGCTGTCCAAGTGGTTTAGCGGAGGACGGCAGACGCCGTGCTGCTGGTGGTAGACCAACTCCCCAGTCAGATAAAACGGCATGCCGCACGCGCGGGCGCGAAATGCAAAGTCAGTGTCCTCCGCGCCGTAGCCGACATAAGCGGTGTCAAAGCCGCCAAGCGCATCAAATTGCTGGCGCGTGATGGCAAAGCACAAGCTCCAAAACGCGCCGAAGTCCTCGGTCTGCGTCATCGCGGCGGGTGCGAGTGAGTCTGTGGGCGCAAAGTTCGGACGGTAGGGGTTGTATACCGAGAGCGCATCTAGCGCGGCATCATTCAGCATATCTGCTGCCAGCGCTGCCGACTCGGAGGTTGATAGCGGGCGCTTCAGATATTTGGGCTGCCCCATCAGTAGCGCCTCAGGGTGCGCCATGAGCTTGCTATACAGTCCAGCGATGCTGTCCGCCGCAACCAGACAATCGACATCCAAGAATATTAACGCATCGAAGCTCGCGTGCGTGGCGCCGATATTGCGATTGTGCCCGATATCAAAGCGCGCTTGCTTATCGTTGCCATCATTCGTGGTCGGAATCTGTACGATGTTCAGCGCGTATTCGTTTAGGCGCTTGGGGTCGGCGTCGTCATTGACGATGATGACTTCGGCAGGTGGCGTACTGCTGTTGGCAAGGGCGGCAAGCAGATTGTATAAGTGCGTGTTGCGCCCATAGCAGGTTGTGATGACGCTCACAGGCGCGGTCGGTTGCTTCGGGGAAGCTTTGTCGTGATGCATCATAGGCTTAGTTTTTCTTATTGTTAAATGAATATTAACGCTCAGGACGCAGCGCAAGTTTGGGCAACAGCCATTCGTAAAACCATGCCTTGGTATCGTCATAGTCGCCAAAGCTGTGCATCAATGCGGCAGCTGAGGTGTCCAAATCAGGCGCTGTCTGCGTAATGGCTGTCGGCGTAGGCAGCTGCTCGTTATTATTTTGCATTGTTTTACAAAAATCATCCCAACTTAATGCCCGACCTTGCGCTATTAAGGCATTGGCGGTGGCGACTTGCTCCTCATGCGGGCGCGCATCAGGCTGTACGATAATGGGCGTCTGCTCGTAATAGACCTGAGCGATGCTGTTTAGCCCGCACGCCATAAACAAGGCATCGCTATGAAGGATAAACGGGCGCACGTCTTTGACCTGCGTGGCAATATCGACCAAATGGCGCATGTTATCACTAATAGGACCGAGCGAGACGATAAAAGCATTGGGCAGCAATTCGCGTAGCCTGGGCAGGCGCGCATCAATCGCTTGGTGTCCGCCATAGCCTTTTATCACCGTAATGATAGGCGCACTTTCACGATACGGCGTAGCATCGTCTTTTAACTCATTGAGTAATGTCAAAAACTCGGAACGGGTTAAATCCGTACTGGGCGCTGTACCGATAAAGTCCAAATACAGGCTTTTTTGTGGCATCCACGCAGGCGTGTCTATCGCTTCAAGCGCACGTGGATACGGTGCGAGCATTGCCAACGCCCCTTTAAAAGCCTCTACGTGCGGCGTATCGTCCCGCACGCCAGTCAAACGCACGTACAGATAGGGCATGCTGATCGTGCGGCACAGCATGGCAATTTCCACACTGACATCGATGATCATCAGATCAATCTGCCGCGCGTGTAGCGCCTGTATCAGCTGATGGCTGCGCGCTTGAATGTCGCGATTGCCCACAGGCGAGTAGTGCAGACTCTCAGGCTGCCAGTATTGTCTCGCACGCCCTTTGAGCACATCGTCTGCGCGCTCATCTTCAGGCGCGAGGCGGACGACTTGCGCTTCACTGATATTGCTAAAGCTATAGTCCGCCGCCGACACGCTGGTAAAAACCGTGAACTGCGCGCGCAAAGGCTCAGGCAGTAGTGCCGCCAGCTTGTCCGCCTGCCGACAATGCCCCGAGCCGTGATGATGGGCGTAATAGCCGATGCGCATCCCTTAACCCTCAGCGTGCTGGGGCAAGGTGTCGAGACTTGGCGTCGCTTGTGGTGGTGGCATCGAAGGTAAATGCTTGGGCGTGGCAGCACTGGGCTTTTGCGCTGTGGATAGCGATTGTTGCTCTGGCGCAAGCGTTTGATAATACAAGTCTAAATAGCCATCGACCATCGTGGTATCGGCACAAAATAACTTGGCACGCGCACGGCACACCGCCCGTGAGATGGTTTTGATATTATCAAAGGCTTTGATAAAGGCGGCTTTGTCTTCTTTAGCGACCACAATGCCCGTTTCAGACGTGACAATCTCCGCGCACGCACCCACATCAAAGCCAATCACAGGCGTGCCGCAGGCGAGACTCTCTGCCAATATCAGCCCATACGGCTCATCCCACGTACTGGTAAACAGCATCGCCGTCGCTTGACCTAAATAACGGTTAATCTCTGCTTTGGTTTTGTGACCGACGTAGTCGAGCAAATCGCTGCCTTGCTGCTTGTCTTGGAGTAATAACGGCGCGACAGATTGCTCAAAATACTGTGCATTGCTTTTGGGGCCTGCGATAATCAGGCGCTTGCCCGCCGCCAAGCAATACTGGATTGCCAAATGTGTGCCTTTTTCAGGACAAATGCGTCCGTACCACAGATACACCTCTTCATCGATGGCCTCAAGTTGCGCGTCAAAAGAGTCCACATCAATACCGTTATACACCACTTTAGACGGCACAAATTCAGCAAACAGTTTTTGCTGGCAGGTACTGATCGAGGTGAATTGCGTATCGGTGCCCAATTTTAAGGTCAATAATGCCAAACGCAGCTGCGGAAAAATCGGCGTATGAAAAGTGGTAAAAAAGCGCTTGCCAAAGACCTGACCCATCATCATCGGAATGTGATGCAAGCTGTGATTGTGTACCACATCAATCTCGCCGCGTCCGTCACGCTCGATAATATCGCGTAGCGCATGTTGATAGGCGAGGTACTGATACATCTCCTCGCGCCCCATCGCCACTGACTCATGCTCGTTTGGATAGACCATCGCCTCAAATGCTTGACGCGACAATAGCGGTACAAGGGTCGCCTTCGTCTGACTGTCAGCATGCGCGTAAAGCAGTACTTCGTGTCCCGCCGCAACCAACTTGTCACACATTAGATGGGTAATCATCTCAAGCCCGCCTGCGTAAGGCTCAGCAATCGGGTATAAAGAATGCGCAATGATAGCAATGCGTAAGGGTCGCTTTTGCGGAGCGATAGAAGCAGTGGGTAAAGATAAAGGGGTCATAATAGTTCCTATGGTGGCGCTTATTCATCATCGTTATGGCCGTCGCTGTTATGGTTGTTGTTATTGAAAATAAAGATAAAAGTCAGGATAAAAATATGCGCAAAATAAAAAGTAAAATAAAGGTTAAAAGTTAATGGTCTGCTTATCTTGTACGCGATCAGTCGTCTCGATAGAGGGCATTTTTTGAATGTTTAGTGGTTTTACATATTCTGTATTTAATAAAGGAAAAGATGCTGATGGTTCTGGTAAAGAATGCAGGTACTCGGCTTCACTGGCCGCGCTGTAATTGGCTAAGGCAAGTCTTGCGGCAATGAGTTTTAAACCAAAGACGGTGAGCGCACAGACGAATAATATCGGGGAATAAGCTGCAGACAGCGGTGATACCAACAGGGCAGTGAGCGCATTTAACATCAATAGTAATTTGGGCAAGGCACGGCGATTGGCGTGCTTTAGCGCTGATTGCGTGGCATCAGGAGCGACTTTTGGGGTACACACAAAGGGCTTTTGGCGTCCCCACAATACAGGCAACCAGCACAGCGCACCCACTTCCCAAAAGTTTAAATGCATCAGCCATGTACGTAAGCGTTTAGGAATAGAATGTCGATAGCCGCGCTGCATTTGCTGGGTGAGTGGCGCTTGGTCGCGCAAATACGCCCATAAACGGCGCAGTAAAAATACGCCGTAACCTGCATAGATGACAGCCAAAATCGGTAACGCCCATGTGCTGTCGTGCCCCACTATCAAGGTGAGCGCCATCAGCATCACGGTGATAAGCTGAAGCAAGATTAAAATCCCTGTGCCATTGACCCATGCACTAAGCTGCGACAAGTGCGCGCGCTGATAACGGCGCTGCTCAGCTTTGCTGTGTTTGGTTGTCGCCATACTCGCGGCATACGTAGGATGCAGACGACGTAACAATGGCGCGGCAAGATAGCGACAAAAAATCTGCATATTGCCATATACCCAGCGCTGACGCTGTGCCAATAAATCACACAAGGTTGCGGGCAGCAGTCCTGTTGCAATCACTGTAGGAATAAAGGCGCTACGCATATCATGCCGATGCATGAGCACTCCCATCTGTGCGTCTTCGGTAATTGATGCGCCCGACCAGCCGCCCAGCTGCTGCAAATCATGACGGCGAATGACCGCATAGGTGCCTGTCGATAAGGCGCGCATACGATTGCGCGGCTGATATAGGTGATGGTTAAAGTAGTGATTTAGCTCGCTGTGAATGTCCTCAAGATGGGCGCTGCGATAAAACTGCGGAAACTGTAATAGTGTGTGCTCAGGATAGTCGTTAATGGCTTGTATCATCGCCTCACGGGCATGCGACAATGCTTCATAATCGCTATCCACCACCACGATATGACTACAGCGTCTGTCCATCCACGCCAGCGCCAAGTTAAGCGCCCCCGCTTTGTAGCCTGCAATCTCATCAATATGATAAAAGCGCACGTTGAGCGCGGCATCTAGCGATTCACAAAAGGCGGCCAGTGGTTGATAAAGAGATTTATCCGTATGGTTATTATCAATAATTAAGATTTCATCCACTGCCTGTTTGACAGCCAATAACGACTTAATGGTTGCAATCACAATCTCAGGTGGCTCCGCTCTTGTCATTAGCTGAAAACTAAAGGCAATCGTGGCAGCAGTCGACTGAGATGATACGGGTGCAAAAACAGTATCTTGCACACCGTGCATCATACGAGACGCAGGCGTTGGCGTTAAAGGAGCCATAATCTTTTATTCTTATCTTTATTAAGCTGTGGACGCTGGAAACAGAGCCAGCAAATAGCGCTTTGGTTTTAATGAAATATTTAATTGGCGCTTGAGAGAACAAAATCATAGTAATACAAAGCTTGGTAACATATTGATTATTAAGTGTTAGTTTCTGCGCTATCTCGTAATGTTACGTAAGTTTTTCAGTCATTAACTTAAGAAATTTAGTCAAGCACCGAAAATATAGAGATGTACACTTATAAAATAAGGTTTATAGCGATAGGCGCTAAAAATCTGTCTTAGTTTTGTCCTTATGTTGAGTGCGTCAACGCTTGAAAAAAATAGTTAAGAATAAAGCGCATATCAACCGCCATTCATGGCGCTAAACTTGTTAAAATAGCGCACTTATTCTTTATTGACGGATACGCATACTATGACCACTGCATCTGCCACGCCCACCATCAAACAAGACCGCATTTTAATCCTCGATTTTGGCTCGCAATATAGCCAGCTTATCGCGCGCCGCGTCCGTGATTCAGGCGTGTTTTGTGAGATGTTCCCGTACGATATCGACACCCAGCGCATCACTGATTTTGGTGCCAAGGGCATCATTTTATCGGGCGGTCCTGAGAGTGTGCATGAAGACAACAGCCCACGTATTAACGAAGCGGTATTTGAGCTGGGCGTGCCTGTGCTTGGCATCTGCTACGGCATGCAGGCAATGGCAGAGCGCTTTGGTGGTAAGGTACATGGCAGCGACATTCATGAGTTTGGCGCGGCAACCATCGACGTGACAGGCAACTGCGCGCTACTTGACGGCATCGAAGACAGCCCAAGCAAGCTCAACGTCTGGATGAGCCACGGCGATAAAGTGATTGAAGCGCCAAGCGACTTTGATATCGTTGCCAGCACGCCAAGCTGCCCGATTGCCATTATGGCGAATGACGACAAGCAATATTACGGCATTCAGTTTCACCCAGAGGTGACGCACACCTTGCAAGGTCAAGCGCTGCTCGGTCGTTTTGTGCATCAAATCTGTGGCTGCGCGGGCGATTGGACGCCTGACAACATCGCGGAGATGCGTATCGCGCAGCTCAAAGAAGAAATCGGTGACAAGCAAGTCTTGCTTGGCTTATCAGGCGGCGTGGACAGCTCGGTTGTGGCGGCGCTATTGCACAAAGCCATTGGCGATCAGCTGACTTGTGTGTTTGTGGATAATGGCCTCTTGCGCCTGCACGAAGGCGATCAAGTGATGCAAGTCTTCGCTGAAAACATGGGCGTCAAAGTCGTCCGCGTCGATGCCGAAGAGCGCTTCTTAACCGCGCTGGCTGGCGAGAGCGACCCAGAGAAAAAGCGTAAAATCATTGGTAAAACCTTTATTGACGTGTTCGCCGACAGCGCGCGTGATGTGAGCGCTAACACCGACGGTCAAGAGATTGAATATCTAGCGCAAGGGACGATTTATCCTGACGTTATCGAGTCGGCAAAATCGCACCAAGGCAAAGCGCACGTCATTAAGAGTCACCACAATGTCGGCGGCCTGCCTGATGACTTAAGCTTTAAATTGATCGAGCCACTACGTGACCTGTTTAAAGACGAAGTGCGTAAGCTTGGCATCACTTTAGGCCTACCTGCCAAAATGATCTATCGTCATCCGTTCCCAGGACCAGGCCTTGGCGTGCGCATCCTTGGCGAAGTGAAAAAAGAATACGCCGATGTCTTGCGCCTCGCTGACGCTATCTTTATGCAAGAGCTGGAGCGTTCAGGCTGGTATGATAAGACCGCGCAAGCCTTTGCCGTATTCCAACCGATTAAGTCGGTCGGTGTGGTCGGCGATGGTCGCCGCTATGCGTGGGTGATTGCGCTACGTGCCGTTGAGACCGTGGACTTTATGACTGCCCGCTTTGCGCATCTGCCGTATGATTTGATTGAAACGGTATCGAACCGCATCATGAACGAAATCAAAGACGTGTCGCGCGTGACTTATGATGTGTCAAGCAAGCCACCTGCGACGATTGAGTGGGAATAATTTTCTATTTTCAGTCGTTGTAATCACAAAAAGCTCACGTTATGTGGGCTTTTTTGTGGGTGGCATTCTCACATTTGCGGCATACGCTACACTACAAATCTAAAAACGGCTACCACCACCCAACCGATTAATAATATCAATCAAGAATATCAACTATTACAAATCGGTCATCGGCTGTATCAGGCGTATCATAGTGGCACACGATAAGGCGGCACAGGCTATCTAAGCGTAACGCTGCTACCACATAGCACAAGAATCATAAGGATTTTATAATGAAAGTACTCGCCTTTGGTACCAGCAATAGCCGAAACTCAATCAATCAAAAACTAGCCCGCTATGCCGCTACCCAGATTGATGATGCGGACGTTACCTTGCTTGATATTCATAATCTTGAGATGCCGATATACAGCGAAGAGCGTGAAAAAGAAAGCGGCATTCCACAATTTGCCCATGATTTTTATCAAGCGATTGGCGAAGCGGACGCGATTGTGATTTCTTTTGCTGAATACAATGGCTCGTACACCGCCGCGTACAAAAACTTATTCGATTGGGCATCGCGCATTGATATGAAAGTGTATCAAAACAAGCCAATGATTATGCTTGCGACCTCACCAGGGGCGGGTGGCGCACAGAGCGTGCTAGCTACAGCCAAAGCGTCTGCGCCGTTTTTCGCCGCCGTTGTCAAAGGCGCGTTGTCATTGCCCAACTTCTTTGACAATTATGATGAACAGACGAGCAAGGTAACAGATGAGAGCTTTAACGCGCAGCTCGATGAGATTGTCAGTACGCTCTAAGGTTTGACAATGAGATAAAAGCACTCAACTTGGTTGGGTGCTTTTTTTTGGCAAAAATTTTAGGAAATAAGGCTGATTTGTGCCAAGTGCTTAGTGATGCGGGTGGTAGAGAGGCGATGAGACTGACCCATAAGCCGCTGTTTATCGCCTTTCTCAGAAAAAATTAAGCACAAACTCTTATAAATTAATGAAAATAGTTATCATTAGTGTTTGCATTAATATTTCTTTATTGTTACAGTGAGCCGTCTTTATTACACAATTCTTATTCTTATCTTGCGCTATACCTGAATCTATCGTTCGTAGTCGTTACTTAACTCAAGCTGTAGTGAAGTACAGTTATGGAGTAGGTTGGCTTAAAAGGTCGTTTCGGCTGGGTATGCGCCATTACTACTGTCAATGCGTCAAGGACTGCACTCCATGTACACACCATTTGCTCCGATTACTGCCACGTCTCTTTCTTCAGTCATGACGACCACATCACGTAAAGCACTACTCGCGGTGGCTATTACCTCAATCATGAGTGCCAGTGCTGTCGCTGCTGATGACAGTGCCATCAGTGCGGCACAGGCCACAAGTAGCGAAGTGACACAAGATGAGGCTGAGCCAAGCACCACATTGGACACCATTGTGGTAAAAGCGGCGCGTGAAGAGTTGGAACAAGCAGCAGGCTTATCAATCATTAACGAAGAAGCCATTGAAGAGGCATCATTGTCAAATGACATCTCAGAGATTGTGCGTAAAATGCCAGGGGTAAATCTGTCGGGCTCCTCGACCTCAGGACAGCGTGGCAACCAGCGTCAAATCGACCTGCGCGGTATGGGGCCAAATAACACTTTGATTTTAATCGACGGCCGCCCTGTCACCTCACGCAATGCGGTACGTCCAGGGCGCGCCAGTGAACAAGACACGCGCGGCGATTCGCAGTGGGTGCCACCAAGTGCTATTGAGCGTATTGAAGTGCTGCGAGGGCCAGCAGCAGCGCGCTATGGTTCAGGTAGTATGGGCGGCGTGGTCAATATCATCACCAAGTCACCCACCAAAAAAGAATTCTCTATCAACACGCACTATGAGCAGCCTGAGAGCGACCTTGAGGGTAAAGACTGGCGTACCAACATCAATATGGCAGGCCCGCTATCAGACAAGCTCTCGTTCCGTACTACACTCGGCTATCATGACAGTGAGGGCGACGACCCGTATATCAATGCTGACGATGCGCTGATTGTTGATGGGCGCAGTGGCCCTGCACCGTCTATCGCGGCGGGTCGCGAAGGCGTTGAAAATATCGATGCGCGCCAGCTGTTTGAATACGCGATGGATGCGATGAATACCATCGGTTTTGATATTAACTATAGTCGACAGAATAACCGCTGGGCAGGCGACTCACAGTTTCAGTCGGTCAATGAGGATTTGGTCAATAACTTAGAGGGCGAAACCACCAATAAAATGGAGCGTTATGGCGTTGCGCTCACACATCGAGGCGATTATGAAAATACTACCAGCAACAGCTATCTAGAATATACCCGCACCAATAACGAGCGCCTAGGCGAAGGCTGCTGTGGCGGCGTGGAAGGGCAGATTCAATTGCCTGAAGATGGTGACACACCAAGCTGGTCAAAGGCCACCTACGATACGCTCAATGCCAAATCAGAATGGGACATCTACTTTGACCGTCATACACTGACTGCAGGCGCTGAGTTTCGCGGTGAAAAACTAAACAACCCTGTAGTCAGTACGCTGGAGTTTGAAGAGGGCTTTGAATTTGGTGATACCAACACTGACCCTAGTGAGCGCAACCCTGAGACAGACAGCTATTTGGTCGGCGCGTATATTGAGGACAACTACCAGATAACGCCTGATTGGTATATTACCCCAGGACTGCGTTTTGATTATCATGATCAAGCGGGTAGCAACTGGTCACCAAGCGTAAATACCACATGGCACTTTAGTCCCAACTGGTCGGTAAAAGCAGGGGTTAGCCGCGCCTTTAAAGCGCCCTCACTGTATCAGCTCGATCCCAATTATATTTATTACACCAGAGGTAATGGCTGTCCCTCATCGATACCTACTGAAGAGCGCGGCTGCTACGTGTTAGGAAACAATGAGCTGGACAATGAAACCTCATGGAACAAAGAGTTGACTGTCAGCTATGAGGACAGCACCAATCTAAAAGCAGGTCTGACCTACTACCGCAACGACTATGACAACCGTATTGGGGCGGGCGTAGATCGCGTGGCGGTCGACAGCGCCACGAATCGTTCTATCTTTCAATGGGAAAACCAAGGGGAAGCTATCGTTGAAGGTTTAGAAGGCTTTGTCACCGTACCTGTCACCGACACTGTCTCGTGGTACACCAACATCACAGGCAATATCCGCTCAGAGCGTAAAGACAATGGCGAGCCGCTATCGCTCATTCCTAAATTCACGGTCAATACCAATGTGGATTGGGACATCACGCCGCGCTGGAGTGCGCTGGCAGGGGCGAGCTATTACGGAAAAATCGACGCGCCAACGCGCTCGGTGACCACAGGCGATGCTCTTGACGGTGCTCTATTGTCACGCCAACCGTACGCGATTGCCAACATCAGCACTCGCTACGACATCAATGATTCGATAACGGTCGGTGCAGGGGTCAAAAATCTGTTTGATAAACAAATCAAACGTGAAGGCACCTCCAACAATGCAGGCGCACGTACCTTTAATGAGCCAGGTCGGGCTTATGTGTTTGATGTGAATCTTAAGTTTTAAGATTTTATTCACACAGGCTGCATGAAGAAAAAGCACTCAACTTGGTTGGGTGTTTTTTTGCTTTAGAGTTTCTGGAGCTAATCTCGCTTTCCGCTCTTATCTTGTCTGCTTACTAGAGCCGCGACTAAAGCCCACTGTGTTCCTGCTACCGCGAGACCACAGCGGGCTAAGTCGCTGCAATATAGTGATCCAACAAGGATAACCGCTGCAATCGAGGCTAAAACGCTCTAGGATTTTGATTTGAGTATGCATGTCAGATACTTTAAATAGGACAAATTACCATATCTTTATTGAGGATAGAGGTTTTTCAGCTAGTAGATGCATGAAATGATTAATTAAAACAATACTTTAGTAGAGTAAGTAAATTTATGTCGCCAAAATTATATGCGTTTTTCTCAAGCTTGATTCAATATAAAGACACTTACCACCCTCGGTAAGTGGCAATTTCACCATTATAGTATTCAAAAAGGATATATGATATGAGTAAGAAAACTGTAGCAAGTAATAACGCCGATATGGTTAACCGCAATAAAGGTACCAACGGTACTAATATAGCTAACTCTAAAAATACTGGTAATAGAGGAAAGCAACTAAATCCTAATCAGAAAAAAGGTTAAATGATTAGAGTTTTTACAATTAAAGCTGTGCTTTCTATAGGTAGAAGGCATAGCTCATATAAACTAGGGTTCAGAATGACTGATTTAGCGCAATTTCCTTCTCAAGGCGATTTACTCAAATTTGTCTATAACGCGACAGGTATCATACCGTCTAAAAGTAAGTTCATCATAGATGTTGAAATAGATAATAAAAGCTTACATAAGAGTCTAAATAGACTAGCTAGAGAAGAGGGTGATTTCTTAAAAAGTTTTGAAGAACATGCTAATGAGTTTAGGTCAGCAATATATGGTTTGTTTTCTAACACTATGTATAGCGATACATTATATGATCCACTTATAGAGATATTTCAAGTCTATACTCAAACGGTATTAACTGACCATACCTATCTAGAAAAAAAAGAGTCTTTGCTATACCTGATATATCATATTTTTTTGCAAAGAGCTACTATCTCAATATTTAAATATCAACACTATTATAGTGCGTTTTTAGATGCTTCACTTTCACCTAAAAGTAAATTTTGGTTCTTGGAGTATGAGAGTACAACGCCTTTAGCTTGTGTAATGAATTGGATATACGATTGTGAGAGTAAAAGTTTGGAAGTCTTTCATGATACTTCTGAATTTAGTGCTGATGAATCTATTGATCAAATTGATAAGGATTTAGCCAACGTAAGAAACTGGCTCTCTGGTACTGTTAAGTTACCACCATTTTCTAACATCTTAGACGTTTTTGATAGGGCGTTTAAAACTCATAAAATTGCTAGTGATAAAAAGGACAGATATATATTTTTTCTTTTTATCGCTAGGTTTGCAACTTACTGCTTAAACAGTTTAGTTGAGAATTATAGTCAAGAAGAAGTTGCCTGGACACTAAATAAATTAAAATTGTACTTGGGTCTTATTACTAAAGATTATGAGTATCTGTGTTCTTTTATTGATGCTCACAGAACGACTAGGTTGACAGATGCAGAAAGCTCTATGGGCGAAAGTTATACAAAAATACAGAATGTCTATTTTTTTCTTAATAAATCGATGGAGTATCAAAATTTCATTGCTCATCATCTTAACAATATTCAAGTAGAGTATATTAAAGCATCTTCGAGAAGTACTAAGTCTCAAAGTGAATCTATCCATGATATCCATCAAGAAATATTGAAAGAGCTAAGTGCTAGCAGTGCTGCACAATATAAATTTATTATTAAGTTTTTTCAAGACTGTTTAGTTCCACCAAATCATGAGGGCTATACGGAAAATATCAAGAATTGTATATACGCTTATGATGTGATGAAGCAAAGATATAATCATCAGCAGTGGCTAAACGAATACTACGAAGTTGGTAATGATTCAGTTTATCCTTGGCTTGTACATTGGGTAGATGGTATGAAGTCATTTTATAGTAGGGATTTTGAATCGTCCCTTAGTAGTATGAGAAAAGCCTTTGAAACGATTAGATATTCAGCAGGTAATAGGCAAATTAAATTTATAGAAGATTATATGCTAGTAGCTTTAGCACAGCCTAATAAGAACGGTAATATACAAGGGTGGAAAGATTTTAAATTAGCATTCAAATGGGGTGTGTTTATGAACCATTTCGACGCTTTTCCAGAGTTTTATACTGATGTAAGTGATAAAGAGCTAAAAGTAATTTTCAAAGATAAGAAACAGTCTTATAAATCGTTTTCAGGTAGTAGTTTTGATAGTAAAGTTTTAGCAAAGCTCTTATTTCACTGGAAATATGATAACCAATAATAGCATTCTAATAGAAAAAAGCAGCCCTCCCAAACGAGCGCTGCTTTTTTATATTCTATCTAACGATTTATCTTAGCCCTTTACATTCACCACATAACGTCCCACTGCTTTACCATCAATAAAGCGCTCTAGGTATTCAGGCGTTTGCTCAAGGGTGATTTCTTCAGCGTAGTTGTCCAGATTGGGCAGTTTCATATCCGTCGCTACGCGCTGCCAGATTTCACGCTTTTCCTCTAGTGGGATACATACCGAATCGATGCCGAGCAACGACACACCGCGCATAATAAACGGAAATACGGTCATCGACAGTTCAGGCGATGCTGCAAGGCCACAGGTCGTCACTGCACCCCCTGGTTTGGTTTGCTTGAGTAGGTTGGCAAGATAGTCACCGCCGACGGTATCGATGGCATTGGCCCATAGCGGACGGCCAATAGGGCGATTGCCGACTTCATTGATGGTGTCACGATGGCGCACTTCGGTGGCGCCCAACTCTTTCAAGTGTTCGCTTTGCTCAGGCTTACCAGAGAAGGCGATAGACTCGTAGCCCAGCTGCGAGAGGATAGCGATACTGATAGTGCCCACACCGCCTGTCGCGCCTGATACGGCAACGGGGCCATCGCTTGGTTTTGCGCCCATTTTTTCCAGCTTTTGGATGCTTAGCGCCGCCGTTAGGCCGCCTGTACCATAGATCATCGCTTCTTTTAGGCTCAGCGCTTCAGGGCAAGGCAATGCCCAGTCGGCAGGGATGGCAATCATTTGCCCGAGTCCGCCTGCGGTGTCCATACCTAAATCATAGCCGAATACCACGACTTCTTGCCCTTTTTGGAACGTGCCTGATTTATCACTGACCACCACGCCTGCCGCGTCAATACCAGGGGTGTGCGGGTAGTGCTTGGAGATGCTTTTATTGCCTGCAGCGGACATCGCGTCTTTATAGTTGAGCGAGGAATAATGTACCTCAACTAACAGGTCATTATCAGGCAGGTCGCTGAGGTTGCGCTCGCGAATGTGTTTGCTAAAGCTGCCGTCATCGTGTTCTTCAACGACGAGGGCGCGAAAGGTTTGTTGGTCTGACATCATCATATCCTTATGTTTTTGGTGTTTGTTATTGGGTTTTAGGATTTAGAATAAAAAAGCCCATACGATATGCGCTTTTTTGTATTTAATATTCAACTTTTTATACTATGGCTTTAACAGCACTTTGCCCTCTTTTTGCGATTGCACATCATCAGAGACGGCTGTTTTGATGTCATCCAAGTCATAGACCGCTTGGATAGGCAGCTTGAGCGTGCCGTCTTTGGCGCGGGTCATCAGCTCTTTAATCAGGCGTTGTTTGTTTTCCACGCTCATCTCGGTACTGGTTTTACTGCCCCAAAAGCCTTTAACCGTAGCTTGTTTAAAAATCAAATCGCTTGGGTTTAATACCATCGGCTTGCCCGACATCAGGCCGAACGACACCATCGTGCCGCCATTACCGAGGAGCGAGAGCAACTCGCCGCTGGGTTCGCCGCCAACCGAATCCACCGCCGCTGCAATGCTTTCATCACCAATGATATTTTTGACTTGTTCTTGCCAGTCATCCTCATCGGTCACGACGGTATTTGCAATGCCCAGCTCGTCCAGCTCGGCTTTGGCATCAGCGCGGCGTACCAGATTGATGCTGTGGATACCGCGTGCGTTCGCAAGCATGGCAAGGGTTTTACCCACCGCGCCATTGGCAGCGTTATGAATCAACCATTGCCCTTTGTCCAAATCTAAAAACTCCAGCAGCATCAAGGCGCTGAGCGGCATGGCAATCAATTGCGCAGCAAGTTTGTCATCAATGTCATCATCAATAGCAAACACCATCTTGGCAGGCGCGGTGTAATATTCTGCCCACGTGCCATGCACACTGGCGCTGGCGACACGCTGCCCGACCTCAAGGTCAGTCACGTCACGACCTACGGCATCAATGATGCCCAAGGCTTCGCTACCACCAATGGCGGGAAAATCAGGCTTGTAGCCATAGTCGCCGCTGACAGTCAGCAGGTCATGGTTATGAATGGGCGCGAGGATGGTTTTGATACGGACTTCGTCGGCAGCAGGTTCAGGAATGTCGCTGTCTACAATGTTAAGTACGTCAGCAGGTTTGCCAAATTCGGTGTGCGTGGCGCTACGCATAATTATTTTCCTTGTCTTATTTTAAAAATATTACTTTAGAAGAAAATCAAATAAAGACCACTATACCCGCCACTAGACCAATCGTCTAGTAACGGAAACACAAGTTTTGTAGGCAAAGGTTATCCCGCGTATCCAAAGCGTTAATAAAACTCAATGCGGCTTAGCACATGCTCTTGGATGAAGTATGCGCAGCCGTACGCGCTCGGCCATGCGACCATAAAGCCGAGCGCCCACGAATGTAGCAGTTCATTAAAAAAGCCATCAATAAACCCTACCTTAATCAAAAGTAGCGCAGCGGAAATAATCAGCGACATCATCATGGCCATCATGCCTGTAAAAATCAGGCGGTAATATTTGCGGCGGGTGCGAATACGAAAAGTGGGTAAGACAGACATAACAGCGCTCAAAAATAGGTCAAGAAAGTAGCGCGAATAGCAAGGGCTATCCGCGCAATCTGTGGTAAGGCGTTTACCATAAATCATGAATGGTATTAAAGCAATCCAAGCCCTTCTACCAGCCGTGTCAATAGCAGGGTGGTCGGCTCGTCTTTAACTTCATGCACACCTTGACCCGCCCATAGGGACAAATGCTCGGCATCGCCCGTCTTTGCCGCGTGCGCGCGCATGGGCTTGGTCATCGCGTTCAGCTGCGGGTAGGCGAGCAGCTGCGCGGCATCGTCAAAGCATGCCATGGACTGCATATAGCCATTGACCAGACCGCGAGCCATCTTACCTGAGAACAGCCGCGTCAAGCGTGTTTCACTACTGCGCGTCCCGCGACTGGCAGCGAGCAAGCCTTGTTTATAAGTCGGATGAATACCTGATTTATCCGTGGTTAAAAATGCCGTACCCAGCTGCGCCATCGCCGCGCCCGCATTCAGCACGGTGCGAATATCGTCCGCGCTCATCAGCCCGCCTGCGGCAATCAGCGGAATGTCGGTGAGTGTGCGCGTACCCTCTAATAACGGTAATAAAGGTATGGGGTCGCGCATGCTCTCAGCCAGCCAGCCGCCACGGTGTCCGCCTGCCTCCGCGCCTTGCACGCAGACCGCGTCCGCGCCGACCTCTGCCCATGCGAGCGCCTCTTTCGGGTGGTTTGCCGTACCGATGACGCGCGTGCCGAGCGCCTGCAACCGCTGCACTGCCTCACGGCTGATAATACCGAAGGTAAAGCTCGCCACAGGCACAGGATGGCGATACAGCACATCTAATTGCTCAGCGAATAACGGTGCAGGATGCTCAGGCAACAGTGCATCAATGTCCTCATCAGGCATGGCGATTTGATAATACTCGCGCAGCCACTCAGGCATGGGCGCATCAAAGGTCGTGGACTCGGCGTGTGACAAGACCATCAGATTCACCATAAACGGGCGTTGGGTTAAGCGCTTAATCGTATCGATTTGCGCCGCCAGCGTCTCTGGCGCCGTCATGCCTGCACCCAGCGAACCGAGCGCGCCAAAATTACTCACCGTCGCCACCAACTCAGGCGTCGTCGCACCGCCTGCCATGGGCGCTTGAATGATGGGGTAGTCGATATTTAAGGCAGTCATCAGGCTCATACGCGCACCATACTTTAATTGTGTTATCGCTTTACCTTAGCGTGTGACTGGCAGGTGAGCAACGGATAATGCCTATTTTTTTATAAAATGAGGGTACGGCATTGGCTGTGTTTTAGTAAAAAATTGTCTGTTATTTGATGCGGATTTTGTTAGGATGAATCGAAATGTTTCGATAAAATTATAGGGAAGCGAAGACAGATTTCTCATCGGGTAGCTTCAACTAAATATACTATTTTAAAATCACATAGTAACTTAAATAGTAGAGTTAAAATAAAAATGAAAGAAATATCTCAAATTACTCGACGTGACCTCTTTGATACCTTAAGGATAGAAGACATCTGGTGGGCAGGAGAGCTTAATGAGATTGATTTTTTATCTAGACTCTATGATTTGGAAAGCATGCCTTCAAATGATTACAGATTTAGTAACGCGCTTGGCGATATTTACCAGCACAGAGTGAATAACAGTGATTGGGATGATTATTGGGTTTTTGATGATGAACGATTTAACTTGCTGAAATGTCAAGATGCAGCTTTCTTAAACTTTCTTTGCATGATGATCCACCCTGTGATTAGAAGGGATTCTCATGAAGTAGATACCATTAATAAAATTTTTAATGATATTTTGGGTAACGATAGCTTTGAAATAGTTGAAATAACCCAGAAATCTAATAAGCCTATATTTAATGGTAAGAAGAAATTTACAGGTAAGACGTCTATTGAGAATAGAGGTAAAGAGATTAGAGTAATATTTAATGCTGACTATGTTACGCAACAAATAAATTCAATGGAGTCGCTGATTGAGCCTGCACCCTACCAAGCGATAGGAATAGCAAAAGAATTGATTGAAACTGCATGTAAAGAGATATTTATTAGCAGACAAAAAGAATATGATAAGAGCTGGGACTTATCGAAGTTAATGAAAGAAACGGCTAAATTACTCAAGCTTACCCCTGATGATATATCAGATGAAGCGAAAGCAGCAAAATCAATCAGACAGATTTTAGGTAGCTTAGCTTCTATCGTTCAAGGGATAGCAGAAGTGAGAAACGATTACGGTAGCGGACACGGAAAAGATGGCAGCTTCAAGGGTTTACAGCCTAGACATGCAAAGCTTGCTGCTGGTTCTGCTTCAACTTTAGCTGTATTTTTGCTAGAAACACATGAAATAAGGCAATAGCTCGTAAAACTATTGCCTTTATATCGACTACTGAAAAGAGTATCAATAAAATCTATTTTCCACCCACCGACTCAAAAAACGCCAGCGCGGTATCAGGCAACCAGCTTAAATCAAACTTACGATTTTTATAGCCCAAAAAGCCAATATGCCCGCCATGCGCGGTGTCCAGCAGAGTGACTGTGTCCGACACGTCCGCTTGCCCTGCGGTAATGCCCAAAAATGGGTCGTCTTTGGCTGTGATAATCAGCGTTGGCTTGGCAATATCAATCAAATGCGGCAATGCTGAGGCGCGGCGGTAATAGTCATTTTTTGAACGGTAGCCATGTCTTGGCGCGGTAAACATATCATCAAATTCACTGATGCGATTGATGCGCTGAATCGCTTTGACTTCCTCAGGGGTGAGGTTGTTTTGGATGGCTTTTTTGATGATGGGATTTAGCAAATACGGCGTATAGACGCGGCGTCCCAAAAAGCGCTCCATCGCAAACGACGCCGACGACAAGTCCACAGGCGCAGAGGCGACCACGGCCGCTTTGCACACTGCCGCCTCACCATACTCGCCCATATATTTGGCGAGCGCGTTACCGCCGAGCGAGACGCCGATACCATAGATGGTGGCGTAATCCTGCTGCAATTTTTCGAGCGCGTGGCGCTGCTCATCAGTATTACCTGCCTCATAAAACACCGTACCCTTGGCAGGAACGCCGCCGCAGCTGCGAAAATGCACCACCACAAAATGCCAGCCTTTGGCGTGTACGGCGTGCGCCAGCGTGCGCGCATAGTGGCTGTGGCTGCTGCCTTCCATACCGTGAAACAAGACCACCAGTGGTATTTGCTCGCGTCCGTCTGCGCCTTTTCGCGTGCTATCCGCGTCATAATAATCGTAAGCGATGTCGCTTTCCTCGAGTGAGTCGTGAAACAGCTCGCGGCGATATTCGGGCAGCTCAGGCTGAAAAAACTTGGGCAAAATGGTTTGCAAATGGGCATTACTGAGCCAAAACGGCGGTCTAAAAGGGGTGGGGTGAAACGTGCTCATAAAGTATCAATCGTCAATGGAGTTAAAATTAATTAAGAGAGAATCTAGGGCGTGTCTTCAATTCAAACGTTGATAACTAAATGGGCTAAAAATAGCTAAATCTTCGGCAAACGGTGTCAAATAGCTGGTTAATATTTCAATATTATCTGCGCTATTTTCCTTGTTTGCCTTTAATTTATCTCATTTTTATCACCATTTTTAAAATGAAGACACGCCCTAGTACCAATAACAGAAATATAAGAATTCTTCTTACGCTCAATCAAATGAAATTTTTCTTGCTTGCTGTGCCTGCGCCGACAGAGGCTACGAAAAATTCCCTTTGATTTTGCTATATTGTTTTCATATCGTATTGCATCAAACGGCAAAACAAAGAAGGAATAACGCAGTATAAACCGCAAAGCGCTCGTTTGTGTTAGCGCGCTGTATCGTCTGGTGCATCATCCTCCAGCACCGTCCCCGACATACCAAGCGCCTCTTTTAACGCCTCGATATCGGCGTTTGCCAAGGTCACGTGCAGCACCACCGCTTGCGTATATTCGACATCGTCGATGTGTCCGCCGAGGCTTTCGACCACATAGCGGCATTGCGCCTCGCTCGCGAACGTGGTCTGTATCTGCCGCGTAGTCATCGGCACATACGGGGTGAGCGTCATCGCATCGACTGCCGATTGCGCTGCGCCCGCATACGCCCGCGTCAGTCCGCCTGCGCCAAGCTTAATCCCGCCAAAGTAGCGCACCACCACAATTAATACATTGCCAATCGACTTGTGCTGCAAGACGTTTAATATCGGACGCCCTGCTGTGCCGTTTGGCTCGCCGTCATCGTCAAAGCCTGCGCTCGTGGTGTTGTCAGGGGCGCCAATGATGTACGCCGAGCAGTGGTGATTGGCATCAGGGTACTTATCGCGTAATTGTTCCACATGAAACATCGCTTCTTCACGGCTGTGAATCGGGTAGGCATAAGTAATAAATGCCGATTTTTTAATCTCAAGACGGGCAGTGATGGCGCTCTTTGGGGTTTGGTAGCTCATATTTCATCAAGGTCTGGGTGGGATATGCTAAAATTAGACAACTTCAGCGCGGCGGCATTGATTTTTACTGCATGGCTGCGCGTTCCTTTTTTACTATAGTCAATTCACTATAAAAAAGACATCAATAACATGATGCTGACAGGCGCGGTATTCAAGACGCGCCTCGTGCCTATTCAAGGCAGTGTGCAAGATGGTTTTATTAAGAAAAGACTATAGCGCAACCGATGGTAGCAAATGTATGCGTTTAGATAAATTTATTAGCAAAGCCACTGAGCTGTCGCGCAAAGAAGCCAAAAAGATTTTGCACGCCAGCGAGGTCACCGTCAATGATGCGGTGATTAAAGACCCAGGGCTACACGTGGATATTGTCAATGATGAGGTGATGTGGATGGGCGAGCCGCTGTCGGTCGCGACTGGCAACCGCTATATCCTGCTGTACAAACCAGAAGGCTTTGAATGTACGCTCAAGCCCAAAGAGCACCCCATCGTCACCGAGCTGATTGCTGTGCCTGAGCTTGGCAGCTTGCGTATCGCTGGACGTCTGGATGTGGATACCACAGGCGCGCTGATTATCAGTGATGACGGCAGCTGGCTGCACCGCGTCACCAGCCCCAAGCACGCGCACCCAAAGGTGTATGAGCTGACCCTCGCTGACCCGATGGACGCAGCGATGCAAGAAAATGTGGTTAAGAAAATCGCCCAAGGCATCTTGCTGGACGGCGACTACGAGCCGACCAAGCCTGCGCATATTGAGTTTATCGACGAGACGCACGCGCGCCTGACACTGGAGCAAGGCAAATACCATCAGGTCAAACGCATGATGGGCTATTTTGGTAACAAGGTCGTTGCGCTGCACCGTGCCAGTATTGGCGAGATTAATTTAGAGGGCTTAGACAAAGGCGACAGCCGTTTTTTAACCAAAGAAGAAATCGCGCAGTTTTAAGCGTTTTTTCACATAAAACGACCGCATAAAAAATCCGCTAGGGTCTGCCTCTAGCGGATTTTTTTATTAGTATAACAGCGACCAGCGTTTTTAACTGGTTTTATGGCAAGACGATATTGACGATTTTCCAGTTCACGAAACCTTGGCGCTGCATCTCGATGGTGAGCGGATAGCCTTTGACCTGCCCGCTAATAGTGAAGCAGTTGATACCGCAATAGCTGAGCGTTGGCTTGTCCGTATCGTTGCCTTGTGCTGCTTGTTGCTCGAGCACCTCGGCTTGCTTGTCCATCATAATTTGCATCTGTTTTTGTATCACGCCATCAATATTCCCGCGCTGGGTAATCACGTCTTGGATGAGGTTTTGTAGATTGACTTGATTGCTTGCGATTGCCCATGCAGCGGCAAGTTGTTTAGTGGCGGTATTGGCTTGTCCTTGCGTGGTGATGAGCTGCTCGATATTGTCAGGCTGCACTGCGCCTTTGACCGAATTAACAATAAAGTCATCTGCCGCTTGGGTGAGGGCGGGGCCACCGAGCTGCGTGACCATTGGGTATTGATCCAGTATATTGTCCATCTTGTCGGTCAACTGACGGCTGATGTTTGGCTGGAGCTGATCATAGTCAATGGCGTCCGCGATGGCAGCGCCGTTTTTGGCATCGTAGGCCTCTTTGAGTTGATAGGCCTTATAATACGGTGAGCCGACGAATACGACGCCAATAATCAGCAGCAACAATATCACCAGTGAAGTCAGCTTTTTCATAGTTGTCCTTTTATTGCTGTACAATGCGCCTTGCGCTACAAAATGGGGTAAAAACGCGTCTGCCAACCGATACATACGCTGGCAAATACTAGCATGGGTATCTGATACCCTGCCGCAAAAATCGGTATGGAAATGTTACATGGACTTGCTGTCTGTTGTGTGAAATAACGGTGCATTTATTTCTACTATTTGCACGTTTTAAATAATATACCCCTTATTTTGCCTTAATCTATGCTTGATAAATAGTCAGGCAATCACCATAAAGAGCGCAAACTTTTATTATTTGATGGCAAAGGCGAGTGCGCCAAAAACGAGCGCTGGCACCCATTTGCTGCCGCGTGCGCTGACTTGTCCATGACGGACCGTCCTTAGCGTTGATGGTTTCATGTGAAACATATGAGCACACCGCTGACCCATCTACCCAGACAATCATCCTGATAACCATGTCGTCACGACAAGAGGAGAGCCCATGAGCAAGCGAGATTTTTATGAAGTACTAGGCGTCAGTAAAAATGCCGATGCAAAAGAAATCAAGCGAGCCTATCGTAAACTGGCGATGAAGTACCACCCAGACCGCAACTCTGATGACCCAGAAGCCGAAGACAAGTTTAAAGAAGCGTCGATGGCGTACGAAGTGCTGAGCGATGCTGAAAAACGCTCTGCCTACGACCGCATGGGTCACGCTGCCTTTGAAAACGGCATGGGCGGTGGCGGCTTTGGTGGCGCGGGCGCAGGCAACTTCCAAGACATTTTTGGCGATATTTTTGGCAACTTTGGCGACATCTTTGGTCAAAGCCGTGGCGGCGGCGGTGGACGTGCGCGCCGTGGCTCGGATCTTCGCTACGTGATTGAGCTGACCCTCGAAGAAGCGGTACGTGGCTGCAAAAAAGAAATCAGCTTTACCGCGCCAGCCCCTTGTGACACCTGTGACGGTAAAGGCGCGAAAAATGAGTCAGATATCGTCACCTGTCAGACCTGTCATGGTCAAGGCCAAGTGCGTATGCAGCAAGGCTTTTTTGCCGTGCAGCAGACCTGCCCACATTGCGGCGGCTCAGGCAAACAGATTAAAAACCCTTGCTCAGACTGTCATGGTAGCGGCGTGAAAGACAAATCGCGCACCCTTGAAGTCACTATCCCAGCGGGCGTCGATGATGGGGATCGCGTCCGTCTAGCAGGCGAAGGCGAAGCGGGCGGCGCTGGCGTACAAAACGGCGACTTATACGTCGAAGTACGCGTACAGCCGCACAATGTCTTTACCCGTCAAGGCGCAGATCTATATATGGACGTGCCTGTCAGCATCACGGATGCGGCACTCGGTAAAGAAGTGGAAATCCCAACCCTCGATGGCAAAGTCAAAATCAAAGTTGCCGAAGGTACCCAAAGTGGCAAATTGCTGCGTGTACGCGGTAAGGGCGTGACGCCAGTACGCACCACCATGCGCGGTGATCTTATCTGTCGCGTGGTCGTTGAGACGCCTGTGAACCTAAACAGCGAACAAAAAGCGCTGTTGCGTGAGTTCCAAGAGACGCTAGACGGTGACGGCAAACACCACCAATCGCCACAGAAAAAATCATTCTTTTCAAAAATCGGCGAATTGTTTGAATAACGGATAAATCGTCGCTGTCGCAATAAGTACAGCGCGTATATTAAAGTTAAAATTGCCAATAGTTTCACGTGAAACTATTGGC
>NZ_JACDXT010000006.1 GCF_016464015.1 Psychrobacter sp. bablab_jr014
CCACCGTTGTTACCGCTATTGCCGCCACCGTTGTTACCGCTATTGCCGCCACCGTTGTTACCGCTATTACCACCACCGTTATTACTGCTATTGCCACCACCGTTATTACCGCTATTGCCACTACCGTTGTTACCGCTATTGCCGCCACCGTTGTCAACGCTATTGCCATTACTATCTGAGCCGAGTGGTGGTAAATCCATAGCTGATGCAGACTTTATAAAAAAGCTTGTCCAGTCTTGTGTGCTTGTCTGCAATGAAAATACATTTAGACCTGAGTAGGGTGCCTCAACATTAATAATATTTTTTGGTCGCATACCGTTGATATAGCTGACCGTTACAGGCATTTTGTTGATACTACTTTCAGCTCTAACTTCTCTCAAAACATTCAATAATGTAGAGGCTGTCGACTTCACACGCTGATCTGCTAATTGCCTGCTAATAGTAGGTGCAGCAATGCTGACAATAACAGCTAAGACAGCAATCGTAACCATGAGCTCAACTAAGGTAAACCCTAGGTAGGCTGCAACTTTTAAACATGAGTTTTTTATTTTAGACGTTCTCATATTGCTACCCTGTTATGGATTGTTGTCATAGACTAATAAATCTATTGAATTTGAACGATAAGAACTGATACCTATCAGAACGGCCATCTCACAATTTTTTTATGCAAAGCATATATACTTATATTGCAATTTTCATTCCATCATTTAATGATTTGTCTTAAAAATAAATGATTAAAATCAAATGTTTATTCTGGTAAACCTATACAATCAATGAATTTAAAATCATAGATTTATCAACCTATTATTTCTGTTCTATAGCTTTTAGTATATAAAAAAACAGAGTATCAAGCATCGATTATTTAAATAGATACTAAAAAAGTGTCGGGGACGGTAGGTAGTTGGGGATTAGCGGTAATAACTGCCATGAGCTAGCGCATAGGCAGATAGTGTGGCTCTTGGATGGTGGTCTTTTAGCATACGCGCGAGTGCTTGTAGGCTTGCGCCTGTGGTCGCCACATCATCCAATAAGAGTAAATGACGGGCTGTACTCAGACTACTGACTGTAAAGGCATTGTCTAAGTTGCTCAAGCGCTCGGCGCGGCTTAAACCCCGCTGGCTGACAGTAGTGTCAATACGGCTTGAGCCATGCCATAGCGGAATACGCCAGTGACGGGATAGGTGCTGGGATAGAATGGTGACAGGATCAAAGCCGCGTTTGATTAAGCGGGCAGACGTGGTCGGCATGGGTACGATGACGCTATTACCAGCGTGACAACCTTTTGGGCGCGGCAGTTGGCGCAGTAAATGAATGAGCGTCGGCAGACGTGTTAAGTCTTCATGCTGTTTGAAAGCCGCTATCGCTTGGCGAATAGGATAGTCATAATACGTTGCCGCTTGGATAGGCAGATAATCATCTGCGCCGATATCGACATAAAAGACGTCAGGTAACCAACGAATTTGCGTATGGCAAGTGGTACATAGTAATTGTCGCTGTGTCAAAAGACCTGATGTTTGAGTCGATACGGGCGCACAAGGCTGAACACGACACATCGGACAGCGCCCATCAATATAGGCGCTTATCCATAATCCAAGCTGATAGGGAGGCAAAGGGTACATAACTGATGGTAAAAATTCCTCAGCGTTTACGGTTTAAAACCCTTTCCAGTCGTTTAGTACGATACCCATACCGACAGCGGTATTCTTATGATTGTAATCAATAATAGATTCACCATAGCCATGGAACAGCTGTACATAGCCATTAATATTGTCAGACAGTGGGTACACATAATCGAGCTGCATACCTCCTTTTTCTGTCTTTGGGTTATAACGTACCGTACCGCTCACACTATGACGATCAGGCAAATCATACATGAAGGTCACATCGCCATAACCCATGTAGTCCTCAATATCTGGATTGTCATCAGCATCACTACCATTCTCAGTTTTAATACGCGTCCATACACGAGGAATCACTGCAAATTTGCCCCACTCTGCACCGCCCATTAGATACAATCGGTTCCAAGAGCGTGATAGCGGATCAGACTGACCGTTTGAATGGTGGCTTGCACCCGCGCCCAGCATACGCAAACGCCCGCCAAAGGGCAGATTGGCACTCACAGGCTGGGTCACAAAAATCTCAGGCTCATAGTCGGTGGCTCGAAACGGGCGTGAATTCTCGGCGTTATAGACCTGCCAATGCGATTGCTGCGTATAGCCAAACCACATATCAGCATTGGTACCGAACAAGTCTTCAGCGACTTTGGTCTTTAGCGAAACTTGTAGCTTAAGCTCCGTATTGTTCATCTCATCATCGGTATAAGGAACTTCTTCTTGATTTGGGGTGCTGGGGTTGCGGTTGGGATTGATGCTATAAAATAGCGGCAACAGATACATTGGACGGTGCGGACGCGCTGACCATGTGCCGCGTTCGCTGTTTTTGTCCAAGTCGTACGCTTGACTCAGGGGCGTGTATTTTTCGATGTCACTTTGACTGACGCCCACACTTTGCAGGATTTTTTGATCGTCTTTGTTGGTATTGATTGGTTGGACAGTGGCGAGCATTTGTGCGCTGTCCTCGCCTGCTTTGTCGCTGCTGTCTGAGCTGTCAACCAAGACGACTTGCGGATTGCCCGAAAACGTGGTTTTTAAGGTTTCTGCAAGATCAAGCGGCTGCTTGTTTGCGGTATAGCTGGGTACTTCGCCGTCTCTGGTGATCTTATCAAAACAGGCTAAGCGCGCGGCATCAGTTTGCACTTGTGCACAGTCCATAAACAGTTTGGTTTGCTGCGCCACAGTCGCTTCTTGGGTAGATTGTGAGGCACCAGTTGCACCCAGCTGCTTTGTGGCGGTAATGGCCGTTTGGGTATCAATATCAGATTCAAAAGCACTGTCGTCGACGGCGGCAGCATTGGCACAAGCACCGAACAATGTCGCAGCAACAAGTAAGGATAGACGACGCGGCGCAAAAGTTGAGGCAAACGTACGTGCAGTATTTAATGAATTTTGGGCAAACATAGCTGTCCTTGATATACGGTCAAAACCCGCAGAAGTATCAAAATGACGTCCTCACAGACGTTTTTTATAGAGTCGTAGCCAACCACAGAGCCGTGATTGACCGTCAATAGATGCAGAGATGTTACGGTATTGTAATAAAAATAGATGACGCTGAACAGTATCCTTTGTCAATCAAATGCGTACTTAACAGTTTTTATTGCCCTAAAAATCCATCAGTTAAGCTGGGTTAAGGCTTGTTCAAAGGTATCGCGTTTGACTTCGCCCATTTGCTTTAACGCAAGCTGACCATCACGATAATATAGCAGCGCTGGCGGCCCGAACAACTGATAGCGCTCTAAAATGGCCTTGGATTCAGGCGTGGTATCAGTGATATCAAGACGCACCAACTGCCAGTCTGCCATCTGCGCAGGTGGGGTATGAAACAAATTTTTGTCCATAATTCGGCACTCAACACACCAATCGGCAGTCAAGTCGACCAGTACGCGCTCGTTGCTCTGTACAATACGATCCAGTTCAGCCAACGTGGTAATCGTCACCTCATTGGGACGAGCAGTACTACTGTTGGCTGTCGTCGAGCTACTGCTGATTGATGCCAAAGGATTAAGCACATCGGTATTGCCGAGCGCAGCGCCAACCACCAAGCAGGCTGACCATATCCCGACGATGAGCGCAAAAGCTTGGGTAAACAAGCGCCCACGACCCACCCAGCGCCATGACCAAAGTGCAATCACCATAAACCACAGCGCCCATATCATCAGCATTACTGACGAGACAAACACACGCTCAAGCAATAAGAACGCGACAGCGAATAGTAAAAAAGCAAAGCCTTGTTTGACCCAGTCCATCCACACGCCAGCTTTGGGCATCACTTTGCCTTGTGTGGCGCCAACGATAATCAGAGGGACGGATAAACCAAAACCCAGCATAAATAACGCGGCAAAGCCCAGTAGCGGACTGCCAATGGTCGACACAGCGGTCAATGCACCTGATAGCGGTGCCGATACACAAGGCGACACCACGAGCGCTGATAAGAAACCAGCAACCAAGCTGCCACCTGTACTGCCCAAATAGGCATCGCCTGCCTGACTGACAGACTGCATTTTACGCGTCAGCGCACTCGGCAAACGCACACTAAACGCACCCAGCATGTGCAATGCCAACAGCACAAATACGATGGCAAAACCAATCAAAATCACAGGGTTTTGTAGCCAGCCCACTATGCCAAGCGCCGCGCCAAAATACGCAATCAGCGCGCCAAGCAGACCATAGGCAATAGCCACCCCAAGCGCGTAACTGGTGGTCAAAAGCAAGCTCTTTTTAAGGGTCGGATTATTTTGGCGTGCCACAATATTGGCAACAATCGGTAGCATCGGCAGCACACAAGGCGTCAATGCCAAGCCCAAGCCCGCCATAAACAACAGCAACATCGCTAAAAAAGGATGCGCGGCCAAACCAAAAATATCGCTGTTTGCAGCACTGTTTGCATCGCTGAGTGCAGGCACTGCCGAAGCTGCGGCAATATTATCGCTATTGGTGCTGTCCGTACTGACGCTATCGTTCGCTGCATTACTATCAGCGGCTGTGATATCGCTGTTATCCATCGGCAACGGCGTCGCCATATTGTCATCCGTAGGGGACACTTCGGCAGGTTCGCTCGTTGGTGCAGCCGTACTGCTCGTATCGGTATTGGCTGAGGTAGGCGCAGTGGTGCTCGCTACAGTTGCCGTACTGCTGGCGTTATTTGCGTCCGTTTTATTGGTTTGGTTGCTGTTTGATGAAGTGTTGCTTGATGGCTTACTGTTTGATGCGTTGTTACTCGTCTGAGTAGCAGCTTTAGGGGTTGCTGCTGGCGCTGCGGGCGTTTTACTGGCGGCGATACTTACACGGGTTTGTACATTTTCAGGTGGGTAGCACAGTCCTGCTTTAGCGCAGCCTTGCCATTGAATGTTAATTGCCGCACTGGGCATCGCTTTGCCATCTTTGGTGCGTAAGATAGTCGTTGCGGTGACAGCAGTTTGATCAAAGACAGGCACGCGCCCAAACTGCGGATCATCAATACTGCGCACAGACTGATTAAACTGCCACGCACCCGCAGTGACCCCTTCAGGTAACGTCAGCTTGATACGATCTTTATAGACATAATGGCCAGGCGTAATATCAAAAGCGACGCTTAGACGTGTCCCCTCTGCGCTCGGTGCACTACTGGCAATGACTGAAAAAGCCTCGTCAACAGGCAAAAACTTCGGCGCACTACTCTGCTCGGTATCGAACAAATCACCCAAGCTTGCCGCGTGCGCACTAGGCAGCAGTGCCCCTGTCAGCACAGCCGCAGTCATTACTCCGACAGAAAATTGGCGCAATGATATCGCAGTAGCGCAAGCAAACGTAGTGGCAGTAAAATAGCGCGGCAAACGCATAGGCATGACCCTTTACATGTTAATAAAGATAAATTGACAGCAAAAAATATCTGACCCTAAGCCATGCGCGCAGATGAATAATTTAGGCAAAGCTTGGTTTATAACGTGGCGTAAATATCTTCGTCTTGGCCTTCGCCGCCCTGCTCGCCATCCGCGCCCAAAGAGAATAGGTCATAAGGACGGCCTTCTGTACCTTCAGCGACATACTGTAGCTCATTGTCCCAGCCATCGGTCGGATAACCGCCTTTGATATAGCCGCCCTCAGGGTAGTTCTTAGCATCGGCAGGCGGCGTGACCAGCGCTTCTAAACCTTGTTCCGTGGTCGGGTAACGACCATTGTCCACCTTATACATATCAAGGGCATTGGACACGGTAGCGAGCGCGGTTTCTGTGGTTTTTTTACGGGCCTTATCACTTTGACCCGCGACTTTTGGTACAACCAAACCTGCCAAAATCGCCAAAATCACCACGACGACCATAATCTCAATCAAGGTAAATCCCGATTGTTTCATCATACGAGGGCTATGGTTGCGTAAGGCCGCTTTTGTACTTGTATTCATGACATACTCACCAATAAACGTTCATTATCTTATTGAATGCCACTATAGACGATGAGTTTAGATTTATCTACCATCAGTGGGGGCAATTTTTTAAGTATGAAACATTATTATTAAGCATACCGCATTATCAATGAAGCGACTGAGCATTAGGAAAATAATCTGCAAAAACAATAGATTAGCGACAATGTTTGGTACTGCGCAGAATATCACAAAGATGCTACGCAATTATTGCGGGCGCGTAGACAGCGCCCATTTGTGACAGGATGCAGATTTGAGCGTTTGAACGCCTTAACCTGCCAAATCGTTCATGTTAACAATCGGTAGCATCACTGCCATTACGATGACCATCACTACTGCGCCCATGAGCACCAGCATCAGTGGCTCTAATAAAGACAACAACGTGCTGATAAAGTTGGTCGCCTCCGACTCTTGCATGACGGCGGCGCGGCTGAGCATGTCTTCTAGCTCACCGGAGTTTTCACCACTTTTTATCATTTGCACCATCATTGGCGGAAAGTACGGCGACTTCTCTAGCTGGCTTGACAGACTGGCGCCTTCGGTCACGCGGTCGGCAGCGTGGGTGATGGCCTGCTGAATGTGCAAGTTGGTGGTGACAGCAGCACCAATGTGTAGCGCTTCAATCAAAGGCACGCCTGAGCGTACCAAAATGGCTAAGGTGCTGGCAAAACGCGCGGCATTTAAACCTTTGGACAGACGCGCCAAAATCGGTAATTTTAGCACCGTACTATCGACCATCAGCTTGCCTGCGGACGTGCGTACAAAGCGGTGCACGACAATCACCACCAGCGCCAGCAGCAGCAATAGCAGCCACCACCAATGGGTAATCAGTTGCGACAGTCCCATGACCACTTGGGTAATCCACGGCAATGCTTGCTCCGATTGCTCAAAGACTTTGACAATCTTTGGCACCACAAAGCTCATAAGGCCAATAATCACGGCAGCGGCAATCACCATCAGCACGATAGGATAGACCATCGCGCTTTGGATTTTCTTTTGTAGGGCAAAACGGTTTTCGGTGTAGTCTGCCAACTGATTGAGAATCAAATCTAAATGCCCAGATTTTTCTCCTGCGGCAATGGTGGCGGTGTAGAGCGGCGGAAAACTGCTCGCCTGCTGCATCGAACGCGCAAGGCTCATACCCTCTAGCACGTGTCCGCGTACGGCGAGCATTAAAGACTGAATGTGCGGTTTGGTCGATTGCTTAGCGACGGCGGCGAGGCTTTCTTCGAGCGGAATGCCTGAGGCCAAAAGTACGGAGAGCTGACGGGTCAATAAAGCAAGCTCGTAGGCGCTGGGTTTTTTAAAACGGCGGTCTTTGCTGCCCTTTTCTGCGACAGGCGCAACCTCAATCGGCGTCCACTGCTTGTCACGCAGCTGCTGGCGCACTTGCCGCGCCGAATCCCCTTCTAACAAGCCTTTTTTTAGCGCCCCAAGGTCATCAAGTGCTTTGTAATGATAAGCGGGCATACGGCTACCTATGATAATGGGGCAACAAAAAGCAAAGCGTTAAAATAAGGGCGTTGAGTCGTTACTGTCTGGCATGATGCCTTGCAATAATAGCGCGTCCAAGTGCTGCTGCTGCAATTTTTTATCAAAATCATTGACCTCAGCGATGAGCATTTTTTCGATGCGCTTGTCGGTCGCGTAGCTGCTTAGGCGCGCACAGATAACTGCGAGTTGATAAATACGTTTTTTGCAATAACCGTCCAGCCCTTGCAATAAGCGCACCATATGCGGCGTGCTCAGACTGGCATAATCATAGTCACCCACCATCTGCTCGCCAAGCGGACTGACGCCATAGCTCACCGATAAGTGCGCGCAAAAATAGCAGCCAAACAGATAGCCGACCACATGCCCAATATAATAGGCACGGTCATAAGTAAAGCTACTGACCCCAAAATGTCCAAGCACATAACTGACCAAACTGGCTTGGTCAAGAACAGGCTGTGGGTGTTTGAGCTTACCAACCGTAGGCAGCTGAAGCGGGTTGCTGCCATCTTGAACGCTAAATTGCCAACCTACTGGCTGCTGGGCGGGCATGTGACGGATAATGTCAGCGATAATATCATCGACCACGTGCAGCTGCTGCCACAAGCGCGCTAGCGGCGCAGTATCAATCAACCCGCGCTTATCCAGCTGTTCGGCAAGCTGATACTGTTGATACTCTATAAACTGCGTCTTTAGTGTCTGTACCAAATAGGTAGGACGCTCTTCTTCTGGCATGGTATATAGTAAGCGCATACGTTCGTGCTGATTGATATATAGCGCCAAACGCTGCTCAGCCACGCTGCTCTCTGTCGTTGGCGACGCCGCTGCATTTGCTTGGTTATCAACCACAAATAGCGCAAGCAAGGCTGCCTTATCGAGCGCTGCTGTTTCGCTTGACCTAGAATCTTGGATTGATGCAAAAGTCGATTGAGTCGTCATATACCATCACCCACCAAAAATAAATGTCCTACCAACACCACCATAAATAAGCACAGTTCAGACGTTTTGCTTACGGTGTTTGGCTTTATTATATCGTATCTGCGCAAAGATAGCTTGACCGCATCGTTTTAGCAGGCGTATATAAAAATAGCGCCAAGTCGGTTCAACGTGGCGCTATTTAAAAAACTGAGATGACCGTTATCACTTATTAAAATGGCAAGCCTCTTTTGCTTATTAATACCAATCGTATATTTTATGCCAGCATTCGACCTTGATACCTTTGGCGATAGACTTTGGGCGAGACACCATACACACGTTTAAACGCTTGGCTAAATGTCGAATCAGACGCATAGCCTACCAGCTCACTAATGCGGCTGATACTGTTTTGTTGCAAGCGCAAATAACGCGCTGCCAGCCGCAAGCGATAATCAATCAAATAAGTCAGCGGCGGCATCCCCACCGTGTCCCGAAAGCGCTGGGCAAAACTTGAGCGCGACATCCCCGCTACCTCAGCGAGCTTATGAATCGTCCAGTTTTGATTGGGCGCATCGTGCATGACTGCCAAAGCCTTTGCTAAATAAGGGTCTTTCATCGCTTGCAACCAACTGTCGGTCGCTTCTGGCAGGCTCTCAATATAAGTACGCAAGCATTCAATCATCATAATGCTTGCCCAGTGATTAATCACTGCCGTCTTACCCATACGCTCATTGTCAGACTCGATGGTCAACAGCTTGGTGCCCACTTCGAGCACCTCAAAACGACTGGCAGGCTGGTCTTCGTGCTCAGGGAGTATTGAGGGCAATACCGATAGTAAGGGGCGCAGCATTTCTTTGTCATAATGGCATTCAATCAAAATCAGGCGCGAGCGACCTTCACCATGACGATTGATATTCACCACATGATCGGTTGTATTACGCAAGGTGTCATCTAATGGCTCAGCTTCCCTGCCATGATGATTGAGCGCGTAGCTGATATGCTGATACGCATTCGGTATCATAATCATATCGCCCGTATAGGCTTTACGTGAGCTGTCACCTACCTGAATACAAAAGCTACCTGACATAACCAAATAAAACAAAATGGTATCTTTTCTGGTCACCGAGTACGACCAATCACCCGACACATTCAGGTTATAGTATTTTGTATCACATAAATGCACATTTTCCAGTAGCATGCTCAGTGCATCCATCAGTTACTTCCTCTATAAAGTGACGCAAATAAACCAAGCCTAGAAACATAAACCACCTCATGGATATGATACAAGCTAAATCATGGATTATGGACTGCAATTAAAAACATACATACGCTAAACACATGATATATAGATGTCATCTAGACAAGTAAGAAGAGGCAAGACTGATGCGAAATGAAATAATTTAGACGCGAAAAAATTGCCAAAAGCGGCAATATAAATAATAAAATAGGAATAAAAACGAATAGGTACGAGAAAAACTGCAAATGATGCAGTAAATTAAAAAACAAAGAGAATGGTGAGGAGACATTGGGGCGACTGATGGGACTCGAACCCACGACAACCGAGATCACAACCCGGGGCTCTACCAACTGAGCTACAACCGCCATAATATAATGTCGAGAAACAACAAGATGAGCAGGCTAAATGGCACGCCTGGCAGGGTTCGAACCTGCGACCACCTACTTAGAAGGCAGGTGCTCTATCCAACTGAGCTACAGGCGCTCTTAGAGGCTTTTTATATACTACAGATAAAAAAGGACTTTATCCAATGAACGTACATAAAAAAAAGCCTGTACGGCTCTTAAAATAGATGGTCGGAGTGATAGGATTCGAACCTACGACCCTCTGGTCCCAAACCAGATGCGCTACCAAACTGCGCCACACTCCGATACTTACTCTATCTTGATAGTGGTGGATAATATTTGGTGATATTGCTATCGCCGCGTTGTTTATCTCCGCTATCGAGGTGCATATATTAAGACCAGTTCGCTCTTATGTCAACACCTTTTTTTTATTTTTTATAAAAAGTTTTTGATCATGCATTTTGTGGGTCAAGTTATGCATCAACACCACGGCCTTATCGACTTTTTATAATCGCTTAACACCATGCCTATAAATGACACTGCATTAAGCCGCGCTCATTATACCCAAACTCAGGCGCGTTATCTAGAGTGTGTCATCGTTTAAATAGAGTAAAACTCAAATAAAACGGATAGAGCATCACAAACCTGCTCAGTTAAATACTATTTTTCTTGCTTGCTTTGACTTCATCTTTTGATGCTACGAAAAATAGCCTTTCATCTCGCTGCGTCACTTTTAAATTGACTTGACTGTAGCAAGACTTAATGTTGCGCGCGTCACATCAAAGGGAATCAGCCACAAGGTTGCGGCAGTGGCGCTGGCAGGTTGCTCTGTATGCGTCAGTGCTGTCGGTTGGGCGTCCCCTATGACAGGATAGATGAGCCACGCTTGCGGTGCGTTGTAGGCTTGCGCGTAGCTCATCAGCTGATAGGCATCGGCAGCGCGTAGGGCTTTGGCGTCAGGCATGTGCTTCCATTTGACATCAATGACGTGCGTATACACGCGCCCTACTGGCGGCGGGAATGACTTGGACACCAGTACATCAGGGCGGACAGTTAAGTGCGTCTGCCCCGCCATATCTTGTAGCCAGCGCGTCTGCGGCTGATACTGCACTTGATAGCGCGTATCTACCGCGTCGATTTCTGCGTTTAATTGCTTATGAATACAGCCACTCACCCACTGCTCAAAGGCATGGTTCATATTGATAAGCAGGCACAGGCGCAGTGGCTCTGTAGCATGGCTTTTATTAGCAAAAAGATTGCCTTTAGGCGTGCTCGGCTGCTGATGTTTAAGCAGCCAATAGCTGAGCTGGAGTAGCTCGCGGGCGGCGTGGCGCATTTGTGCGTTAAGTGGTTTGCTGAGCAGTTGCCTTTGTGCACGCTGGTAGCTGATTGTCAGTTGCTGATATTCTTGCTGATTGAGCGTGCCGATAGCGTGCCACCATGCGTAGAGCGTATGTCTTTCTTGCCTATTAGCAAGGCCATAAAGCAGTTGCAAGGCGCTGTGTATAAAGCGATTGGCAAGCGTGTCATGGCTGCGCTCGCTGATCTGGCAAGCAAACTTATGCGGCTGATGCGTGTTACGTTGCAGCTGTTCGCGCAGCAGCAGTTTGCCTTGTAATCTGCTGTCATTGACCTGCTGATTTTGGTAACTGGCGGCGGGTCGATATTGTAATAAACAGCGGTAAAATTGCTGCCACAGCCATGCGGATAATGGTGGCTGAGAGTGGTTCACGGGCGTGAGCGGCTTGGCAAATTGCTGATAATGGCGTGCTTGAATACGCTTTGGCACATCGGCTTTGGGCTGGCTTAAGTCGCTTAGCATTCGACTCACCCATTGCCGACCTTGCTGTACAGCAGCAGCGCTCATCTGGTGGCGCGCAGTATCGCCTATCGGCTTGGGCAATATCTCAAGCACCATGCCACTCGGCAGTACAATCATGCCAATATGATGACCGACTTTTAGCTGCCAGCGCCCTTGTACCCGCGAGATGCCAAATACGCTCAGCTCTTTGGCAATAAGCCATGCAAAGTCTTTGGCGTATTTAAAATCCTGCGCATGCAAGCGCTGATGCTCAAACACGCTCATGACGCCGCGTGTCGCATTGGCCTCCCCAACAGCTGCCGTCATATCAGCGCTCGCTGTCATAAAGACGCTGATAAATAGCGCTGGTGGCAAACGCGCCCGTGCCCGCCAGCAAATCAGGATGGACAGACGCACTGCCTTGCCACGCTGGCGCAAAGCCTGCGTCCATGCCCATCTCTATACCAAAACCATCCATCACGGCACTGTCCTCACGCATAGCAGATTGCGGCAAGACAATAAACTGCTCAGATGCCGCGCGCCCATCGTCCAAAAACAGATACGGCAAAATATCCACCTGCCCACCGACCGCTTGCATCAGTTGCGGTATCACTTGCTCAACCAAGGCGCGTTGGAGCGCCGCAAGCGAATCCACGTGCCAAAAAAACGCCTGTCCAAGCCGCGCATCCATACCCAAACTGTGCGTAATGCGCTGATTTAACCCTGCCAGCAAACGCGCCAAATCAATCGTCTCGCGAGACTCTACGTCAGCATCTGTATCCGCCTCCAGCGTAATTACAGGCAGCAGCTCAGGGCGCGGCGGACAGTCAATAAAACGAAAGCGCCGCCGAAAAGCCATATCCAGCGGGGCAAGCGACTGGTCTTGGGTATTCATGGTGGCAAAGATATCGACATTGCTCGGCACGCCAAATGGCTTTTTGGAATACGCCAATTGCACCTGCATCGCGTGTGCTTGCCCCAAGCGCTTATCAGGCTCAATCAGGCTTAGCAGCTCGCCAAACACCCGCGCCACATTGGCACGATTAATCTCATCAATCAGCATGGCGTAGCGGTTGCTTGGGTCCTGTGCCGCACGCTCGCACAAGTCCAAAAACACGCCCTTTTGTACCTCATAGCTGAGCGCGCCACCGTGCGCCGCCGTCACAGGGCGAATGCCTTCGACAAACTCTTCATAGCCATAGGCTTGATGAAAGCTCACCATACTATAGCGGCATTTTTGTTGCGGGGCGCTGTCACGTGCCTCGCGCCACTCTGTCAATTGCGTGTCCAGCTCGGTCAATAACGACACGCTCTCGGGCAGCAGATACCACGCGCTGCTCACATCTTTATCAAAGTACGCTTGCGCGGCGCGGTTTTTGTAGCCCACGGTGGTGGAGTCTTTGCAGCTGTGGCGCTGCAACTCGGCTTGCACGGTGTTGGGCAAATGCTTGTCACGGTGATTGAGTTTGGCTTTGACTAAAAAAAACGGATGCGCGCACAGCTCAGGGACTTTGACCAGCTCTTTTTGCTCGCGTTTTAAATCCAAAAATATCAAACACAGCACTTCGCGCCAGTTTAAGTGCGCGAGCATTTCGGTCAATAAATCATCGGCATCCAAGCGCGGCAGCGTATCGGTATAGTCACGCGCAATCTGTAGCAGCTGGTGCGTCTTGCCCGTACCCGCGACGCCTGTAAAAATCACATTACGAATCGTAGAAACCCCATCCGACATAACCGCGCCCAATCAAAAAACAAAATGAGAATAAAAGAAAAAGTATAAAAAATAAGACACTATAAGATAAGGGCAATAAGTCTAAGAAAAACCGCTCACAAATGACAAGCCAGTCATATCCGCTATTTGACTGGACGTACGCGCCTGCTATGCTGGTCATTTACGCACAACAGGAAGTGACCAGCTATGCCCACCATACCCACGCTACGCAATACTTTAAGCAATAGTCTTAGCAAAAAAAATACCCCTGAATCGAGCGTTGATGTGCCGCCTGTGCGCAATCAATTTACCCGTCTGCTGTCTGTCACCAAGTACCTGCCTGCCAAAGCGCGCAGCAATATTTTGACCAAAGCCTTTAGCAAAGTTGTGCCTTATGTGGGTACGACAGGCTTGTATTACGAGACCGTCACGCCCAATGAAGTGATCGTCAGCCTAAATAATCGCAAAGCGGTACAGAACCATATCGGCTCGATTCATGCCGTCGCCGTGACGTTGCTCGCTGAGACCGCGACAGGCTTTGTGCTGGGTATGAACCTGCCCGCCGACCGCGTACTACTGATTAAGTCTTACGCGGTGAATTTTTATCGCCCCTTAAAACAAGGTCAAGTGGCAGCCGTTGCCAGTCTGTCAAACGAGCAGCGGTTGGAGATTTTAAACACGCCCAAGGGAGAAATGGTGATTCCATGCGTGATTGATGACCGCGAGTCGGACAGCGAGCGCGACCCCATTACCGTTGAGATGACGTGGGCGTGGATACCCAAAGCCGAGCTTGCCGCACGCCGTCAAGGAGCAAACAAAGAGACAGACGCCGCAGAATAATACGCGTAAGCACCATGAGCCAAGGTATGTCTAAATCGATTATTAAGCTACAACTGGTTAACCGACAACGCTTGGCTTACTGGCGCTGCTCTCTTTGGTCACGCGCAGCACTTCTTCGAGCGTGGTATTGCCTGCCAGCACCTTGCGCAGTCCATCAGCGCGGATAGACGGCGTCTGCTGGCGCACGTAGTCTTCTATCTCATATTCTGCCGCGTGCCCGTGAATCATACGCCGCAGTGGCTCATCAATCGGCACGACTTCATAAATCGCGGTACGCCCTTTAAACCCTGATTGGCTGCATTTATCACAGCCGACAGGTTTGGGCAGCTTGGGCAATTTGTCTAAACTGATGCCCACCTCGGCAAACAGCTTTGCCTGCTCGCTGTCCGCCTCCGTCCACGTATGACAATGCTCGCATAGCGTACGCACCAAGCGCTGCGCCACCACGCCGATGAGCGATGAGGACAACAAAAACGGCTCAACACCCATGTCTTGCAGACGCGTCACCGCGCCAATCGCGGTATTGGTGTGCAAGGTAGACAGCACCAAATGCCCCGTCAATGACGCTTGAATAGCAATCTCCGCTGTCTCAAGGTCACGAATCTCACCCACCATCACCACATCAGGGTCTTGACGCAGCATGGCGCGCAGACTTTTGGCAAAGGTCATGTCCACCTTGTTATTGACCTGCGTTTGTCCAATACCATCGAGCTGAAACTCAATCGGGTCTTCGGCGGTCAAAATATTGCGCGTTTGGTCGTTTAAGTCGCTGAGCGCGGCGTACAAAGTGGTCGTCTTGCCCGAGCCTGTCGGCCCTGTCACCAAAATAATCCCATGCGGACGATAAATCATCTGCCGCAGCTTGTCATAATCGCTGTTGGATAAGCCCAAATAGGTCATGTTCAGCCGCCCTGCTTGCTTATCGAGCAAACGCATCACCACGCGCTCGCCAAAACTTGACGGCAAAGTCGAAACACGCACATCCACCTCACGCCCTGCCAGACGCAAACTGATGCGCCCATCTTGCGGAATGCGTTTTTCGGCAATATCGAGCCGCGCCATGACTTTAATACGCGATACCAACAGCGGCGCGAGCTGGCGTTTGGGGCTGATGATTTCTTTTAACTCGCCATCGACGCGAAAACGCACCACCAAACGGCGCTCAAAGGTTTCGATATGTACATCCGAGGCATTTAGACGGATGGCCTCTGACAGCAGCGCATTAATCAAACGAATAATCGGCGCATCGTCCTGACTGTCCATCAAGTCCTCAGTCTCAGGCACACTGTCAGCGAGCGAATCTAAGTCAGGATGGTCTTCAAGCCCTGCGGCAATGTGCTGCGACTCGCCTGTATTGCTGGCGTAGGCGGCGGCTAAGCGCTTTTCAAACAATGCGGCATCAATGCGTTCATAATCAACCTGCGTCATGCCCTGCTGCTGCAAGAAACGCTTGGCTTCATTGACCGCATTTAATGGCGTACTCGCCGTCAACACTAAGGTCGGCGGCAAGGTGGTATCAGGCGGATAGACCACCAAAATCTGATGGCGTTTGGCAAAGCTGTAGGGCAAAGGCATCATGGCGGTCACCAGTTAGCACGCACAAATCACTTGCGCTAAAACAAAAACATTGAAGAATAAAGAGAAAAATGACAACGCAGCGCTGTGCTATTATCTAACGTCTTTAAAACAAACAAAAAACGCTGAGCGCTCAAAATAGCGTGCGGCAATACAGCACAGTGCTTTAGAACACGTTAAATGGTTACACTGGGTAAAGTGCATCCGTTCACGATTATGAGTTTGTTATAATACCATGTTGTATGATGCAATAAACACCGCATTCAGCACCGCCATTTTCGTCGTATTGTTCACTATTAAACAGGCGCGGTGAGCTTGCTGTGCAAATATAGTAAAACCTAAATAAGACTGATGTAGCATCAGGAACATGCTCGATTAAATACTATTTTTCTTGCTTGCTGTGACTTCGTCTCCAGATGCTGCAAAAAATAGCCTTTAATCTCGCTGTGCCATCTTTAAATTAAATTAACTCTATGTTCGTGCCAACACTTTTTCTTATTAATCATACCCTAAATTTTCATTTCCACCTTTAGAACGACACTTCTCAGGATTTTGTTATGACGCAGACCACTGACCATACTCATCTATCAGACGACCGCTTTACCGTTGGTAGCCGCACGTTTTCTTCACGCTTATTAGTCGGTACAGGTAAGTACCAAGATTTAACCCAGACGGGGGACGCCATCAGCGCATCGGGTGCAGAGCTGGTCACAGTGGCGATTCGCCGCACCAATATTGGCCAAAATCCTGATGAGCCAAATTTATTGGACGTGATTTCTCCTGACAAATACACCATCTTGCCAAATACCGCAGGCTGCTTTGATGCCGACTCTGCCATTCGTACCTGTAAGCTTGCGCGTGAGCTGCTAGATGGGCATAATTTGGTAAAGCTTGAAGTATTGGGCGACGAAAGCACCCTATACCCCAATGTGGTTGAGACCATCAAAGCCGCGCAAGTCTTGATTGACGACGGCTTTGAAGTGATGGTGTACACCTCAGATGACCCGATTGTCGCTAAAGAGCTTGAAAGTATGGGCTGTTCAGCAATCATGCCACTCGGCAGTTTGATTGGTTCAGGTTTGGGTCTGTTAAACCGTCACACCTTAAGCCTCATTATCGAAAATGCCAATGTTCCTGTCATTGTTGATGCAGGCGTTGGTACGGCGTCTGATGCAGCGCTGGCGATGGAACTTGGCTGCGATGGCGTGCTGATGAACTCCGCGATTGCTTACGCTAAAGACCCTGTTATGATGGCACACGCCATGCGCCACGCGATTTGGGCAGGACGTGAGGCGTTCTTGGCAGGACGTATGCCGATGCGCAAAATGGCACAAGCGAGCTCACCACAAACGGGCTACTTTTTTCAATAACTCACCATCAGCGCACGCGTGCCACGCCCAATAATAATGACAGCAAAGGCGCGGCACTGACGGCTGATATTAAGGATGTATCATGCGTTTATTAAGCGCCGTTGACCAATTGTTTTTATGGATGGAGTCACGCAAGCAGCCCATGCACGTGGGTGGTTTATTTTTGTTTGAGTTGCCTGAGGCGGACGATACCAGCAGTGATTTTGTCGGGCAGCTGGTGCGCCAAATGCAAACGTCCGATGTGCCGCCGACCTTTCCTTTTAACCAAGTCCTCGACCGCTTGATGTTTTGGCAACAAGACGATGATTTTGATGTCGAGCATCATTTTCGTCATGTTGCCTTGCCTGAGCCTGCTAATGTGCGCGAGCTGCTGCGTTATGTGTCCAAAGAGCACGGACGTCTGCTTGATCGCGCCATGCCCTTATGGGAATGTCACGTTATTGAAGGGTTAGAAGCCGCTACCGAAGGTCGTCCTAAACGCTTTGCTTTATATTTTAAAATCCATCATTCCTTGGTTGACGGCATTGCTGCCATGCGCCTTATTCAAAAGTCTTTGTCGCAGTCGCCCACTGAGCCCATGACGTTGCCTGCTTGGTCGCTAATGACGCGTCATCGTAGCCAGATGGACAATATTTTGCCCAAAGACAAGTCTATCGGACAAATCATTAAGGCGCAGCTGGGTAGCATCGTGCCTGTGTGCCGCGAGTTGGTTGATACCCTTCGCCATCATGGTGATGACGACTATGTGAGTACGCTTGATGCGCCGCGTAGCATCTTAAACCAGCGTATCTCAGCCTCACGGCGTATTTCTGCGCAATCTTATGATATGGCACGCTTTCGCACTGTATCGGATGCGCTTGGCGTCAGTATGAACGATGTCGTACTGGCCGTCTGTGCAGGCGCACTGCGCGAGTACCTTAAAGCTATGAATGCATTACCGACCAAGCCGTTAATTGCTTTTGTGCCCATCTCTTTGCGCCGCGACGACAGTATGGGCGGCAATCAGGTGTCGTTCGTGCTTGCCAACTTGGGCACGCATTTAGACAACCCGTTGACCCGCGTACAGCTCATTCACCGCAGCATGAATAGCGGTAAGCAAAAATTCAGACGCATGACGCCAACACAAGTGATTAACTACAGCGCCCTTGCCTACGCGTGGGAAGGCGTCAATGTATTGACAGGTCTGTTTCCAAAAAAACAAGCCTTTAACCTGATTATCTCAAACGTCCCTGGCGCAAAAAAGCCACTGTACTGGAACGGCGCACAAATGACTGCCCTATATCCTGCTTCTATTGTGCTAAATGGCCAAGCGATGAACATTACCTTTGCCAGCTATTTGGACAAGATTGAATTTGGTATCACCGCCTGTAGCAAAATTTTGCCGCACGTACAAAACATGCTTGCGCTGTTGGACGATGCCTTAACCGAGCTTGAGGAACTTAGCAAAGACGCGCTGCCGTTAACCGATGTCACTGCTGATAACAAGGAAGACAAGAGCCTTCGCCATACAGCAAACACGGACAACAACGCTACTAAGACAGATGCCACTACTGACATAGCGCCAAAAAGCGCAACTTAAATAATAGGGCGTGTTGAACATTCGACCATGGCACTGACAGTGACTATTTTTTAGGCGATTCGATGTTAAAAATAATAAGTTTAGTCATTCTAAGCGCTTATTTTTAACGATGAAGCGGCAAAAAAGAGTCCTGTCCCTGCGGGCTGATGCTAAAATTGCCCCATACTGCGTTACAAATCTCGCTAAGGCATCTGCATTATCGTCGCTTTGTGCCTTGTCTGGAACAATTTTAGC
>NZ_JACDXT010000007.1 GCF_016464015.1 Psychrobacter sp. bablab_jr014
CAATTTTAGCATCAGCCCGCAGGGACAGGACTCTTTTTTGCCGCTTCATCGTTAAAAATAAACGCTTAGAATGACTAAACTTATTATTTTTAACCTCGAATCGCCTAAAAAATAGTCGCTGTCAGTGCCATGGTCGAATGGTCAACACGCCCTAGTATTATGAGTATAAAGTGCACAAATTTCTAGTTATCATGCGTTGTTTCTAGTAAAGATACTTAGCAGCTGTGTTGATGCTTAGCAACGTTTATTGCTCAGCTGACGCTGTAAAATACAGGGGTGGCGCAAGGATACTTAGCACGAAAATACAGTGTAATCAGCGAACTAACAGCGGCATTGCTTGCAGCACCCTCGCCACAATGCGATAATGACGCACCACTTATTATCCCAATAATCGGCGCAGACTGAATTTCTCAGACTTGCCGTCTTTTCTTATCGGACATCATTTAGCGGAGTGCTGATGGCACAATATATCTACACGATGAACAACGTGTCAAAACTTGTTCCACCCAAGCGTGAGATTTTAAAAAACATTAACCTATCGTTTTTTCCTGGCGCCAAAATTGGTGTTCTTGGTATCAACGGCGCAGGTAAGTCAACTTTGCTACGCATCATGGCAGGCGTGGATACGGAATATACCGGTGAAGCGCGTGCGCAGGCAGGCATCAAAGTCGGCTACCTACCACAGGAACCACAGCTTGATGACAGCAAAGACGTGCGCGGCAATGTCGAAGATGGCATGCGCGAAGCGTTAGATGCGCTGGCACGTCTGGACGAAATCTATGGCGAATACGCGCTGCCTGATGCCGACTTTGACAAGCTGGCAGAAGAGCAAGGCAAGATGGAAGACATCATCCAGTCTTGGGACGCGCACAACCTAAACACCCAGCTTGAAAAAGCAGCGGATGCCCTGCGTCTGCCACCATGGGACGCGGACGTCAGCAAGCTATCAGGGGGCGAAAAACGCCGTGTGGCACTGTGCCGCCTATTGCTATCACGTCCTGATATGCTGCTGCTTGACGAACCGACCAACCATTTGGATGCCGAATCGGTTGCGTGGCTTGAGCAATTCTTGCAAAACTACAGCGGCACTATCGTTGCCATTACCCACGATCGCTACTTCCTTGACAATGTGGCAGAGTGGATTTTGGAGCTGGATCGCGGACATGGCTATCCTTACGAGGGCAACTATACTGAGTGGCTAGAGCAAAAGAACAAGCGTCTAGAGCAGCAGCAAAAGCAAGAAGAGTCGTTTGCTAAAGCACTGAAAAAAGAGCTTGAGTGGATTCGTAAGAACCAAAAAGGCCAACAAGCCAAGTCAAAATCTCGTGTACAGCGCTTTGAAGAGTTAAACTCAAAAGAGTTCCAGCAGCGTAACGAAACGGCGGAAATCTACATTCCACCTGGTCCACGTCTGGGCAACAAGGTTATCGAAGTCAATAACATCTCAAAATCATTTGATGATCGTTTGCTGTATGAAAACCTCAGCTTTAACGTCCCAGCAGGTGCCATCGTCGGTATCATCGGTCCAAACGGTGCGGGTAAAACCACGCTGTTTAACATGATTACAGGCAAGGACGAGCCAAATACTGGCTCAGTAGACCTCGGTGAGAGCGTAAAAGTCGCTTATGTTGGTCAGGTGCGTGACAACCTAGACGACAAAAAGACCGTCTGGGAAGAAGTGTCTGATGGCCTTGATATGATTACCGTGGGTGATTACACCACGCCAAGCCGTGCCTACATCGGCCGCTTTAACTTTAAAGGTCAAGACCAGCAAAAGCACGTCGGTCAGCTGTCAGGGGGTGAGCGTAACCGTTTGCAACTGGCAAAAACCCTAAAGCAAGGCGCGAACGTACTGCTACTCGATGAACCCTCGAACGACTTGGACGTTGAAACCTTGCGTGCGCTAGAAGACGCGGTACAAGTCTTCCCAGGCACAGTCATGGTTGTATCGCATGACCGCTGGTTCCTTGACCGTATCGCCACGCATATTTTGGCGTTTGAAGAAGAAGGTCCCATCTGGTTTGACGGTAACTACTCAGAGTTTGAAACCTACCGCAAAAAGCAATTGGGCGCGGACGCAGGTCCAAAACGCATGAAGTATAAGAAAATCAGTAAAGCATAATCGTCTGCTTTGATATTTTGATACATGATTAAGAAGACCGCTTTTGATAAGCGGTCTTTTTTTGTTTATAACCATAAAATAATAGCTATGCTTTTTTATAATTAGCGTTGGTCTATACTCACACACAGAGCTTCAATCAATCTATAAATAATGATGTAAGAACAAAACCAGACATAGAAAGATGGATTTTGAACCATTTTATATTGAAAGGACTTATGACGATGACAGCACCCCACCAAGAAACCATAAAGCAGTTATACCACAGCCACCCCCTGTTAAACAGCCTGAGCGCCACCAAAGAATCGTGCTGGCTCAATCCTAAATTGCAGCGCTTTACAGACGCAAAAACGTCACTCCCACTCGGCAAAAGTGATATTGCAGACGCCTCCGAACGCCTCAACCGCTTTGCCCCTTATATCGCCAAAGTATTTCCTGAAACGGCAGCAAACAATGGCATTATCGAATCGCCCTTAATCGCTATCCCGCAGATGCGGCAGGCGCTACAAGCGTTTTATGGGCAGACACTATCGGGGCGGTTATTTTTAAAATGCGACAGCCATTTGCCTATCTCTGGCTCAATAAAAGCGCGCGGCGGCGTGTATGAAGTGCTTAAATACGCAGAAACAATCTCGATGGCAGCAGGGCTATTGACTCTACAAGACAATTACCAAAAGATAGACAGCCCGCTGTTTAAGGCATTGTTTGCCGAGCATAGTATTGTGGTTGGCTCAACGGGCAATCTTGGGCTGAGTATTGGTATCATGGGCGCGCAGTTGGGCTTTAACGTGACCGTACACATGTCTGCCGATGCGCGGGCATGGAAAAAAGACTTGCTACGCAGTAAAGGCGTCCGCGTCGTCGAGCATCAAGACGACTATAGCAAAGCCGTCGAGCAGGGGCGTATCGAGGCGCAGCAAACCCTAAACTGTCACTTTGTCGATGACGAAAACTCCAAAGATTTGTTTTTGGGTTATAGCGTTGCTGCCGAGTGCTTAAAGCAGCAGCTGGACGCGCAAGGGATTTGTGTGGATGAGGCGCATCCGCTATTTGTCTATTTGCCTTGCGGTGTCGGTGGTGGGCCAGGTGGTGTGGTCTTTGGTTTGAAGCATATCTTTGGCGATCATGTGCATTGTTTTTTCGCTGAGCCGACGCATTCGCCGTGCATGCTTATTGGCATGTACACGGGGCTGCATGATGGCGTGAGCGTGCAAGATTTTGGTATTGATAACAAAACCTGCGCCGATGGTCTGGCAGTTGGTCGTGCCTCTGCCTTTGTCGGTCGAGTCATGGTGCCTTTACTAAGCGGCATTTATACGCTGGACGATGATCACTTATATCGTCTGCTTGCCTTGATGGGTGATAGTGAAGGTATTGAACTTGAGCCATCAGCATTGGCGGGCGTAGCGGGTATGGCTCAGGTGATGGCAGCAAAAGACTATCTGGCGCGGCATAAACTCACGGACAACATGCATCAAGCAGTGCATATCGCGTGGGCGACGGGCGGCAATATGGTACCTATCGAGGCGCGTCTTGAATATTATGAAATAGGTAAGGCATTGTTGTAGGTCGCGAGCTGTTAAATGCTTTTCTTGTTTAACACATATTATAAAAAAGACCGCTTATGATAAGCGGTCTTGTTTAGCTAACAATATGATTTAAAAAAGGCTTAACGCTTACGCCCAAACTTACGCTGTTTTTTATTGCCAATCTCCGTGATGGCATGGGCAATGTCTGCTTCATCGAGCGTAGCCACTTGCTGCAAAATTTGCATCATGTCAGGATTTAAGACATATTTTGCGTGATGCGCGATGTCATTAATACGCTGGTCAAAGCGCAGCACACCTGTTTCACTATCAGGAGTCAAATAATCCAAACGAATCAGCGCATTAATAAAGCTGATAAACAGCGCGCGGTCAAAGAAGTCAGGAATATCATCGGCGTAGAGTACCGATAAGCGCTGTCCAAGCAAGTGACACAGATCAATCGCCTCTTCAGAAGTCAGATTGCCCGAGCCTTGTTGTGCGAGTAGGGCAAGGGTTAAAAAATAACGCTCAAGGCTTTGCTCGACAGGCGCGGCAAGGACTTCTAGCTTTTGATAACTGCTGGTATTGGCCTCAGGCGTGCTCAGCATGTCATTGCCCAAATCCACGATAAGACCGTGTGCAATCAAATTATCTACTTTTTGATTGAGGATGGACATCAGCCCGTGCGCAGGGTAATGCAAAAACAGCTCGCTTTGTAAAAACGGATACAGTTGTAACACGATATCGTTCAAGCGGCTGCGCTTGATGCGGCCATTACGCGCCACTAAAGCCGCGATAAAGGACAATAGGATAAAGACGTGCAAAATATTGTTGCGGAAATAGCTGAGCAGCGGCGCTTGCTTGCCCGCCACTTGGATAATGTCGCCTAAAATGTGTGGCGTACGCTCAATCAGCTTAAGCTTAATACCGTAATCAATAATCGCTTGCGGCGTCATGTCAGTGACGGTGGTGTCATCGGCATAAGGAATCTGACGCGCAATGTCTTGGTATAGCGAGATTTGGTCGCGGCAGACCTCTTCATCAAGCGCAGATTTTGGCGAGGACAGCAGCACTAGAGACAATAAGGATACTGGGTTGATGACCGCAGCCTTATTTATGTTTTGCATGATTTTAACACTGATATTGTCAATCATCGCCGTCATGTTGGCATCAAATGGCGAGTCGGTGCGCCCAGCAGGTAAGCTGCCTGCCTGCACATCGTACTTATCCATAAAGTCTTCGATGTGCAGCGGCGTACCAAAGCTTAGATGCACATGCCCGAAGATACGCTCAATCTTGCGGCTGACTTTGAGCAGACCGATGAGTGATTCGGACTCTTTAGGTTTGCCTTTGAGCTCGCCAATATAGGTGCCGCCTTCCATGATGCGCTCATAGCCAATATAGGTCGGGATAAACACCACGGGCTTATTCATTTGGCGCAGCTGACTGTGGACGGTCATGGACAGCAGCCCCATTTTGGGCGGCAATAGACGACCTGAGCGCGAGCGCCCGCCTTCGATAAAGTATTCAATCGGGGTACTGCGGGTGATGAGCGTGTGCATATACTCACGCAATACTGCGCTGTATAAGTGATTGCCACGGAAGCTGCGGCGAATAAAGAACGCCACCGCGCCGCGTAAAAACGGCCCCAATACGGGCACGTTGAGATTGTCCCCTGCCGCAATAAATGGAATGCTGAGGCCTTGTTTATAAATCACATAAGAGAGCAGCAGATAGTCCACATGACTGCGATGCGAAGGCACATAAACGATTTCATGGTCGGTCGCCAGCTCACGCACACGCTCAAAGTGATGCACATCGACACCATCATACAGTTGCGTCCACAGCCACGTTAAAAAGCGTTCACAGGCACGAATCACAGGATATGAATAGTCATTGACCATCTCATTGGCATAGCCTTTAGCAATAGCGCGAGCTTGAGACACACTGATATTTTCACGCGCCGCTTCATCTTGAATCGCATGCGAAATGGCTGGCGAGTGAATCAGTTTTTCGACCAAATTACGGCGGTCAGACAAGTCAGGGCCAATCATACTGGCGCGCTGCTTGTCCAAATAGGTATTAAGTTGCTGCTGAAGACTGGCTATCAGCTCGCGGTTGCTGTCGGTCACCGGCACAAGAGCTTGGCTGCTGTCTTTGACGATGCTGGCAGCGGCGCTATCTTCGCCGCCAATCAGATGCTCATTGACCAGCTCGCGCAAATCACGCGGCGTATGGAACTGTACAAAGGTATCGCGTCCCATCACCCCGATATTAAACAGCTGCTTTAGAATGCTTGGGTCTTGCCAGTTGTCACTCATGAGTAGTTTAAAGAGCGAATCCTCTTTTTCAGGGGCGCGTCCCCACAAGATAGATACGGGCACGAGCTGAATGGTCAAATCAGGATTCTGTAATATCGCGCTGACTAGGCGGGAGAGACGCGGGGAGAGTTGACGCTCTTTGGCCTTTGGGTGATGCAAAAATATCATCGCCGCATTTTCATCAATCTGATGTGCCGTGTCTTTAACGGGCTGCAACGCAGGCGGCAAATGATGCTCTTGGGTCTGTAAGTCAATCAGCAAACTGTTGGAGCGCGAGTACTCTTGAAGCACGTAAAAGGTGAGTACCTCATGACGATTATCAAAGGTGGGTATCTCGCCCAAATGCTGCGCCTTAACCGCCACGTCCAGCGCTTGCCCTGAAAGCTTGCGGTACAGTTGATTGAGTGGCGGATTGGCAGCAGGCTTGGGTGCTGACTTCTTGAATAGGCTTTTTTTAAGAAACGTCGGTATCATAATCAAGCGTCAAATATAGATTTAATAAAGTTGCGCTTATAATGCCATAAAAGCCACCAAAGCGATATATGATGTCCGTATCCGACGCACGTTATCAGCGCGGGCATCCATACCATATGGGACTAGAGTTTTTTCAGATAAGCGCGTATGGTAGAGCCATTATGGACGCGTAGTAGCATCAATAAGATCAACAAGGATTGTCGCATGACCCCCGCCATCGTACTTGCCAAGCAGCAAAAGCTGACGTATCACATTCACGAATACACTCACGATACCAATGCGCCGTCCTACGGACTAGAAGCTGCCGAAAAGCTCGGTGTCGAGGCACAGCAGGTCTTTAAAACCTTAGTCATCGAGACGGACAACCAAAGCCTTGCCGTTGCGATACTGCCCGTCAATACCACCTTAAATATCAAAAAAATGGCCAAAGCATTGGGCGTAAAAAAAGTCCACATGGCGGATCCCAAACAAGTCGAGCGCGTGACAGGCTATGTATTGGGCGGCGTCAGCCCGCTTGGGCAAAAAAAGCGCCTGCCCACAGTCATTGACCAAAGTGCTGAAAAGCAGGACAGTATTTATGTCAGTGCAGGCAAGCGCGGACTCGAGATTGAGCTGTCGCCAAATGACTTGGCGCGTACGCTTAAAGCAAAATTCGCCGATATTACCGATAGCACAGCGTAAATGCCGCTACGCCCATCATGAATAACCCTATCGTCTAACAATAAAATTATCTATAAATAACCTAAAGGAAAACCCATGCCACATATCGTCATTCAAGCCACGCCTAACGTCCATATCCCGCACGAAGAGTCACTGGTAAAAGCGCTAAACACAGCCATCTGGAATAGTGGGGAAATCAACCACAAAAGTGATATTAAAACCCGCGTTATGCCGATGGATACCTTTTTGGTCGGTACAGACGATGATGAGCAGCGTTTTGGCTATATTTATATTGAGTTAAAACTGATGGTCGGGCGTAGCGAAGACACCAAAAATGCCCTTGCCACGCAGCTGCTTGCCGCGACTGAAGACGCCTTAGCAAAAGAGCAATCAGGTCGTGTACAAATACAGCTGTGCGTTGAAGTGACTGAAATCAGCCAAAATTATCATAAGAAAATCATGGCTGATGGATAAATAATGCGGTTTTACATATAAGCATTATAGTAATGAAACATGGCATAAAACCAATCGAAACTGAGCTTGAGATAAACAGCGATTAAAAACATAGGGCATAACACTCTTTGTATTTTTTAGTACAGACCGTTTATTGGGACCGCGTTGTTTTGGGTTGGATTACTTTGCGCTCCATTTAGCAGAGTTCTTGGCTGGCATATTTGGGCAGTATGACCACTTCGCTATCATAGCCTGCGGTTAAGCCTCGTGTTGCCATGTTATTACGCGCAATGCGCAGCTTATACGTGCCCGTTGTTGGTAAACAGCCTTGGTAGACGATACCGCCTTTGGTGCCGTCATAGCTGCCATCAGGCATATGCAGTACGCCAACGTTTGCGGTTTCTTTGGTGCCTGCCAAAGGTGCGATATTAATGACCACATATTGACCCGCAGCGGCGTTAAATTGATACCAAGTTTCGGTCTCTTTGGGTGATAATTTGCCCGTGACGTGTTGGCTGATATGTCCTTTGGCAAAATTAATCGTATCTGCGGCTTGTGCGCTTAAGCTAGTAGCCCCAAGACCAAGCATAAGCGCGCTACTCATACCAAATACTGCCAAGCTGCGTTTTAATTGAATAAACATAAATGGCTCCTTATTTCACGATAGAGCATGAACCCTTTATTGTTTTTGGCTTGTTTTATTCATGCCGTCATAGCCATTATTTAGTCTATGCCTCTATCCTGTTACTGTCAGTAGCCGAAACATTGAGCTTTGTGCCTAAGCTGTTGGTTTTGGTTAAATAAACTGTCTAAAATAAAATGTCCGTAACTACTAATAAAAGCATGACAATACATAAAAAAAGCGCCCTGTTTAAAGGCGCTTTTTATGGTGCAAAAGATTGGGTTTAGTCTAAAAAGGCAAAATTTTCAATCGCCATGGCAGTCATGCTTTCGCTTGGCGCGACCATGCTCTCAGCGTGACCTGAGGTACGAGGCAAGATTTTATCAAAGTAAAACTCAGCCGTTTGCGTTTTCGCCAGATAAAACTCAGGCGACTCCGTACCGCCGTTTTCAAGCTTGTCATAAGCAACCGCTGCCATACGCGCCCAGTGATATCCCATCATCACATAGCCTGAGTACATCAAGAAGTCATCAGAAGCGGCAGAGATAATCTCGCGGTCTTTACGCGCCATCAGCATCAAACGTACAGTTAAGGTGTTCCATTCGGCACACAATTTGGTCAGTGCCCACACAAACTTACGCATGTCTTTATCAAGGGCGTACTCACCGCACCATTTCATGATGTTTGACGTATAGTCGCGGATAATCTTGCCCTTAGATTGTAAGATAACCTTACGACCGAGCAAATCAAGCGCCTGTACGCCTGTGGTGCCCTCGTACATGGTGGCAATACGCGCATCACGCGCAATCAGCTCCATGCCCCATTCTTTGATATAGCCATGACCGCCGTAGACTTGCTGACCGTGTTTTGCCGCCTCGATGCCAAGCTCTGTCAAAAAGCCCTTTAGAATTGGCGTATAAAAGCCCAGCTTGTCGTCCCATTTTTCAAACTCTGCATCGTCGCCACGGGCAATGCCTTGCGCCATTTTATCGGCGTAACGCGCGGCATGATAAATCATCGAGCGCCCGCCTTCGGCAAAGGCTTTTTGAGTCAAAAGCATACGGCGCACGTCGGCATGGTGGATAATGGCATCGGCCGCTTTGTCAGGATCTTTGGTGCCTGATAGAGCGCGCATTGAGCGGCGTTCTTTGGCATAAGGCAAAGCATTTTGGAACGACAGCTCGGTATGCGCCAGACCCTCAATACCCGTACCGATACGGGCGGTGTTCATAAAGGTAAACATTGCCTTTAGGCCTTTGTTTGGCTCGCCAATCAGATATGCCGTCGCCGCATCAAAGTTGAGCACGCAGGTCGCAGAGGAGTTGATACCCATTTTGTGCTCAATCGAACCACACGTGACCCCATTACGCTCACCAATTTCGCCTTGAGCATCAGGTAAGAACTTCGGTACAATGAACAGCGAAATACCACGCGTGCCCTCAGGGGCATCGGGCAGACGTGCCAAAACGATATGAATGATGTTCTCCGTCATATCGTGCTCGCCACTTGAGATAAAGATTTTTGTACCGCTTAGCTTATAAGTGCCATCGTCTTGCGGCAGTGCTTTTGATTTGACTTGTCCCAAATCGGTGCCGCATTGTGGCTCGGTCAAGCACATGGTACCTGCCCACGTGCCTTCAACCAGTTTGGGCAGATAGATGTTTTTTTGGTCGTCATCCCCATATTGCAGTAAGGTATTGATACAGCCAGTAGATAATCCTGTATACATCGCCCATGGCCAGTTCGCTGTACCAATCATTTCGGCTTTAATCAGGTTGAGCGACATCGGTAGGTTCATACCGCCGTATTCTTCAGGGTATGAGATGCCTTGCCAGCCGCCTTCGATAAACTGAGTGTACGCCTCTTTAAACCCTTCAGGGGTGGTCACTTCACCATTATCAAAATGACAGCCTTCTTCATCGGCTTTTTGGTACAGAGGCGCAAGGATATTTTCAGAAAAATCTGCCATACCCTGCAAAATCATATCGACCGTTTCAGGGTCAGCGTTGTCGCCATTGTCCAAATCTTTATAGTGAGTTTGGAAATCAAAAACATCGTTAATTAAGAATTTAATATCACGCAGTGGCGCTTTATAGGTCAGCATAATGGCTCTCTTTTAGTGGTTATTGTTGATGGTCGCTGTGAGTAGGGGCATGCCCTATCAAATACCGTTTATAAGTTACGCTTTTGGATAGCACACAAGGATGGCAGTCGGTGCGCGCAAAATTAGCGCATCATTGTTCATCCTTGTTTTATTTTTAGGGTAACCGACTCTGTAAGTGATTTCAGTATAGTTTTTACGCCATAACAAATATACAACATATAACTATTATTCATATTTTTAATAAAAATATATATCCATAAGTTTCTTAAGCAGCGTACTGTTTAAAAACACGTAGAAGCAATAAGCCGTCATAAATACTAGCCGTGGTCAATTGAGGACGATGGCTGGGTTGCGGCGCTGTTATTTTGGTGCTTTTAATATTGGGTGGTAAGAATAATAGAGTATCGGTTGTGGTGGTGAGGCGTGGCGCGTCAGCTCGTATTGGAGCGGTACGCGTACATAAGAGGAGATACTATGGCCAATATTAAACAGCTGCTCTACGGTGAATTTGAGCATCTGACCCAAGTTCGTCAAAGCAAGCGTCCGTGGCACATGCCACTGATTGCCGCGCTGACGATTAGCTTTCCTGTATTTGTGGGCGCGTATTTTGGTGCGCTCGCCTCTGGGATTAAAGCGTCGCTTGGGGCGATGATTATTTTGAACTTACCGCTCGTTGGGCACTTGGGTTATCGCTTGGTGACCGTGATGTCGTGGGGCTTTGCGATGGTGCTGTGCTTTGCGCTTGGGCTCATCGCGCAGCAGCTGCCGATACTGCGTTTGCCGTTTATGCTGATTATGGTCTTTAGTGTGTGTATGTTTGGGCGCTATTATCGTCAGCCGCCACCAGCAGGACTGTTTACGTTAATGGCTGGCGCGATTGCGCTGTTTATTCCGCTACCACTGTCACAGGTGATGCCCGCGACAGGGCTGGTTATGCTGGGTAGTGGTTTTGCCTTATTGATGGCGTTTTTATATTCTGCCTATCTATTGCTCACGCGACCAAGCAACCCTGTGCCCACATTTACTTATGAGCCAGACACGATTATTGAAAGTGTGATGATTACGGGTTTTGTGGGCTTGGCGCTGGCGATTGCGCTGATTTTGGAAATGTCCTATCCGTATTGGGTGGCGGTCAGCTGTTTTATTATTATCCAAGGCATTCATTTGCGTACGATTTGGATTAAGCAGCTGCACCGTATGCTAGGCACACTCATTGGTACGGGGCTGACCGCGGTGATGCTGTCATGGCAGCTGCCTGTCTGGGGTGTGGCGGTCGCGATTTTGGTCATGATGTTGTGTATTGAGTCGCTGGTTGATAGACATTACGGCTTGGCAGTGATTGTGATTACGCCTTTGACTATTTTTATTGCCGAGTACGGTAGCGGACTGCCCATCAGTGCGCATGGCTATCATGAAGTGATACAAACACGGGTGGTGGATACGGCACTTGGCTGTTTGGTCGCGCTCGGTGGCGGGATGCTGATGCATGCTTTAGCGATTCGTCCGCCGCTACGCCGTATTGAAAATGGGCTACTTGATAAATTTCAGCGCTTATCCAAGTAGCGTTTTTGCTTTTTAGGCTTAGGACGTTAAACGATCAAGTAGCTTTGTTCAGCTCGGCACGGGCAGCAGTCACATCAACGGTGCGCCCTGTCCACGACTCAAAGCTCAGCGCTGCCTGCCCAATCAGCATGCCGTAACCGTCCGAGGTCGCCGCGCCTTGTTCAGCGAAATGCTCCAAAAAAGGCAGCGTCCGCCCGTACATCATGTCATACGCATGATCGCAGGATAAGTCGTCTGATAACGGCAACCGCTCGCCTGATAAGCCAATCGAGGTGGCGTTAATAATCACATCAAAATGCCCCGTTAGCGCATCAAGCGCGCAGGTCGCGATGCTGATATCAGCAACCTCGTCGCTTTGGGCGCTTAAAGCCGTTACCAAGTCTTTTGCTTTGTGCACCGTACGATTGGCAAGAGTCAGACTTTTGATACCTGCCTGAATCAATGGCAATATCGCCCCGCGTGCGGCGCCACCTGCACCAATAATGGCAACCGTCTTGCCCGCCAGCGTCCAGCCTTGATGCTGCATATCATTAACCAGTCCTTGACCGTCGGTATTGTCACCGTATAGCTTGCCGTCTTTTTTTGACAAGGTATTGACCGCGCCTGCCACACGCGCATGGTCGGACAGCGCGCCTGTATTTTGGCATAAATCATACGCCACTTGTTTAAAGGGCACAGTGACATTCGCGCCGATACCGCCACCATTAAAAAACGCCTCAACCACAGCAATAAAGCTCTCTGGATGGTCAGGGCAATATTGGCGAGCATAGCAAATGCTTTGTTCTGTCTGCGCTGCAAAGACGTGGTGAATGGCAGGCGATTTACTGTGCGCAATGGGATTGCCAATGACAACAAAGTGCTGGGCGGTGTTAGACATAAAAAAAGCTCGATGCGTTAGAACACGATGAACACCAGCGTTTAATCACCGCAGATTTTCAATCGTATTTAAAAATAATAAAAAGTTACGCTCATCATAAAAGATAAATAAGGCTTTAACAAATTTGTACCCAATACGATGACCACCTGTAACCTAAAGGCTGGTCAAGACTTGGGCAGTTGGGTACACTGTTATCTTCGGCATTTACCCAGCAGATAAGGCGCTATAAGCCTTTTTGCCCATCGTATGCATGCCTTTTTGGTACGTTGCTATCCCAATCAACGTATCACTGCTTCAAGCACCAACCCAACCGTGTGAGTATTTGTATGATGCCAAAACCTACCTTGCAGACGCTACTGCTGAGCCTGACCCTCATCACAGGTGCGTCCTTAAGTGCCTGTAATAATGATGCTGCTCCTCAAGCTGTTGATGAGCAAGTCATAGAAACCACCGAGACGCCAGCGGCGCAGACGGACACTGCGAGCAGCGATGAGTCGGACATGGACGGGGCAACAGCGGTTGATGGCACACCCATAAAATATGATGTCAGTGCGTGGCAAACAGGTGAGGTCACGCCCGTCACGCTCGATGACGTCACAGCTATCAAGTCCACCTTTGGTACAGTGACCAGCACCGACGATAACAGCTTAGATTATGCCAGCAATCCTGCAACCAAGTTTCGTTTTATGAAAGAAGATGCGCCGTATCTGGATATTATTGATTCAGAGCGCTATTTGGAGCTGGGCTGGTACTACGCCAATCCAATGGACACGGATGAAGAAAAAGCCGCCAGCCAAGACCACGCAAAAAAAGCCTACACCCTTGCACGCCAGCTGATGGGCGATGAGGGCGGACAGCTCGTCAGCGACATGCTAAACGGTCAAATCGTCAAAAATAAAACCGTCGGTGAGCAACAAATTGAACTGGCGAAATGCGAGTTTTATAGCTGTATGCTTATCTTTAAAAAGCCCAACAGCTAAATGTCATTATTAACCCAGCGCCGCCTTGATACCGCGTGGTATGCCTTTGCGCCTGATGCGGCATTATTAAGCGGCGCGCACACACCATTTGATATGAACAATCGCGGGCTTGCTTATGGTGATGGGTTTTTTACCACCATGGCTGTGCAAGCAGGTGAGGTATTGTGGGCGACTCATCATCGCGCGCGTGTGACAAACCATGCCCGCGCGCTGGGTTTGGCTGTAGATGATGAGGCGCTGTGGGCAGCGGTATTGGCTATTGCCTGTGATATGAGTGAGGGGGTGCTCAAGCTCATCGTGACGCGCGCGCCGCAGCAAGCACGGGGCTATGGGGTGACGCCTGACGCGGACGGACAGAACTGGCAGGCGTGGCTAAAAGTCATGCCCAGCACGCTACCCTTTGCTGATACCGTTGTGTTGCCTAATGACATGCGGGCGCTGCGCCAAGCGCCGTGTGAAGCCGTGTGCTTACAGTCTGAGCTGGCCTGTTTGCCAGCGCCCCTTGTCGGGCTAAAAAGCCTCAACTGTCTCGATAATGTGCTTGCCAGTGTGGAGCTCGAGCGCATCAAAGTGAGCAATAAGCGCATTGGTGAAGCCTTGATACGCGATGTGAGCGGTGAGTGGATTGAGGGTAGCGCCAGCAATGTCTTTTATCAACTACGTGCTGCCGATAACGAGCAGGCACATCAGTGGTATACGCCGCCATTGACCCAATCTGGTGTGGCAGGGGTCATGCGCCAAGTCATTATGGACAGTTATGCCCAAAGTCATGAACCCATTCAAAAGCGCGCGCTACACGATACCGATTTGCCCAACCTGCGTGCCCTGTTCTTTTGTAATGCGGTAAAGGGCATTTTGCCAGTTACTGCGCTGCACTTGCGGGGTGGGGATGTTGTGAAGTTGGAGAAGGTACATTTAGTAAACGATAAAAATTCTGCTTAAATAATTGCTTTTTACCTTGCGCTTGTAAGTCTAAATATCGATTTTTACTGAGCGTCAAATACTCTATTTCTTTATCAATACCTATAAATCGTCTTCCTAAGACTTGAGCGGCAATACCTGTGGTAGACCCACCAGTAAACGGGTCGAGTATAAGAGCGTTTGGTTTCGTTGAAGCAAGAATGATTTGTGCTAGTAGCGCTAAAGGCTTTTGCGTAGGATGTTTTCCACAAGACTTTTCCCAAGCAGCTACCGCAGGTAAGCGCCAGACGTCTTTCATTTGCTTGTCATTATTCAAACGCTTCATTAGATGGTAATCAAAATAATGCGGTATCTTGGCAGATTTTCTTGCCCAAATGATAAATTCAGTAGAATGAGTGAAGAAACGACAAGAGAAATTGGGCGGAGGATTGGTTTTTTCCCAAGTAATGACGTTTAATATTTTGAAGCCCAGTTGAGGTAAAATTCGTCCCAATGTAAAAATATTGTGATGAGTACCACTGACCCAAATAGTCGCATTATCAGCCATTTTTTCTCGTACTGCTGACAGCCATTCGTAAGTAAATGCGTAAGCGTCATTATCACTGACGAGTTTGTCCCATGTGCCTTTATTGACAGATTGGATTTTGCCATTTTTTACAGTCAAACCGTCATTAGATAGGAAGTACGGCGGATCGGCGAACACCATATCGAATTTTTTATCTAGAGCGGGTATTACTTGTAAGCAATCACCTTTTAATAAACTAAAATTGCTCTTTTCATTTTGGAAAAATAATGATTGCTCCACGATTACTCCAACATATCTGCCAAAAAGTGCAATAGCTCTGGCAATCGGTAATTACCCTCAGAAAACCCGTATTGTTCACATATTTCTGGAATGACTAAGGTTTCATGCTTGAGACGTTCATCTTTGCTAATGATGCGTAGAGTATCGACCAAGTCTGTACGTATATCCGAGTCATGTCCCGTTTCTATATCACCACTTGTCATAGTAGCGGTGTTAATGGTCATGTTCAAATTTTCAATGTGAATCATAGTTGAGCCTCAACGACGACTGTCCGTAATACAGAAAATGACACTTATTGTGTGTAGTTAAAGCTTAACCAATTATCGAGAATAAAGCAAATGAAAAAACCGATTTTAATCAAGTTTGGGCAGCGTGTGCGTGGACTTCGTAAAGAGCGTGAGCTTAGCCAAGAACAATTGGCTGAGTTAACAGGGCTTCATCGCAACTATGTTGGAATGATAGAGCGCGGAGAACGTAATCCATCATTATCGAATATAGAAAAATTTGCTAAGGCATTTGATATGAGTATTTCAGAACTGATGAAACTATAAGGCAGAAAATTATGCAGTTAGAAGAAGTCTTCTCAAAACTTCCAACATTCTATGAAAAGAAATTTTTAGAGCTAAAGCTACAAGAGGATATTTCGGGATTTTCTATAAATAAAGGCAATACAGGGCAGTTTTTGCAGCAACTACTGGACATGCCAAATAACAGCAATTTAACAGATTTTGATGATGGTGAGCTGAAGACTAACAAAGCACGTCCTGATGGTATGCCAATGGAAACAATGTTCATCACCCAAATTTCTAAGGATTTCGATACCCTGTTTTTTGGCGAGGCAGAATCTAATAGATTATTGGACAAAATCAGCAATTTGCTCTATTTACCTGTTGTCAAACCTAACAGCAATCTACCTGAAGACTGGTTTTTCTTACCAGCCCACCATATAGATTCGCGTAAGCATTCGATTTTAAAAGATATTTACATTCAAGATTTTCTTGATATTAGAGTAAAGGTTCTTAAGCAGTTGGAAAGTGGTGACGGCAATATTCACACTACTAATGGAAAGTATATTCAAATTAGAAGCAAAGACTCAAAAAGAAAAGATGGTACTTACAATCCCATCTATTCAGAAATTTTGGGGCGTACAGTGTCGAATAAGAATCATGCTTTTTACTTTAAAAAGAATTTTATGCAGGATATCCAAAACAATATTTTACCAAATACAAAAATTCTTTAGTAATTCCTAATCATTAGCTCATTGAGCTGACCGCGCTTTGAGCCTTTTGAATTGATACTACGACTCGCCTTGACACGCTCAATATTATAGTCAGCATATAAGTCATCAAAAAAGCGATTTTGACTGTCTAGATTGGTTGTATCCGAGTTGCTTAGCAGCCATTGATAACCTTGCTTATGTAGCGTATCACAAAAAGATTTAAGTGCTCTTTGGCTGTCATCGTTGAAACTGTCTTTGGCATAAGCAGTAAAACTTGATGACTCGCTTAAAGGTTTGTAAGGCGGATCAAGATAAAAAAATACAGGTAGATTATCTGTATTGATTACTTTAACCGTCTCTAAAACTTGCTCATAGCTGTCATTTAGAATGGTTGTTTTCCTAAGATGCTCTGATGCTGTCAAAATAGCATCTTCAAATATAAAATTAGGCTGTTTGTAGCTACCAATAGGTACATTGAACTGATTTTTACTGTTCACGCGATATAGACCATTAAAACCAGCACGATTTAGAAAGATAAACAGGGCTGCATGCTCAGTTGGTGACGCCAATCTATGGTTAAAGGCTTCGCGTTTTGCATAGTAATAAGGTTGTTTTGCAGCTTTGTCTTGCAATAGGTCATATTCATTTTGAAATGTATGAAGCAGAGCTAATAACTCGTTAGGCTCATCTCTGACTACCTGATAAAGAGTGACCAAGTCACTGTTGGTGTCATTAATGACAGTTGCTGTGGGTGAGTGTGTACTATCTAATAAATGCAAAGCAACCGCAGCACTACCCATAAATGGTTCTATGTAAATATAAGGCTCACCTTTTTTGACATATTCGGGTAAGCGTGCATCAATTTCTGAAAGCAACTGACTCTTACCACCTGCCCATTTTATAAACGGTTTTGCCATTGTAACTACCTTAAATTCACACATTTTCTTTGTATCATGAGCGCAGAATTATAGCATTTATGACGGCCATAGCATGACAGTAAAACAAACCTTATTGAAAAACCCACAGTACAATGCTAAATTCTAGCAAACTTCTGCCCTGCGAGTTGCCATGAGCAAACCAAACGCTGACAAACCGTCATCAAAGCAAAAATCAAAGTCCGCATCGCAAAACAAAGCCCGTGCGACAGACATTTCTTTGATTAACGGCAAACAAAAACCCCGCCGCTATAAAAAAAACGACGCTTCCTTTTTTATGCAGCGTGGTTATCAGATTCTTTTGGTACTCGGGCTGATTGCCGCTTTTGTTTTGTTTATGATTTATCAGACCTTGTTTGGGCGCATTACCCAGCCTGAAGAGATGGTAACCATCGAGCAAGGCGATACTTATTATGGATTGCTCTCCGATTGGCAGCCAGTGATGCTGTTTTCTCCTACCATTGCCAAGATGTATATCAAGGCGACAATAGACGCGCCCTTGCACGCGGGTATCTACAAGCTGCCCGAAAACCCAAGCCTCGTCGAAGCGCTGCAAGTATTGTCAAAAGGCGCAGAAGTAGCGATGGTCAAGGTGCAGATTATTGAAGGTAAAACGGTTAAAGACCTATACCAAACCTTGCGCGAGACCAAAGGTATCGAAAAACAACTCTTAACCGCCGACGATATTGATAATGCCAGTATTGCCAATGGGCTGGATTTATCAGGCATTTTACCAAGTCGCGTAATTGACAGCAGTGACAACATTGTCAATCACAACTTAGAAGGCTGGTTTGCGCCTGACACGTATTATTATGGCGAAGGTGCGACCGATACCCAAATCTTAACCGACCTTTATAAGCGCCAGCAGCAGACACTGACCGAAGCGTGGGAAGGCCGAGATGAAGGCTTGCCGTACAACAGCCCGTATGAAGCGCTGATTATGGCTTCTATTATTGAAAAAGAAACCAGCGTGCCTGAAGAGCGCCCACTCGTCGCCGCTGTCTTTGTCAATCGCCTAGAAAAAGGCATGCGCTTGCAAACGGACCCGACCATCATCTATGGTATGGGCGCACGCTATGATGGTAATATTCGCCGCCGCGATATCAATGAAACCACAGGGTACAATACCTATCAGATTGATGGGTTACCGCCCACGCCGATTGCGTTACCCTCAGATGCGTCCATTAAAGCAGCGATGCACCCTGCTGATAGCGACGCGCTGTATTTTGTGGCGACAGGTAATGGCGGGCATAAATTCACCAACAGCTTAAACGAACACAATCGCGCGGTACAAGAGTACCTCAAAGTGATTCGTAATCAATAACTACCCGCCGCAGATAGCATATTAGGGCGTGTCCCTAATTCAAGCGTTTATGACTAAATGGGCTAAAAATGGCTAAATCTTTGGCAAACGGTGTCAAACAGCTGGTCAATATCTTGATATTACCTGCGCTATTTTCCTTGCTTGCCTGCGATTTATCTCATTTTTATCACCATTTTTAAAATAGGGACACGCCCTAATAGGCAGCATCAAGACGACTTGAGCGCTGCCATTTTTATTTGCTTTTTTTGCTCAGCACTTTTTGTTAAGCGTTTTTTCAAACGCTTTTTGTTAAACAGATAAGGCCATATCATGACCGCAGCCGTGACACAATCACTCAGCACCGATCAGCAGCAAGGACGGTTTGTGAGCTTTGAAGGGACCGAAGGGGTAGGCAAGACCACCGCAATCAATAATCTGTGTGCCCGTCTGGATGCTGCAGGTATTCGCTATGTGCGTACGCGTGAGCCAGGGGGCAGCCCCTTTGCAGAGACGTTGCGCACCTTGCTCCTTGACCCGAAGACCGACATTACCGATGACACCGAGCTATTGTTATTGTTTGCAGCGCGCTGTGACCATATTGCGCAGGTGATTGCGCCTGCGCTGGCACGTGGCGAGTGGGTCATCTGCGACCGTTTTATTGATTCGACCATTGCGTATCAAGGGTATGGTCGCGCGCACAACGACCCTGTGGTGCAGGATAAGATTGCTCAGTTGATTGCTCAGTTTGTACCTTGTCAGCCTGATATTACCTTTTGGCTGGATTTGCCGATTGCAGAGGGTATGCGCCGCGCAGGCAAGCGCGGGGCGGCAGATCGCTTTGAGCAAGAGGCGATGGATTTTTTTACGCGGGTGCGTGATGGTTTTGTGGCGTGTCATGCCGCTGCACCTGAACGTATCACACGTATTGATGCGACAGGCAGCGCCGAAGCGGTGAGCGATCGCATTTGGCAACAGCTGAGTAGTTACTAAATCCAAAAATAGCTCAAAAAAATACCCGCATCTGTTTTGATGCGGGTAGGTATGTAAAGTGATAAACGTACGTCTAAATTAGCAATTAGCGAGTAAATTCTGGATACGCCTCTTGTCCACATTCTGACAAGTCCGCGCCTTCGTATTCTTCTGCTTCGCTGATGCGTAGACCCATGACTGCTTTTAAAATACCCCAAACCACAAGGCTTGTGACAAAGACCCAGACAAAGATGACCGCAGCACCGACCAACTGGCCACCAAAGCTTGCGTCACTGTTGGTAATTGGTACGAGCATCAAACCGAGCAGACCACACACACCGTGTACTGAAATTGCGCCGACAGGGTCGTCCAATTTGAGCTTATCCAGCGTTAAGATAGAGAACACCACGAGCACGCCTGCAATCATACCGAACACGGTAGCCAATAGTGGTGTTGGGGTTAGTGGCTCGGCAGTAATCGCCACCAAACCTGCCAGCACGCCGTTTAGCAGCATGGTCAAATCAGCACGACCAAAGATTAAACGTGCGGTGATAAGGGCAGCAATCGCACCACCTGCTGCAGCAGCATTGGTATTTAAGAACACCATCGCTACGGCATTGGCACTGTTTACATCAGCAAGCTTAAGCACTGAGCCACCGTTAAAGCCAAACCAGCCTAGCCAAAGAATAAATGTACCTAAGGTTGCCAAAGGCAGGTTAGCCCCAGGAATCGCACGCGCTGCTCCTGTAGCTGTATATTTACCACGGCGCGGGCCTAGCAATAATACGCCTGTTAATGCTGCTGTCGCCCCCGCCATGTGGACGATACCAGAGCCAGCAAAGTCAGAAAAGTTCAGCTCACCAATCAGTGGTACTGCTTTGCCGCCCCATGTCCAGCCGCCTTCAATCGGATAGATAAAGCCTGTCATCACGATCGCAAAGACAAAGAAGACCCACAGCTTCATGCGCTCCGCCACTGCGCCTGAAACGATAGACATACAGGTGGCGACGAACACCACTTGGAAAAAGAAGTCAGAGGCTTGTGAGTAGACCGCGTCACCATTAAAGCCGTTTTCTGCCGCTTGGCTTAAGGCATCAGGAATGAGTGATTCACCGCCTGCAATGCCTGAGAGCAGCAATGAGCCGTCATACATAAAGTAATAACCGCAAATTAGGTACATCGAGCAGGCGATGGCGAAAAGCCCCACGTTTTTGGTCAAAATCTCAGTGGTGTTCTTAGCCCGTACCAAGCCCGCTTCGAGCATGGCGAATCCTGCCGCCATCCACATTACTAACGCGCCACAAACCAAAAAATAAAATGTATTTAATGCGTATTGCATCTCAAAAATTTGACTTTGCATCTAAATTCCCCCTTGAATTGACAATGCAGTATGAGTTCGTCAGCGCGTATCGAATGAGCCGCGCCGTTAGCGCTTAGATGGCATCGGCACCAGTCTCTCCAGTACGGATACGGATGACTTGATCGAGCGCGGTCACAAAGATTTTGCCGTCGCCGATTTTGCCTGTACTGGCGATACGTGTGATGGCTTCGATAGCAGGCTCAACCATCTCATCGATGACTGCCACTTCGACTTTGACTTTTGGTAAAAAGTCCACCACGTATTCTGCGCCACGATACAGCTCGGTATGTCCCTTTTGACGTCCAAAGCCTTTGACCTCAGTCACCGTGACGCCTTTGACCCCGATATCTGAAAGTGCTTCACGCACGTCATCGAGCTTAAATGGTTTTAAAATCGCAGTGATTAGCTTCATAAAAACATTTCCTTATATGAGTGACATCGCAGGCTACTGCATGCGTTTTAATGCTGTGCACCATGATTATGCATAGTGTTTATGGTTCAAGAACTGTGCCAAACACGCTTCAAGGGGGAAGAGGCGTTGGCAAAACGGCTGAACCAAAACAGACCATAGCATAAAAAAACTGGTGACAATAAAAAACATTTGTCTACTAAAAATTATTATACGTCCTTAAAAAACAGACGTTCTGATGGCGTGCCAAATGCACAAAACCTTTTTATTATAACCAAATAATATGTGCTGCGGGTGGGCTTCCTGTGATGTTTTGCTAACAGTAATGATGTGAGACTCTATAGGCAGTTTGCGCTTTTTATTTGGGGATATTATCAGTCGTTATTTTTTAATAAGACTGTCTTAAGACCAAAAAAAATCGCCGTAAGCCTTATAAAGTAAAAGCATACAGCGATAAGACGGTCAATGAATATATAAAATAAAGATTTAAAATTTGGGGAATAATAAATAGGGCGTTTTAACACAGCTGAGTAGTTTTTTGGTATCACTGCCTTGGAGCAACTGACGAAAACGCGATTGGCCAAACGCACCACTCATTAAAAGACCAATATTATGTTCGGACTGGTAATAGCTGATGGCAGCACTGACGTCGCGATAATCGAGCAGTTGTTTTTTGCACTGAATGCCTGCTTGCTTTAAGCGAGCGTAGGCTTCACGTAGCGCGTCGCGGTTTTCGGACGTGTCTTTGCCCACCATAACGACATGCACGGTCATGGTACGAATGAGTTGGGTTTTGCACAGCCAGTTGAGCATTTTGTGTGCAGTCATACGATTGTCAAACGCGAACAGTGCCTCATTAGGGGGCGTAAATGCGGCATGTGTCACCAAAATGGGGCAGTGGCTAAGGCGCACCAGCTCACTTAACGTTGCTTTGCAGGTCACATGATGACCGATGACCGTCAGCTGCGCTTTGTCATTGATATAGTCAATGCTTTTGCCCAACGTCTCGTGCCGATACAGCGTATACACGTTTTGTTTGGCGTTTTGCTGCGCGCAATAGCTGCTGGCTTGATGCAATAAGATTTTGCCTTGGGTTTTTAGCTCGCAGCTGGTCAGATGCTCTTGGTTGGTAAACTGGTCGAGCAGGTGACTTTCATCATCAATGTTCAGGCAGCCTGAGTAATTAATCGCGCTTTTTTGATGCACATTCGGCATGGCGTATAGCAGACCGATAGGCGCTTGCAGACGCGTAGACGCCCACAAGCTGGCATTGAGCACTGCTGGGACGTGCTCAGGACAATCGAGGCACGCGACCACACTATTAGGTTTTAAATTACTCATAAGACCACCACATGTATTAAGCCGTGTATTAAACGCTGTTGCTTTGTTCCATTGACGTGATTGACGCTATGCTTAATCGAGCAGACCGATATCACGACGGTCATGAATCGAAAAGCGATCAATCAAGGTGCGGCTTGCGCTATTAAGCCCGATTACCTTAACATCAATACCTTCACGTTGAAGGCGCATGACCAGTTTATCAAGCGTATCGACGGCACTCACGTCCCAAAAATGCGCGTGCGTCACATCAATGTACACGCTATCAAGCGCTTCTTTGGTATCAAAACTGTGCAAAAAGTACGTGGTCGAGGCAAAAAATACCTGACCATGAACATAATAATAACGCGCATTGCTGTCTTCGTCATACTCACTATGTACGCTAAGAAAGTGCCCGATTTTATTGGCAAAGAACAGCGCTGAGAGCAGCACACCGACCAGCACGCCGTAGGCCAAGTTGTGCGTAAATACCGTGGTAATCACGGTCGAGAGCATCACAATATTAAAGGACATTGGGTGCGTTTTAAACTCGCGGATAGATTGCCAGTTAAACGTACCAATCGACACCATAATCATCACCGCAACCAAGGCTGCCATCGGAATTTGGCGTACCCAGTCGCTCAAAAAAACCACCATAATCAGCAGTACCACACCCGCAATCAGTGTGGATAAGCGCGTGCGTCCGCCAGATTTAACATTAATCATCGACTGACCAATCATCGCACAGCCTGCCATACCGCCAAAGCAGCCCGCCACAAGGTTCGCAATCCCTTGACCACGGCATTCTTTGTTTTTATTACTCGGCGTGTCCGTCAGCTCATCGACGATGGTTGCAGTCATCATAGACTCAAGCAAACCTACGACAGCAAGTGCGATAGAGTAGGGTGCAATGATGAGTAATGTCTCTAAATTAAGCGGAATATTTGGAAAAAAGAACATCGGCAATGAGTCAGGCAAATCGCCCATACTGCCGACATTGCGGATATCCAAATTCATCGTCATCGCGACAATGGTCAGACCCACGATACAAATGAGCGGCGAGGGAATGATGCGGCCAATCTTTGGAATCAATGGAAATAAGTAAATGATGCCCAATCCTGCGGCGGTCATCATATACACGGTCATGCCCACGCGGTCGGTTGCAGGATTGAGCTCAGGCAGCTGCGCGGCAAAAATCAAAATCGCCAAGGCGTTGACAAAGCCAATCACCACCGAGCGCGAGACAAAGCGCATCAGGTTGCCAAGCTTGAGCACTCCCATCACAAACTGAATCGCCCCGCACAATAGCGTTGCTGCGAGCAGGTATTGCAACCCGTAATCAGCAACCAAATCGACCATCACCAGCGCCATCGCGCCCGTGGCTGCCGAAATCATCGCAGGGCGACCACCAACAAAGCTAATCACCACGGCGATACAGAATGACGCATACAGGCCAACTTTAGGATCGACGCCTGCGATAATCGAAAAAGCAATCGCCTCAGGAATCAGAGCCAAGGCCACCACCAGCCCCGACAAAACATCACCGCGTACATTTGAAAACCACTCGTCACGGACATTATCAAAAAAAGAGGTCATAAATAAGCTGCATCTGATTGAATAAAAACAAAAAATCATCACCTGATAAACGTGGGGTGACGCAAATAGGAAAATATCATCCGTATGCGTGGCTGGGTGTTATTAACAGGCGTCGTCATGCCTTCAAACAAGGCATGTAGCGTCTGTTAAAACACGGAATCACGACCACAGCACATCGGTGAGATATTGCCGTCAGTACGGCAGATAGACAGTCATGTCTGAAAGGCAACCAATAGGTAGTCAATACCATCATCATGACGATAAGAATGCGTATTAAGAATGGCATGCAAGCGGTCACAACATGCTAAACTAAACGACTTGAGCGAAGCTGCCAGTAATAAGACATCAAAAACACGCGCATAATAGCACAAAGTGATAACAAAGCAGTACCGAAACATGAACGCTACCGTTATGATGCTCGCATGATTTGCCTCGCTGATTTGCCTTTTTGGCGCATTATAGCGCCTTGTTTTTGTTCGATTATCAAGGAGACTCCCATGACCGATACGCCAACCTCTCTCATTCAAAAAGGCAGTGGACTGCAAGTGGTCATCGGTTTGGGCGGCTCAGGCTTGTCGGCGGCGCGTTATTTGTGCCAAGAGGGCTATCGTGTGGCCGTCACTGATGCGCACACGCAGCCGCCACTTGCCGAGGCGCTACCACTCGCCGTGACCACACGCTGCTTTGGTGCTATTGATGCCGATTTGCTACTACAGGCGGAGCGTATTGTTATCAGCCCAGGCATTGCTTTAGACACACCTGCGATACGAGCCGCTATCGAACAGGGTATTCCTGTGGTCAGTGACATTCAGCTGTTTCGTGACGCCTGCCAAGCACCTATCGTCGCCATTACAGGCTCAAATGCCAAAAGTACTGTTACCACCTTGGTCGGACAAATGGCAGCCGATGCAGGCATCAATGTTGGCGTAGGCGGCAACATTGGCATCCCTGCGCTCGATTTGTTAAGCAATACAGATATGGAACTTGCTGTACTTGAGCTGTCGAGCTTTCAATTAGAGACGGTCAGTAAGCTTGGAGCTAAAGTAGCTTGCGTGCTTAATATGTCTCCTGATCATCTTGACCGTCATGGTGATATGCTCAGCTATCATCAAGCCAAACACCGTATTTTTCAAGATGCGCAGTCGGTGGTGGTTAACCGTGATGACGCGCTGACCCGTCCCTTGATTGCCGATACCGTACCGCGTCTTAGCATCGGTACACAAGCGCCTGATACCGATCAGTACGGCCTGATTGTGGATGCTGATGGACAGACGCATATTGCCCGTAGTACGACGCGCTTGTTGTCTGCTGATGACTTGCCAATCAAAGGCCAGCACAATTTATTAAATGCCGAGGCTGCCTTAGCGCTCGGTGAGCTGGCAGGTATTCCGCTCGAGAGCATGCTTGAGACCTTGCGTCATTTTGAAGGCCTGCCGCACCGCTGTCAGTTTATTGATAGTGTCAACGGCGTGGATTATTTTAACGATTCAAAAGGCACCAATATCGGCTCGACCATGGCGGCTATTATTGGCTTGGGCGCGGTCTATGCCCCAAAAGACGGTAAGCTGTTGGTGGTTTTGGGTGGTCAAGGCAAAGGGCAGGAGTTTGATGAGCTCGCCCCCCTCATGAATCAATATGTCAGCCAAGTTATTTGTATCGGTGAGGACGCGGCACTGATTGAGCAGCACCTACATCGTGGCAAGCTAAGCGGTGATGTTGACGTGCATCAGTGTCCTGATTTAGAACATGCCTTTGCTTGTATCGCTCGCTTGACCAAGAGCAGTTTGTCACAAGTACAGGCGGTGCTTTTATCACCCGCCTGCGCCAGTTTTGATCAGTACAGTGGCTACGCCGCACGTGGCGAGCACTTTATCAATCTTGTGCAGCATGCCGCGCAGGCAAGCGCACATTAAATGTAACAATTTAACTGCGTAATAGGGAATGCACCACCGTTTTTTGCCAGACAGTTGATTGTTTTTATTACAGATTGCTGCTACTGTCATGCAAGCGGCGACGGGGCGGGACAGGCGGGCGATAGTAGCACGGTCAGTCTTTGTTCTCTTTGCCATGTGGTGTAACAATAAGGCGTGTCCGTCACGCTGTATATTTTTTAGTTAGTGTATTTGACGATTATGGCGCTCACATTTTTCTCCCGCTCGACCTCAAAGTCGCAGACCGATAACGACTTTACTTCCTACCCACTTCTGCCTTCTGCCCGCACCACGTTACTGTGTAGCGTGGGCTGTATGATGGTGATGAGCCTGTTGATGGTGGCATCAGCCTCGATACCTTTTGCCTTAAGCCGCGGCATGACTGAGCTGTACTTTTTTGAGCGTCAGCTGTGGTATATGATTTTTGGCTTATTGGTGGCGGCGGTGCCATATCGCCTCATCTCATTAAGGACGCTGTATAAGACTGAGACGCAGTTTGTGCTGCTTGGCATTACGGGTGTATTGCTGCTATTGACGCTGTTTGGTACCCCGATTAACGGCTCTAAGCGCTGGCTAAATCTGGGTATCATTAACTTTCAGGTGGCAGAGCTTGCCAAGCTTGTAGTGATTGTTTTTGTCGCTGATTTTGTGGTGCGCCGTTCTTTTGAGGTGCGTAATGGCTGGGATGGTTTTTTACGCATTTCATTGGTCATTGGCCTTTTGACTCTGCTACTGCTACTCCAGCCTGATTTTGGCTCACTTGTGGTCATTGTCGGGACGGTGTTTGCTATTTTTTATATTGCGGGCGCACCATACAAGCAGTTTTTGGCGCTTGGCTCCGTAGTAGGCTGTTTGGCTGTGCTTGCGGTGACGTTGGTACAATATCGCTTGACGCGTGTATTGTCGTTTATTGACCCATTTGATGACATTCAGGACACCGATTATCAGTTGGCGCGCAGTTTGATTGCCTTTGGTCGAGGTGAGTTTTCTGGTGTGGGTTATGGCGAGAGTGTCCAAAAACTGTCGCACCTACCAGAAGCCCATACGGACTTTCTGCTGGCGATCACTGGCGAAGAGCTTGGCTTTATTGGCGTGGCGATGATTCTTGTGCTTGAAGCGCTTATTATTGGCAGTGCCATGCGCATCAGTTATAACGCGCTTAAACGCCGTCAGATGCGTATGAGCTACACTGCATTTGGTATTGCCGTTATATTCATTGCGCAGACCATTATTAATGCGGCAATGAATATGGGCGCGATGCCGACCAAAGGCTTGACCATGCCGTTCTTTAGTTATGGCGGTTCTTCCATCGTGATTAGCATGGTGATGGTTGCACTGCTGCTTAAAATCAACAAAGAAAGTCCAAATATTGAGACCAGCCAGTGCCGTTATTATTAAGGCGTACTCATTATTGCTTAAGTTTATAATAGGGCGTGTTGACCATTCGACCATGGCATTGACAGCGACTATTTTTTAGGCGATTCGATGTTAAAAATAATAAGTTTAGTCATTCTAAGCGTTTATTTTTAACGATGAAGCGGCAAAAAAGAGTCCTGTC
>NZ_JACDXT010000008.1 GCF_016464015.1 Psychrobacter sp. bablab_jr014
CTGCGGGCTGATGCTAAAATTGCCCCATACTGCGTTACAAATCTCGCTAAGGCATCTGCATTATCGTCGCTTTGTGCCTTGTCTGGAACAATTTTAGCAATCAGCAGTGCCTATTTGCGAATGTTCAACACGCCCTAAAAAAGCGCGATAGAGTTCGCGCTTTTTTTTATGCTTATGATTTAAAGCGTTTTGCTTATATAGCCACATTCAGTACCTGTTGCCCAATCAGCGGCGTTTGGCACCACTGCTGCACCGCTTGTGCAAGCATGCGCTCAGGCGTATCTATATCGACCGCAGGCTGCTGTAATAATTGTAAGGCGTATTGTAATAAGCGACTGGGGTCACGGGTATCAATCGGCTGGGCAAGGTTTTGCTTGGAGAGCTTTTGCCCATTGTCATGACAAATCAGCGGCAAATGATACCAGTGCGAGACCGCAGGCAGACGCGCGGCATGCATCACGCTAATTTGTGCGCTGGTCATGGGCAAGATATCTAAGCCGCGCATAATATGCGTGACACCTTGCAAACCATCATCAATACTGGCGGCGAGGATGTAGTTAATAATGCCATCTTCGCGGCGTACCACCATATCACCGACCGTCTGTTGTGGGTTTTGCCAGCAGTTGTCCTGAATGCCATCGGCAAAGCCAATCAGCGTATCGGGCATTTGCAAGCGCAGCTTATGTGCGGTCTTATCAAGCCCAGCGTTTAGGCAGCAGCGCGGATAGCGTTGACGATTATCCAGCGCTTGACTCAGACCTGAGGCTTGGATATTGGCTTGTTGTTTTTGCGCGTCCCAATAGGCGTTTAGCTGCTTACGCGAGCAAGAGCAGGCGTAGGTTAAGGGCTGTAGCGGATCGGCTAAATAGTCATTATAAATATCAGTGCGTTCAGACTGATAGATGACATCGCCATCCCAAAACAGCGCTAAGGCTTCTAAATCGAGGAGGATTTGCTCACTAAATTGGCGGTCGCAGCGGGCGGTATCGGTGTCTTCTATACGCAGTAACCATGTACCGCCGAGCGATTTGATATGACAGTAGCTTGCCAGTGCCGTGGTGAGCGAGCCAAGGTGCAGCTCACCTGTAGGCGAGGGAGCAAAGCGTCCAATCGGGTGCGCTGGACTGGACGCTTTTTTGGGCGGAGCAACTGTGCTTGGCATGGCAACTGGCCCGATTAGGTATGCCCTTGGTTTTGACGCTCTTTCATCTCTGACAGTGTTTTGCAGTCGATACACTGGGTGGCTGTTGGGCGTGCCTCGAGGCGACGCAAACCAATCTCTACCCCACAAGTCTCACAAAACCCGTAGTCATCATTGTCAATCTCAAGGATAGACTTATCAATTTTACGAATCAGTTTACGCTCGCGGTCACGGGTACGCAGTGCCAAAGCAAACTCTTCTTCTTGCGTGGCGCGGTCGTTGATATCAGGCATCGCGCTAGATTCATCTTGAATGTAGCTTTTGGTGCGGTCAGCTTCGCCAATCAATTGGGTTTTCCAATCAAGCAAGATGGCGCGAAAATGCTCAAGCTGCGCATCAGACATGTACTCTTCGCCATCAGCAGGCTCATACGGCGTGAATTTTACATCGCTAGGATTGGGGGTTGCGGTACTCATAAGTCTTTCCTATTTTTTCAATCAATCAAAGGCTGTGTCTGCCAAAGTCAGCGCACTTGCCAAAATGTATTCCTTTAGCTACCCCACAGAGTACCACTAATGATCGGGTGACGCCTATGCTTGATACGCCAGAATCGCAAAAAATAGCCAAGAGCGATAGCATGGTGCCGTTATTATCAAAATATTTCCCGTTACTCTCTGTCAGGGTCTGCAGGCAATCATAACCCCACACTGTCAACACAAGGTGACACGCGGATTAAAGCGACCGTTAAGTATCTAACCTTTTTACCCAGCTTGCAACCTGTCCATTGTTAGCCAATTGCAACCAGCGGTAACCAGGCCGTGCGTCTTCATCGTAAGCAAAATCATCAACCAACGGCTTGAACTGATAGCATGTTGAAGGCGTGCTATACACCTGTACGCCATCGCGCGTATATACCTTTTCTTGATGGGTATGGCCGCTGATAATGGCCTGAAGGTGGGTATGCTTACGCATCTTTTGCCAAAAGTAATCGGTATTTCGAGCAATATGTACATCAATCCATGCCGATTGCATGGCAATGACATGATGATGCAGCGCAATCAACGTCGGTTTTTGGCAAGTCTGTAATTGCGCATCCAGCCAATCCACATCCATCGTAGACAGCGCCCCAAAAATCTCACCAGGCACACTTGAGTCCATCAGCAGTATCTGCCAATATTCGCTGTGAATCACATGACGACTGAGTAGTCTCTCGTCGGCTTCTTTTGCCAGCAGCTCGCGTGCATGAAAAGGCACTGTGGCGTCCTTTTCTTCTGTCACATCATGGTTACCCGCGATGCAGGCAAATGGAATGCCAGTTGCGGACAGCACGTCAAAGACATGATCGTATAAATGCGTTTTGACCTTACTAACCAAATCTCCTGTCACCAAAATCAAATCGCAACGTACAGGCTCGGCTAAGGCTTGCGCCAATACCGCCGCGAAACGGTCATGGCAACAAGGCTGCGTTTTGTCATGAATGGGTTCAGAGAGGTGCAAGTCGGTAATCTGTAAAACATTGACTTGTTCATCAGGCGTACTAATGAAGTGCACAGGGTAGTTTTGCATGGGGTAAATACCTCATCAGACCACAACCAAAGCTTAAAATAGTAACGGCTTGACGTACGACAATGTGCTTATCTACAAATCTTGCATCCATCAGTATAGCCAAAGTCAACCGCAATAACGGTAAAAGGATATTATCGGCTTTATAACACAGATTAGTGAAAACCTCTAGCTTTATTTGAAGACAAAAGTAGGGTCAACTATCAGCTCATCAGGTAATTGGTCACGCTTATCCTAACGGCGGTATCTACCTATTTGTACGAGTAAAGGCTTGCCAAGACTTGTTCATAATTAATGTCGCAAAGAATAACAGTGCCAAAATCAATACGATAGACACACCCGTTTGAATATCGAGCCACACGCTGCTCCACACCCCAAGCGTTACGCCGACTTGAGCAATAATAAAAGCAACGATAACCATCTGTTTGGGTGACTGGGTCAATAAGCGCGCACTCAAAGCAGGCAGCACCAACAATCCACTGATGAGTAAACTGCCGACTGCTTGTAAGGCAACGGCGCAAAATCCTGCCAAAATACCCATAAAGAACAAACGCTGGCGAGTCGGATTGATGCCCTGAATACGTGCCAGCGCCTCATGCGTCGCCAGTTTGATTTGGGCAGGCCAAATGTAGGCCAGTAAACCTGCACCTATAGCGACAGATACTGCGAGTATGGGCAAATCGGCCCAATCAAGCTCTAATAGATTGCCAAATAAAAAGCCCAGCACATTGGCCTGTTGATCGGTCAGTTGTGTCAAGGTCAATAAGCCCAAGCACAATAATGTGACCGCGACCACAGCGAGTACCGCATCGGCAGGTAAGCGCTCATCATCCATCCACACAAGGCTAAGAACAACAAAGACACTGACGAGCGCCACACCAATGCCCATAGGCAAATGCCACCATGCCGCCAGTGCCACCCCAAGCAATGTTCCGTGTGCGAGTGCATCTGCAAAAAACGCCATACGTCGCCACAATACCAAACAGCCAAGTGGCGCTGATAATACTGCCAAGATACTGCCCGCCAGCCAAGCTGGCGCAATAATACTCAACCATGCACCCATATTCAAAACCTACCAAAAACTAAGAAAATCATTGTGGCTATTGTCCGTAGACGCTCGATATATTGCGCTGGTTTAGACTTCATGGGGCGCATGATGCTCGCAGGCATGCGGCTTATGAACATAAGGCTGCTCATAATGATGACCAAACAAATCTTGAAATGCAGGCGTGACCGCGAGCTCAGCAGGTTGTCCTTCGCAGCAAATGTGTTTATTTAAACAAATTACCCGTCGACTGCCTTTCATCACCCAATGCAGGTCATGCGACACCACCAACATCGCGCAGCGCAAAAACTCAGGCAGTGCATCAATAAAAGCATACAGTAGCGCTTCTGTGTCAGGGTCTAAGCCTTGCATTGGCTCATCTAAAATCAGCAAATTAGGCTTATCAAGGAGTGCGCGTGCTAGCAGTACGCGCTGGGTTTCACCGCCTGATAAATGGTGCATTTGCCGTGATAATAATGAGGATAATGACAGACGCTCAAAGATATAATCGCGTTCAGTGGCACTCAAGCGGCGTTTGTCTGCTTGCGCCAAAACATCTTTAACTCGCAAAGGCAATATGGCAGGAACGCTAAATCGCTGCGGCACATAGCCCAAACGAATGTGATGATGCGCGACAATATCGCCTTCGGTTGGTGTGAGAAGGCCGAGTATCAGCTTAACCAGCGTTGACTTGCCCGCGCCGTTCGGGCCGATAAGGCTGATGGTTTCTTGAGCACCAATAGTCAAATTGATATTCGATACCAGTCTTTGACGATGTACATCAAAGCTGATGTTTTTCAGGCTCAATAGTGGTGCCATATCAGACAGCGTCTTTTGCTGTTTTGATTGACGTGATGACAAATAGCTCATGACAGTACTTCAGCTTTTGATGATAAAAACAACGACTAGGGCGATACGAATCAGACACCGCAGCTACTCATTCGGCGGTCGCTGTTTGACAAGCCTGACAACGGCCACTCAGCTCAATCACACTACGCGCAACCACAAAGCCTGCATTACTTTGCGCAAAATGAATAATTTCTTCAGCAGGCATACTGCTGCACTCTTGCACGCTGTGACAGTTGTCACAGATTAAAAAGGCTGCCGTATGTTGAGCGCGCGGATGACAACAAGGCACGTAAGCATTGATAGAGGTCAGTTGATGAATCAGCCCCTCGGATAATAAAAACTCCAAGCTACGATACACCGTGGGCGGCGCGACATTTTTACTGGCTTTAGCGTCTGTATCCAAACGTTCTTTTTGCAGTAGCGTGATTAAATCATATGCACCAACAGGAGCATTTGCCGATAAAATCAGCGCATAAATTTGCTGACGTAATGGCGTAAAACGCACCCCACGCGCACGGCAATGCTGCTGCGCCGCCAACAGACGGTCTTCTATTGCCTCGGCTGAAAAAGACTGTACCTTATGAATATGCTTGCAATCTGCGCTCATGGCTACTGCCCTTAAATACTTGATTAATAATACAAAGAATGTCTTAAGCCTGACTTTTTGTAACGGTATGGCGCATTCATCTGGCGATTATTAATGTTATAGTATAACATAATGTGATTATCAAATACCATTATGCCATCATTTACATCCTACTTTGCAATGTTTGTGGTTGAAACGTGTTTAAGTTTTCATTGGTTTACTGCCAAGTTGTAGTCAATCTTACTGGCCGTCTGGCTAACTTTGTTTGTGAGTGCCTTTATATGAAACAGATGTCTGTCCTTCTTCATACTTTATATCATAAGCTACGTCGTCCATTTTACGCTGCAAGTGTTTTAGCACTGAGTGCAGTAACATGGCAACTGCCTGCGCAGGCAGCGACCAATACCGTCAGTGTGAGCAACTATCCATTATACCTACTGAGCGAAGCGGTCACAAAAGGCACGCCTTCAGCCCAGCGTATATTAAAACCAGGTAACGTGGGACATCATGGCAGTATGAGCCCTAGCGACAAAAAAATGATTCAGGACAGTACCTTTGTCGTTTGGTTTGGTCCATCGTTAGAAAACAGTCTGTCAGGTACGCTTGAGGATGCGCCTAACGATATCGCCTTATTAGATTTTGACGCATTTAAACGCTATCCGCTGCGTGATATTCAGACCAAGCCAATCAGCAACACTGAAGACCCACATATCTGGCTGGATCCTAATAATGCTAAGGCGATTACTCGTGCATTGGCAGCCATCCATACGCACGCTAATCCGCAATACAAAGATATTTATCAAGCCAATGTCAAAGACTTTGCCAAACGTATGGATGCTGCGGTGCGCCAAGTGCAGCAAGAATCCCCCAGCCTTCGTGATTACTGGGCGTATCATGATGCTTATCAATATCTTGAAAAAGCGGCTAATATTCGCTTAGCGGGCAGTTTAAGCCCTGATCATCACCTTGCGCCAAAGGCCAGTCAACTGCGCTGGTTGACCACACATCGTCCCGCCAAAAACATGTGCTTACTAAACCAAAGCGAAACGGCAAAGGGCTTGAATGCCAAACTAAAACCCCTAAAGACCAGTGTGCAACTGGAGGACATGAGTGACAGTACCGACTTTGTTGATGGCTGGAAAACCATGGCGCAACAAATCAACCGCTGCATTGATGGCGCATAATCTTCATAAATCAAGTAAGATACGTGCTCTTAGCGACTAACGTGAGTATTTTGTCTGTTTAACGGCTGTTTTTATAATAAAAGTGAAAACCAACAAATCAGCCATGTTAGCGATTTACTTATGTTATGATGGCACGCAAACAAAATTAAAGCACTGGTACATGGACAAATCGCCCATATATGGGTGGTTTGCTCATAAATCAGCAATGATATAAAACCAAATCAATATCAGTTATTAACACAATAAAAAGTTAACTGGTTGACAAACTTAATATTATGCTTGCTTAAAAGCGCTACTGTCCTTATAATAAGTGGCGTTTTAATCGGGTTTAAAGGTGATATTAATATAGTGGTAACGACTTATTAAAAGTCACGGCGTGATCATTTGCAGAAATTGAGCAAACATCGCACCCTACCTATATAAGGATATCCAATGACCCAACCTGCCAAACGCACTCAGAAAGATTTGATCGGCAGTCGCTTAAAGCAGCAGTCTTGGTTACTTCTTGGCATCATTATATTGGCTGCGCTCGTAGACTATACTTGGTTTGATACCCACTGGGTGATTGCTAAAAGTGCTGCCTTAGGTGCATTGCTTAACTATATAAGCCAAGCGATATTTGCAGGTTTTGTTTTTTGGCACACGGGATACCACGTTCGTCGTAACATCGTACGACAACTGTATCGCGGTCAAATGGTCAAATGGCTATTGACAGTGCTCGGTTTCGCACTAATTTTTATTACCATACAACCCCTGTCAGCGCCAGCGCTCTTCATCGGTTTTATGGTAATGCAGATTAGTCATATTTGGACATTGTGGCGCATAGGCTAGCGTACCCGTACTTTTGGGTAGGTTAATTATTCTGTCATAAGAGTAATGCTTGATGTGTCATCTCGCAGTCCAATTTCTCTAAGGCTAATTCAGTAAAGTCAATATCAGTCATACTTAGTCGTAAGTTATCTAAGCAGACGCATTGAGCAGTAACACGTATAACGTAGTTCAGAATGGTTTTGGACAGGCAGTCCGAAGATGCATGCTGCGCACAATGCCGCAGTCGTATGCCTCATTTTTGCGTGTGCTGTCAAAACCACACTGACAGTGTAGATAAAAAATAATTGACTTTACACGAATACAACGCTGCATTAAGATAGGCAACAAATTTTTCTGCTTATGTACGCTATTTGGCGTTATCGTTGCGACTACCTTTTGGCTTTAATACCAATCATCGGTCACAAGATAATATAAGCAAACACTAACACAATGACGTTTGTGTCTGTAGCAAGGGCTGATAAATCATATCCATAAGCCCTTTTTTGATAACTAAAATTTATGTTTTGGTCAATGTCAAATCAGATAGCACGTCATACGTTGGATGTTGTTGGTTACATGGTAGCTTTAACTGAACTATAGCCAGATGACAGAGTAGGGGAGTGCCCTATCTTTATTGTCAGTCGCTATGATTCGTTAATCTACTCATCAGATGACAACCTTTTTTGGTAGTTGATTAAATCGTTGATTAATAAGAAGCTTATATTATGGCAGCCGAGCAACAAACATCATCAGACTATATCTCTCACCACTTAACAAACTGGACGTACGGCTATTTGCCGGGCGAAGGTTGGACAGTCGCTCATAGCGCCGAAGAAGCATCACAGATGGGCTTTCAAGCCATCCATCTGGATTCTATGCTGTGGTCTTTTGGTCTTGGTATCCTTTTTTGTGCCATTTTTTGGATGGTAGCCAAAAAGGTCACCTCAGGCGTGCCCGGCAAGATGCAAGCTTTTGTTGAACTGATTGTCGAATTTGTCGACAACAACGTCCGCGACTCTTACAGTGGTAAATCAAAGCTGGTTGCGCCACTTGCGCTGACCATATTTGTTTGGATTTTCTTAATGAACTTGATGGACTTAGTGCCTATCGACTTCATTCCAGTATTGGCGCAAAAAATCGGCGAGGCGATGGGTTATGACCCACACCACGTCTTTATGAAAATCGTACCAAGTACCGACCCGAACGTCACCCTTGGCATGTCATTTTCTGTTTTTGCTTTGATTATCTTTTATAGCATTAAAGAAAAAGGTTTTGGTGGCTTCTTGGGCGAGCTAACACTGCACCCATTTAGCGCAAAAAACCCAATCGCAAAGATTATTTTAATTCCTATCAACTTCATCTTAGAATTTGTGACCTTGATTGCAAAACCAATCTCATTGGGCTTGCGTCTGTTCGGTAACATGTATGCAGGTGAATTGATCTTTATCTTGATTGCCCTAATGCCGTTTTGGATTCAATGGGCGTTATCTGTACCGTGGGCGATTTTCCACATCTTGGTTATTACACTTCAAGCGTTCGTATTTATGATGCTCACGATAGTTTATCTATCACTAGCGTCATCAACTGAACATTAATTAGACATTCAATAGGTAAATGAGGATACATCAATGGATCCAGTATTAGGTGGTTACACAGTTATCGCAGTAGCACTTCTAATTGGCTTGGGCGCACTAGGCACCGGCATCGGCTTTGCTATCTTGGGCGGCAAATTCCTAGAAGGCGTTGCACGTCAGCCAGAGCTAGGCTCACAGTTGCAAACTCGTATGTTCATCGTCGCAGGTCTACTTGATGCGGTACCGATGATTGGTGTTGGTATTGCTATGCTATTGCTATTCGCTAACCCTCTAGCAGGTTAATCTGAAGGCTCAGTTGTATACCGTTGACTGTGTTTATAGTCACTGAATATAAATACAGTCAATAACACTGATGTTTCATTAACAAAGAGGTGATCACGTGAATATCAATTCTACCCTCATCGGTCAAGCCATTGCTTTTGCAATATTTGTGGTTTTTTGCATGAAATTCGTGTGGCCACCACTTATTGGCGCAATTAATGAGCGTCAGCGCAAAATCGCTGATGGCTTAAATGCTGCAGAAAAAGCAAAAGCAGATTTGGCGACCGCGGAGCAAGATGCCCAGCAAGAGCTTGAGCTTGCAAAAAGTAAAGCTGCGGCATTGATTGAGCAGGCAAATAAAAGTGCCAATCAATTAGTTGAAGACGCTAAAGCGCAAGCCCAATCTGAAGGTGAGCGTATCCGTCAACAAGCACAAGCGTCTATCGATCAAGAGATCAACCAAGCACGTGAGTCACTACGTGCCCAAGTCGCTGAGCTGTCTGTTCTTGGTGCTGAGAAAATTTTGCAAAAAGAAGTCGATATGCAAAAACACGCCAGCATGTTAGACCAACTGGCGGCGAAGCTGTAATTGTGAGGATATAATGGCTGACTTATCAACCTTAGCAAGACCCTACGCTAAAGCCGCGTTTGACTATGCCAATGAACACGGGGTGGTCAATGAATGGGAAGATTTTCTATTTATTGCCAGTACGATTGTTAAAGACAAATCGTTCCATACTTGGCTAGACAATCCAGCTGTTTCTGCTGAGCAAAAGTCAGCCGCTTTGGTCGATCTTTATGATACACAAGTTGCTAGCGACAATGATTCTGCACTAAAGGGATTATTGACGGCGGCAAAAGGGCATCGTGATAACACGACAAGCTATCCTAAAGTATCAACAGCGCTTAGCAACTTCGTAACACAGCTGTCAGAACAAGAGCGTCTGACGCTGCTGCCTGAAGTTTATGAGCATTATCGCCGTCATAAAGCTTTAGGCTTACAGCAGCTTGATGCTTACGTGACTTCTGCCCATCCATTGACCGACGAACAGCGCGAACTTATCAAAACGCGTCTTGCCACCTCGCTTAATGCCAGTGTGGTGATTCATGAGTCGGTTGATGCAAGTTTATTGGCAGGCGCTAAGATTAAAATCGGTGACAAAGTTATTGATGATTCTATGCGTGGCAAGTTACAACAGTTAAAAACACAGCTAACTGCTTAATGCCAAAAAGCGCAGTTGCTGCGCGATGATAAGAGCATTTGAGTCAGTAGGCGGGTTATCATAAATTAAAGGAAACAAGGCAATGCAACAATTGAATCCAGCGGAAATCAGTAATCTGATTAAGCAGCGTATTCAAGACCTTGATGCGGGTGCAACTGCAAAGAATGAAGGCACGATTGTCAAAGTATCTGACGGTATCGTGCAGATTCATGGTCTTGAAGATGCCATGTACGGTGAAATGATTGAGTTTGAAGGCGACATCTATGGTATGGCGCTAAACTTAGAGCGTGATTCTGTCGGCGCGGTCGTACTTGGTGATTATTTAACGCTACAAGAAGGCCAAAAAGCCTATTGTACAGGTCGTATTCTTGAAGTACCAGTAGGACCTGAGCTACTAGGTCGCGTTGTTGATGCTTTGGGTAATCCTATTGATGGCAAAGGCCCTATCAATGCCAAGCTTACCGACAAAGTTGAAAAAATCGCACCAGGCGTTATTGATCGTCAATCAGTCGATCAGCCAGTAATGACGGGTTATAAAGCGGTTGATACCATGATTCCTATTGGTCGTGGTCAGCGTGAGCTTATCATTGGTGACCGTCAGACTGGTAAAACAGCGATGGCAATCGATGCGATTATTGCACAGAAAGATTCTGGCATTAAGTGTGTGTATGTTGCCGTTGGTCAAAAACGTTCAACCATCGCAAACGTTGTACGTAAGCTTGAGCAAACTGGCGCACTAGAGTACACCACTGTTGTGGTTGCTTCAGCATCAGAGCCAGCAGCACTACAGTACCTAGCCCCATACTCAGGCTGTACTATGGGTGAGTACTTCCGTGACCGCGGTGAAGACGCGCTGATCGTATTTGATGACCTATCAAAACAAGCGGTTGCTTATCGTCAAATTTCACTACTACTTCGTCGTCCACCAGGTCGTGAAGCGTATCCAGGTGACGTATTCTACTTACACTCACGCCTGCTAGAGCGCGCATCACGCGTCAACGCAGACTATGTAGAAAAGTTCACCAATGGTGAAGTTACTGGTAAAACGGGTTCACTAACCGCACTACCGATTATTGAAACCCAAGCGGGTGACGTTTCTGCATTCGTACCGACCAACGTAATCTCTATTACCGATGGTCAGATCTTCTTAGAATCAAGCCTATTTAACTCAGGTATCCGTCCTGCAGTGAACGCGGGTATCTCAGTATCTCGCGTCGGTGGTTCAGCACAGACGAAGATCATCAAAAAGCTATCAGGTGGTATCCGTACCGCACTAGCACAGTATCGTGAACTGGCCGCATTCGCTCAGTTTGCCTCAGATCTAGATGACGCTACGCGTGAACAGCTTGATCATGGTGAGCGTGTGACCGAGCTGATGAAGCAAAAGCAATATCAGCCAATGTCAATCTCTGAGCAAGCTGCGGTTATTTACGCATCAAACGAAGGCTTCTTGTCAGACGTACCTGTTGAAAAAATCGGTTCATTTGAAGAAGCATACCTACGTTACATGCACGACGAGCAAAGCGATCTGATGAAAGAGATTGATGACACCGCCAATTACAATGATGATATTGCCGGTCGTTTGAAGTCAGCAGTACAGACGTTTAAACAAAACCACAGTTATTAATTTAACGGGTTTGTTGATATAAGGCTTGTGTGTTTTATAAACATGCAAGCTGGCTATCAACGGCATGTGACTGCGTAGTGCTGCAAGTCATTGTTGCATTCGCCAATGCTTTTTTAACCCTCTTATATTGGAATCATTATGGCAAGCTTAAAAGAAATACGTGCCAAAGTCACCAGTATTAAAAGCACCCAGAAGATTACTCGCGCCATGCAGATGGTAGCTGCAAGTAAGATGCGCCGTGCCCAAGAGCGCATGGAAGTGGGTCGCCCGTATGCTGATAGTATGCGCCGGGTTATCTCACATTTGGTGCATGCGTCATCAGACTATAAGCATCCGTACATGGTATCGCGCCCTGTCAACAAAGTGGGCTATATCGTCATCACCTCTGACCGTGGTTTGGCAGGCGGCTTGAACATCAACTTGTTTAAAGCACTGACTAAAAGCATCCAAGAGTACCAAGAGCAGTCTGTTCAGGCTGAATTTGCTGTTTTAGGTGCTAAAGGTGTGAGCTTTTTCAAAAACTTTGGTGGCAAAGTTACCTCAGCGATTACCGACTATGGTGACAACCCAACGTTTGAACAGCTAAACGCGCCCGTACAGGCGATGCTTGATGACTACAATCAAGGCAAATTAGACCGCATTTATGTGGTATATAACCAATTTGTCAACGCCATGACTCAAAAGCCTAAGATCAATCAGCTTGTGCCGCTACCAGAGAACGCCTTTGGTGATGAAGAAAGTGGTATCCAAACTGAGCTGAGCTGGGACTACATTTACGAGCCAGACATCAAGACCTTAATTGATGGTCTACTGGGTCGTTATATCGAGTCTATCGTTTATCAAGCGGTTATGGAAAATATTGCCTCTGAACAGTCATCACGTATGGTTGCGATGAAAGCAGCGACAGACAACGCGGGCAATTTAATTAACGATTTACAGTTGGTTTATAACAAGCTGCGTCAAGCGGCGATTACTCGAGAAATCTCGGAAATCGTTGGCGGTGCTGCTGCTGTTTCATAATTGACTACACCTATATATAGAAGTTCAAGGAGAACGCAATGAGTAGCGGTCGTATTGTACAGATCATTGGCGCGGTTATTGACGTTGAATTTAACCGTGAAGACGTGCCTCAGGTCTATGATGCCCTACAGGTCGATGGTACCGAAACCACCCTAGAAGTACAGCAACAATTGGGCGATGGTATCGTACGTACTATTGCAATGGGTTCAACCGAAGGTCTTAAGCGCAGCATGCCTGTGACCAGCACAGGTGCACCGATTTCTGTGCCAGTAGGTACAGCCACCCTAGGTCGTATCATGGACGTTCTAGGTCGTCCTATCGACGAAGCGGGCGACGTTGCTGCAGACACTAAATGGTCTATCCACCGCGAAGCGCCAAGCTACGCTGAACAATCAAACAGCACTGAGCTACTAGAGACAGGCATCAAAGTTATTGACTTGCTATGCCCGTTTGCTAAAGGTGGTAAAGTCGGTCTGTTCGGTGGTGCGGGTGTGGGTAAAACCGTAAACATGATGGAGCTGATCAACAACATCGCTCTGAAACACTCAGGTTTGTCTGTGTTTGCTGGTGTTGGTGAGCGTACTCGTGAAGGTAACGACTTCTATCACGAAATGCAAGAAGCTGGCGTTGTAAACACTGAAGACTTTAGCAAATCTAAAGTTGCGATGGTATACGGTCAGATGAATGAGCCACCAGGTAACCGTCTACGTGTTGCGTTGACAGGTCTGACCATGGCGGAATACTTCCGTGACAGTAAAGATCCAGAAACTGGTAAAGGTCGTGACGTACTGTTGTTCGTTGACAACATTTACCGTTACACGCTAGCGGGTACTGAAGTATCAGCACTGCTAGGTCGTATGCCTTCAGCGGTAGGTTATCAGCCAACATTGGCAGAAGAGATGGGTATGCTCCAAGAGCGTATTACTTCAACGCAGTCAGGTTCAATCACTTCTGTGCAAGCGGTATACGTACCTGCCGATGACTTGACCGATCCATCACCAGCAACCACGTTTGCTCACTTGGATGCAACCGTCGTACTAAGCCGTGATATCGCGTCACAAGGTATTTACCCTGCGGTTGATCCACTAGATTCAACCTCACGTCAGCTTGATCCACAAGTTATTGGTGAAGAGCACTATAACGTGGCACGTGGCGTACAGGAAGTCTTGCAGCGTTATAAAGAGCTAAAAGACATCATCGCGATTCTAGGTATGGACGAGCTGTCAGAAGAAGACAAACTGATTGTTTACCGTGCGCGTAAAATTCAGCGCTTCTTGTCACAGCCATTCCACGTTGCCGAAGTATTCACTGGCGCGCCTGGTAAATACGTCGCCCTACGTGACACCATTGCGAGCTTTAAAGCAATCATCGCAGGTGAGTACGATGACCTACCAGAACAAGCGTTCTACATGGCAGGTGGCATTGATGAAGTCGTTGCAAAAGCTGAAAAGCTAAAAGCAAAAGCGTCAGCATAAGCCATGAGTGATGCATAAGCGCATGTGATGTGCGCTTATCGCATACCCTGCATTGCAATTTTTAGAGTGAGGAGAAAGGGATGGCAACGTTTCAATGTCGCGTCGTAAGTGCCCGCGAAGAGCTGTACTCAGGTGACGTCAGTATGTTAATCGCTACGGGTAGCGAGGGCGAGGTTGGTGTGCTATCAGGACACACCCCGCTCATCACATTGCTAAAGCCAGGTGCGATGCGCATTCAGACGCCAGACGGTCAAGAAGAAGTCATTTATGTGTCTGGTGGTGTCCTTGAAGTACAACCAAATGTCGTAACGGTCTTGGCAGATACCGCAGTACGTGCGCACAACTTGGATGAGAGCAAAATCATGCAAGCGCGTAAGAATGCAGAGCAAGCCCTGGTCAACCAAAACGATACCGTACAAGTCAATGCTGCCTTGGCATCGTTGGCAGAGTCGGTGGGTCAGCTGCAAACCATTCGCAAATACAAAAACCGTGCGTAATTGCCCGTTTTAAGATTTGTAATAAAAAACAGTCTCCTTATGAGGCTGTTTTTTTTCGTCTATCATTTTTTATTAGGTACTTTGTTTCAAGATAAATCGCTTGATAGTCTTTAAGTGATTGGTAGCGTGAAAGCTGCTGGCAGTCTGCGTCATATTTCGTTATATTAGTAATCATTGACGCTCATGATATGAGATGTCCATAGCGATTACGATGTAGTCAGGACGACATTGGTTATACGTTTTTATGATGCAGTACTTAACGATTTAAACGATAAGTTTATAGGTTTTGTTACTGAGCATAGCGGACAGTATGGGTTACAAGGGTTTGATAGTATACTGTGCTGTTAATGCGTCACCGCAATACTTAGAACACATAATGTGCTAATCATAGCCTTGCGCTTATTTTTACAATTTAGAGGAAATAACAATGACAATGACTGAAGAAGACAACACCCCCCGAATTTTGATTGTCGAAGATGACGAGCGCTTGGCGATGCTGACTCAAGACTATTTGGTTAAGAATGGCCTAGAAGTGGCTATTGAGACTGATGGCAACCGTGCGATTCGCCGCATTGTCAATGAACAGCCTGATATGGTGGTACTTGACGTAATGTTGCCGGGCAGCGATGGTCTGACCGTTTGCCGCGAAGTGCGTCCACACTACCAAAACCCAATTTTGATGTTAACAGCACGTACTGAAGATATGGATCAAGTTTTGGGTCTAGAGATGGGCGCGGATGACTATGTTGCCAAGCCTGCACAGCCTCGTGTATTACTTGCGCGTATCCGTGCGCTACTACGCCGCTCTGAAAATGCGCCTTCTGAAGATGTGCCACAGCGTCTTGAGTTTGGCGAGTTGGTCATCGATAATGGCGGCCGCTCAGTGACTTTGTCCGATGAATTGGTTGACTTTACCAGTGCTGAGTATGATTTGTTATGGTTATTGGCTTCAAATGCAGGTCGTATCCTATCGCGTGAAGACATTTTTGAGCGTCTACGCGGTATCGAATATGACGGTCAAGACCGCTCTATCGACGTACGTATCTCGCGTATTCGTCCAAAAATCGGTGATGATCCTGAAAATCCAAAACGTATTAAGACCGTACGTAGTAAAGGTTATCTGTTTGTCAAAGAAGGCAACTAATTCTTTAGTTAGTGCCAATAGCCAGTACCATACTGAATGTGCTGGCTAAATTTTGCACCGTTATGCAGACAATAAAAGCCAGCAGCTCGCTGGTTTTTTTTGCAAATAGGCGATAAAATTTTCAACTTATGCCAATCATTATATGGTTTAATGAGGGCTAATAATGATCCATCATCCCTCAGTAAGGATTACGGACACTGTTACATCACCTTGGCTAAATAGATTACTGGGCACAACCTGATCAGCAGGTATGCCTGCTCATGATATGGACGTCGGGTTTAAATCGGTTGGTAATGGCACAATATGTCACTAGTCTCATCTTTAAAACACAGTATTTTCATTCGAATTTATGGCGGACTGCTGATAGTGTGTCTGTGCGTCGCCTTGTTCGCGCAGCTTTTGATGGATACCATCAATAAAGAGCGCGTACAGTCGTATCGTGAAAATATGGCAACAGGTGCGTTTTACTTGGTTGCTGAAGGCATAGCTCATCAAAAAAGCGCGATTCAACGTGAATATTGGCTGTCGGATGCCAGCAGTTTGTTTGGGTCCACTTTTCGAATTGTACCAACCAAAGAGATTAATTTTAGCTC
>NZ_JACDXT010000009.1 GCF_016464015.1 Psychrobacter sp. bablab_jr014
ATTTTAGCATCAGCCCGCAGGGACAGGACTCTTTTTTGCCGCTTCATCGTTAAAAATAAACGCTTAGAATGACTAAACTTATTATTTTTAACATCGAATCGCCTAAAAAATAGTCGCTGTCAGTGCCATGGTCGAATGTTCTACACGCCCAAGTATCAGTCGACAAAATTTGGTTGCAAATCTGCTGGCAAATTGCAGTATATTTTGTTATAAAAGTGTCAATGAATAACGCATTTGTACATGTTTTGTGATGTTGGGTGTATTTATCCCAAAAACACGAAACATGTCATACTTATTCAGTAGTAAATAAATGGATTTTGTACATCATCGATACTCTATCAGCTGTTATAAAGGACAACACATGTCTTGGTCTGTAGCGCGCTCTTATCGTCTAAACACTGTGTCGCACGCGGTTACTGTTGCTTTATTTTGCGCATGTGGAACAGCCCTACCATCAACTGCACAGGCAGCCACGCTAGGCACAGTACAAGTACATTCTGCTCAAAACGAGCCTTTGTCTGCCAGCATAGCCGTTAGCGATGTCGATGTTGCTCATTTTTCTGCGTATTTGGCAGGTCATGGACTCTACCAAGAAATGGGGTTAACGCCCAATCCGACAATTAATGCCCGTTTTGTCGCTGACTCTTTAACACAGGGTCGCATTGTCATTAGCAGCACGCAGCCGATTGCGATGCCCTTTGCAGATATTGTTTTGACGCTCAATAACAATGGTGACCGTGACATCCTACCAAAGACGTTGTTGATGCCATTACAGCGTCCTGCATTGATGCACACCCCGCTCATGGTGCAAAACAGCGCGCCGCCAGCACTGAATGCTACGCCGACGATTGGACGACCAATAATACAACAAACAACAGCCCCCTTATTGGCGCAGCAGTCCAATACCGTAAAACCGCTAAGCGTGATTGTGAGCGATGTCATGCCGCCCATGCCAAATGCGGCCAGTACTAATATTGACAAAGCACCTTTATTGGCACAGCAAACTTCGACGCAGACGCCACTTATAGTAACCAAAACCTCTGCTATGCCGCCGATGCCAAGCAAGGTTATCTCTAATCCAGCGTACCCTTTGGCTAATGCATCGACCCTATTAGCGCAGCAACAAGCGCCACAAAATATTCAACCGATTACGATGCAGCAGCCTGTCCGTCTAGACAGTGCGTTAGATAAAATATTGACCACCACAGCAAATACGAGCGTAAAAACAGCGCAAGCGTCTGTCGTGCCTCAGCCCCTACAGGTACAAAGAGTGACTGCCCTACCCGCACTACCAAACAGTAAGACAAGTTTAGATAACACGCTCCTTTTTGCCAAATCGACGACAAACCCACCGCAAAATCTCAAAGCAACAGCTGCTACACCTATTAGCGAGCATGCGCATAAATTACCAGCAGCGACCGAAAGCATCAAAGTACAAACCAAACGCCGTATAGCGCCAAAAGTGATAAAAGAGACAACATCAACACCGAATCTACAAGCAGCGACTCACACAGCTTCGCCTGTGGTGAATATCGAAACCACACGCCGTATTACACGTACCAGCCTGCCTAAACCACCTGTATTTTTGGATACCGCCGATAATAGTATCGCGCGCACCAGTACCCATGATATGCTAGATGATGCTGTGTTGACTGACTTAGCAGACGTTAGCCAAACGGTAGCACGCTTGCAAACCCCCAGCACATGGTCAAACTCTACGCAAAGTCATACAGCACCCTTAATCAAAAACCAAAAAGCTATCGAGCTTAACGCTCATTTACAAGAATTAAGAAATTAATAGCCGCTATCAGGGAATCAAGCGGTCCTCTCTAAGATACGCAGGCGCGGGAGTTTTTATGGATACTATGTTATACCTCGTTGTAGGATTGGTCGTTATCGTTGGCATTGCTTTTGTGGTCATGCGCGGTAAGAATAAATCAGCACAATCACAAACGCCCGCCACTCATCAGCCAAGCAGTACTACGAATCAGCGTACACCGCCTGTTGCATCCGAACCTGTCACAAAATTTGATAATGAAACTGTGGCGCAACGTTTTATCGACCAACAGCGTTATGATAAAGCCATTGAAACTATTGATCGTGGTTTGGCAGCCAATCCAGCAGACAGTACCTTGTTACTAAAGCTATTACATGTATATATTGCAACTGAGCAAACAGATGCCTTTTATCAAACCTATGCCAAATTAGAAAGACATGCAGACCCTGTCACCATGGTACAAGCGCAGCAGCTCAAAGCCGAGGTTGACCGTGAACACGCGCCCATGGACACCGTACCGACCACAGCCAATCCAAACGCAGCGGCTGTGGAAGATACGCCTAGATTTGGTGATTTTAATTTTGAAGTTGAAGAAGATGCACCCGCTACGCCTGTGGCTCGTACGGAGCCAGCGCCTAGCACTCTAGCGACGCCTGAACCTGCGCCTGGCGCTCATCAAAATGATGACGCCTCGTTTGATCTATTTCTAGACGATTTAAACAGTACCGCAACGAGCAGCGCGACAACGTCAGAGCCACAACCAGAGCAAACTTCTGCTGCGCCTGAACCTCAATCTGAGCCTGAGGACGATTTTGGCTTTACATTAGATGGCTTAGAAGCATCATTAACGCCTGAAACGACTAATGAGCCTGCACAACCTGTTGAAGAAGTCAAACAAGAAGCGCCAGTAGATACCGCATCTGTATCGACTACTGCTGCCAAGGAAGATTTGGACTTTGACTTTGATAGCAATGTGCATTCGCCCACTAGCCCCACATCAGACCTGCCAGCCGCTGATACGCCGCTTAGCAGCGAAAATCCCGATGATCAAAAGGGTACTGTCGATGATGACTTCACACTAGACTTCGAATCATTATTACAAGACAAAGATGATAATGAGTCTACATCAGAAGATGTCGTCCCAAATCATACTGTTGAAACGGTGACAAACGACGAAGCAAATCAAGCTCCACAAGAAACAGCTAAGCCACAAACGCAAACACCTGTAGCCGCCAGTACAACAAAAGACAGTACCAGCGATGAGTTTGCGGACTTTAACTTCTTTGAAGATACATCAGCGCCTGAGACAGCAAACGCTAGCAATAACGATCTTGCCTTTGATGATGACGGTGCTTTAAGCCTTGATATAGATGGTGCAGAGACTGACGCAGACGAAACGATTGATTTTGGCATCACTGAAGCACCCGTGGTTGAAAACGAAGCGCCTGTCGTTGACAAAACACCTGTATCTAAAACAGATGATGCGCCGATGCTGTTTGATGACGACTTTGATTTTGATGCCTTTGAGTCAGCCACACTAGGTATGCCTGTCGCAGATGATACCACGCCTGTTGAAACCACACCCATAACCGAAACGGCTCCTACAGACACCAGTCTGTTACCACCAACCGATGATGAATTTGACTTTGTCAAAAATCTAGACAGCAATCAAGTAACGCTAGAGCTTGCAGAGCAATATCTCAGCATTGGTGAATATGATGGCGCTAAGCACTTACTCAATGAAGTGTTGGCACAAGGCAATAGCGAGCAGCAGCAGCAGGCACATACGCTATTGGCACGTACTGCTTAATATCATTAATATGTAATGTACGATTGGCTCAATGTTTGTACTGTTTTTTCTTTTGATTTGTCAGACGTCTTGTAAGCAGAATTGCTTATAAGGCGTTTGTGTTTTTATTACGGTCATTTTATGAAGCGACATTCTACTGATTTAACCTCACCTACCGACGTTCGACTTATCTATGCAGGCGGTACTTTTGGCAGTTACGGACAGCCTTTAGCACCGTTAGACACTGACATTTTTTTACCTGTATTACAGTCACTTTTAACCGATGATTTGCCGCGCTTTTCTTGGCTTGATAATCCTTTAATTAAAGACAGTAGTCAGCTGCACGCTTTAGACTTTACCCATTTTTATACGTTAATTTTAAATGCGTATGCTACAGGTCAGCGCCAATTTGTGTTGATTACCGGCACAGACACGCTCAGCTATTTGGGCGCTTTTTTGGCAGAAGCTTTTGCTGGCAGCGATATCTGTATTGTCTTAACAGCCAGTATGCGCACGCTGCTAGACAGCACCATTATTCATGACTATCAAAAGGATGATGACAGCGACGCGTGGGACAACTTTACCGCCGCATTGCGTTTGGCAGCGTATGCCGAGAGCGGCGTACAAATCTGCTTTGGCGGTGAGGCGTGGCCTGCACAAACGGTACAAAAAATTCATAGCCATGACTTGATGGCTTTTACAGGTCACACGCGTGCAGCCTACCCTGCCAGCAGCTATGTTAAAGACTTGCCTACTGCACGTCGTCAGCACTGGTTAGATGACCGTTTAGCTGCACTTGTAGATATGACTACACGTGCAGCAAATGCTCGTGTACAGGCTATTTATTGCTTGCCTAACGATGCCGACGTTTTGCGTCAGCAGTTGGATCATTTGGCTGATAAGCCGCCTTGTGGCATTATTATTTTAGGTTTTGGTGCGGGCAATATTCCCAAGTCCGAGGCGCTGGCAGCCGCTTTAGAGCAGGCTTATGCACAAGGACACATGGTCGTGTGCGCTAGCCAGTGCGCCTTTGGTGGCGTGAGTGCCAGTTATGCTGCGGGCAGTTGGCAGTATGCACATCATGTCATCGCAGGTGAGCGCCTCACTATTCCTGCTATTTATGCTCGTCTGTTGTGGCTACATATCCATTTTGATACGCCTGCGCGCCGCCGTCAACGCTGGCGCTATACGGTCACTCAGGGCTCAAACGAAAAGCGCTAAGTCCTTTTTTATCCATTGTTTTTACAGGTGACTGACTATGTCAACGTCTACGGCAGCCCCTGAGCCAATACCAACATATACTTTGGCAATCGCGGTTGAGTTTTTGGGGACGAACTATCGCGGCTGGCAGCGCCAAAAAGAAGTGACGGGCGTCCAAGCAGTATTAGAAGACGCCATTGGCAAGGTCGCCAATGAGACGGTAGAAGTGGTTGCTGCTGGGCGTACCGATGCCAGCGTGCACGCCAGCAATATGATTGCTCACTTTGTGACGCGAGCCTATCGCCCGACCCACAATTGGCTACGCGGGGTTAATAGCTTACTGCCCGATGATATTGCGCTGCGCTGGATTCAGCCGATGCCTGAGGATTTTCATGCGCGCTTTAAGGCCATTGCCCGCCGCTATCGTTATATCACGCTCAATCAGCCACAGCGCCCTGCGATTTTAAATCACCAAGTCACGCACATTCATGAGCCGCTTGACTTGCCCGCGATGCAACAGGCAGCAGCGTATATTACAGGCACGCATGATTTTAGCAGCTATCGCGCTGCCGCCTGTCAGTCCAACCAGCCGGTACGTACGGTCAGCCATGCGCGTCTTTTTCGGCACGGCGCCTTTATTGTCTTTGACATTCAAGCGGATGGCTTTTTACACCATATGGTGCGTAACCTGATGGGCACCTTGTATGCTATTGGTCGCCATGAATTAAAGCCTGAAGACTTTTTAGAGATTTTAGCCAAAAAAGACCGCACCATTGCGCCGCCGACCGCGTCAGGAGATGGCTTATATTTTATCAACGCCTATTATCCCGAAGAATATCAACGCTTATTACCCAACGCTCCTTTAACGCCTGTTTGGTTGAACCTACCTGATTGATATACATAACCATTACACGCTGTCAAGTAAAAATCAGGTTTTTGTTGCATAATTGGCAGAACTTGCGTATAATATCGGCTTATTTTTCTACTGATTGAAAGAGATTATGGCAAAAAAAGACGATATTATCGAATTTGAAGGTGAAGTTATCGATACTTTACCCAACACGCTATTTAAAGTCCGTCTAGAAAACGGTCACGAAATCATCGCGCACATCTCGGGCAAGATGCGTAAGCATTACATCCGTATTTTGACAGGCGATAAGGTAAAAGTCGAAATGACACCTTATGATTTATCAAAGGGTCGTATCACTTACCGCGGTAAAAACTAATTTTTATCTTGGTCAGTAGGTTGGTCATTGGTTTTTATCAATACGCATAACAATACTGACAATCCATTTTGACATGTATTGCCAAAAACGCAGTGTTCATGATGGGCGTTTTTGATAAGACTACCAATCCCTTTATAGTAAAATACCGCCTACTACTGGGCGGTATTTTTTTGTCTATGACTTACTGACTAAAGAAGTGCCCTACTATTTAAACTCAACGGTAGCGCCATCCTCTATCGTGCCCAATAGCGCGAGCGCATCCCAGTTAGTCAGACGCACACAGCCTGCCGAAGCTTGACGACTGATACGTTCGGGGTCAGGTGAGCCGTGGATGCCATAAGAAGGCTTCGTTAGACCAATCCATACGATACCAACGGGGTTATTCGGTCCTGGGGAAAGGATTGATTTTTTGCCCGCGTCACTGGTATATGTATAGTTGGGCTTATGGATTTTTACTTTAACTTTATGTGTGCCTGTAGGTGATGGCGTTGCGGTGCTGCCTACTGTGGTTGGGTAGCTGGCAACCATATTATCATTAGCATCATATGCGTACAGGGTTTGCGCGGCTTTGTCGGCGACGACGCGACTGACAGGCGTGGTATCTGGATTGCCAGGATTATAAACAATGATAGTCTCGCCTGCTGCAAAGTTGCTGTCGGGATTCAAGGCTTTTAGATAATCGGTGTCCATATGAAACTTTTCGCCCAACGCTTCAAGCACGCTTTCATAGTACATGCCCTCTAGCTTAGCCTTTTCTTCTGCCCCACTTGGAATTTTGGTGGTTTTGATATTCACATCATTATCAGTCAATTGATAATTCACCAATACAGGCTGATCGATCAATGCGCTGTCTTGGGTTAATGCTTTCCACGTCTCCGTATTCATACTGTCGGTTACAGGCAGATTGTTGGCTTCTTGAAAGGCTTTCATCGCCTTGATGGTATTTTTACCCCAGCGACCATCGACCGCGCCTACGCCATGATGATTCCAGTTTAATAGCGCTTGGATTTTTGTACCTAGGTTTTGGTCAATTTTGGCGCTTTCTGTCCATGTAGACTCGTTGGCTTTGGTGGCGCGCTCAGAAAGGTTGTCGGTATTGTATTCGAGAGAGGGTAACAATTTATTCAGCTCATTTTCGGTTTTGCTGTTGCCCTCTAATTGCTGACTGACGCCTTGCTGGTTAATACCACGCGTTACAGGGCTGATGTCGTCACCATTTTCGATGAGCGTTTTATCAATATCAGCAGGCATTTCACTATCGGTATTCATGTCTTGCTCAGCGTTCATTGCGGCATTGTCTTGCGACATATCACTGCCATTATTCATATCGTTTTGATTAGCAGCTGCTTGAGTATCCGTAGTCGTTTGCGCTGTAGTGTCATTTGCAGATGGCTGCGCATTGGCATCATCACTACCGCCATTACATCCTACCAATAAAATTGCGCTCGTACCCATTGCCAGCATCACTTGGCTTAATTTATTCAATTTGTACATGATATCTCCTCAAATCTGTAATGGCTCAATTGTGCTGCGTAGCTATTGTATTTTGTGTATTAATGCAGCGCACTGAGCTTTTAGTTATGTCAATATGATGCCATAGCGGTAGGAAGTGCGTTGACGGCTTTGTGTTACCAAGCATAGGCAGTTGCCATGAGTTTGTTAAAGATTGGTAGCCAAGTTCGTGTTTGTTTACATAACTGTGGCATAACCATAAAAAAACCCCATCTGCCAATTCAACAGATGGGGCTTTGCATATCGTCGAGGAATGCGTGCTTTATTGGCTTATAGCTTTGCCAATACCGCTTCACCCATTTGTTTACAGCCAACTTGGGTCAAGCCTGCTTCAGTGCTATCCAAAATATCGGACGTGCGCAGACCGTCATCCAACACCTCACTGACCGCCTGCTCAATCGCTTGCGCAGCGGCTTCTTGTTTAAAGGTATAGCGCAGCATCATAGCAACTGACAAAATGGTTGCCAGTGGATTGGCTTTATCTTGACCTGCGATATCAGGTGCTGAACCGTGGCATGGCTCGTACATGCCTTTACCTTGTTCATCAAGACTTGCTGATGGCAGCATACCGATAGAGCCTGTCAGCATCGCCGCTTCATCAGATAAAATATCGCCAAACATATTGCCTGTGACCATAACGTCAAACTGTTTAGGGTCACGAATCAACTGCATGCAAGCATTGTCTGCATACATATGTGACAGCGCCACATCATTATAGTCGGCTTGCTGCATCTTAGTGATGGTTTGCTTCCACAATTCAGTCACTTCTAGTACGTTGGCTTTGTCTACAGAGCAAACGCGCGCTGGGTTGCCTGAAGCCGCGGCGCGAGTTTGCGCCAGTTCAAAGGCGACTTTACCAATGCGCTCAATTTCGCTCGTGCTATACACCATCGTGTTATAGCCTTGCTCTTCGCCGTTTTCTAGCGTACGGATACCGCGCGGCTGACCAAAATAAATGCCGCCCGTCAATTCGCGCACAATCAGCAAATCTAAACCTTTAATAATCTCAGGCTTGATGCTCGATGCATTGGCCAGCTGTGGGTAGAGCTTCGCCACACGTAAATTGGCAAATAAATTTAGCGCACTACGGATTTTTAATAGACCACGCTCTGGACGCTTGCTGCGCTCAATCGTATCCCATTTTGGGCCACCGACTGCACCCAAAAGTACCGCATCGGCAGCGCGGGCGCGCTCTAGCGTCTCATCTGGAAGCGGCTCACCTGTGGCATCAATCGCGACGCCGCCGATTAGCCCTTCTTCTAAAGTTAAGCCCAAATCAAAGGTTTCGTTGACGCGTTTTAGTACTTGTACGGCTTGGGCCATAATTTCAGGGCCAATGCCATCGCCTGCCAATGTTAATACGGTTGCCATAAAAATCCTTGTTGTTCTTTATAAACAGTTAAAAGTAAAAAGATTAAGATAAAAAATAAATCAGCAGTGAATGCACGGTATCTGCGGTCATTGTTATGCTAAAGGCACGCGCGTTTCGATAAACTCGCCTTGATGCTCAGGGTTCATCGCCTTACAAAAATGACGCAGCACTTGCTGATTATGCAGCAAGTCCACGCACAATGGATCAGGTGACGCCGTATCCAATAAGCTACCGCTGCCTGATGAGCGCTTACGGTAGGCTTTTAGCTGATATATGCCCGAATCAGTAAACTCATGAATCATTGCAAAGCGTTCGGTATAGTCTGTGTTGGGCTCTGGATAAAAATTTACATGTACTTCTCGTTTTTTAGGCAACATACGTACATAATAGTTATTTAACATCAGCATGCCTGACACGCCTGCCAACGTAGTTTTTACCATTTGCTTATTATTCAATGGGCTTGGCGCAGCATTATTAGATACAGGCGTTTCCATATTACGCATCGGTGTATGGGTATCGGCATTAATAATCAACGTTTTATCGACTTGCGTAAATTCGCAATGGTACGTCCCTAAGCACGCCAAGGTTACTTCGCCAGCTATCGGTTTTAAGGTAATATCATTTGCCCAAGTCTGATTTGACGCTTGACCCGTCGTTTGCGACCCTGACAAAACCTGACAACCTGATATGCCGATAACGGCACTGCTAATAACACCTGCAACAACCCAACCACGTGGTATCTTTATCATGACGATGACTACTATAAAGTAAAAAAGCGATGAGAGAATAAACGGTTATAAATAACCTCTAATCCAGCAAATACAATATCTGTCCATTTACTAAAAAGCATACCGAGCTGTTTAAAACCTATTTATACAATAAGCATTTTAGAACCCTATGAGGTTGTTTATAGCTCTCATAGGCAGATAAATGTTTTGATTATTAGAATGACAGTTATTCTATCCACTTCACCGTCATAACTCAACGCTTACGCCCTACCCAAATACGACCAAAGGCCGCTATTTGAGTATGAGCTGAAGACAATGGTAACTTTAAGCGTGTACAGGATTAAAAATCCATGGTGTCTTTTGTTGCATGGTTGCTTCATAGGCCTTGATGGCATCGCTTTGTTGCAGCGTTAAGCCAATATCGTCCAAGCCATTTAGCAAGCAATGCTTACGAAACGCATCGATTTCAAACGGATAGCGTTCACCTGTTGGCGTGATGACGACTTGTGCTTCTAAGTCAGCAGTCAAGGTGTAGCCTTCTTCTGCAATGACCGCTTTCATCAGTTTATCGACGATGGCTTCATCAAGTACGATGGGCAGCATGCCATTTTTAAAGCAGTTGTTATAAAAAATATCGGCGAAGCTTGGCGCAATCACGGTACGAAAGCCATATTCTGACAATGCCCAAGGCGCATGCTCACGGCTTGAGCCACAACCAAAGTTTTTACGAGTCAATAAAATGATCGCGTCTTTATAACGCGGTTGATTCAGAACAAAATCAGGATTCACTGGACGCTTGCTGGCGTCTTGACCTGGAAAACCCTCATCCAAATAGCGCCACTCATCAAATAAGTTGACGCCAAAGCCTGTACGCTTGATAGATTTTAAGAACTGTTTTGGAATAATTTGGTCGGTGTCCACGTTTGAACGATCAAGGGGACACACGATACCAGTTTGAATGTTATAAGCTTGCATAAGACATCCTATCGTTAATAAGAAAAGATAAAAATCAGCCGCGTCGGCATAAAGCGCGCTATGCACGCCTTATGCGCTACCGATTAAAACGTGCGCACATCCACAAAGTGACCTGCGATAGCCGCTGCTGCCGCCATTGCTGGACTAACCAAGTGCGTGCGGCCGCCATTGCCTTGACGTCCCTCAAAGTTACGGTTTGAGGTTGAGGCGCAGTGCTCTTGTGGCAGTAGTTTGTCTGCATTCATCGCAAGGCACATTGAACAACCTGGCTCACGCCATTCAAAGCCCGCTTCGGTAAAGACTTTATCCAATCCTTCAGACTCAGCTTGCAATTTGACTTGCCCTGAGCCTGCAACCACGATGGCTTCTTTTACACTCTCAGCCACGCTACGGCCTTTAATGACTGCGGCCGCGTCACGCAAATCTTCGATACGTGAGTTGGTGCATGAACCAATAAACACTCTATCAAGCTGAATATCAGTAATCTTTTGTCCTGCTTCTAGACCCATATAGGTGTAGGCGCGTATCCAGCCTTCTTTTTGGGTGTCATCAGCAGCCTGTTCTGGCGTTGGCACAGACTCTGTGACATCGACGACCATCTCAGGTGAGGTACCCCAAGAGACTTGCGGTGCAATCGCGCTGCCGTCCATTTCGATAACGGTATCAAACACAGCGTCCGCATCTGAATATAGGGTACGCCAATAGGCTTCTGCGGCGTCCCATTGCTCAGGCGTCGGTGCATATTTGCGACCTTTAACGTAATCAATGGTGATGTCATCGACAGCGACCATACCGACGCGGGCGCCCGCTTCAATCGCCATATTACAGACGGTCATGCGCCCTTCCATGCTCATCTCTTCAAACACTTGACCTGCAAATTCAATCGCATGACCTGTGCCGCCTGCCGTACCGATACGAGCGATAATGGCCAGTACCACGTCTTTTGCCGTCACGCCAGCGCCGAGTTTACCTTCAACACGGATTTGCATGTTTTTCATTTTCTTTTGGATCAAGCACTGCGTCGCCAATACATGCTCAACTTCAGAGGTACCGATACCATGAGCCAAGCAGCCAAGTGCACCGTGTGTCGCGGTATGTGAATCCCCGCAAACTACTGTCATACCAGGCAATACCAAGCCTTGCTCAGGGCCGACCACGTGCAAAATGCCTTGGCGAGCGTCATTGATGGTAAATTCAGCAATGTTAAATTTTGCGCAGTTTTCATCTAAGGTAACGACCTGCAAACGCGATACTTCATCTTTAATACCAGATACACCTTCAGAACGCTCAGCCGTCACGGTTGGTACGTTATGATCAGGGCTGGCGATATTTGCAGACAAGCGCCACGGCTCACGATTGGCAAGCTCTAGACCTTCAAATGCTTGCGGACTGGTCACTTCATGCAGCAGATGACGATCGATATAAATAAGGCTTGAACCATCATCACGTTTGCTGACTTCGTGGGCGTTCCAAAGTTTGTCGTATAAAGTCTGACCAGCCATAATCTTGTCCTTGTTTTGGTTGCTATTGACGTGTAGGCGGCTCATCTAAGCACAACACGTGGTGGCGATGTATAGGAAGCACATGCATGATAGATATCAGTACGCATCTATATAATAGATAATAGTTATATAGTAAAGCCAAAATAAAAATGATATAGCGTTAAAAACACACTGTATAGACCTATCGTTATACGTCATAAAGCGCTTATGCTTCTATATTAGCAGACACCTATCTTATAGATATCGCTCTGTACTCAATAATCAAGCCATAATGACCACACCTTGAAGTCACTCGGCATTAAAATAATTAGGCGTTGAAAAGTTAAGTGGATGTCTTGTGATTATAACAGCCTAATCCTATAATAATAATTGATGATTTTTATCTGTTAACAAACTTTTTTTTCTGTTTTAGATAGATGAAATCAATATTTTCTTATTGACCATATATTGTCGTGATTTTATGTTTTAGGGCAATCGCTGAGTAATCGGCTAAGGATATCGGTGTGAATACAACCAATTTAACGACGTTTGTGACGGTAATGCAGACTGGCAGCATCTCAGGCGCGGCAGAAAAGCTGTTTATTACTCAGCCAGCAGTCAGTAAGCGCATTAAAAACTTAGAAGATGAATTTAATATCACACTGTTTGATACCGTTGGTCGCGGAATTGTTCCGACTCAAGCCGCCAATGAAATGCTGCCCCACGCCAAGCGCTGGCTAGAAGATTATAAAAACTTTAAAATCAATCTACAAAACAATCGGCAAACCGTCTCAGGCAAATTAGTCATCGGCACCAGTCATCATATTGGTCTGCACCACCTTGCACCCGTCCTCAAACACTTTATACAGCAGCATCCTGCCGTGCAGCTTGAAGTTCATTTTGTCGATTCAGAAGAGGCGCATAAAGCGGTACTTGATGGTAATTTGTCTTTGGCCTTTTTAACCTTGCCGCCAATTTATGACAAGCGTTTAACGTATCACACGCTATGGTCAGACCCGCTTTATTTTATGACAGGCGCATTGTCGCCTTTAGCCAAAAAGACCAACGTGACCTTGGAGCAGTTAGCGCACTACCCTGCTATCCTACCTTCTGCCAATACCTTTACCAGCCAAATTACCTTATCTGAATTTGCCAAACACAACCTAAAACCCTACGCCACCATGAGTACCAACCCACTAGAGTCTATCCGTATGCTGGTCTCTATCGGTCTTGGTTGGTCGGTGCTGCCACAGACACTTATTAGCCAAGATTTAGAGCGTATTGACATGGCAGATAATATTGAGCTGCAACGTTATCTCGGTGTGGTTATCAATCCAAAACTGACGCCTTCTAGCAGCGTGGCGGCGTTGTTAAAAATGCTTTCGCCTATCACCTATGCCTCTGAAACTACTGCTTAGTAACTCTCTTGTAGCTTGGTTCGCAATCGAATTATCGATACGTTATAATGCCGTTTACTTTGTATCTATAACATGTTGTTACTAGAGAAATATTAACCAATATATCTAGCATCAATTGGGTAATATGAGTCGGTTAGGCAGTTTTTGATTCAAGTTTTTCTTGTCATGAATTTAATTCGCACAACTCGCCCTTGCCATATTACGTTGTTGTCATATATATTGTGCGTGACAGTATGACGTTTGTTAATATTATTAAGAGTCAATGGTTAATTGTGTTTGATCGGTGCTTTGTAGCTTATTTTAGATACAAAAGCACGCTTAACAGTTTTACATGATTGATTTTATTTGTGGTGTTCCGCTTTGCGGTGGTCTCTATCTAGTATTAATCATCTAAAACTAAACACAACAGCTTGTTTGCGGTCACACCGCGAATAGGTGCCCTTGATTTCCTTCTCAGTAGTGTCTTTTTCTTAGCGTCAAGAAGTTTTTAGCGTTATTGGTTGAGGCGTTATTGATACTTTTACAATAACCAGTAATTTGGTTAAGGACAGGTTTTATGAATGGAATTTCAAGTGGTGTGCTAATATCGTTAGCCGCCTATTTTTTAGTAATGATTGGTATTGGTGTTTACGCCTATTTCCAACAGGCCAACGACTCTGAAGGCTATATGCTTGGTGGACGTAACCTTGGTCCAGCAGTGACTGCCTTATCAGCAGGCGCTTCAGACATGTCAGGCTGGCTACTTCTTGGTCTACCAGGCTATATGTATAGTGATGGTGTGGTCAGTATCTGGATTGCACTTGGTCTGACTATCGGCGCATTCTTAAACTACATCATCGTTGCACCGCGTCTTCGTGTCTATACCGAAGTTGCGAACAACTCAATCACCCTCCCTGATTACTTTGCAAACCGCTTTGAAGACAAATCGCACCTACTACGCGTTATCTCAGCGATCGTAATCATCTTATTCTTTACCGTATACACCGCAGCAAGCTTGGTTGGCGGTGGTAAGCTATTTGAAAGCTCACTAAACATGTCATACTCAACAGGCCTATGGGTAACTGCAGGTGTGGTGGTATGTTATACCTTGTTCGGTGGCTTCCTAGCGGTATCAATGACCGATTTCGTACAGGGCGTTATCATGTTGTTTGCGATGGTCATCGTACCTATCGTAGCCTTTACAGACCTTGGCGGCGTATCAGCGACCACAACAGCAGTCAGTAACATCGACCCAACATTATTGAACATTACTGAAGGTATGAGTATCATCGGTATCATTTCATTGATGGCTTGGGGTTTGGGTTACTTTGGTCAGCCACACATTATCGTACGTTTCATGGCGATTCGTTCACCAAAAGATGTACCAACGGCACGTAACATTGGTATGAGCTGGATGATTGTCAGCCTTATCGGTGCGTTGATGACAGGTTTTGCTGGTCGTGCCTATGTACAAAAAACTGCAATGACCCTAGATGATCCTGAGACCATCTTCCTTGTATTTACTCAGTTCTTGTTCCACCCACTGGTATCTGGCTTCCTACTTGCTGCTATTTTAGCTGCAATTATGAGTACCATTTCATCACAGCTACTTGTGGTTTCAAGCTCGTTAACAAAAGACGTTTATCAGCTATTCTTTGATAGAGAAGCACCAGAGTCTCGTCAAGTCTTGGTTGGTCGTATCTCAGTTATCGTCGTTGCTATCGTATCTATCATGCTGGCTTCTGATCCAAACAGCTCAGTACTTGATCTTGTATCAAACGCTTGGGCAGGCTTCGGTGCTGCATTTGGCCCACTCGTTATCTTTAGCTTGACTTGGAGACGCATGAACCGTAATGGTGCGGTTGCAGGTATGGTTGTCGGTGCTCTAACCGTTATCGTTTGGATCTATGGCGGCTTTACCCTTGCTGATGGCACTGCACTCAACAGCTGGTTGTTTGCTATCGTTCCTGGTTTCGTTCTAAGCACGATTGCTATCTTCGCTGTGAGCATCATGACTGGTGGTCCGCGTGCAGAAGTTGAGCAGCAGTACGCAGAAATGGAAACCTTATTAAAGCAGTAAGCAAAACAGATTAACCGTTTATATTAAGAACCCCATAAGTTGGATGCAACTTATGGGGTATTTTTATGCGTTACGATCTATGGTGTGTCATCATTGTGTGTTCAGCTTTAAGGGGTCAGTCCATCAGATACAGCCTCTTTATACTTACGCGCTATCAGGTAATAAAACCTATTTTGCACGCTTGTTCATTACAAAATTACTTATTACGAAATTTAATGGGCTGAATGTCGCCTTTTGGATTGGGCATGTTGGGATAATGATGCTCATGCTCGACGTCACATTCTTCGCCAACGACCGTGCCATCATTTTTTACAGGCTTATGGATAAAACCTGTACGCTCGCTTGCGGCTAAGTGCTCATGTTCCCATATCATCACCGCTTGCATGCAGGTCTCACGCTGCTCAGCGCTTAGGCGGCGACCATCAGGCCACTTGCCAAGCTCAATAGCGGTGCGAAACTTGTCCACCAGCTCAGGCGTTAAGCTTGCAAGTACCGTTTGTTTGTCCATATCACCCTCGTCATTTCTATATATTAAATATTAGGCCTATTTTACCATGCCTATAGCATGTTGCCAGTAACTCAGTCGTCATCGCTCTCTAAACTGAATTCATCAGCATGCACATTCCAATGTAGCTTGGTACGGCAAGCTTCGTAAAAATCAAACCCTGGTGGGTGCAACAAGGTGAGCTTATCAGGATGCTTACGGATATAGAGACGATGGTCTTTTTCTAGTGGCATACTTTGTTTACCATCAGCGCTGACCATAGGCTGCGTGCGATTGTCCTCATGAATGCGAATGCAAATCTCGCTATTTCCACTAACCACAATCGGGCGGCTGGACAAAGTGTGTGGATGCATGGGCACAAGACAAATGGCATCCATACTGGGATGAACAATCGGCCCACCACCTGACAGGGCGTACGCTGTCGAGCCTGTTGGTGTAGCGACGATTAAGCCATCACTATGCTGGCGATAGACATCGTGGCCGTCGATTTTCATCTGAAAATCAATCATATGTACCGACTTGCCTGCATGCAATACCACATCGTTTAATGCCATATCTTCATATAAAATATTACGCCCATCACGGATTTCCATGGTCAATAAAAAACGATGATCTAATTGATAGTTACCCATTAAGACCTGTCTTATCTTAAAGGCCGCTTCAGAGGGGCGTACGTCCGCCAAAAACCCAAGCCGCCCACGGTTGATACCCAGCACAGGAACACGGTAGCGCGCCAAGGCTTCGGCAGCATGCAGAATGGAGCCATCACCGCCGACCACGATGACCAAATCGCAAATTTCACCAATCAAGCCACGCTTAACGATTTTGACACGCTCAATATTGCTCAAGTCCAAATTCGGCAGTTCTGCAGTTTCTACATCCATGACGAGGGTCAAGCCCATTTCGTTGATGGTATGCGCGATTTGTAATAAGCTTGTGATGACACTACGCTTGCCTGCCCGACCCATCAATCCGATGCGCTGAAAAGCAGGATTTTTAATATCACAAAACAGCTTAGATTCGTGTAAATGTGGCAGACGTTCAGACTGCGCTGAGTTTTCCATAAAGCGACTCGATATAAGCGTAAAACAACACCATAATAACGGTAAACCATTAGCTAAACTAGCCTCTTTTTTTATCAACTGACTTGTATGTTGTATTAAGAGCCAACCATCTGAGCATACACTTCTGCTTGTATCTGCGTTACATCGACACCATATAATACTTGAGCTTGGACACTAGGTATTTTGTTCAAGCATAACCTAGCAACATGCTGTGTATGGCAACCAAAAAATACAAATAGCGTTCACGTAAATATAGTTGACAATAGTAGCGGGTTTGCTAGAGTAACGAGTATCTATATCATTTTATTTATATTATTAAGGACATATGTATGGCCAATCCTATCGTCAGTCGCACAGAGCTTGCGGTCGGTGGGAAACCGATGACCGTAAAAGGGGTGGTGCGCAAGACCAGCATGTTGCTTGGTTTGTCTGCCGTATCTGGTTTAGGATTCTTTTTTTATGCCCTAGCCGCTGGCTTATCAAGCAATTTTATTTATATGACCGCTATTGTCAGCATGTTTGCTGGCGTGGGTCTGTCATTTTTGATGGTGTTTAAGCCGCATCTCGCCAAAACGCTTGCTGTGCCATACGCACTGCTTGAAGGCTTGTTTCTAGGCGGCATTTCGATGATTTTCGCGGCGATGTACCCAAGTGTACCATTGACCGCATTATGTGCGACCTTTGTCACCGCTGCCGTCATGCTGGGCTTATATCGTTCAGGCGTGATTAAAGTGACGGACAAATTTCGCTCTATCATGATGTCAGCGATTTTTGCCATCATGCTGCTATACATCGTACAGTGGGGCTTTGCTATCTTTGGCTCAAGCCTACCTTTCTTATTTGATGGTGGTATGATTGCTATTGGCTTTAGTTTGTTTGTCGTCGTGATTGCGTCGTTTAGCTTGTTGCTTGATTTTGATAACATCGAGCGCGGCGTAGCAATGGGCGTCTCTGATGACTACGAGTGGATTTTTAGTGTGGGCATCATGGCAACGCTAGTCTGGATGTACGTTGAATTCCTACGTCTACTGAGCTACTTGCAAGACTAATCAATCAAGCGTTTTAACAAAAACTGTTGTTAGAAAAAGAAAAACCGCCTTAAGATTTTGATGGCGGTTTTTTTGTGGCTGATGGTTTTTATAAGACGAAACCTAGGTAAAACCATAACATGAGTCGTCAACGTCAATAATTAAGCGCGTTTTAAACGTAAGGCATTAAGCACCACGACCAGTGAGCTTAATGACATGCCAATAGCTGCAAGCCAAGGCGGCACATAGCCGAGCACCGCAGGCAACAGCACAACGCCATTGTAGCCGAGCGCCCAGCGGAAATTTTGTTTAATGATGCGCTCAGTTTTATTGGCGATGTGTTTTGCCTTACCGATGGCCTCGATTTTGCCATTTAAAATAATACTGTCACTGGATACTTGCGCCAAATCTGCCGCGCCCGCAATCGAGGTTGAAACGTCTGCCGCTGCCAGTACAGGCGCATCATTGATGCCATCGCCGACCATCAGCACCACTGCCCTTTGCTGCTGCAAGTCTTTGATACGTGCTACCTTGTCCGCTGGGGATAGCGCATTGTGCGCGTCAGTGATGCCAAGTGACGCGGCCACTTTCATTGCCTCTGCGCTAGGGTCACCTGTCAACATGACAGGCTGCAAGTCATACGCGTTTAGCGTCTCTAATAGCGCTGGCACCGTATCACGGACTTTGTCATTAAAATAAAAGCTGGCTTTGGCATGCCATGACTGCGTGTCTGCCTGCCATTTTGACAATACCACCACGAGGCTGGCCTGATGCGTCTCGGCACGAATGCTGTCAGCGGCACTATTGTCCTCTAACGCAAAGGCAGGGTGCCCAATACGATAGGTCATGCCACCAATTACCGCTTGCACCCCACCCGCTGGATAATGGGTCAAATCGTCTGTGGCAGGCAGATGCAGCTGATAGGCAGCGGTTAATAGCGCGTGTGCGACAGGATGACGGCTGCCGACCTCGAGCGCGGCAGCGATAGCGAGCAGCTGATTTTTATACGCCATATCGTCAGACGAGGTATTAAGTTCCGCGTCCATCAAGTCAATATGCAGCAAGTTGGGCTTGCCATACGTGAGCGTGCCCGTCTTATCAAACGCCACATGGGTAATGTGTGCGAGCGTCTGCAACGTGTGCCCGCGTGTGGTCAAAAAGCCATAACTTGCCAAGCGGTTGGTGGCGACGGTCAAGGCAATCGGCGTGGCAAGCGATAATGCGCATGGACAGGTAGCAACCAAAACGGCAACCGTTGCCCAAATGGCTTGGCTTGGGTCAATAAAATACCAGCCAATAAACACCAATACTGACAAGATTAAAATACGCGCCACAAACCAGCGTGCCAGCCTATCCGCTTGCTGGGCGAGCTTGGGCTTTTCGCTCATCGCGCGGTTCATCAAACGGTCAATCAAACCAATCTGACTGTCTTCAGTTTCCGCTGTCACTAGCATGATAAAGGGCTGGCTGTCGTTTTGTGCGCCACCGATGATGTGGTCGCCTTGCTGCTTAACGATTAAATCACCCTCGCCTGTCAGTAGACTTTGCGAGACGGTCGCGGTGGTGCTAAGCAAAATGCCATCGCTGATAATCTCTGAGCCTGCTTCGACTTTAATAATGTCACCAACGCGCAGACTTTTACTGGTTACGAGATTATCTTGGTCAATGTTTTTTTGTTGATTGTTTTGCCAATGTGTCAAGGCATCTTGGGCTATTTTTAAGCGTACTTGTGGATTGATAGCGTTTATATTTTTATTGCTTAGGCTATTTTGTTGATTGTCTTGGTCAGTGTCAGAAGTATCTGCTGTCAGCAACTGCTGAATGTGCGCAGCGGCTTCGGTATCTGTGCCAACTTTTTGCACCAATACAGGCTCGACCACCACCAAATCGTTTGCCATCGTCGCCGCTTTCAAGCGGGCATTGTGCTCGATATAGCGACCTGCCAGTAAGAAAAACACAAACATACTGACCGAATCATAATACGTGTGTCCGCTGCCTGTTAGCGTGGCATACAGACTGGCAAAAAAGGTGACAATCAGCGCGACACTGACAGGTACGTCCATATTGACTTGACGCGCGCGTATCGCGGTATACGCGGAAATAAAAAACGGAATGGCAGCATAAAAAAACACAGGCACGCTGACAAACAGCGACACCCAGCGCAAAAAATCACGCTGCAACACCATCATGCCGCTGTATTCGCCAAAATAAATCGCCACGGCATACATCATAGACTGCATCGCGCCGAGCGCCGCGATACCGAGGCGCAATATCATTTTATTATTATGTTTAGCAAGCATGGCTTCGTGCGTGTCTTGGCGATACGGCTTTGCCTCATAGCCGATATCGCCAATAGTCGCAAGAATCTGACTGATGGGTAATTTGTCCTCATCCCACGTCACTTGCATACGTTGATTGGTCAAGTTCACGCGGCACGCATCGATTCCATCGAGACTGAGCAGGCGCGATTCAATCAACCACGTACACGCCGCACAGCGCAGATTATTGACCGACAGCTCAGCAACCGACAGCGCGTCTTGATGATAGACAAATTGCGATTTAATGTCTTCATGGTCATAGGCACTCAGGCGCGTCATTTCGGCAGGCAGACTTGCCGTGCGGTTAATCTCTGAGCGGTCAAGATAGTATTGCTCCAGCCCCGCCTCCACGATACTCTCTGCCGCCAGCTGACAGCCCAAGCAGCACATCTCACGCGGCGCGCCGAGCACTGTCGCCATAAAAGGCGGACTCGGTACGGCATCACCACAGTGGAAGCAGTGACCCGCTGGCGGCAATATTAACCCTTGTGTGATGGAGTCTTCGTACAGGGTAGCGGCATGGGATGAGGTATCAGACATGACAGCGCGGTATTCCTTAGCTAGTAAACGGGGCAAGCAATGAGCTAAACGCATGATAACAAAGCATATCTATCAGACGCACTATAGCGCGTCATCGCTACCGATAGTCGCCTACTGTACATGATAGATTGAAAATTTTATCGTTTTGCGTCATCATGAGGCAGTTTTTTTATCGTAAAACGGTGCCGCATCAGTGCAAAAGTTCACACCCTCTCGTCATCCTATCACCAGCACGCCTGCAAACACGCAGCGCGGACTGGTTTTTAGTACGATTTTATTGCTCATTGTCATCGTCGGTATGGTGCTCCTCGCGCTTTATTTGGTCAAGCTCGATCGCACCATTACTCACAAATTTGAGGGCAAGCGCTGGGATATTCCAGCCAAAGTGTATTCCCAGCCGCTTGAGCTTTATCAAGGCGCAAACGTGGATAATGACACCATCAAAAAGTGGTTAGAGCTGCTTAACTATCAAAGCAATAAAAGCTATGAGCGTACAGGTAGCTTTCATAAGTCAGGCAGTACCTACTATATTCATACCCGCGGCTTTACTTATAGCGCCAATGACATCGACCCTGAACAAGTCATCAAGCTGAGCATCTCAGGTGGCGAGATCAAGTCGATTCAGAGCACACAGCAAAGCAAAACAGGCATTATCCGTTTAGAGCCTGTCAGCATCGGTGGCATCTATCCTGATAACAACGAAGACCGTATGGTGGTGTCGCTTGATGACGTGCCGCAGCCCTTGATTGATGCGCTTATCTCTACCGAAGACCGCGGCTTTTATGAGCATAAAGGCGTGTCTATCCGTGGTATTGGCCGTGCTGTCGTTAATAACTTTACAGGTGGCTCAAGACAAGGTGGCTCGACCATCACGCAGCAGCTGATTAAAAACTTTTATCTAAACTCCGACCGTACGCTTAAGCGTAAAGCCAACGAAGCCTTAATGGCAGTATTGCTTGAGCTGCATTATAGCAAAGATGAGATATTGCAGGCGTACCTAAACGAGATTTACTTGGGTCAAAATGGCAAACGCTCTATCAATGGCTTTGGCTTGGCTTCGCAGTTTTATTTCAATAAACCCTTAAACGAGCTGCGTGTCGACCAGCAAGCCCTTTTGGTCGGCATGGCAAAAGGCCCAAGTGTCTACAATCCGCGCCGCCATCCTGAAGCGGCTAAAGACCGCCGTAATACTGTACTAAATAATATGCTGGTACTGGGCAAAATCTCGCAGGAAGACTATGATGCGGCGATTAAAAAACCGCTAGGCGTGGTGGATAAGGCCAAAGAGGGCAAAAACTTATTCCCTGACTTTTTGGATATGGTAAAGCGTGAGCTGAACAATGTGTACTACGCTGATGATTTAAAAAATGAAGGTTTGACCATTATCAGCACCCTAAACCCAGTCACCCAACTGGCTGCTGATAATGCGGTGGAGAAAAAGCTCGGTGAGCTACGCCGCCGTGGTAGCAAAACCAAAGATTTACAAGCTGCTCTTGTCAGTGCCAATCCTGAGACAGGCGAGCTGGTCGCCGTGGTTGGTAGTGGTAGTGAGTTTACAGGCTTTAACCGCGCTGTTGATGCCAAGCGTCAAGTCGGTTCACTATTAAAGCCCGTCATTTATATGACCGCACTTGAGAGCGGTCGCTACAATCTTGCCAGCTCTGTCGATGACTCACCCATTACCGTTGAGCTCAGCGATGGCAAGACATGGACGCCAAAAAACTATGACCAGCGCGACCACGGCTTTGTGCCACTCAGTACCGCACTTGCCAAATCATACAACCAAGCCGCTGTGCGCATGGGTATGGAGTTTGGTGTCGATACTTTTGTTAGACAACTGCGCCGCCTTGGGGTAAAAGAAGAAATCCCAAGCTACCCCTCTGTGCTGCTTGGTTCTGTCAATCTCAGCCCGATGGACATGCTGGGCGTCTATCAGGTGTTTGCAACGGGTGGTTTCCGCACGCCAATTCATAGTATTCGCACGGTTATTGATAATCAGGGTCGTATTTTGCAGCGTACAGGACTAAACACCAAACGCAGTATCCCTCCTGAAACCAACTTTTTAGTAAACTATGCCCTCCAAGGGGTGGTTAAGGATGGGACGGCGAAACGTATTCAATCGCTTGGCAGCAACTTAAACCTTGCGGGTAAAACAGGCACGACCAATGATTACCGCGATGCATGGTTTGCAGGCTATAGCGGCAACTATGTCAGCGTGGTTTGGGTCGGCCGTGATGACAATAAATCTATCGGCTTAAGTGGCGGCTCAGGCGCATTGCCTGTGTGGGAAGACTACATGCGCCGTCTGAAACTGACGCCCGTATCTATGCCCGCACCTGAAGGTATTGAATGGCTGTGGCTCGAAAACAACTCTGGCAAACTGTCAAATGAGCGCTGTCCGAATGCCCGCTACTTACCTGTGCTGGCAAATTACTTGCCACGTGAGGCAAGTAGCTGTGCCTTAGACATTTATCAACAAGACCGCGCACGTGAGCAAATGGCATGGCAGCAAGAGCAAAACCGTATTAATCGTCAACGCCAACAAGAAGGCTTAGAGATTCCAAACAGTGCAGTCATAGACGAAAATAATGGTTCAGAGCGCCAAGCGGATACGTGGTATGAGCGTGCTCTTGAATGGTTCTAAATACAGCGTTATGATTTATGACAATCATCATTTGTTAAGAGAATCTGCATGAATACAGCCAAGCTCTCATGGTCATTTGTCTCGCATACAGCGCCCAGATTCCGATGGGTGCTGGGCGCTGTGCTGGGTAGCTTGTGGTTAAGCGCGTGCCAAAGTGTGCCGAATACCGCATCCACACCCACTACCAAACCAGCACCCACTGCTTCTGTATCCACGCAGTCAACCGCCCGCACCAGCACAGCTACCGATGATACGCGCTTTCAGCCAAAGCCCTATATTCCAACGATAGAAGAGCAACAACAGGCAGCAGCACAAGAGCGTCAAAGCAGGATTTTAAGTGAGGACAAGTCTTACGACACTCATGATACTGAGCCTACGTTTGATACGCCGCCTAAGATTATCATTAAGCCTGAACCTGAGCCTGAAGTAATCATTATTCCGTTACCTAAGCCGCCTATTATTGTGCCGCCACCACAGCCACCGTCACATCAAGAGCTTTTAGAGCAAGCGCGGCAACATTCGGCGCGCCCTAATACATCGAGTGCAAGCAACAGCGATAATCTACCCGCCTTTCGGAGCCTCATGCAAGTCGGTGTGGCACAGCTCAGTCGTGGCGAGCTGACCGTCGCCGAAAACAGCTTTACTCGCGCACAGCGTCTTGCCCCGCGCTCATCAGCGGTGTACTTTTATCTATCACAAATTGCTATCAAGAAGAATCAGCCTCACAAAGCTGAAGCGTTAGCACGGCGTGGTCTGAGTGTCTCTGAAGATGCTACTCGCAGACGCGCCTTATGGCAGTTGGTACATAAAGCAGGACAAATGCAAAATAACGCTCGTGTGGTACAAGAAGCCGAGCAAGCTTTACGCTAGGGCGTGTCTTCATTTAAAAAATGAACCACTTTTTCTCATTATAAAATTTTCTAAGCATATTTTAACAACAGGTGACCATTTATGGCATGGCAACAGCTACATTTACAGTGTGAAAAAGCAAACGTTGATTTGGCAGAGGCCTTACTACTTGAGGCAGGCGCCCTGTCAATATCTCTTGACGATGCAGGCGACCAGCCTCTTTTTGAGCCACTTCCAGGACAGTCGCCACTGTGGGATGAGGTTATTATCACGGGTCTTTTTGATAATGATACTGAGAGTCGTCAAGCGGTTGAACAGCTGAGCCACGATATCGCGGCAGAAGTACACGCCAGCCGCTTATGGTTAACGGCAGTTGACGACAAAGACTGGGAGCGCGAGTGGATGAGTCACTACCACCCAATTGAGTGCGCCAATGACTTATGGATTGTACCCAACTGGCTAACCCCGCCTAAGCCTGACGCGATTAATATCATTATGGACCCAGGTTTGGCGTTCGGTACAGGTTATCATGCGACCACGCGTCTGTGTTTGGACTGGTTGACAGAAGAAAACCTAAAAGACAAGGTCGTCATTGATTATGGTTGCGGCTCAGGCATTCTTGGCGTAGCAGCGCTACTGCTTGGTGCGCGTCAAGTTTATGCGGTGGATATTGATCCACAAGCGGTATTAGCAACCAAACAAAACGCCGAGCGTAATCATGTTGGCGACCGTTTGCAAACGTTTTTGCCTGATGAGTTCCAAAGCTATTGTAAGGACAATGACATCATCCCCGTTGATGTTATGGTTGCTAATATTTTGGCGAAGCCGCTTATTGAACTCGCACCGTATTTAGCAAGTTTGTTAAAATCACAAGGTCGCATTGTGCTGGCAGGTCTAATAGAACCTCAAACTGAATCGGTGAAAGCAGCCTATCAGCCTTATTTTGCTTTAGATAATACGCATGCCTTTACCACTCAAGAAGACCATCATTGGCAGCGTCTGTCAGGTACATTTACAGGCTAGCAACATTTAATTACATCTGTTAGGATAGCAACATTAGTTTGTGATTTTATCGGTAACTATACTTATAGTAGATGCACTGAACGTGGGTATCGGGTTCGCGAATAGCTGTCAGCGATACTTAAGCAGGCTGATACACACAAACATGCTGACAAGATATAAGTACTACTGATAGGCGTGTCATCATTTAGATAGCGAGGTTTTAAGTGAGATAAATCGTAGTCAAACAAGGGAAAAGTTGCAGAGAATATAGGCATATTCACAAGATTTGTGACGCTGTTTGGTAAGATTTAGCCCGTTTAAGACCGTTAAATGATGTCATGTGTTCATTGATGACACGTCCTAGTATCGCTAGGATTCAGTAGCTTTATGATTTTAGTGGTAGCGCGCAGCAGTGATGCTGCATCTTTTTGGATTAGAGTTTATGGCTATGCTTATCACCACCAAATGCCCCCACTGCCACACCAAGTTTGATATTCCAGCAGTGCAATTTGAGGACAGTACAGCAAAGGGTCGCTGTAGTCAGTGCCATAAGACATTTTTTATTAATAACCATATTGTTAATAAGCACATCCCAGCCTCTAAAACTACGGCCATAAGCCCCACTCCTCAATCACATCTTGATGACCGAGCTGTAGATCATCAGTCACCAACAACTAAGCCGTCATCAACCTCTAAAGTCAAAGTGTCTACGATTAAAGCAGATGCCGATTTGATTTATGATGATATGGCCATTGAAGAGGATGATGATATAGGCGATATTGGGGACGCGCTGATTTACGATGATATGGACATCAATACCAGCAAAAATGCGACCAGTGCGCTATCTGAGCTCGATATCGATGCCCTATTCAACGATAGAGACAACAACGAGGATAACCGCACAAAACCCAAACAAAGTGCGACTTACGACACACCTGTCAATGTTAAAAAAGGCGTCAGTTCAAATAAAATCAATGACACCAGTATGCAAGCCAGCATAGACCAACGTCAGAATACAGATGACGGTACTTGGCTTGAAGGGCTACTGCAAGAAAAAGACCCTATAGCGTCCCAAGATACCGCGCTTACTGATAATACTGACTTGTCTGAGTTATTAGCAAAAATGGGTATGGAAGCAGATCATTCAGCTCCTAAACCTCATAGACCTGCCGCACAAGCCGATACATTCCGCCAACCATTACCAATTGCAAGCACCTTATGGGCAATAGGCTGTGTGATTCTAGTCATGCTTTTGTTCGCACAGTATCTTATTTTTAATGCCGACAATATTATCAAAAACCCAGAAAAAGCTTCTACGCTGCACTCTATTTGTGCCATTGCCTCTTGTAGCCTACCTGCGGCTGACTTGCAACAATTAACGATGGCCGATTCAATGCATAGGCCAAGTCAAGTTAAAGATGCAGAGTTTTTTAGCGATATCGGTGCTGATATTATCAATCAAAGCGATAATAGCCAGTTATTGCCAAGCTTACTCATCAAGGTTTATGGGGATAATAATGTCTTGCTGGGTGACTTTCTTGCTGAGCCTGAAGGTTATTTATTAAGCCCACAGACACAGATAGCAGCGAGCAGTACGTTACCTGTACTTTTTACCATACCTATCGAAGACCAGCAGATTACACAAGTTGCAATTCAGCCTTTATATTAAATGCTCTAGGGCGTGTCCCTATTTTAAAAATGGTGATAAAAATGAGATAAATCGCAGGCAAACAAGAAAAATAGCGTAGGTAATATCAAGACATTGGCCAGCTATTTGACACCGTTTGCCAAAGATTTAGCCATTTTTAGCCCATTTAGTCATAAACGCTTGAATTAGGGACACGCCCTAATCCAATCATTATCAAAATAATGCAACAATCAATGATAGATGACGGTTTTGATAATTGCTATTGTCACTGATACACGCTTATCGCCGCTAACCTTCAAGGACATTATTCAATGACCGACGATTCAAAGCGCATGGACGCGCCACCTATTTATGCCCATGAACACACTACCGACAGTTCATTTTTCGAAGACCATAGCGATGTTGACGCATCGCTCATGGCACTTGAGGACACACTAGCGCAATTAGATCCGCATAGTACTGCTCAGTCGCCACAGCCACAAGAAGTCGAAGTACCACCTGCTTATCATAGCCAAGCGCCCCTACGCAGTCATGTTGAACAGGTGGTACGCGCTTATTTCGCTGCGCTCGGTGATGAGATGCCGACGGACCTATACGCGCTTATATTACAAGAGGTCGAAGCGCCGCTATTACAAGTCGTTCTTGAACAAACACGCGGCAATCAGACCAAATGCGCGCAAGTTTTGGGGCTAAACCGTGGCACACTGCGCAAAAAACTCAAAACTTATGGCTTAATGGAATGACGCTAAGGCGTCATTTTTTTGTATAACGCGCCCAGATGTTTTATGATACCGCCTACTGTGTGATGCGTGGGTCTGCTACTGATAAAATCAGTAATCATGTATCGCGTCTTGTGATGAAGACATCTGTCTTTACGACTTGCCAGACATTCTGTCAGGCTTTTTTTATGGGATTTTCTTTATGGGTACACAACCTCTTGCACTGCTGTCTGTTTCTGATAAATCAGGCATTGTCGAGTTTGCTCAAGGTTTGATTCAGTCAGGATTCGGCCTACTCTCTACAGGCGGCACCTATCGCTTGCTCCAAGAGCACAATGTCGCAGTGACCGAAGTATCAGACTATACGGGCTTTCCTGAGATGATGGATGGTCGCGTCAAAACTTTGCATCCAAAAATTCATGGTGGCATCTTAGGTCGCCGTGGTGTTGACGATGCGGTCATGAGTGAGCACGCTATCGAGCGTATCGACTTGGTCGTGGTCAATCTTTATCCATTTGCACAAACCATCGCCCGCGCTGATGTAACCATGAATGATGCGATTGAAAACATCGATATCGGTGGCCCAACCATGGTACGCTCAGCAGCAAAAAACCATGCTCACGTCGGTATCGTGACTGATCCTGCGGACTATGCTCGCGTTTTAGAAGCGCTTGGTAATGGCACAGCGCTTAGCGAAAGCTTACGTTATGATTTGGCGGTAAAAGCCTTTGAACACACAGCTCAGTACGATGGTATGATTGCTAATTTCTTAGGCAGCCGTGTTAATGAAACCAAGCAGCCAGAAACCTTTGCGCGTACACTAAACTTACAATTTGCTAAAGCAGAAGACCTACGCTACGGTGAAAACCCTCATCAGAACGCTGCCTTTTATGTTGAGCCGCAAGGTGGTGCAGACGTGCAAGCCTCTATCGCGACCGCGCAGCAGCTACAAGGTAAAGCCCTATCTTACAATAACATCGCCGACACCGATGCAGCACTGGAGTGCGTCAAAGCATTTGGCGCGCCTGCTTGTGTCATCGTCAAACACGCCAACCCTTGTGGCGTCGCAGTAGATAGCGATCAGACCGCAGCGTATCACACTGCCTTTAGCACAGATCCTGAGTCTTCGTTCGGTGGCATCATTGCCTTTAACCGCCCATTGACCAAAGTGACTGCCAAAGCCATCATTGACAATCAATTTGTTGAAGTAATTATTGCACCAAGTTTAGAAGACGGCGTTCTTGAGATTACTGGCAGCAAGAAAAACGTCCGTGTCCTTGTGTGTGGCGACTTGCCAGCCCCTGAATCACGCGCACCGCAAATGGACTATAAGCGTGTTAACGGCGGCCTATTGGTACAAGAGCAAGACCTTGGCCTAGTTCACGCAAGCGACCTAAAAATCGTCACTGACGTGCAGCCCACCGAAGCACAAATCGCTGATTTGCTGTTTACTTGGAATGTTGCCAAATACGTTAAATCAAACGCCATTGTTTATGGCAAAAACCAGCGCACCATCGGTATTGGCGCAGGTCAGATGAGCCGTGTCAACTCTGCGCGTATCGCAGCTATTAAAGCCGAGCACGCAGGTTTGGTTACTGAAGGCGCGGTTATGGCATCAGACGCGTTCTTCCCATTCCGTGACGGCATCGACAACGCGGCGGCCGTTGGTATCTCAGCCATTATTCAGCCAGGTGGCTCTATGCGTGATGACGAGACCATCGCTGCAGCCAATGAGCATGGCATCGCTATGGTGTTTACAGGCATGCGCCACTTCCGTCACTAATCTATTAAGCACGCATAATGCGTATGTTATGCGTGTCTTTTTTATTGTTTTCAAAAAAATGGTACTCAACAAAAAAAGCCCCGATATGATATCGGGGCTTTTTTATGTTCGCTTACTCAATACAGCAAGGTGACTGATTAGCGACCTTTGGTAGTGGCAATGCTGGCTTCATTGATTTCGACGTCATGCACCATACGCAGATATTCTAGATAGTCTTGCAGATGGTTTTGACCCAGATTGTCACGTACGATACGGGCAGTTTCTGCTTTTTGCGCATCTGACAGCTGTGCTTGCTGCTCAATCTTGATACGATCGCCAACCATTACGCTTGCGCCCATTTCGGTTGCTGTAGCAAAGGCCACTACACCATTCTCAGGCGCTTGCTGACTAAAGGCAAGGCTGCGCTCTTTTTCGGTCAATAGTGTCGTCTGACGGCTCACCTCACCCAAGGACTGCATTGGTACACCTGCTTTTTGAATATCAGCGACTGTCTTAATCCCTGCCGCTACTTGCTTAGCCTCTTTTAATGCTAACTCACTGGCGGCTTGTTTACGCAACGTTTGCGTAATCAGTGGCGTCGCCTCTTGCAATGACAGCGTTTTGGTTGGACGATAATTGCTTGACTGAACCCATACTGTCGCATCGGATACATCAATACCCGCACTCACCGACTGGTCTTGAATACTAAAGTCATCAAAGGCTTGCTTCACCACGACAGGCTGGGACAGCACGGAGGTGTTGTTTTCTTTACGATAGTCTTTGATGGTTTTTAGCGCCACATTTTCTTGCTGCGCGATATCATTGATACCAAGACCATCTGCTGCCAAATCATTAATGGCTGTTACTTTATCAGCGTACGCGGCTTGGCGTTTGTAGTCTGCTGCTTGGGCACTCAAGCGCTCACGCATGCTGTCCATGCTGGGCACTTGCTCGCTATTGTCTTCAGTTACCGTAAAGATTTGATAACCAAAGCTGGTCTGAATCGGTGCAGTAGTGTCGCCTACTTGCAGCCCTTCAAGCGCTTCGGCAACTTTGTCAGCGTCACTGCCAAATACTGAGGCATTGAAAGTACCAATCGCGCCGCCTGTTTCTCCTGATGGATCATCAGATTCTGTTTTTGCCAATTTACTGAACGATTCGCCCTTATCAAGACGCGCTTTTACTGCTTGCGCGCGCGCTTTGGCATTATCGCCCGATAATAGAATTTGACTGATTTGGCGCTGATCATCAATGGCTAATGACTGCTTATACGCCGCATATTGCTGCTTGATTTCATCTTCGGTGACAGGCTCGATACTGATGTCTTGAGGGCGCAACGAAATATAGGCCAAGTCAAGCATTGCCGCACTTTTTAGGTCCGCTTTGTTACTGTCATAATAGCTTTGAATCTGCTGCTGACTGACATTCACCTTATCGGCATAATCCTGCCAGTTAAAGCGATGTAGCCACAATGTGCGCGCTTCTAACTGCAAATCAATCAGCTGGTTGATAGACTTCATTGGATAAATGGCGGTGCCGACGATGCTGGCATTGAGCTGCTCTAAACTCAACTGATTGCGAAATTCAGCAAACAGCTGATTCTTATTCATACCGCGTTGACGCAAAAACAAAGCAAACTTGTCATTTGAAAAGTTGCCGTCAGCATCTTGAAAGCCCGCTTCTTGCTGCAACAGACGATTAATGGTCTCATCAGACACAGTCATACCGAGCTTACCTGCCTGCTGCTGCAACAATGCACGATCCACCAAGCCTCGTAGCACTTGCTGATGCAACACGTCTTCATTGATTAAGCTTGGGTCGTCGATAGTCTCTAACAGCTCAGAGCGGCGGCTATTTAGGGCATTTTGATATTGAGATAAGCTCACGCTGTCGTCGCCAACTTTGGCAACTTGGTTGGGGTCCACACCACTATGAAAGTAACTTTCGATACCCAGTAGCGCAAGTGGTGATAAGCATAAAATCAATAAAATGCGACCTGGCCAACTTTTTAAGAAATCGCGCAAGTTATCCATAGTTGTTTCTGCTCTATTAACCTGATAAATGAACGTCAATACGTATTGCACTGACAAAACCAAAACGGTAGTCTTTTGCCATATCATTGCCTGTCGCTGTCTTAACTGTCACTGAATGCATGAACAGTGATGGGCTTGTAGACAAGGCACTTATAGACCATGTACTTATAAAAAGACGCGCCTTATGATACGTGAAATTTTGCCCAGACTCAAAATATTCACAAAACAAAACCTGCCTTTTATGCCATACCGTGCGCATTGACAGTAAATGATTTGATAGCAATGTTCAGTGAATAATAAAAAATAGCTAGGACAAAAGTAGTTACCATAAAAAAAGCACCCTTACAGGTGCTTTTTGCTGAATAAGCTCATGATGGGCATATCAGCATGGCAAATCAGTTCAAGCGTTCTTTTAGGTTTTTACCTGCTTTGAAGCTTGGTACTTTACTTGCTGGAATGTTTAGCTCTTCGCCAGTCTTAGGGTTACGACCAGTGCGTGCTTTGCGGTCTTTTACGCTAAACGTACCAAAGCCAACCAAAGAAATGCTATCGCCAGCTTCTAGAGCGTCGCCGATGCTGTCCATTACTGCATTTAGAGCGTCGCCCGCTTGGGTCTTATTCAAGCCACTTTTTTCTGCGATGCTATCAATTAATTCTGACTTATTCATAAAAATTCCTTCAAGTTTTAGGACTAAAGTAAACGCTGAGGCTAAACATTGTATCCATGTCCCTAGCTTTAAGCAACATATACAATGTTCGCTGTGTCCATACAGACGACGCGTCATCAACCGCCTTTATATCAAGGGTACAGCGGTCGCGCAAGTGATTTTACATATTTTCGAGTCTAAGACTACTTATCTGACATAGATAGTTACGTAAAACCCCATTAACTGCCTTTTTAGCACGTCATTTGTACCTATCGCAAGTACAACCGACGATATCGACATGACTGGTCAATACAACAACAAATTGCTAACTGACACAAGCAGGCGTTACTTTTTATGATGAAGGCGTTATCATAGCGCATTAGGCATACCTTGCGCTCCAATACGTAGCAATGCTATAAGTCCGATAAAGGCAATCTTAATGAGGATAAAGATTGTTATAACATTTAGAGGCTATCGGACTTTTTTGATGACTTTGAACAAAAGCAGTTTTGCGTCCAAGTCACTTTCTTGATAGGTTTGTTTACTAGAAATTTTTATTACATAAAAAATGGATTATTCACATGAAGCGTGCCACGTTGTCTCATTCTTTTCTTAATATCGTTTTGGTTTTCATTGAGTCGGCACTCACGCTGCTGCTGCGTTTGGATGGCGAGCTGCGTAAAGCGGCTTATCCTTTAGCAAAACAAGAGACGGTCGTCTGTTTACGCTTATACCTACCACATGTGCAAGTGTATGCCACTTTTAGTTATAAAGGCGTACTGCTGGATGCAGATTTGCCGCTAGGGCGCAGCGAACCTGATGTGATTATTAATGCCTATAGCTTACAGGTACTAAGCGCCATTGCTACGCATGACAGTGACAACACAGAAAAGCTACAGATGCGCGGGGAGTCAGTGCAAGTTCAGCTGGTCAAACAGTTCATCACTCGTCTTGGCGTCGCAAGTTTAATTCAAGGGCTTATTAAAAAACTCAAAAACGACGACAATGCTGTTCGACCTGATCAGGCTGAAATGCAAGAAAAACAAAACAACTATAAACGCCGTATCGCTGAACAACAAACCCAAATCAATACCTTAACTACCAAAAACCGTGAGCTTGAAACCACCGTCAAAGAATTAAACAGCAAACAGAAAACCTTTATGATTATTGCAGCAGTCATGACAGTTATTGCTATCATTGCTGTTATTACCGCTGTCGCTATGTAATTGTTATATTCAACCTGTTAGGCCATATAAATTTTAAACACCACAACTGCCTTTAATCGCACCTATAAGCACTATGGGTGCGATTTTTATTTACCATCAGCGTATAATGACTGACGATAAATAGTGAAGACCCCACTTAACCCACTGTCCTTATTTTACGAAAATCTATGTATTGATAACACCTATCATAACCATTGATTGAATTAATGATTGAATGGCACTCCAATCTTGACTAAATTACTCAGGATTCAGTATAATGAGTCATCTCGTCATACATCAGGCTTTTATAGACTGCTGTTTTTTAGCGATGATACTAGACTTAGGCATTTTGCCCGTTTGAAGGCAGGGACAAGGAGATGTCAAGCCTTTGGCAAAGTTAGCTTACTACTGATCAGTTTGGAGATATGTTATGCGCTTAACTACCCGAGGTCGATATGCAGTGACTGCACTACTTGATTTGGCATTACAAACCAATCAACAAGACAGTGCCGTGTCATTATCTGATATCGCCAAAAGGCAATCTATTTCTATCTCCTATTTAGAGCAGCTGTTTTCTAAACTGCGTAAACGTGGTTTGGTAACCAGTATTCGTGGCGCTTCAGGTGGCTACTATTTAGCCAAACCTTTGGACGAAATCGACGTCATGAGTATCATCTCAGCCGTTGATGAGTCTGTAAATGCCATGCAGTGCGAAGGACGCGGCGACTGCCAAGGCGGCACGATGTGTTTGACCCATGATTTATGGTGCGCTCTATCAAATCATATTGAACTGTACTTGAAAAATATTACGCTAGCACAATTATTAGAGATGCAAAATGTGAAGTCGATTTCAAATCGTCAACATCTAACTGTCGCAAAAGACATCTCTACCATTACTCTATCGACCAGCGAGGCATCCCCAGCATGAGCCAAAATAACCACCTTATATACCTAGATTATGCCGCCACAACGCCAGTTGCCGAATCGGTAGCGGCAAAAATGACTCAGTATCTGACTGTCGACGGCGTCTTTGGTAACCCAGCATCACGCTCACATGGCTATGGCTGGCAGGCAGAAGAGGCGGTAGAAACAGCGCGTCAGCAAATCGCTGAAGTGGTTAATGCCGACCCACGCGAAATCGTCTTTACCTCAGGAGCGACTGAGTCAGACAACCTTGCGATCAAAGGTGCGGCGCATTTTTACCAAGGTCGTGGCAAGCACATCATTACCAGCAAAATCGAGCACAAAGCCGTACTCGATACTTGCCGTGAGCTTGAGCAAGAAGGTTTTGAGATTACTTATCTTGACCCACAGCCAGGTACGGGTCTTATTTTGCCAGAACAAGTTAAAGACGCGCTGCGCGAAGATACCATTTTGGTATCACTGATGATGGTGAACAATGAGCTGGGCACGGTTACTGACGTGGCTGCTATCGGTGAGATTACCCGTGAAGCTGGCGTGATTTTCCATGTGGACGGTGCGCAAGCGGTTGGTAAAATTCGTGTTGATTTAGAAAATACTAAAATTGACTTGATGAGCTTCTCAGGTCATAAAGCCTATGGCCCTAAAGGTATCGGTGCTTTGTTTGTTCGCCGTAAGCCACGTGTTCGCCTAAAAGCAGAGCAGCATGGTGGTGGTCATGAGCGTGGTATGCGTTCAGGGACACTACCAACGCATCAAATCGTCGGTATGGGCGCAGCGTTTAGCTTGGCTAACGAGCGTTTTGAAGAAGATCATAAACACGTTCACGCTTTGCGTCAAAAACTGTGGGACGGTTTACAAGACATCGAAGAGATTTATTTAAACGGCAGTCTTGAGCACAGCGTACCCAACATTGTGAACATTAGTTTTAACTTTGTTGAAGGTGAATCACTGATGATGTCGCTAAAAGACTTGGCAGTATCTTCAGGTTCAGCCTGTACATCAGCGACACTTGAGCCCTCATACGTATTGCGTGCGCTTGGCCGTTCTGATGAGCTTGCACACAGCTCTATCCGCTTTAGTCTTGGCCGTTACACGACTGAAGAAGATATTGACACGGTACTTCGTCAGATTCACGAAGCGGTCGATAAACTACGCGCTCTGTCACCACTTTGGGACATGTATCAAGACGGTATCGATCTAAATTCAGTTGAGTGGGCAGAACACTAAGCCGTAACTTTATTGTCTGAGGCGCTGATTGTTTATTTTTAATACAAACGATGCATAAGATACAACAGCGTTTGACCCCAATTATCGATGCGTGTATAGCACGCATCACTATACTAGGAGAAAACCCATGGCCTATAGTGACCAAGTAATCGACCATTATGAAAATCCACGCAACGTTGGTAATCTAGACAAAGACGCTAAAAACGTTGGTACAGGCATGGTAGGTGCACCTGCTTGTGGCGATGTAATGCGTTTGCAAATCCAAGTCGGTGATGATGGCATCATCCAAGACGCACGCTTTAAGACTTATGGCTGCGGCTCAGCGATTGCCTCAAGCTCGCTTGTGACCGAATGGCTAAAGGGCAAAAGCCTTGACCAAGCCAGCGAAATCAAAAACAAAGATATCGCTCAAGAACTGGCATTGCCGCCTGTAAAAGTGCACTGCTCAGTATTGGCAGAAGACGCCATTAAAGCTGCTATCAGCGACTATAAAGGCAAGCACAGTGTAGAAGCTGCCGAATAATATCTTTGATTGATAATACGATATTTTAAACTCATGCGACCTATCAATATAGCTCGCATTGATGTGGCTAAGACAGCCGCTGATTAGGTAGCGATGCACTCGCTACCTAATATTTTTATAGCGAGTGTGTTTTTAATTATATAAAACAGATAATTATATAAAACAGACTTAGTGTATGTGTTTCACACCATGTCATTACTCACTTTAATCTATGAATAGTGGCATATCAAAGACATCGAACAACAAGGTTCAAGGGGTTGGCATGATAGAAATGACAGAACGCGCCGCTCAGCATGTCCGCGATTTTTTACAAAATCGTGGTAAAGGCGAAGGCATTCGAGTAGGTATCCGCACAGCAGGTTGTTCAGGTTTGGCGTATGTCTTAGAATTTGTAGACACGCCTGATGACAATGACACACGTTTTGAAAGTCACGATGTGGCTATCTTTGTTGATCCAAAAAGCTTAGTCTATCTTGATGGTTTATTGATGGATTACGTGGCAGAAGGTCTGAATGAAGGGTTTAAATTTACCAACCCCAATCAAAAAGGCGAATGCGGCTGTGGTGAATCTTTCACAGTATAAGCTTAAGTAAGCACTTTATATTTACTTGTAAAATACATCAGCTGTAAACGTTCCAACCCTGCTTTAATCAATGAATGATACGCTATAATTAGTAATGACATAAGGCGCATGATATGAATAATACAGACAACACGCCTGCCAATAGTAATTTTTTTGCTTTATTTGAGCAGCCTGTGCAGTTTGAACTGGATCAACGCAAGCTTGATACGCAGCTGCGTGTCTTACAAAAACGCTATCATCCTGATAATACGCATGATGCTACTGCCAAACGTGAAGCAGAGCAAACCTCAGCAATTATCAATCAGGCATATCAAACGCTCAGCCATCCTGACACTCGTGCCAGCTATTTATTAGAAATGGCAGACCATAGTGAGGGTCTTGAGCAGTCCATTGCTGATTTGGATTTTTTGGATGACGCGATGGATATACGCATGGATTTAGACGATGCGCTCATGCAAAAAGACCAAGCTACCCTACGCGCCCTATATCCAAAAATTGCTGAACGCTTAGAGACGCAATCAGCGCGTTTTACCAAAGCGTACGCCGCGCAGTCATGGTCTGATGCGGTCGATGCGACCCAGAAGCTAAAGTTCTTAGTCAAGCTGGATGCCGATGTGCGTGCAGGACTTGATGATGTCATGCAATCTGTACATGACGATGGCGATGATGATTTGTATATGTAACATTCAGCGAGGCATTGTCATATACTATATCTGCACGCTATAACAGATTTTGTCTTACCCAGCGGCAATACCAACATACCTTTGGGTATATACGCGTACTGCCCTTTTTTTTATTTTAATTATTGATTATTTGAGTGGTCTTATGTCTTTATTGCAAATTGCCGAACCCAATCAAAGTACCCAACCACACGCCCACCGCTTTGGACTGGGTATCGACCTTGGCACAACGCGCTCGTTGGTCGCTGTGGTACGTTCTGGTAAGGCAAAGGTCATTGAGGCGGACGACCCAGCAGACACATTGTTGCCTTCTGTGGTGTATTATCCGAGTGAGGGCACGCCTTTAGTCGGGCAAGCGGCGCTGAATCATCAAGCGGATGATTCGCAAAATACCATCATTTCAGCCAAGCGCTTTATGGGTCGCAGTCAAGCAGACATCAAATTTTCACACCCATATACCCTAAGCGGTGCTAGCGATACTATGCCAGCTTTTGTCACAGCGCAAGGGCAAGTATCTCCAGTTGAAGTCTCAGCGCGCATTTTGAGTACCTTAAAAGCACGTGCTGCTCAAGGGTTGCCTGAAGACAGTATCGAAGGCGCAGTGATTACCGTACCTGCTTATTTTGATGAAGCGCAGCGTCAAGCCACCAAAGATGCTGCGGTTGCTGCGGGTATTGATGTCTTGCGTTTATTAAATGAGCCTACTGCGGCGGCGGTGGCTTATGGTTTGGACAAAGCAGGTGATTCAACTGAGCGTTATTATTTAATTTATGATTTGGGCGGTGGTACGTTTGACGTCTCTATCTTAAAGCTCACTGACGGTGTGTTTGAAGTGCTGGCGACAGGGGGTAACAGTGCGCTTGGCGGCGACGATATTGACCGTTTACTTAGCAACTGGCTGATTGGTCAGCTTGGACTCGATGCTGCTGATGTCAGTCTGCATGACAAGTCTATCTTGGCACAAACAGCCAAAGCATATAAGCAGGCGTTAACTGAGCAAGAGCAAGTGACGATTGATGTTACTTTGCAAGGTGCACACTTTACAGGCACATTAAGCCGTGATGAACTATTAACCATTATTGCGCCAGTGACGCGCCGTACGCTTAGCGTCTGTGAGCAGGTTTTACGCGACGCTGATTTGTCTATTGATAATTTAGATGAAGTGGTCTTGGTCGGTGGTTCAACGCGCATGCCAGCGATTCAGCAAACCGTAGCAACCTTTTTTAATACCTCGCCGCTATGCAGTATCAATCCTGATGAAGTGGTGGCGCTAGGCGCAGCGCAAACTGCTGACCAGCTCGTGCATAAGCGCGATGATGCTCTACTTTTACTTGATGTCACGCCATTGTCATTGGGTCTTGAGACCATGGGCGGCTTGGTAGAAGTATTGATTCCTAGAAATACCCCTATTCCTGTCAAAAAACGCCAAGTCTTTACTACTTATCAAGACGGTCAAACAGGTATGGTCGTGCATGTGGTACAAGGCGAGCGAGATACGGTTGAGCATTGCCGTTCACTGGGTCGTTTTGAGCTGTACGGCATCCCCCCAATGAAAGCGGGCTTTGCCCGTATTGAGGTGACCTTTGCTATCGATGCCAATGGTCAGCTTACCGTCAGCGCGCAAGAGACCACCACTAAGACCATGAGCGAGATTGACATCATTCCATCTTATGGCTTGTCTGATGAACAAAAAGAGCAGCTGCTGGTTTCAGGCTTTCAGCATGCTGAAGAAGACAAAACCGCTCGTTCACTGATTGAAACTAAAGTCGAAGCTGAGCGTGAGCTGTTGGCGCTACAGTCTGCATTAGCCGATTTTGGTGCCCTATTAGACGACACCGAACAACAGTCATTGATTGCACACATGAATGTGTTACAAGGTGCGATTAATAATAATGAATTGACGATCATTGAAGATTTGCAAACCAAGCTAAAACCGCATAGCGATGCGTTTGCTGCCAAAATCATGAACCAAAGCGTGAAGCAAAGTATGGCAGGTACCAATGCCAATGACTGGTCATAACCAATCATATTTGTAGCGATTATTTTTACTCAAACACAGCCATTATAGCGAATTTATTATGCCAAAAATTACTGTACTCCCCCATCATGAAATCTGCCCTGAAGGTGCTGAAGTCGAGCTAGAGTCAGGTCGTAACTTGTGTCAGGCACTGTTAGAAAAAGGCATTAAAATCGAGCATGCTTGTGAGATGTCAAAAGCCTGCACCACTTGCCATGTCGTGGTGCGTAAAGGCTTTAATAGCTTGGATGAGATGGATGATATCGAAGCGGATTTACTTGACCGTGCTTGGGGACTGGAGCCAGATTCGCGCTTATCATGTCAGGTGATGTTAGAAGATGACGACTTAACAATTGAGATTCCAAAATATACGCTTAACCATGCAAAAGAAAACCATTAAAACATCACTTCTATTGCCGTTATTAAAAAGACCCACCAAGTGCACTGACCCCAAAAGTTAATCACAACTTATGAGGGTCAGTTCATAAGGTGAGTTTTTCGCATGTGGGCGTTAGGTAATGAAAGCCATAGTATCGATGTATCGAGGCGCTCAGACGTTATCATCCTCACCAATCATCATGACCCGTTCTTCTTTTTCCAAGCGTTCTAACGCAAAATTAAGGCTTTGCTTGATTTCTTGATAATCGTAGTTTTTCATATCTTTAAAATTGAGATGCAGATTAAAACCTGGCAATGTATGGTCAACCCATTTTGAAACCTCAATTTTCTCTGCATCTGGATCTAATACTTGCCATGCTTTAATGGGTTTATCAAAACCCTTGAGCGCAAAACTACCTGCAAATTCACATGCGTAATCGTGGCAAATATAATCATACGTCGTTTCGCTGATGAAAATCTCGCCTTTCCCTGCCACAGTCTCCAAGCGCGATGCAAGGTTTGCCTCTTTACCAATAAGCGTATAGCTCAAGCGACTTTTACTGCCAAAGTTGCCCACATGACAGTAGCCTGTATTAATACCGATACGTACGTACAGCCCTTCAAAACCCATGAGCCGCCAATTTTGACGCAAAGTACGCATCTCGCGACGCATATCAATAGCCATGGCAATACAATCAAGTGCATCTTCACGCGCACCTCGGCTGTCTGGCTCACCAAAAAAACACACCATACCATCGCCGATAAATTTATCCAATACAGCGCCATGCTTATTAGCAATGATCGTCATGTGATGCATGTACGTGTTCAAAATTTCTGCTAAATTATCAGCGCTCAGGCTGTCTGAGAGCTCAGTAAAGCCTACGATATCTGAAAACAAAATGGTCAAACGCGCCCGTTTATTAGTAACATCAACAGAGCAGTTGTCTTTTACGATAGGCTGCCATGTTTGGGGCGGCATGAAACGCGTCAGCTTATTGATGATAGCAACCATGGTATTTAGACGGTTTTTAGCGTTCTGTGATGACTCAATACCATCGATATAACGATGATAAACATAACCAAATTTCCAAAGTACGATAGCAATACTTGGTAGCAAGACCAATGGCGGAATGATGGTTCCTGTAATACTAGGAAGGTCAGGCATCATGATGCGACTAATAGCATAAAAGACAATGGCTGTAACTAGCGATCTGATGCATAAGCTTAGTCGACTACTTGAGGGGCTGATAATGATACGGTAGCCAATCAATAGCAGCAAACTAAGCGATAGTGATGGGCAAAACTGCATCACCCCAATGACCGCTGACAGCAATACAACGGCCAAACTTGACGTTCCAAAACTACTTTTACGTGGGTAACTGTATATCAGTGAGGTGACACTAGGCACGCCAATAAAAATCAAAAATGATAATGCTGCCGCGCTAAAGTGAAAATGGATAGCTATAAGTAATACTGTAAGCAGTAGGACAAATATTTCTGGGTAATCAAACCCTCGCCTGCCATGGTCTTTAAAAGCAGCAGACATCATCCAACGTTGAATAAAAGCCATGCCAGACATCCATTGCAAAAAATTTAATGATTCAATAAGCCATTCATATACAATATATTTTTGTGAAAAAGGAACAATTTACTACCAAGCGATGTAACAAGAATTATACAATCAACTTTCGTATATGCCTACACCATTAAAGATACAAAAAGCACCATTAATCTAGATTAATGATGCTTTTTGTTTACAATGATTGGCTGTTAACGATTTGACCTACATTTTCCAGTCAAATGGCATCTGATGGTGTCCACGTAGTGCCATCATAAGCGGCTGCTGCATCTGTGTTAATACTTCTTGGGTATAAGGCACAGCTGGCTTGCCCCATACAGGATTTGGCCATTGGCTATCATTTTGATAGCGTACGATATGATGGAAATGCAACTGCGGCACTTGATTGCCAAGGGCAGCAACATTCATTTTGTCGGCCTGAAAGGTTTTGGCAAGTTGACTAGAAAGCCAGCTTGACTCACGCAAAAACTGCGCTTGATCTGATTCAGACAATTCATACAACTCTTTAATACCTGCTATGCGCGGCACCAAAATCAACCAAGGAAACTGGCAATCATTAATCAAACGACACGTCGATAGTGGAAAATCGCCTACCAAAAAACTGTCAGCGGCAAGTTTGGGATGCAGTTGGAACATAATCAACGTTTCTCTTGTTATCAGATATCAATAAGGTCATAGACGCGAGCAATCTGTGCATTTTATCAGGTATCGAGCAGATTACCTAGCCACATCTGGTCAGATTGTATTATCAATGCCAATATGCACCGCTTAATCTGGTGTAGTAACCATGTGTTCAGTAAAATAACTGAGCAGCTCTTGCACCACTGCTACACGATTTTCAGGCTTCTCTAGCTTATCAGGGTGGCTGTAACGAATGCCAGATGCGCCATTCATACGATAATGCTGTCCATCAGACTGGATCAGTTTAATAATCGCTAGCGCCTCTACAGGCGTATCGGGTGCAAATTCGATGCTGACACTGCTGCTGTTCGCGTCGATTTTATTAACCATTAATGGCTCTGCCAATAGACGTAGCGCATGAATGGCAAACAGCTGCTGTGTTTGCTCAGGCAAGCTACCAAAACGATCAATCATCTCAGTGCGGATATCGGTCAACGCGGCCTTATCATCGGCATTGCTAATACGTTTATAAAAGAGTAGGCGCTGATGTACATCGTGCAAGTAGTCTTCGGGTATCAAGGCAGAGCTGTGTAGATTAATATCACTGGTCAAAGACAGTGGCGTGTTTAAATCAGGCTCCCTGCCCGCTTTAATGGCTTTGGTCGCGCGCTCAAGCATGTCCATATATAGGCTAAAACCAATCGCCTGCATATTGCCGCTTTGCTGCTTACCCAATATCTCGCCTGCGCCGCGAATCTCTAAGTCCTCGCTAGCCAGCATAAAACCTGCGCCCAGCGTATTAGCATGCTCAATAGCATGCAAGCGGCGTTTGGCATCCCCTTTTAAGCCTTTAATTGACGGCACAAGCAAATAGCAATACGCCTGATGGTGACTGCGCCCCACGCGTCCACGCAGCTGATGCAACTGCGCGAGACCAAACTTGTCAGCGCGCTCAATAATGATGGTATTGGCATTGGGCACGTCAATGCCTGTTTCAATGATGGTGGTACATACCAATACGTTGAATTTTTTATGATAAAACTGCTGCATGATTTGCTCAAGCTGGCGCTCTTGCATCTGTCCATGCGCCACGCCTACCCGCGCTTCGGGCACCAGCTCGCGGATAATCTCCGCCGTGCGCTCAATGCTCGCCACATCATTATGCAGTAAGTACACTTGCCCGCCACGCAGCAGCTCACGCAATATCGCCTCTTTCATTAACGCTTCAGTTTTTGCCATAACAAAGGTCTTGATGGCAAGACGGCGCGCTGGAGGTGTTGCGATAATCGACATATCACGCATGCCTGATAGCGCCATATTTAGCGTACGCGGAATGGGCGTTGCTGTCATAGACAGACTGTCTACATTGGTCTGAATGGCTTTAATACGCTCTTTGTGGCGTACCCCAAAGCGGTGCTCCTCATCGACAATCATCAGCCCCAAGTTGGCAAACTTCACGTCAGGCTGTAGCAGCTTATGCGTGCCAATGACGATATCAACTTTGCCCGCTGCAAGGTCGGCAAGCACTTTTTCTTGATGTTTTTTGCCACCAAAGCGCGACAGTGACTCAATGCGAATCGGCCAATCGGCAAAACGGTCTAAGAAATTGTCTTCATGTTGTCCTGCCAGCAGCGTGGTCGGCACAAGTACCGCCACCTGATAGCCAGCATTGACCGCGACAAATGCCGCACGCATCGCGACTTCGGTCTTACCAAAACCCACATCGCCACAAATCAATCTGTCCATCGGCTGGTTTTGCTTCATATCGTGCAGCACTGCATGGATGGCATTGGCTTGATCAGGTGTTTCTTCAAAAGCAAACTGACTGGCGAACAGCTCATATTGCGGCATGTCTATCTTAAAGTGAATGCCTACTTTGGCCTCACGCCTTGCCTGCATGTTCAAAAGCTCTGCCGCCACATCATGGATTTGTTGCAGTGCCTTTTGCTTGGCTTTGTCCCATTTGCCTGTGCCAATTTTATGCAATGGCGCGAGCGCAGGGTCACCACCACTATAGCGGCTGATCATTTGCAAACTTGCGACGGGCACATAGATACTGGCGTCATCGGCGTATTTTAAGTGAATAAACTCTTGCTCACCATCGCCCACATCCAGCGTGATTAGACCCTGATAACGGCCGATACCGTGCTCAAGATGTACCACAGGGCTGCCCTCGGTCATCTCGGTCACACTCTTGACCAAAAACTCCTCAGACACGCCGCTTTGACGGCGGCGGCGCGTTTGTAGCACCTGCCTACCAAAGAGCTGCGTTTCACTAATCACTGCCAAGCGCTCAGGCACATACACCCCGCGCTCAATCGGCGCAACTGTCACGCCCACACAAGGCTTGCCCGTCGCCACTAGCGACTCATCACGGTGTAAAAACGCAGCAAAGTTGGCATAGCTTTTGGTATCGACTTTGCCTTTAAACAGCTCCATTAATATCTCTCGCCGTCCTGCTGTCTCGGCGACGATAAGCACAGGCGTATTGTTTTGCTGTTGTTCTTGCAAAAAGCTCAACAGCGCGCCTAATGGCTCTGCTTGCTGATGATGAATAAATAAATCGGGCGGCACATCGCAGCGCAAACGTACGACCTCAGCGCGTTCATCCGCGCTCTCGGCAACGTTGATATCGGCGCTAAGCAGCACACGCGGGTACTGTTTTAGTTGCTCATTTAAACGATTGGCGGGCAAATACAGTAAATCAGGCGCGACAATGGGTTTATCAATATCATGACGGCGTTCTTCGTAGCGGCGCTGAATCTGTGCCCAGTAGTCCGCCTGCTTTTCAGTATAGTGCTCGTCTAGTACAAACAGCGCATCGCTGGGCAAATAATCAAACAAAGTGCTTTGATTCGCCCAAACCTCAGGGTCAAAAAATAGCGGCTGATAATACTCCAAACCATTGCTGGCAATCCCCGCCATGACGTCTTTATGCAGCTCAAACTTGCGTGCGCTGGTGGCAGGGAACATCGCCGCAAAATTGGTACGGAACGTCTCGCGCCCTTCTTCTAAAGGGAATTCTTTGGCAGGGAGGATTTGAAATTTTTTGATAGGCTTTGAGATGTCAGGCAGCTTGTGCAATAGTGACAGCGACTCTTGACCGATGCTGTTGTCTTGTCCTGAGATCATCTTCGCCAAATCTTCAGGGCTGAGCGTGCGCTGCGTTTGCGGATGAAAAAAGCGAATACTCTCAATCTCATCATCAAACAAATCAAGGCGCAGTGGGAACGGTTGACCCATCGCAAAGATATCCACGATGCTGCCACGTACCGCAAATTCCCCTGGCTCAAACACATTGTCTACCGCGCGATAGCCTGCCGTCGCCAACTGCTCTCGCTGCAAAGCAATGTCAAAGGTATCGCCCACACTCAAATCAAAGTGCTGACCAATCAGCCAACTGGGCGGCGCAACACGATGCATCAATGCCTGTACTGAAATCAAGAGCACGCCTGAAGTTGGCATTTGTGTTAGTAAATTGATGCGCTCACTGACGATGTCTTGATGCGGCGATAGCTCATCATAGGTCAAGGTCTCCCAATCAGGAAACACATACGCATCTACCCCGCAAAATGCCAGCTCTGTCTCAATCTGATTAAGCTGGCTTTGGTCACGCGTGACCACCACTTTTAATCGTGATGCCGCATCGTCAATCACTGTCTCGACCAAGCTTGCCAGCCACAGGCTACCCACTGCCCCATGTGTGGGTGCAAGGATGCGGCGCTGATTGTCTTTAATAGGAAACAGTTGCTGATTAATTGGCTCAAATGCGTCAGTCAAAGCAGTGATGGACATAGGGTATAAGGTCAAGGTTGTGGGTCGGAGCCCTATTATACGAATATTTCGAGTATTGACCAAAGCCAATGCCGTAACGGTTTGTCACTCAAGCTATAGGCGTTATGCATCGCATAGGTAGATAATAAAAAATAGTCGCTGTCAGTGCCATGGTCGAATGGTCAACACGCCCTAACCTAACAGAGGTGTATGACTGGCAATGATGCCGTTATTATCCGCGTATAAAAACATGCCAGAGTTTAAGGTCAAATCACCAAAGCAAATTTTAATGTTCACCTGACCCTCATCACGGCGGGTTGATTTGCGCGGAATACAGCCAAGCGCTTTAATGCCAATATCCATCTTGGCTAAATCGTCAACATCACGGACACAGCCATAAATCACCACCCCTGCCCAGTCATTATCTATCGCCGATTGCGCAATCATATCGCCCAGCAGCGCACAGCGCATTGAGCCGCCACCATCAACCACCAGCACTTTGCCTTGACCCTGCTTGTCTTTGCCATTGCTGTTTAGTAGCGCTTTGACTTGGCTGTTGTCTTCAAAGCATTTAACGGTCACGATCTCGCCGTAGAAACGATCTTTACCACCAAAATTCTGAAACGACTTGCCCTCAATATTGGGCAGACATACTTGCGCATTAGGATGGGCATCAAGCAAATCACAGGTGACAAAGGCTTTTTTATTCTCATTATTATCTGACATAACAGCACGCTCCTTGTGGGTTGAATATCTTTTATTTTCAATGCAGACTTATTTTGCACCAATCTCCGCTAATTGCAATGCTCATTATGGCATTAAGGCTTGACCCGTGTCATGGTGAGCATTTGCTTGTTTTCAATCATCTGCACAGTGCTGTGCTCACTTGGTTCGCGGTATTTATTGCGGGCGTATAGCTCGTGCGCGCTCATTGCCATGGCGATGGCGACGCGCTTGGCTGAAATAGGATGCAATGGCATAGACTCAGAAAGTAACGGCGATATCAGTTGAAACGCCTTTTGACTGATGCTTTCCATTGGGCGACCTTTGTGTTTTCCCAATAAAAGCGAGGGACGAAAAATGACGAGTTGCGGAAATTTAAGCGCCGCAATAGCGTCTTCGGTCTGTGCTTTTACACGGTTATAAAAAAAGCGACTGTCACTATTTGCATTGGCGGCGGAGAGCAAAAAGAAGTGACGTACGCCGCGCTCACGGCACAGCTTGGCAAAATGTACATTATAATCGTGATCAACTTTGCGAAAGGCTTCATCACTGCCTGCTTGCTTCTTGGTGGTGCCCAAACAGCTGAATGCATCGGTGTTTTTATCCACGCCCACACTACTAAATATCTCTGATAAATTGTCAAAATCTTGCAGCTGATAAAAACGCATACGTGTATTCATATAACGTGGCGGACGTCTGGCAATTACAATCAACGTATCGTAAAGCTCACTGATTTGTTTAATCAGATGCTGTCCGACCAATCCAGTTGCGCCAATCACAATCGCTTTTTGCTGCATACCTTATCCATTTTTTATCGTTGTTGAGGGTGTCTTTGCGCAGGTATCATAACGTAATATGTGCTTTAAGTTACCCCATAACCCTCATCATCCGCCATCATTTATTGTAAAAGAGTTTATCAAACGTTGTGCATAGCCCCCGTTTTCCTACAAAACAGTGTCAATCGCGCACTTCTTTCGCGAAGTATGGGTAAATATATTGTCCTTATGCTAATAATTTGCTAAGATAGCCAGCTTTATAAGTCGCGGTGGTTTCATATATTCCAAGCCATCACGGCGCTTACGATGACCTCCATCGGCATAATGTTAGACGAGACGGCTGCTCGTCACCGGTGATTGTAAGTCATGTAATTGCAATCAATATTCATATTTTTATCTGTCTTTTATAAAGGAGATACGCGTGGCTAACTCTGCACAAGCTCGTAAACGCGCCCGTCAAAACACCAAACGTCGTCAGCAAACTGCTTCACAGCGCTCAATGGTTCGTACTTACCTAAAGCGCGTAGATGCTGCTATCGCATCAAAAGACTATGCTGCAGCAACTGAAGCATACAACAAAGCTGTACCTGTCATTGACCGTATGGCTGACAAAGGCATCATCCATAAAAACAAAGCTGCTCGTCGTAAGAGCCGCCTAAACAAAGCAATCAAAAACCTACAAGGTTAATTGACTGCTGCTCTGCTGAGTCATCGTCTACATATGATGATTTAGCGTAAGAAACCTTGCCAGCGTGCAAGGTTTTTTTATGTCTACTGTTTTGCCCATTAACAATCTCTTTATAAATCGCTCTATGACTTAGTATCGGTATCTATCGAGGTACACTCCAAAGTATCCTCTGTATTTAAAGTGCATGTCAGCTGAGTATCCTCATCATCCCAAGTCATATTAGGCGGTAAGAGCAATTCATCAAAAGATAACCCTGCAGCCGTATAATGCTGCAATAGCACACTGACGGGACGCACATACAGCTCACCGCGCCATACAAAATGCGCCCTTGCTTGGTCAAAGGGTTTATCATCGAACCATAAAAACACCCCTTCCATCATTTTTGGCCAATCATTCCAATCAATTTCTTCAACCTCAAACATCACCGCCAAAAAAGCCGATAACAAAGTGTCATGGCTAACTGCCAACATTAAATGCCCATGCTGTGGTTGATGCTGATAAAACAACGACAGCATGTCCACCCCCCCTTGGTAGGCATTTTTGGTACCTTCTAGGCTGCCTTGCAAAAAACGGTTGATAAAATTTAAAACGCCCACCTCTTTAAATACTTTACCAGCAATTTTCGGTTCAGTAACAAGGCTACCAGGTTCAACCAACAATGACTGATGAATCACAGCGCGGCGAAGCCCAGCCCCTTCTTGCATCAGCTGCGCGGTATCGATACAGCGCTTAATCGGACTTGAAATACTGTCAACATCGAGCGAGTAAGACAAATGAGACGCCAGCCAGCGCCCCCAAGACTTTGCCAAAACGCGGCCACGCGGCGTCAGTGCTAATTGGTCACTGGCAAAGCCTTGACCGTCTGAACGCTCGCGTAGGGAATGTCTGGTGAATAGTATCAAGCGCTGATTTTTTGGCAGCAGTTTGACTGAGGCCATCATGCTATCAGGTAAATGGGCAGGCGCAGGCGTGGTAAATATCTCAGTCATTATCTTCTCAAGAGTGAGTAAGCGAAATGGAAAAAACGGTGTTTTAGTAGACTAACAGATTTTTTGGGCATCGTGCATACTCGATTGTCGTCGATACCGTTCTGTATTTTCAATCAACAAAGACTTTACTACCATGAAGTCATGCATGTAACAGCTAAAAATAGCGCTATATCGTAACCACCTTATCCCAAGCGAACGTAAGTGCCGTGCTGCTAACCTCACTAGGGTAAGCACGTGGATTGACCACAACGCGGGTATTGTGTAGCTGATAGTCAAACGCTTCATGGGTATGCCCGTGTACCCACAGTTTCGGTGCCCAAGGCGCTGCCATCCATGCAGAAAAATCACTGACAAAAGCAGCATTACTCGGCAAATCAGCATATTTTTCAGAGACAGATAACGGACTAACACTATGATGACTCATGACCACAACCGTTTTGCCCAAAGCGTGCGCCTCAATCAATGCGCCCTTTAACCAAGCACGCTGCTGATGGTGCAACTCAATAGAATACTCTGGCGAGAATAACGCATCGCCTGCATAAATTTGCTGATAATCACGCATGAATCGGCGTGCATCCGTCATGGTGTCTTCGGTAGCGTGGTACTCGTAATCTGTCCATAATGTACAGCCTAAAATACGCACGTTATCAATATCCATATATTGGCATTGCAATACACGTACGCCCTGCTGCGTGTCTGCTTGATAGTTGTCCCACTGCCCAAGCACGCCATCAAAACGACAAATATCCTCGCCAAAATACTCGTGATTGCCTGCAATAGTGAGGATTGGCTTGTCCAATAGCGCCGCCTGCTTTTGTAGCCATGGCATGCCTGTATCGCCATTGGCAGTATCACCTGCGACTAATATCACGTCTGCATCGGTCTTAGGTATTTTGCCTAATGGACGAGATTGTCGGGCATAGCTGTCAATATGTAAGTCACTCAATATATGTAGTTTCATAACCTGTCGTCTTATTATGGGTTCGCTATTAATTTTACTTTTATTCTTGATAGTGATTAGTGTAGCATCTATTTAATTTTGCATAAGCCAGATAACAAAAAAGACAACACAGCGGTTGTCTTTTTTATCATGCATTTGCTCTGTCACTGATACAGCTTTTACAGCTTTGATTGAGCTTTATTGTCGTTCTTTAGCTGTTTAGCGTTGCTAAAATGGTTTGCAGTTTTGCCGCTGGATCAGCAGCTGTGGTGATAGAGCGACCAATAACCAAGTAATCTGAGCCATCGCGCATTGCATCAGCTGGCGTACAAATACGTTTTTGGTCATCACTGCTGTCTTCAGGTAAGCGAATGCCAGGTGTAACCAGTTTAAAGTCTGAACCACACAGTGATTTAAGTGCTTTGGCTTCTTGGGCGGAGCACACTACACCATCTAGTCCAGCGTGCTTGGTAAGTAATGCCAAACGCTGTACATGCTCATCAAGTGTACCCTGCACACCAATACTCGGCAAAGTATCTTCGCTCATTGAGGTCAATACCGTCACTGCGATGAGTAGCGTATCATAGCCACCATCGACAAGACTTTGCTTGGCGAGCGACATGGCTTGCTCGCCCGCCGTAGCATGGACATTGACCATCCAAACCCCCAGCTCGGCCGCTGCAAGTACAGCTTGAGCGGTGGTATTAGGAATATCATGAAATTTTAAATCTAAAAATACCTCAAAACCGCGACTGTGCAGCTCTTTGACGATTTGCGGCCCACAACGCGTAAACATCTCTTTGCCCACTTTTAAACGGCACAAAGTTGGGTCTAGTATATCGGCAAGTTTAAACGCGTCATTATAATTGGTGTTGTCTAGCGCAACGATAATAGGTGATGCTACAGCAGTGGTACTCATAATGTCCTCATAAAAGTACTGTCTAAGTAATACGTCTTCTAATTAAGCGACTACCCTGATTTAAAGACGTTTTTCTTTCGTTAGTACAGGTTCAGCAGTGATGTCTGCATGACCATCTTGCGCCAAATGCGCCGCTTGTGCTTGACGATCAAGTGTCTCGTGCGCCTGCTCAAGCTGAGTTTGCAAGCTCGTATTCAGCTTTTGCAAACGGCTGATTTCCCACTTGTTTTGCAAAACGCGGAACATTAAAAGCGCCAGTAGCATCCCAATCACAATACCTAAAATCAAACACAAAATCAGCAGCAACCCAAGATTCATGGTTGGTGCTTGATAAAATAACAAGTTAACACCAATTTCAGTATTGTTGGTCAGCACTAAGCCAAGCGCGTACGCAAAGCACAAAAACAGAAATATAAACAATAAAACACGCATAATTATTATCCTCCATAGTTTATAAAAATAATAAACCAATCTTGAAGATAATCCACTTATGATTGTAAATCAGCTTGGGCGTTGACCGCTTCGCGTAAGGCTTTACCAGGTTTAAAATGAGGAATGGCTTTGGCAGGTACAGGTACGCTCTCACCTGTTTTCGGATTGCGACCGATGCGCGCACGACGATGATGTAAACAAAAGCTACCAAAACCACGTACTTCGACTCGGCCATCACTAGCAAGAGTATCAATCATCAGGTTAATGATTTCGCGTACCGCATCATCAACCACGGTGTCATTAATAGTTTCGCAATTGGCACTCAAATTGCTGATAAAATCAGATTTGTTAATCGCTTGTTGCATTATTACGCTAGCCTTATTAAATGATGGTTACCACAAGATAATGTTTACGAAAGCTTAATAATTAAAGATTATTATTCAATATAATTAATGAAAACTGCAAAAATTATATAAGTCTTCAATCACTTAGCATAACATTACATTTCGTTACTCAATACCACAAATGATAGCTTAAATTGAGAAAAATAGAAATGGGATTTTTATAACCTATACAGTATCTTACGTTCCAAAAAGTATTAATTATAGTAAAAAATTAGAATCAATAATCTTTGAAAGTAGTTTTCGATACCTTTTTTGATTTTTTAATCACTATAAAACGCCAACAAAAAAAGCGACCGAAGTCGCTTTTTTTGTTTGTCTTATCTTAGCAAAAATTACTGCATTTGCTCTTTGATAAGATCACCAATCGTTTTTGGTTGTGCTTCAGCAGCCTGTGGCGCACCGTTGCTCAATTCTTTGATTGCTTGACGCTCTTCAGCTTCGTCTTTTGCTTTGATAGACAAGCTTAGGTTGCGTGATTTGCGATCAACACTGATAATTTTCGCTTCAACGTCATCACCTACTGATAGATGCTTGGTAGCATCTTCAACGCGGTCACGTTGGATTTCAGAAGCGCGTAGGTAGCCTTCTACGTCGTCAGCAAGCTCGATAACAGCGCCTTTAGCATCTACTTCTTTCACTTTACCAGTCACTACCGCACCGCGGTCGTTGCTGACTAGGTATTCGTTGAAAGGATCAGAGCTTAGTTGCTTGATGCCTAGGCTGATGCGGTTGGCTTCTGCGTCTACAGACAATACCATAGCTTCTACGGTGTCACCTTTGTTGTAGTTGCGAATAGCATCTTCACCAGACTCATTCCAAGAGATGTCTGACAGATGCACTAGGCCGTCAATGCCGCCGTCTAGACCGATAAAGATACCAAAGTCAGTGATTGACTTGATAGTACCAGTGATCTTGTCGCCACGCTCATGCTTCTTGTCAAACTCATCCCATGGGTTTGCTAGGGTTTGTTTGATACCTAGGCTGATACGACGACGCTCTTCGTCGATATCAAGAATCATCACGTCAACATCATCGCCCACTTGTACCACTTTTGATGGGTGGATGTTTTTGTTGGTGTGATCCATCTCTGATACGTGTACTAGACCTTCGATACCTTCAGAGATTTCTGCAAAGCAGCCGTAATCGGTTAGGTTGGTTACGCGTGCTTTAACGATGCTGCCAACTGGGTAAGTTGCGCCAACATTGTCCCAAGGATCAGTACCCAGTTGTTTTAGACCTAGGCTTACGCGATTGCGCTCACGGTCAAACTTAAGTACTTTAACTTTAAGGTCTTGACCCACTTCAACAACTTCTGATGGGTGCTTGATGCGGCGCCATGCCATATCAGTGATATGTAGCAAGCCGTCAATGCCACCTAGGTCAACGAATGCGCCGTAATCGGTCAGGTTCTTAACGATACCTTCGATCTCGATGCCTTCTTCAAGCTTGTTCAATAGCTCTTCACGCTCAGCTGAGTTTTCAGCTTCCATAACGGCGCGGCGGCTAACCACAACGTTGTTGCGTTTTTGGTCAAGCTTGATAACTTTGAATTCTAGCTCTTTGCCTTCAAGGTGCGTAGTGTCGCGGATAGGACGAACATCAACCAATGAACCTGGTAGGAACGCGCGTACTGAACCCACGTCTACGGTGAAGCCGCCTTTAACTTTGCTTGAGATAACACCTTTAACGATTTCGTCGTTTTCGTAGATGTTTTCAAGAACATTCCACGTCTCAACGCGCTTGGCTTTTTCGCGTGACAGTAGGGTCTGACCCATACCGTTATCAACCGCTTCAACCACAACGTCAACACTATCGCCAACTGCTACTTCAAGCTCACCTTCGTCGCTTAAAAACTCTTCACGAGCGACGATGCCTTCAGATTTTAGACCAGTGTCTACTGTAATCCAATCGCTATCGATGGCTACAACAGCACCTGTGATTACCGAGCCACGCTCGATATCCAAACCCTGTTCTTCAATGCTCGCTTCAAATAGTTCAGCAAATGATTCCATTATGTCTACCTTTGTATAGCCGTAGCCTGTCCAGCACAGTACGGATCAGATTCATGGTGATGACAGATGTAATACTGGTTTTGTATCTGTCAGCCCATTTAAAAAAACGTTTGCTATCAATCAGCGCACTTGCATGCTCATTCATAGCAGGCGTCTTGCCTTACTTATTCCTATTTTTAACGCTTAAAAACAAATGCCTTTGTCTTGGCAGTAGCGCTTAATCTCAGTATAGACCGCCTCTGCTGATAGCGCCGAGCTGTCAATCATTAGGGCATCATTTGCGGCCTTTGACGGTGCAGTACTGCGCTTCTCATCGCGCACATCACGCGCTTGAATATTGGCCAAAATCTCTGCTTTATCCGCGTGCTGTCCTGAATTTTGTAACTGCAATACACGGCGATCAGCGCGCGCCTCGGCGCTGGCGGTTAAAAATACTTTAACATTGGCATTAGGAAACACAACCGTTCCCATATCACGACCATCAGCCACTAAACCTGAGCGCAGTGCCATATCTTGTTGCAAGGCTAACAACGCTTGGCGTACTTTTGGAAATACAGCAACTTGTGACGCATAACCACCGACCGTCTCATTGCGCACTTCATTGCCAATCAGCTCATCGTTGACAATAATATCAACGCGGCCCAAAGATTCACTTGGCGAAAAGTGAATATCTAAACTTTTCGTCAACGCTTCTAACGCATCTTCATCAAGATTGTCTGACTGTTCAAGCAACCCTAGTTGATGTGCCTTTAAGCCAACAATACGATAAAGCGCCCCTGAATCTAACAACTGATAACCCAAATCCTGTGCCAATCGCCACGCTACAGTGCCTTTACCTGCACCACTCGGCCCATCAATACAAATCACGGGGTAAGTCGCAGTATTTGGCAGCATAGAATCAGATGCGGACACAATATATCCTATTATTATCAATCATTTATAAGCACTTATCAACATACGTACTATTATAAATATGTATACGCAGCCAAATAGGGCGATATTATAGCAAATGAATGCCTCGTTCACCAGTTTTGTGCAGACTATTTTTATTTACTGTATCGCTACTTTTAGCTATTAGATTTTTGGCTAAGCATTTATGTTTGGACAAGCGCACTGACTGTTATTAACTGTCTTATGTTTTTTATTTGCTTGACGGCGCGCTCTAAAAAAGGATTGTAATAGCGTGGCACTTTTGGTCTGATACAGACCGCTTTGTACAGCAATACGGTGATTATAAAACGACTGCTGTGCAAGATTCATTTGACTGCCAAGCATGCCCGCACGTGGCTCATACGTGGCAAACACCACACGTCCGACACGCGCATGAATCAGCGCGCCCATACACATGGTGCATGGCTCTAAGGTCACATATAGCGTGGTATTCGGCGGCATACGATAGTTGTTTAAATACTGACAGGCTTGGCGCAGCGCGACAATTTCAGCGTGTGCGGTAGCATCAGACAGACTAATTGGCGCATTGAATCCTTGCCCAATCACTGCGCCATCATGCACCAATACTGCGCCCACAGGCACTTCGCCAGCTGCAGCTCCTTCACTTGCCAGCTGTAATGCTTGCTGCATCCAGCAGGCATCTATTAGTGACCAAAACTGCAATGCTGCCCAGTCAATATCATTCAAAGGGTACGGCGGATATAAAGAAGAACATATCATCACCAGCAATCACACCAACTGCCAGTCAATCGGTGCTTTACCATGTTGCTGCAAATAATCATTGGCCTTGGAAAAGGGCTTTGTGCCAAAAAAGCCACCGCGATTGGCAGCAAGTGGTGACGGGTGTACCGCCGTTAAAATCAAATGCTTGTCTGTATCGATATACTTGCCTTTTTTCTGTGCTTTACTGCCCCATAGAATAAACACAGTATGCTCGGTTTGCTCATTGACCACATCAATAACCGCATCGGTAAAAACTTCCCAGCCTTTGTTCTGATGACTGTTGGGCATGCCTTCTTGCACAGTCAATGAGCTGTTTAATAACAACACGCCCTGCTCTGCCCAATGCGTTAAGTCGCCGTGTTTGGGGTATTGTGTGCCTATATCGTCTGCCATTTCTTTTAGAATATTGTTTAAAGAAGGCGGCTTTGGAATGGCTTTGGGTACAGAAAACGATAAGCCCATTGCCTGTCCTGCACCGTGGTACGGGTCTTGACCTAAAATCACAACTTTAACTTTAGATAATGGCGTCAAATTAAACGCATTAAACATCAGATTGGCTGGCGGAAATACAGGGGCGTCTGCTTTGTAGGCTTGTTTTAAGAAATCGCGCAAATTGTCCATATTTTCTGAGGTCAGCTCATCGGAAAGCGCTTGTTTCCAGTCTTCTGGCAGACGCACATTGTCCAAAATCGCTTGTTTTTCCGCATCAGTCTTTTGCGGGCTATCATCGGTATCAAATAGGTTCATATTCTTACCTTATTATTCATTGTTATAAATTTGCTGTAGCGACAGGGCTGCTTATCGATAAACAAAACGACTGTCATACTAAAGGAGAAATCATACCAAATAAACGTGGATAAAGGCGCGCCATTCTAAAAATTCCTACACCGCGCCATTATTTCACTAAGATACAAACATAAAAAAACGACCACCGTAGTGATCGTTTTTTTGTTACGGCTATAAAGACAGCATTTAGCTTGCTAATGACTCTGAGTCAGAACGTGGCTCGTGCATTTCCACCACAGTTAAGATGATTTTGCTTGGTGCATCTTCTCTCATATTTGTGGTCTCTTCAGTATCGGCATCTTCTGCTAAGGCCACGTGTACCACACCACCATTAACCAGCTCGCCGAACAAAATCATGTTTGCAAGTGGCTTTTTGATTTCGTTTTGGATCAGACGCTGCATTGGACGTGCGCCCATCAAGCGATCATAGCCTTTGTCTGCTAAGTAATCACGCACCGCATCGTCAATCTCAAGGGTGACTTGTTTGTCATCAAGCTGTGCTTGTAACTCAACGAGGAACTTATCAACCACAGAAACCACCACTTTAGTATCGAGCGGATTAAAGTGAATGGTCGCATCCAAACGGTTACGGAACTCTGGTGTAAATACGCGCTTGAGTGCGTCCGTATTGTCACGACTGTGGTCTTGCTGCGTAAAGCCCATCGACGAGCGGCTGATGTTCTCTGCACCCACATTGGTAGTCATGATTAAAATGACCTGCTTAAAGTTGGCAACGCGTCCATTGTTATCCGTCAACGTACCGTGATCCATAACCTGTAATAACAAGTTAAAGACATCAGGATGCGCTTTTTCAATCTCGTCAAGCAGCAACACGCAGTGCGGATGCTGATTGATTTTTTCGGTTAACAGACCGCCTTGATCAAAACCAACATAACCTGGAGGCGCACCAATCAAACGTGATGCGGTATGCGCTTCCATATACTCAGACATATCGAAACGAATCAGCTCAACGCCCAAGAGCTTTGCTAGCTGACGCGATACCTCGGTCTTACCTACCCCTGTTGGCCCTGCAAACATGAATGAGCCAATCGGTTTATCAGGCGCTTTTAACCCTGCACGTGACAGTTTAATAGCATCAGCCAATGTGTCAATAGCTTCATCTTGACCAAAGACCAAACGTTTTAAGTCGCGGTCTAGATACTCAAGAATACTCTTATCATCCGTCGATACTGATTTGGGCGGAATACGAGCAAGCTTCGCGACAATGGCTTCGATATCATCCACATCAATTTTCACAGGCTTAGCATCGCCTTTTGATTTTTCACCTTTTTCAAGCATAGGGGGTTGATGAATAGCGTTGTCCTCGAAAGCATCTGCATCATCGCCGATGTCATTAAGACTGTCTTCTAGCTCTTCTATAAACTGCGTTTCAGCTTCAATATCATCCGCATCAGGAATAACGCCCAAACGCTTATAAGCACCTGCTTCATCAATCACATCGATGGCTTTATCAGGTAAAAAGCGCTCGTGTACATATTTCACTGACAACTCAACTGCACTCACTAATGCTTCATCGGTGTATTCCACATTATGGAATGACTCATAACGTGATTTTAAACCACGCAAAATATCAATGCTGTCTTCGACACTCGGTTCTTTGATGTCAATTTTTTGGAACCGACGCGACAATGCATGGTCTTTTTCAAACACTTGACGGTACTCAGTAAAAGTCGTTGAGCCCACACAGCGCAGCTCACCATTTGCAAGGGCGGGCTTGATTAAGTTAGACACATCCATGCTACTGCTCATTGATGATCCAGCACCAATAATCATGTGAATTTCATCAATAAACAAAATAGCATTGGGTTTGTCTTTTAGCGCATCAAGAAGTGACTTCATACGTTTTTCAAAGTCACCACGGTATTTTGTGCCTGCGATTAGTGCGCCGATATCTAAACTATAGATAACGCAGCCGCTTAGTGGTTTTGGCGCTTTATTGTTAATGATGAGCCATGCCAAACCTTCAGCAATAGACGTTTTACCAACGCCCGGTTCACCGACCAATAGCGGATTATTTTTGCGGCGACGGCAGAGTACTTGTGCAGTACGCTCAATCTCAGGCGCACGGCCAATCAACGGATCGGTTTTACCTTCTGCGGCGCGCTGATTTAGATTGGTGGCATATTCGACCAGTGGGTCTTTACCTGTCTTTTCTGAGCCAGCCGCACGGCGCTCGCCTGTACCCGCCGCACGCGGCTCAACAGACTCGGCTTTGTCTTGACCATGCGATAAGTACTGGGTCAGCTCAAGACGGCTAATACCTTGTTTTTTAAGCAAATACACCGCATAGGTATCGTGTTCTGAAAACATGGACACTAGAATGTCTGAGCCTTCAACCAAACGGCCACCACCAATAGACTGTACGTGAAAAATGGCACGTTGCAAAATTCGATCAAAGCTCTGAGTCGGCTGTGGCGACTGCTCCATCTCTTCATCGACAGTTGGGGTATGCTTGGTAATATAATCCTCAAGCTCAGTACGCAAGCTTGAAATATTGGCATTGCAAGCCGTCAAAGTATTTGCGGCATGCGTGTTTTCAAGCAGCGCTAAAAGCAGGTGCTCGACAGTCAAATACTCGTGTGACTTTTGGCGCGCAAGTGTCATTGCCAAACGCAAGGAGACTTCAAGATGACGACTTAACATAACAAATTCCTACGGTTAGACCTGTTTTGTATTCTGATAATTTTTAAATCATTATTCACTAAATCAGGGCAATCCATGCATTGTTCAAGAGCAAAACATACTTTATCACATCACCCAACAACATAAATAAATTGCTCATACCTTCATATCAACACGAACGTTAAAGATAGTCAATCTATCAACACGTACCAAAATGTATCTAAGGGCAGTGAACTGCAAGGAAATTATAGTAGAGAGCTAAGAAAGCATAAAATCTGTAGCAACGAGATGCCCTTTTGCAGGGCACCCTTGATGGAACTTTAGAATAGAATATAAGAACTGGGGCGGACAACCGACTTTGGAATGTGGATGCTAAAATTGCAGCGTCATACATGACAATAAAGCAAAGCGCTTCGCCTATTCGCCTTGATGTGGCTCAATTTGGGTCAATAGTGGATAGCCTTCACGGTGTGCTAGGCTATTTACCTTCTTGGCTTTAGTTTCGGCGATATCTTTAGGATAGATGCCCGCGATGCCTTTGCCAGAATTATGGATGTTAAGCATGATTTTAACTGCTGTGTCCATGTCATGGCGAAATTCAGACTGCAGCACATACACCACAAATTCCATGGGCGTATAATTATCATTATACATAACCACAGCATACATCGGCGGCTTGGCAAGCTCAGGCTCAGCTACCATAACATCGGTATGTGGCGTGCTTTGTGTATCATGGTCATCTTCTTGCGCTCGATGCGCAGGGAGATGGGGAATATGCCAGTCACAGGTGATCGGCACTACGGCGGTCGGTATCGGCTGTGTCATAACAAAATATCAATCACTATTAATTATAAGAAAGTATATAGACATGAAAGGCGCGATAAGTGCGCCCCTGTATTTCAAAGTTTAAATAAGCAGCATAACTGCACACTAAGGATTGGCTGATTTTTCTGAAGCTGACTGGTTTGGTATGTCACTGACTGGGTCATCACTGACTTCAGGTAAGTCAATCAGGGACAACGGCATGTCGTCGACCATCGCACCCAATCGCCAATCATACAGTTGAGTAATCGTCTCATCCCCTGATTTAAGTACCAGCTTAACTTGTAATGGCTTAAAGCCCTTAGGCATCATAAAACGTCCACGGATACGCTCAATACCTTCAATGGTAAAGCGTGACCTCTCAAGCGGCACCTCAATAAAATCATCGCGATTTTGCAAGCTTAGGCTCACAGATAACGGCTTGGTTTGCCCATCTTCGCTCAGCATTGCCACATCAAAGCCATATTCAAATGCATTTTCAGGCAATGGGGTAATTTTTGCACCAACAATACGCAGCGGCATACCGCCTTCTTCAGTAATAAATGCTTGATAGACCGCGTTTGTCTGCGCCACTTTGCGCGCCTCGACTTCTACTTCTTGCTGATTTTTCTGTAATGATTTGATGCTATCTAAACTGATTTCAAGCTCTTGTTTTGCCGCCTCAGTCTGTGCTGTCATGGCCTTGTTGTCGCTACGCAGTTTTTCTAATTCACTACTGGCCGCCTGACTGCTTTGCAAAGCTTTATTGGCCTCAGACTGCAGTACATAGTAGCCACGCTGATAGCCAATCTTGTGTCCAATAAATGCAGCAACGACGGCACTCACCAAAATAGCCGTAATAAACAGCAACAAGAGCGCCGTACTGGCACCGCGCTGATTGGTATTGGGAACATCGATAGCGCGCGCAGACTGATCAGCCGAGCGTGACAATCGTGCTGGCCGCAAAAGCAAACTGGAGGCAGTCTTAACACGCATGAAGGCAGTATCTCATAACAAAAAAGGCGAGGCATTATAACGGAAATTAGGGACAATACATAGCGGCGCGCTGTAAGCAAAACCAAGATATGGTAACACTTATGTAATAGGCATACCGCTTGTATTGAATTGACAATGTTCTAGTTGAAATTAGGGAACGATAGGCGCAAAGTTCAGACCCAAGGTCTCATCAAAGCCCAGCATGACATTCATATTCTGCACCGCTTGACCCGCCGCCCCTTTGACCAAATTGTCTTGAACCACCAATACTGTCAGCTCTGCACGGTCGTTGTTCTGATAGACCGCAATACGCAAACGGTTGCTGGCACGCACACTACGCGTATCAGGATAAATGCCTGTCGGCAGTACATCAACGAACACTTCATCAGCATAGCTGCCTTCAAAGACTTGTTGCCAATCAATCTCTTTGCCCGCCGCTGTCAACTCTAAATGAATCGAGCTGTACATACCACGAATCATCGGTACAAGATGCGGCAGAAAGCGTACGCGCTGGGTGAATTGACTGGCCAAAAGTACATTAATGCCCTGCTCGATCTCAGGTAGGTGTCGGTGTCCTGTCACGCCATAAGCTTCAAAATTGTCTGACGTTTCAGCATAATTCAGTGCCAATTTTGCCTGACGACCCGCACCTGAAACCCCTGATTTGGCATCAATAATAATACGCTCGTCAATCAGACGTGCATCTTTCTCATTTTGTGTGTCAATAATTGGCTTTAAGCCCAAAATGGCGGTGGTAGGATAGCAGCCAGGGTTACCCACTAAGTTGGCCTGACGCAGCTTGTCACGGCTAACCTCTGGAATGCCATAAACCGCAGATTTTAGTAGCTCAGGGCAAGCATGCTGCTGCTGATACCATGCCTCGAAATCTTCTAGCGATTGCAAGCGAAAGTCTGCCGCCAAGTCAATGACCTTGACGCCCGCTTGAGTGAGCGCTTCGGCCTGCTGCATCGCAACACCATGCGGCGTGGCAAAAAAGACCACGTCACACTTTTGTAGCGCGCTTTGGGTATCATCACCAAGGTCACTAAAGACGATGTCAGATATGCCGCGCAAGCTTGGGAAAATCTGATCTGCTCGCGTACCTGCATGACTGCGTGAGGTCAGTAAATCAACAGATACCTTAGGATGTGACGATAATAGGCGAATAAGCTCAACACCGGTGTAACCCGTTCCGCCAACAATAGCAACTGAAATCATAAGGTATCCTTTATAAAAATTATCGTGATATAAAACGTATATATGCGCTGATATTACAGCGCGTAGTCGTGTACCGCATCAATAAAGACTTTGGCGTGTTCAGGATTTACCCACTGCGTGATGCCATGCCCGAGGTTGGCCACATAGCCTGTCTTATCTCCTGACGCATAAGCGCTGTCCAGCATTGCTTTTACTTCGGCGCGGATGGTTTCAGGAGCGCCATATAGCGTGGCTGGGTCAAGATTGCCCTGAATGGCTTTACTGCGTTGAATTTTTTTGTGCTGCTTGGTCAACTGGCGTTGACGTTCAGTCAAGATATTGCGCGCACGATCAAGCGGCATGGTCCAATCGAGACCTAGCGCATCCGCCTCGCTCTCTGCTTGTACATCGAGCCACAAGCCGCCACCTTTGGTAAATAATACCACAGGTACTTGAGGATGACGCTGCTTTAGCTCGCTTACGATACGTTTGTTGTAGGCGTGAGAAAATTCGATGAACTGACGATGACCAAGCGCCCCGCCCCAACTGTCAAAAATCTGCACCACTTGTGCACCTGCGACAATTTGCGCATCTAAGTAGTCTGTTACAGCAATGGTCAGTTTTTCTAATAATTGATGCAAAAATTCAGGCTTGGTATATAGCATTTCTTTGGTATAACGATAATCTTTTGAGCTGCCACCTTCGACCATGTAGGTCGCCAGCGTCCAAGGACTGCCTGAAAAGCCAAAAAGCGGTACTTGTCCGTTCAACTCTTTACGGATGCTGGTTACAGCACGCATAACATAATCTAAAGAATCATTCACATCGAGCGTTGGTAGTTGCTCAAGGTCGGACTGACGGCGTACGGTGTATTTAAACTTTGGACCTTCGCCCGTCTCAAAGTACAAGCCCAGCCCCATTGCATCAGGAATGGTCAAGATATCGCTAAATAAAATTGCCGCGTCCAAATCATAACGACGCAGTGGCTGTAGCGTCACTTCAGTAGCGCGCGCTGTGTCTTTGCACAAGCTCATAAAGTCGCCTGCTTCGGCACGCGTTGCTTTGTATTCAGGTAAATAACGTCCCGCTTGACGCATCATCCATACAGGCGTGGTATCTACGGGTTCAAAGCGTAGCGCACGTAAGAGCCGATCGTTTTTTAGAGGGGCAAACTTATGTTGCGGGGCCTGAGTGGTACTTGAGACGCTCATGCTCAAATCTCCAAATAAAATAAAAATAAAGGTGGCGCACTATTTTAATCATTATCAACGCATGCACTACGCCACCAGAAAAAACCAAACTATACAGATACAGCCAGATTATCACGGTGTACCATGACAACGCGCTCTTCGTTGCTGCCTAGGATACGGTCAAACTGTTCGGTACGTTCGCGTGCCACACGGCGAGCTTCGCTTGATGAAAAGTTAACTTGACCCACGGCCAGACGCTCACCTGTGTCTTGATGGACGATTTCGACCACGTCCCCTTCATCAAAGTCACCACGTACCTCGGCTACCCCAACAGGCAACAAACTCTTATTGTGATCAATCAGTGCGCGCGCTGCCCCTGCATCAACGATCAATGTACCTGCCATGCGTAAATGAGCCGCCAGCCATTGCTTACGTGCGATGATTTTGTCTTCATCATTGGTCGTTAATAATGTGCCAACGGCCTCACCTGCTACAACGCGGGTAATAACATTATCGATCGCGCCACTTACGATTACTGTTGGACAACCACCCATAGCCGCGAGTCGACCAGCGCGTATTTTTGTTAACATACCGCCACGGCCTAATTTACCGCCATCGCCAGCGATATCGAACAGATAGTCTGCCATCGCACGCTCTTGACGGATCATTTTGGCATCAGGATTGTCACGTGGGTTGTCGGTAAACACCCCTTCTTGGTCGGTCAAAATAATGTACAAATCTGCATGAACCATGGCTGCTGCCATCGCCCCTAACGTATCATTATCACCAAACTTAATTTCATCAATAGTAATAGTGTCATTTTCGTTAATGACAGGTAACACACGCCAGTCCAATAATTGCGTCAAGGCGCCTGTGGTATTTAAATAACGGCGGCGATTGGCCAAATCGTCATGAGTAAGCAGTAACTGTGCGCTGTGTACGCCATGCTGAATCAAAGCTGACCACCATGTCTCAATCAGACCCATCTGTCCGATAGAAGCACAGGCTTGTAGTGCTTGTAATTTTTTTGGTCTCTCTTCAAGATTCATACGTACAACGCCTTCAGCGACAGCACCCGATGACACCAAAAGAACTTCCATACCTTGATTGTGCAGCTTAGCAATTTGCTTTGCCCACTCATAAATGGCGGTACGGTCAAGACCACGACCGTTATTGGTTAATAAAGACGAGCCAATCTTAACGATGACGCGCTTAATATTAAAGTTACGCTTTTTTTCAATAAAACGATCATCACTCGCCGCATCATTGAGATTTTGTTCTTGATTGTTTGTCATAAAAACTCCTGTATATTATGTCGCATCCCATTAAAAAACAAAACAAATATCAATCAATATAACGCATCGACAATAGCCCTTGATCTGTAGGCAATCTGTGCTATCAATATTGCTCACACTATAACAGGCATTGCTTACAGACCATGATGACTGTTGTATGGCTTGCGTTACTGTATCAGTAGACAATGTCTGACATTTTATTCCCTCATGTCAGACACATTCTATTCTAATAAGGGGCATAGACCACTTCGACATCGTTGTCGTCATCGTCATCAAAATCGTCCCCTTGGCTACCTTCACGCTGTGCGCGACGAGCAGCGCGATAGGCTTCTTTTTGGGCTTCTGTGTTGTGACGCACTTCGGCTTCTAAACGTTCAAAGCGCGCTTTTTGAGCGGCCGCAAAATCAGGATCCTCTTCTTCACGCTCGCGCTCAAGCTCAATCTCGTTCATGAGATAATATTTAACCGCGTCAATGCCGTCCCCTGTCAAGGTTGACGTGCGGAATACTTCGCCTGTCCATCCAAGCTCGGCGATGATACGCTCGCACACGTCATCAACTTCTTCATCAAGCAACTGGTCAATTTTGTTCAAGACCAAAATTTGTGGCAGGTTAGCAAGTTCAGGTGAAAAGCGTGATAGCTCGTTTAAAATGACGCGGCCATTGGCAACGGGGTCACTGCCATCAACAGGCTGGACATCAATCACATGCAGCAAACGACGGGTACGTGCCACATGCTTTAAGAAACGAATACCAAGACCTGCGCCTTCTGATGCGCCTTCAATCAAGCCTGGAATATCTGCCATCACAAATGAGCGGTGACGACCGATATCGACCACACCAAGATTAGGTACAATGGTGGTAAAGGGATAATCAGCGACCTTTGGCTTGGCGGCAGAGACCTGACGAATAAAGGTCGATTTGCCTGCATTTGGTAAACCAATCAAGCCCACATCCGCCACGACTTTTAGTTCAAGCTTTAGTACTTTTAGCTCACCTTCAAAGCCTGATGTTGCCTTTCTTGGTGCTTGGTTGGTTGAGCTTTTAAAATGAGTATTGCCCAAACCACCATCACCACCTTTGGCAACCAGCAGCTTTTGACCAATCTCTGTCATGTCACCGATAACTTCATCGGTCTCCGTGTCAATAATGGTTGTACCGATGGGTACAGGCAAAAAGATGTCGGCAGCGCCTTTACCTGAACAGTTTTTACTTTGTCCATTCTCACCACGTTTGGCATCATAGCGGCGGGTATAGCGGTAATCGACTAGGGTGTTGGTGTTATCATCAGCGATGACATACACATCGCCACCACTGCCGCCATCGCCACCATCAGGCCCGCCACGTGGGACGTATTTTTCTCGGCGAAAACTGACGATACCATTACCCCCGTCACCTGCCTTTACCGTTACGACGGCTTCATCAATAAATCGCATACTACGTTCCTCGGGTTACTCTTTAAATTACGAATCCTATCACGACAACAGCACCCGATAACCACTCGGACTATCGGGTGCTGTATGCCATATTCATGCTATTGCTAGCATCTTACGATATATGGTTGCGGCTAGCGCATTATACCAGCTTAGGCAGGTACGTGCGCATGACGAATACCCGCCATTTGTGTCACAACGCGCAATACCTGTGTGCTGTAGCCAACTTCGTTATCATACCAGATGTAGACGGTGGCATGGTTATCAGTCACGATGGTTGCTTGGGCGTCAACGATGCCCACGTGCTTGGTGCCCACAAAATCAGTTGATACCGCTTCAGTTGAGTCTGTATAGGCGATTTGTGATTGCCATGCGCTGCTATTTGCCATCTCACGCAAGAACGCGTTTAGTGCGTCTGCGCTCTCTGGTGCGGTGTTTAGATTTAGGTTCAAAATCGCAAGGCTAACGTTTGGCGTTGGTACGCGAATCGCGTTACCTGTCAATTTGCCGCCAAGTTCAGGCAATGCTTTACCTACGGCTTTAGCCGCACCTGTGCTGGTGATAACCATGTTCAATACCGCACTACGACCACGGCGATCAGCCTTGTGATAGTTATCAATCAGGTTTTGGTCATTGGTAAATGAGTGAATGGTCTCAACGTGACCACTTTCAATACCGAACTTGTCATTCAATACTTTTAGCGTTGGCGTAATGGCGTTGGTCGTACAGCTTGCAGCACTAACGATAGTGTCATCGCCGATGGTGTCATTGTTCACGCCGTACACAACGTTTTTAATCTCGCCGCCAGCTGGCGCGGTTAGCAATACTTTTTGTACGCCTTTTGATTGTAAGTGCTTGCCCAGACCTGCTTCGTCTTTCCACTTGCCAGTGTTGTCAATCACAACAGCATTATCGATGCCATAAGCGGTGTAATCTACTTCGCTTGGGTCATTGGCGTAAATCACTTGGACAAAACGACCATTGATAATGATGCCATTGTTTTCTTCATCAACGCGAATACCGCCGCTAAAGCTGCCATGGATCGAGTCACGCTCAAGTAATGATGCACGCTTAGCAAGATCGCCTGCTGCTGCTGGACGCACGACGATGGCCTTTAGCTGTAAACCTTTGCTGCTCGAAGCTTCTGACAAGAGCAGACGCGTCAAGATACGACCGATACGACCAAAGCCATATAGCACAACATCCGTCGCTTCATTTTGAGCAGTATTGCTGTCTACGCCTTGTAATTCAGTATTGATGTCTTTGTCATTGACTGTCAACTGACCTGCATCTACACGCAAAGTAGATACATCGGCGTCAGCCAATACTTGAGCAATCGCCAAAGTGTCTGCGATGCTGACTGCTTTTGCATCCGCTGCGCGCTCTGCTGATTTTTGATGCAGTGCCAATACGCTGTCTACTGACGTGGTGTCGAGAGTTTCGCCAAACAAAGTTACTTGTACATCTTTTTCATTATATAGTGTATTCAATAGCGCGATAAGCTCGATTGCTTGTTGCTGTTGACGGTTATAATCAGTGAGGTGATCTTGATGTAGTTTGCGTAAGGTATCAGCTTGGCTCACGAGAAACGTCCTTATGGTCAATAAAATGAGGGTCGATAACGCAATTAAAGCAAGTACGCGCTTAATAGCGTGATGCGCCTACCGAATTAGAGATTACTTACGGTAATGCGCGGCAAAATCGTGTTAGATTCTAGCTTAAAACAGAGTATTTTGCCAGTCATAACGCAATTTGTACGGTAATATCCATATGATAATGCGTAGCTTTTAAAGCTGTGGAAATAACAAAGCAAAGCTTCCTAAAAGCAACTTTGCTATCAGCTTAGAACTTGTATCTGATTTAAACGTTTGCCAAAAAATGCTCTAAAAATAAAGCGGCCTTCACATCAGCCGCCTGTCTTTTATTTATTCAAATCCACGGTTTGCCCGCTTTGCTTTGTTAATGTAAATTCGCTTAAATCATAACCTTGGTTTGTGGCAATTTGGCGGTATTTAGCGTAAGTATCCGCACTAATATCAGGCGTACGAGCGAGTAACCACAAATATTTACTATCAGGCGTGCCTACCAAAGCTGTATTGTAATCAGCATCGCGTGCCAATACCCAATAATCTGCGCGACCAACAGGCAACCAGCGCAGCCATGAAGGTAAGAAGGTTACTTTTAATTTGCTGCCTGAATCATCAGCTACTCGTGCGATACCATCGGCACTGATTAATTCACCATCATCGCCTTTACACTTATTGAGTACGCCAACATTATTATCAGCACTGTTTAAAGTATAGGTTGCAGTCACGTCCCCTGCGCATTTGCGCTGAAAATACATGGGCAAGCGAGCGATTTCGTACCATGTCCCTGCATATTTTTCTAAATCAACACTGTCTACGGCTGTTGGCGTAGTGCTTTGATTATACATAATGTCATTAGGACGAACGGCTTGCGTGGCCTCACTACTATACTGACTTGCAGGGGCAAATCCCGCCTGCATATTTGGATAAGCTTCTGGTGTCGCTGCATAGGCAGAAAATGCCGCTAAAGGAATAATAATCGCTAGAGCAATGACGGTATGCTTGATTAAACCATTCATAAACGTACGCTCTGGGATGTCAATATTTACAGGCTGCTTATGAGCAGCTGATTGCGTGGTACGTGCCAATTGTGGCTGCATACGTGTGTCGTTTTTTAGTGTATGTGCGGTGGCTTTAGGACGTATGGTAGAGGTGTTTAACTCTGATTTTTGTTCGGCACGCGCATTAGGATTATGCGCTGCTTGATGGGCACGCTTAGGCTTTTTGTACCCTTGATACTCGGAGAATTCTGACGAGCTACATGTTGCCAGCTCATCTGTATATCTGCGCATATAGTAGGCACGGTCGTTACTGGCAGCTGCGTGGCTTGTAGTGACAAGGCTATCGGAAAAGCTGTGCTGTAAATCAGCCTCATCTTGCTGGGAGAGTGTCGTATTTTTCATAGTCATACCATTTCTTGATTATGTTGTGTCTTAATAATCAACAAAGTAACGTCACCAATGACTGTTGCTTTTCTCGCTTTTTTATTAGCAAAAATTAGACCTCTTGCAAAAGTACCGTTTTATTGACCTTCGTTAACGGAATATCAATGGCTAGCAATGACTTATGCAAGAGATCTATTAAATCTGAAAAGATGCTATATCGTTATCATTAATAAATATATAAGCTATAAAAAATCTTATTTACGTGGCACGCTATCATCTGAATTTAGAAAATATTTAATATTAATAAGTTTAACTTAATCTATAAGTCTTTGTGAACATTTGGTGATTGTAGATAGGCGAGCAATTATCTAATGACAGTTATGATTACGGTGAAGCAGTTACCTTGTTTAATTAAGCCCATCATACGGTGGCTGGTGAGCCTCGAACAGTGTATCAATGTATGAAAAAGCAACGCTTTGTAAATAAACACGCTGCCCTTTAAAACATCTTACCTATTATGAATACTGTGTAATTTTTTCTAAAAATAAACTTACTAAATTTACTTTAAAAAACAAACATATAGACAACTGTACCTAAAGGCTTCCACGTTAGTCTATAAAAAATATGTCTGTACAAAAATGGCACAATAGGATGCATAGAACGCTTGCTTTCGTTACTTATACAAAACGTATGGGTATATTAGGGCGTGTCCCTAGTTCTATGAAAAATTGCTCAAGTCGTCATACTGGGCATAAATGCCCGAATGCCTGCTACTGCATACGCGCCGTACTGTGCTGCCACTTGCGCCATATCAGGACGTATACCGCCAAGCGCAACAACAGGGACATCCGCTATGTCGGCAAGTTCTGAAAATGCCTCCCAGCCAAGGGGAGCTGCGTCAGGATGCGTGGCCGTCGCGTGCACAGGAGATAAGAATATACCGACCACAGGCGATAAATCTGCTGCTAACCGCTGCTGTGCTAAGCAGTTTGCAGCCTCAATACTTGCCCTATCATGGCAACTGATAAATAACGGCAACGGCGTGGCAAATGAGAATGAGTCGGGGGCATCGTACCACGACAACAATGTGCGCTGGTTAATATGGTGTACTTGTCCCAAGTGGGCAGATGCCGTATAGGGCGCCATCACGTACAGGTCAGGGCGCTGCGTGAGTAATGAGTCAATAATCGCATGCTCGGTCAGTGCATTCGCTTTGGGACGGGTATAGAGCGCTGAATACTGAGGCAGTTGAAGATGATATTCAAGCCAAGCCTGATTTGGACGGTCAGCTTCATTAAAAGCACTGAGAGGATAACTGATACCCACGACTCTCGGCAGACGTAACCATGCCAAAATAGTAGCGTTTGCGGCGGGTAATGGATAGTGACCTGCCAGTAGCGCTTCTTTACCCACCCACGTTAACGTTTGACCTTCTAATCCTTGGTCTTGGTACTGATGCTTGGCGTATTGTGCTGAACTCAAACACACTTCATAGACGTGCAAACAAACACACTTATCCCCGTAATCATGGTGCAGTCGTCCGAGCTTAAGCTTGTGGCAGGTATGAATACAGATGCCTGTTTCTTCTTCTACTTCACGACACAACGCCGCTACCGCCCGCTCATCAGCTTCTATTTTGCCGCCAACAAACTCATAGCGCCCGCCTTGGTGTTGATGCTGATGGCGATAACCCAGCAAATAGTGATCTTGATAACGAATCACTGCTACAGCAACATGAACGGCAAGTGGCTGAGCAACAGAAGATGTAAACATAAAACAACCCATCAAAGCAATAAAAACAATCGAAGATATTAGGGCGTGTCATCAATCAGCCCATTTAAAGAATTTAGCGGTCTTAAACTGGCTAAGCAGCTTCAAACAGTATGAACCGCGAAAGCAGCATACAGCTCGTTCAATATAAAATCGATACAACAAGATTAAAGCGTATTTTTCTTAGCCTCTGGAAATGAAGGTAAAGCAAGGGTGCAGCAAGCAAGAAATATCCTTTAATCGCACAGATTTATTATGGTGTACCTTTTTATTTAGACTTAACAATATAAGAGAACCTAAACCAAGCTGTTACAGGATCAAAGACAAACTCGATTGAGTCCTGTTTTTGAATCAATTTGATCGTAGTTACACAAAGTTACAGAACAAATGGCGATTTATTAAAATTAGTTGTTGCAAAAATCAGTATTTTAAATGATAATCATTATCGTTAACAACAACAGCAATAGTCAGCTTGGCGCTGTCGCACCCAGCCATTTAACAAAAGGATTCTTATTATGAGCATGGTTATCTCTCGTCACTTAAACTTCCGTGAAAACCGTTTACCGACCCTACAATCACAACACTTATTTGCATTAACTAAAGAAGTGCGTATTGAACACGAAGGTGAAGAATATCGCTTACGTCTCACGCGCAACAACCGTTTGATTTTGACCAAATAGCTATCGCTTGATAGAGTCTGTTTTATTTCTACTGATAAAAAACGCCTTGTTGTGACAAGGCGTTTTTGTTTTTGGCATTTTATTTTTTACCGTGAATCATAAATATAGCAGTGTGGTTTGTCTTAAAATTGCCAGCTATATACCACATCCACAGTATTCTCGGCTGCTGATGCGGCTTCGACATAGATACGGCGAGTTAGTTGATAACGTACAGATAGGCTGTTTTGAGCATTAAATACCCCTACCCCATAACGAATATAGAGATCAGGAGTGACATAGCCTGTAACATTGACATTGGTGTCTTCGCTCGTACCTGAAGCATCCACCGTTAGGCTTTGTAAACCAAAAGCTTGACCAATCTGGTTGGTTAAACTGCGGGTACCACTTAGGCCAAAACTTAAACCTGCCGCTGCCAAGTTATTCGTCACTTCTGATTTAAAACCTTGCTCACTAATTTGGGTGGCACTGGCATTGTTAATGCGTCCTGTGACCAAGGCATTCATCGCCTGCTGCTGAGTCAGCCCTGCATCGTTGAAGACCACAATATTTGGATTCTCAGTATCGCCTTTAACGCGCACACCTACCGTACGCCCATCAATATTTTTGATGGCTTCAATGCTCAAATCAGGCTTCATCACATCACCATTAAAGCGTACTTGACCGTAGTTCAGCTCAAGACTTTGACCAAAGGCATTGATATTGGTACGACGAGAGACCTGAACCACACCACGCGCCCGCATAATGCCTTGACCCTGCTGGGTGATATTCAGTGCACCCGCCAGCGGAATAACAGCACCAAAACCACGAAAATTAATATCATCACCCAAGTCAACGCCAATATCAGCATTGATAGACCACGGTTTTGAGACAGCCAAGACTTCGTCAATGTTGCCCACTAAACGGCGATCAATAACGACCGCATCTTCGGTCTGAGTAATAATGTCTTCACTGGCTTCAGGGGGACGAATGGTCGCACGCGGCACACTGACGGCCCCTTCGATATTGATGTAGCGATCCGTCGGACGAATGATAATATCCACGTCAGGAGTAACCTCAGCAATGAGTAGTGGTGGCTGAGTCACGACCAGACGTTCACCATCAATACTGAGCTTGGCTTGCAGTTTTTGCTGCCAGTTGATATTGCCGCTGATACGTCCAGTACCAGGTCCGCTATTAAACTGCCCGTCAATGATGGCCTCTGTTCCTCGTATCTTGGCAGTAGCGTTGACTTTACTTAGGTTAATCGGTAAGTCAAGCATAGCGATGCGCCCATCTGTGAGCTTGGCATCACCATAGAACTGCGGCTGCATTAATGTGCCGCCCAAGCCACCCGCCAAGGTCACATCGCCTTCAAGCACGCGCATACCTGGGAAGAACGGTTTGAATACTGCAAGATTAAGCTCATTGAGCACCAATGCACCTGAAATGGGTTTGTTTTCGGTATAAGGGTCAACAATGACCTCGGCATAACCGCGTGCCCCTGTGCCTGTATTGATGTCTGTACGTAGTTTTAGTCCGTTTTCTACAGACAGTGCTATGAGTGAAACACGCTGGTACGGCAGACTGACAGGCGCACTGTCGCCATCTTGCATGAGGCCAATTTTACCATTGTCAGAATACAAGGTCGCATTGATATTGGGCTTTTGACCGCGTTGCCAATCGACAATGGCGCGGCCATTAATGGTGCCCTGCCAATCAATATCGCTGGGCAGCACAATAGCAAATAAAGAGGTATCGAGGTTTTGTACCGCCACATTGACCTGTCCGCCATTATCCGAGGCAATAAGGTCTTCACGTAGGCACAGTTTGCCGCTTTGATCTGCCGCTGCCCAGCAATGCGCGGCGAGCTGTACTTGATAGCCGCTATTGGCCGCATTTTGCTGCGGTAATTTAACATTGAGCTGAGCAGGCTGCATTTGGTTTAAAGTGGCATATCTTGATTTTAGCTGACCTTGCCCAAGCGTGCCTGACCATGTCATCGCGGTATTATCAAAGCTGCCGTTTAATTGCGCACGCGCTTCAATTTGATCATTGGCGGCCTCTACGCTAAGGCTGTGCTCGCGCTGCGTACCCATAAAGTCAGCGTGAATATTTTTAAACTCATAACCTGCCGCGCTCAAGCCTTTAGCATCAATCAGCAGTTGACTGTCACTTTGCGCAAGATTGACAAGCTTGCCTGTGATGTGTCCTTCACGCAGTATTAACCCTGGTACGGCGATACGCTCACCGATAAGGTCGATATATAAGGTGGGTAGAGGCTGATTGGCGGGCTGTACCAAGGTTGCTCCGCCGACCACACGACCAGCGAGCTTGTCTGATAGCTGGTCAAGGCTGGTAATGCTGATTTCGGTCTCGAGCTGCTGGGAATTACCATTGGCGCGAATAAAGTTCTCACCCCAGCTGACAGTTAGATTATTGGCATTTAAGCGTTCGATGAGGCTGCTGGCTTGTTCGTATTGGCTTGCCGCGTCTTTGGCTTTTAAAGTATTCAAATAGCCAGCCAAGTCTTTGGGTAAATGTAAGGTGCTCTCAAGGCTGCCTGCCGCACTGATGGGCTTACCTTTTAAGGTACCTTGCAAGTCGATTTGCTCAAGGTTAATCACCTGCTCGCCATCTGTCCAGCGACCATTACTTTGCACGCTACCTGTAATATTACTTGGTAGGTCTTTGACAAAATAGCCAAGATTAAAGCGCTGCATCTGCGCGCTGATATCCCACGTCACGCCTTGTTGGATGCTGACCGAGCCACTGGCATCAATATTGCCTGCCGCACCTGTATGCTGCAAACGCTCAATCTCTATTTGCTTATCATTACCACTGGCGTTGATGCGCAGATTACCTGCTGGTAGCGCTTCGGTATCGAGCACACCATCAAAATCAACCGCGAACTTTTTGAGTACGCCACGACTGGCAGGCGCGCCTTTTGGTGCCAGTTGCCATGCACCACTGGTCTTGAGCGCACCACTGATAATGGCAGGGGTGCTTGGTAAAAAATAGCCCAAGTTAAATTCGTTGAACTGCCCCTCGACATTCCAGTCAATGTCGTTACGCAAATCAAGCGCACCTTTGACATCGAGCGCCCCTGCCTCACCTGCATAGGCAAGTTTGCGGAAACTGATGACCTGTGGCGTACCAGCCGCGTCAACCGTAAAGCGGCCTTTGGGCACATCCTGGGTGTCAATATCACCATCAAAGCGCACATCAAAGACCGACAGCTCACCACCAACAATATCGACTGAACCATCACCGCGACCCAACACAGCAATCTGGCGACTGTCTTGGCTATCGTCCAAGTTAGCTTTTAGATTGGCACTATTAATTACAAAATTATGGCGCTGACCTTTGATGCCACTTTTTTGAATATCGAGCATCGTGCCTGACGCCTGTACAGTACCAACGAGCTGTTCAACAGGCAAGTCGCTACGATACTGCTTGGGTCTCAAACCTGTGGTTTGTGCGTTAATTTGCCATGTCAATGGGCGACGATTGGTGGCGAGGACAATCTGACCTTTGCCTGTCAAATCACCCAACCCACCGTTATAACGCAAACGGTTGATGTCGATGCGATCACCTACCTTTTGAATACGCACGTCGTAGTCGCCTTGTGGCGCAGCATTCAGCTCATTCACAGTAGCATTGACATCGGCAGACAGGCGCGAGCCTTGCAGCGTGACTTTGGCGCTACCCGCAGGGCTATTGATATTGCCAATAGTAGGCACATCACGGCGGATATAATTGCGCCATGTGGCATCGATATATAAGGGTGCGCTTTGGTTAGACTTAACGGGCGTACTGCCACGAATGATTTTAGCATTAATACGCTCGCCATCGCGCTGATCGAGGTCAGCGTTAATTTGCATTTTGCCTGTCGCGTTTTTGCCTTGATAGTGCACGCCCAACGTACCATTTAAGGTCTGGGGCACGTAGGCTTGATAGTCGCGGTATTCTGCTGGCACGACAGTGCGCAAATCAAAATTACGGCTACTGGCCGAGACATTGACATCAACGTCGTTTTTCCAGTCTACCGCGCCTGTGAGCAGCAAATCACCTTCTGGTGTGTCGGCTTCTAGGCGCTCAATATTTAGGCGACTGTCAGCGATGAGCGCGCGCCCTTTATAACGCCCTGACGGAATGTCTTTAGCAGACAGATCAGCATTGATACGCAAGCGAATGTCTGACAGTACGCCTGATGCCGTTGCCACACCATCTGTTAATTCAATGTTTTGGTCTTCTAAATAAGGTAAGCGTACTTTGTCCCATGCCAGCTTGGCATCGAAGGGTGCGTTTTCATCCAGCCCTTGAATGACAAAATTCCCTGACACATCGCTATCATTATAACGGCTCTCAACCGTGCCAACAGTACGCTTTAGGCTACCTGTAGCGCGGATATTGAGTGGGTCAATATAAGCTTTTTCGAGCGCGCCGACCTCAGCAATAGCACTTGCGTCTAGTGGATAATCGCCTTGGAAATCAATATTGCCTTGTAAGCTACGGATTTTGACAATATCGCCATATTCTAGGCGACCTGCGCCTACTGTGACTTTTGTGCCAACCCACGTTAAATCACGACCGTCAATATCTTTTAGTACAAGTGGCTCTTTGGTCGCTTGTTTATAAACAATGGTCTTAACACTAGCATCATCAAAACGCAGGTTAACAGGCAGCTTTAATGTTTTGTAGTCAAACGGCTCGCCTGTTGGGGGCTTTGTGTTAATAATATCAATGCGCCCAATATCCGCCTCGCGTAAATGGACTTCTTTAGCAAACACCGCGCGCCAACCAATTTTGACATAGGCTTTGTCAATAATGACTTCGATGTCTTTGGTCGCGTCGATGTCAATATCGGTCAGCATCACGCCGTCGCGCAGATTGCCCTCACCGTACTTAAACTGTGCGCCTGTCTGTATCGCCACTTTATTTAAAATAAATGCCGTACCCGATTTTGTGCCTGCCATATAAAAGAAAATGGCAAACATCAGCGCCAGTACTACAATCATCAAGATGAGCAGCTTGACCACAAACGATAAAGGATACCAACGGCGCATTACCTTGGCATCACTTTGGGCAGGGTCTTCTTGTACGGGCTCTGGTGGGGGATTCTGACTCGACATGACGCTCAACTACGATAGTAAAATTTTGTGCTTATGCACACGCGGGCAATATACCTTATCTGTACAAGAAAACACTATAAATGCTTTGTTAATATTTAAGTCAAAGCATTGTATCAGAGCCTACGCGCCTTACGATTTATGCTCATTAAAGCAAAGCAGGCTCAGCTAACATAGCACACCTTTATAACGGCGAGCCAATAAAGAAGTGCAAACGTACTGGAATTTCTTCTTCCGTCACGCCCGCTGCCACATCAACACGCACCATACCTACAGGTGACGCCCAGCGCACGCCAACACCCACACCGACTTTGGTATCTGCCTTGAAGTCTTTGTCATAGGCATTACCTACATCAGTAAATACCGCGCCGCGTAATCCTGGCTTAAACTCATAGTTGTACTCTCCGCTACCTACAGCCAGAATCTGTCCGCCAGTTAAGTAGCCTTTTTCAATGGGTGATAAGCTGTTGTAGTCATAACCACGGATACTTTGGTCGCCCCCTGCAAAAAAACGGAGTTTATACGGCACATCATAAAAATCATCCGCCCAAATATAACCGCCCGTCAACTGACCCACGACCTGATGCTTATTGTCCTCACCGAAGCTATAGACACCGCTGAGCCCTGCGTTCACAATCGCTATATCCGTATCACTCAGAGCACTCTCAGAGCCCGCTTCGATACTATAGTACTGACGATAGCCGCGCGTGGGATTGGTGACGCTGTCGGCGGTGGTTTTGCTGATACCATAACCAAGCAGCAAGGCCTGCTGAGTAGGATTTGATGACGTGAAGCGCACAGGCAAATCACGTAAATTGGCTTGATCGACGCCCGTTTCTAGCTCATCTGAGCGATAACGCACAAAGTAGCTCTTATTCCAGCCATCTTCGCTGCGGATATTACGCGCCAATCTGGCTCTTAAAGTGTTGGTCGATAAGTCAAAGTTACCTTCGCCTTGATCAATGATTTCCTCTTCATAGGTAAGACGTCCATCAAGCTTGTCATTGAGTGGGTGCTTCCACGGACGGCTGGCGTATACCGTGGCGTTTTTACTGATACGCGATAATGCCACTTCGGCACCTGCTTGGTAGCCTTTGCGGTTCAGCAAGTTATAGTCGATTTTGGCGGTCGCTCGTGTGCCTGTATCCGTACCATAACCGATACCGACTTGCGCATCACGCGGCTTGTCAGCCGAAACAAAGACGTAAAGTGGTACTTTTTTCTGTTGATATACCTCTTGTGGGGTTTTGCGTCCTGCCAAAATCGGTGGCTCAAAGTCTTCATCAACCATTACCATATCATCAGGGAAAACTTTTTGCGCGACATTACTGATGGTTGTGCTAATTTTTCCCAGTAAATTGGTCGCCTCTAGCGGCTTTTCATCAAGTACACGATCATCAGGTAAGCGGCTTAGGCGCTCGGCTTTACTTTTTACTGCCTGTAGCTTTTCGGCAGTTTCTTCATCCACTTCAAAGTTAATGGGTGCAATATCTTGTGCGTTGACGCGCTCGCTATTGCTATCGCTACTTTCGTTATCAAAACTTAAGGTGCTGGCTTCTGTCTGCGTCGCTGCATTTGATTGATGCGCTGCCATGACACTGCCTTCACCAATATCTGCCGCCATAATAGGACTGTCTGCATTATCGTCATTGGCATTGGTATTGGGACTGCTGATATTGTCAAAAGCCAGTGTGCTGCTTTCGCTCAAGTCATCAGGTGGCAGTACCGTCTCAACGTTTATAAGGTTAAAATAGCGGGTCGCTGCCAAGTCATTGCTGAGCTTGGTAATGTTGGGCTGATAAAATGGGTCGCCTGCATTAAAGCCGAGCAGTTGCCTGAGCAGTTTAGGTTCAACGGGCAGTTTATCAGGATCAGTTGTGAGCTGCCCTGTGTCACTGTCATAGGTAAAAAACACCACATCGTCAAAATCGTAGCGCACGCCAGTGTCATAGATGAGCGATACATCAGCGGTATTGTCAGGCAGAATAATATCGACCGATTTGTTCAGCCAGCGCTCATCAAAATAACCATACGTACGACTTAAAGACTCAAGCGCTGCCTTGCTGTTTTTATAGACGCGATGATTAAACACCTCCCCTTCTTTTGGCGGTAGGTTATCTTCAATGGCTTGGAACTCTTGTTGCTCACTGCCCTCACCGCGAATGTCAATCAGTTCACTGTCCACACGCACAGGCTCACCAAGCGACTCAATAATGACATCAATACGGTCATCGCTCGGCTGACGCAAACGCAGCGCCACATCGTAATAACCCACTGCGCGCGCGGCATCAAGTGCGGTTTGGCGTAGACGAGGCAGAGCAGCGGTAAAGTCTACGACCGACTGTACCGTAATGTCATCAAGGGCGGCTTTGATATTATTAATCGGCTGGCTGTCTTTGTCCGCTTTAACCAATCGCGTGCTGCCATCAGTATCGGTCTGCTGCAAATAGACGGTACTCTCGACATGCGGTAGCGCCATTGCCCCACCATTGAATAAGCGGTTGTAAGTACGCTTAAAAATGTTGCCACCACGCTTGCTGCTCTCCGTGCTGTCCTCGATACTCTCACTAATGGTATCGGCAGCGCTGTTGTCCGCTTGTCCGTTGTTTGGCTGTTTGTCATTCGCCTGTCCATTATCGGCCTGATAGTCAGGCAAATAATCGTCTGGATCAATCGTGTCACTGCGCTCGCCTGTCGGCACTGTGTTGTCTAGATTGTCCCTTATCTCGGCGATGGACTGATCGCGACTGGTGGACGTGCCGCGGCTATTCACACTGTCACTGACCGTGATCGGACGGTCAGTCACACTACTATCTATTGTGGTTGGCACAGCGCCGACATTGTCCTCGCTCACTCCAAGCGTTTCTAAATTTGTCGGCGCAGGTAAGTTTGCCGCATCAAGACTTTCATCAAAGCCTATCGGCGCACGGTTGTTGTTTAAGGTGGCGACAGGTGCGCTGCTACGCGGCTGTGCTTGACGCGCCTCCGCCAGTGTCGCTTCAATCTGGCTGGGTGATAACGCTTGATAGCCGCTCGTATTGCGCGGTAGGCGATTGTTTGGAGTGCTGTTTTGACTGGTTTGAAGCTGACGATTGCCTATTGCATCGCTATTGACCACAGGCATTTTGGGCTCCAATGCGCTCAATGCTGCATTCAGTTGGGCATCTGCACTGCTCTTATTATCCACCAAATCGATACTAGACTCTGCGGCTACTGCTGCCGATGCGCCAAAGCCGACGATGCAGCCCGTCAATGCAGTAAAAAGAGCGCTGCGAGCAGCATGGTGGCGTGGTAACTGACAGCTCATGATAATAGATTCCTATCATTTGTTGCGGTAGCGCCAAGCAGCATTGCTGTAGCGCGCTTTACGGTTCTTAGGGGGTATAAGGAAGGATAAAACGGGCGTATCCTGAGTCACAAATGACGCTATATTTGAAAATGGAAGTCATTTACTGACAAAGCATAACTTAGTTGATTGTTAAATCATAGTATCTGCCACCTGTATTTGTGCGCGTGTCTTGCTATGATACCGCACATAGATACGCGCAAACGCATAATAACCTTATATTTATCTTTTTATAAAAAGGTCACAAAGCTTTATTATTATCAATGATAAGCCGCTGGGCATTTGGCAGTTTTTTGGGTAGGAGCATTCATGGCAAGTCAATTTCAACTTTTTAAGCGGCGGCGCTTTAGTGCCATGTTTTTTACTCAGTTTTTAGGCGCATTTAATGACAATGTGTTTAAACAGGCACTGATACTGGTATTGACCTATACCGCAGCACAAAAGCTCAATGCAGAAGTCAGCATTTTAAACAACCTGGCGGCGATGCTGTTTATTTTGCCGTATTTTTTATTCTCAGCGCTCGCAGGCCAGCTGGCGGATAAATACGAAAAATCTAAGCTCACGCGCTTAATCAAGGTATTAGAAATCGTCATTATGACCCTTGCAGCAGTGGGCTTTGTGTTTGAGTGGTATGTGCTTTTGTTTGTGGCGCTGTTTTTGATGGGCACGCATTCGACCTTTTTTGGGCCTATTAAATATGCTTATCTGCCACAAGCGATGCGTGATGATGAGCTGGTCGGCGCAAACGGTCTGTTTCAGATGGGCACGTCGCTTGCGATTTTGCTTGGGATGATTGTCGCGGGTATTTTGACCCAGCTGACCAATGCGCTGTATTGGGTCAGTGCCATGGTGCTACTGGTTGCGGCGCTGGGTTATTTTGCGGCGCGCTTTATTCCCGTTACCCCTGCGATGCAGCCTGAGCTAAAGGTCAACTGGAACATCTTTACTACCAGTATGGCGACGATACGCTATTTGTATTCATTGCCGTTTTTGTTCTTTGTGATTTTGGGCAACAGCTGGTTTTGGTTTTATGGCGCGACGTTTTTGACGCAGACGCCTGAATTTAGCAAAGTGATTTTGCACGGCAATGAGTCGGTGGTGATTTTCTTATTGACGCTATTTTCAGTCGGGGTATCTATCGGTTCGCTACTGTGCAAATCATTTACCAAAAACCAAGTGAGCTTGCGTTTGTTGCCATTTGGTATCGCAGGACTCAGTTTGTTTGCCATGGATTTATACTGGTCACTGTCACAAATAGACCTGAGCCAAACAGGCGCACTACTGGGTATTGGCGAGCTATGGGCAGTCTCGGGCAGCTGGCGCGTGTTTGTTGATTTGTTCTTTTTGGGCTTTAGTGGCGGTCTATATATTGTACCGCTGTATGCGGCAATGCAGGCATACGCACCAACCAGCCACCGCGCGCGTATTGTGGGCGCGAACAATATTTTTAATGCCATCTTTATGGTCGGCTCGGCGATTTTCGCGATTGTCTTATTAAATGCGTTGGGCTTGTCTTTGCCGCAGCTGTTTTTAGTGACGGGGATTTTAAACGTGGTATTCGGGCTGTTTTTGTACCTTAAATTAAACAAACATATTAAGCAGGCGACCATCCAAAATAAGAATGACGCCGCGCCGATGGCCTAAAACGTGTCATCACTTAGCACATGAAGTCATTTAGCGGTCTTAGAATGGCTAAATGATGACATGACCCAGATTGCATCTGATTTGGGTTTGGCAGATAATGCCAGATACAATGGCAGCGCGTATGGGCGAGCAACAACAAAAATACGCGCGGCTATTTTTAATAGGTTTATACATCATAAGCGACTCATGCGTAAATAGGAGCAGGGCTATGCAGCTGCGGTTATTATCAAAAACAGATCAATTATTGGTAAGCGTGGACAAGGCGCTACGAGCGATTGTGCCGCACTCGAACCCAAGTACGCGCCCCTTGCCTGTCAGTAGTGATGAGCTGCCCAAACTGAGTAACAGCGAGGCACGCCATGTGGCGGGACTCATGCGTATCAATCATACAGGCGAAGTTTGCGCGCAAGGGCTGTATCACGGGCAAGCGTTTACCGCAAAAAATGATTCTGTCAAACAGGCGATGCAGGCGTCAGCGGATGAAGAGGTGGATCACCTCGTATGGTGTGAGACGCGCCTTGATGAGCTGGGCAGTCATCCCAGTATCTTTACGCCACTGTGGTATGTAATGTCGTTTGGTCTAGGCGCGGTCGCGGGTGCGATTTCTAACGAGTTTAGCTTGGGCTTTGTCGCTGAAACCGAAGCGCAGGTCAGTGAGCATTTGCAAGAGCATATTGCTCGCCTGCCTAAGCAAGACATCCGCTCAAAAGAAATCCTTGCACAGATGGATATTGAAGAGTTGCATCATCGTGAGTTGGCACTGGAAAATGGCGGCGCAGCGCTATCACCTACAGTGCGCCGCACGATGCGCTGGTTAGCCAATCGTATGAAAGACACCGCTTATTATCTATAACGCTTCAATAAGATAAATCGACAATCAAAACAGTAAAACGATAATAAGCGCGAATAAAATGCCGTAAGCGCGTTTTTTGACCATTAAAATGCAGATAACTGGGGTTTTGTTTGCTCAGGTGTAAACTATTTGTACAGTTTTTAGGCACACCTTATAGCGCCAAGCGGAATATTCGTATATTTTATTATCAAGCTTTTGCTGCTTTCACATTTATATGTCATTGAAGACAGATAATTGATAATTAAGGTACCTTGTTTTATGAATGCCATGACCCCTTCACATACTCAATCAACCAAAGCCCGCGCACATAAGCGCGCCACGTTAACTGCGCTGGCTGCTGCTTGCTCAGTCTTATTGTCTGCTCCTGCACTCGCTGCGCCTGCGGACACCACAAGCCAAAACGCACAAGCGCAAGATATGGCGGTTCCGAGTGCTGTCGACTCAAGCCGCCGCGTGGTGCGATTAAGCAGCAATGCACAGGCGCAAACGCCAGCCGCTACAGATACCGCCAGCGCACCAGCGGACACGATGCGCAATCAGCCTCCTACGGTACTACAAGCTGCCAGTAACGGTACAGCACCTTGGGGTATTGTTGCCGAGCCAAACCCCGTACCAGGCCGCGTGTATATGGACGCACCTAAACCAAGTACGCCTCGTGCCAACACGCCAAGTGTGCAGCTTGCTAACGCCCCAACACCACAAGTGTCTGTCTCTGATGTGAGTTTTATTCCAACAGTGATGGTTGCACAAAAACAAGGGTTGGGTACGGACAAGCTGGATGTGAGCTTACTCGATGACTTTATTGCTAAGGTATCACCGAACGCACGCCACTATCCGCCAAACTTCCCAAACCGCTCACAGCGCCATTATGCACGTGAAAAAATCAAAGCGCTGTCGACTTGGATTGAGCCTTATGCCAGCGCGCCAAACGCATCGTATGATGTGCTACTACGTGCTGCTAAGCTAAATGCTATGGGACGTAACCTTGATTTGGGTTCAGAGTACGCCGTTCGTGGCGGTAACTATGTGGATCGCGCTATTAAGCTAAAACCAGACAGCGCTGAAGCCAACTTCTTGTACGGTATGATGCTGGCTGAGGGCGGCGGATTTAAAGAAGGCAAAAAGTACCTTGACCGTGCAGTGTCGCTTGGTTATGTCGAAGCAGAGCAAAGCCTTGCGCAATCTGACTTGTTAAGCGACCGCCGTGATGATGCGCTAAACCGTCTGCGCCGTTTGGCAGAGCAAAACCCGAACAATGCTATGATTCGTAAACAAATTCAAATCATTGAAGATGGCAAATACTATATTTGGGACATCCCCGCACCAAACATCAACCTCAAGCCGACCATTTAATCCGTCAGCTACTTTAGACACAAAAAAGAGGCCGCTTGATTTTTAAGTGGTCTTTTTTTGTGTCAATCTGTCTTAAAACCCTTCATTGCCGCTTAAATGCTATATTCTGCTATCAAGGGCATAGTCAGTCCGCATAAGCTGCGCTACACTCAAGCTATAGTCAATCAATATTAAAAGTGGTACAAGGCAGACGAGTGCAAGTACTACAGTAGTAGGCTAAACGAGTCTAACGCTGTAACACTTTAATAGTGGTTAGACTATAAGATAAGCAGTCAGCTGCCCATCCATACCAAGCCGTTACCACCCATAATAAAGAATGAAAGGATTTTTATGCGTACTGATCAGCTGCCCTCTATAACGACATCGTTAACACAAGCGGCACCCCGCTCTTGGTACGTTCGCCTTTTTCATGTAGGACGCCCTTTATTTTTGGGACTGAGCATCATCAGTGCGCTGTCGGCCTGTAGTACCGTATCCGTCAAAAGCCAATCGTCTGCCAAGACCATTGCCGCACAGCGTGGCAATATTGTGTCAGAAGATGCACTGAGCACCGATACCGCCTCTGCCCTCCTCTCAGCGGGATTGAATGAGACGGCGTGTTTACAGCGGTTTGATTTGTGTGTGTCTCAGTTGACAGACAGTCTGCTCAACCAGCCTGCCCGCCCAGAGCTGGCAATTTTTGCCGAGCTGCACTATGCCAAAGCGCGTAGCCTTGCTGCGTCATCCGCTTGCCGTGCAGCACTCGCCCGCCCGCCGCTGGATCCGTATTACGCCAATGCCGAGCCAAGTCCTGATGAGGCACGCAAGCAGCAAGACGCAACGCATACTTGCTTGATGAATTATCAGCATCGCCTGTTTGATGCGCTAAAATACAGCTACACCTATCTGTTCTTTGATCGCTTGCAGCACGATTATGATGGCGCTACGGACACACCCGCCAAGATCACTACGCGTATCCCGACCGATAGAGATATCCAAACTCAAGACGTCTACAATGCGGCAACCAGCGATATTATCTCGCAGTTGTATGACGCTTATAGCAATGAACGTCTCAAATCCATGGCAGACAGTAAAACAACCTATCTACCTACCGCTAATAGCGCTGCTCCTCAGACCAGTAACGAAGTCATCGCCAATAAAACAGCCGCGCAAGCGCCCGCCACAGCACAAGTACACGTCATGCAGACCCAAATTGGCAATTACTACTTAGACACTTATTTACCTAATGAAAATAGCTACTTACAAAATGCCAGTGAGCAAACCAGCGCGCTTGCCGACTTAATCTCAACGTATGAGCTGCGTCTATCTGGACTGAACTCTATTAGTAAACGACCTGGCCTTGGCGTGAGTTTTGTGGCCTCACTTGATGATCGCTATACCACCACGATACGCGACTTACTTGCCGCCTCACTGGCAGGCAGACTGTCGCAAAACGATACCGATAATGATGACCATAGCGACCCTGCCAGTCGCATTTACCCCACAGGCCATCTACTGATGACAGGGCTAATACAACCTGAAGGCGACAGCGTCCTTGATGTCTTGGGCAGTGAGCAACTAAATATCCATTTGTACAACCCGTATCGTAGCGAGACGGTCAAGCTATTAGGTAACACTTATCCCTTAGCCGCCAACTTTTCGGCAGGGTACGGACTGTGGCTGGCAGAAAACCAGCTCAACGGGGTTGGCTATCTCAATCTGCTCACGCATCAAAAACAAGCCGCGCTACCCAAGCTATTTATGCTTGAGCCATACGACCCGAACAAGCGCGTTATTATTATGATTCATGGGCTTGCCTCTAGCCCTGCCACATGGGTGAACTTGACCAACGATATTTTTAATGACGACACGCTACGCGAAAACTATCAGGTGTGGCAGATTTTTTATCCAACCAACTTACCAATTTTAGAAAACCGCTACCAAATTCAAAAGCTTATTGAGACTACTTATCAACAGACCGACCCAACAGGCAGTCATCGCGCCAGCCATGATAGCGTGATTATCAGCCACAGTATGGGTGCGGTCATTGCGCGTATGATGCTGGCAGATGACAATCTACTCGATAATCTAGATGCGCTTAATGGACAGCATACGCTGCTAAATAGCAATGAGCGTGAGATAGACGTCATGCTGCGCCAAGCGTTTAACGACCCCAATCTTGCTGAACGTTTTCAACTGCATCATTTATCACAAGTAGATACCGCGGTATTTTTGTCCGCACCGTTTCAAGGGACAGACTATGCCGATCGTTGGTTTACTCGTGCCATTCGTCGCATCATTCATTTGCCGCTCAATATCGTCAAAACCGTCACGGACAATTTGGCAACCATCGCGACCCAAGGCGAACTGGCAGAAAACCCGCTCGGTGCGCTCTATCTACAAAACGGCGCCAGTCAATTAAGTGATAAATCCTCTTTTATTCAACTAACCAAGGACTTACAGATTAATAATCGCGTGACCTATCATTCCATCATCGCCAGTAACGATGAAGACATCACGCAAGGACTTGCACAAATGCAGCCCACTGATGCCAAAATAGATTTGTCTGAAGCCAGTGCCGAAGCGACCGATACTGATATTAGTCGCTCGTCTGCTGAGAAACTAGCGCCGCCGACCCGTATCGCATCAGTGATGGTTGACACCCGTCCTAGTCAAGCTCTGACACAGCGCTTGTCTGATGGTATTGTGCCGTATAAGAGCGCGCATTTAGACGGCGCGGCATCTGAAACCATCATTTCAGGTGGGCACAGTATCCAAGAAAATCCCCAAACTGTATTGACCCTGCGCCGCATTTTGCATCAACAATTACAACGTTAGGGCGTATCATCAATGAACACATTAACCCATTTAGCGGTCTTAAATGATTTGTATATTTTTAGTAAAGTTGATAGTCAAACATGAAACAAATATACCTTCTAATCACACACTTAAGGAATAAATAATATATTTAAAATCATAATGATAGTAAGTTTATCAATGCAACATAAAAATATTACACGATTATTACGATTTTCTTGTGTTTGTCAGTAGGGTCACGCACAGCTTGCGTGTATGTTGTGGTAAGCGCATAATGTAGTAGCGCCCCTTTTTGGCTATTTGACAACGGCGAAAATGGCTTGGTTTGTTTATAAGGAGATAAATGATAGGCGCAAGTAAGGTCGTCTTTACCTTACGACAAGCAGCATCATTGGCAGCTAATGTACGTTTAGCTACTTTAATTATTTTTATCCCTATTCATGGGCAATTGCTTGAGCATATCATGGACGTTAGCACAAGTAGGCTGACACACAAGGGTAACCGTTTATGTTTGCTACGTTTATGATAAGTCAGCTGGACGCGCTCACACTTGCGCGTATTCAGTTTGCTTTCGTTGTCTCTTTTCATATTGTATTTCCCGCTTTTTCTATTGGTCTTGCCAGCTGGCTTGCGGTACTTGAGTTTCGTTGGCTCAAAACAGGCAATCCTATCTTTGCTGAAGTGTACAAACATTGGGTAAAAATCTTTGCCGTGGTGTTTGGTATGGGTGTGGTCTCAGGCGTGGTCATGTCCTATCAGTTCGGTACCAACTGGGCGGTCTTTTCTGACAAGGCAGGTAACGTTTTAGGGCCACTGCTTGCCTATGAAGTGTTGACGGCCTTTTTCTTAGAAGCCTCTTTTTTGGGCATTATGCTCTTTGGTTGGGGCCGCGTCAGCAAACGCATGCATTTTATTGCGACAGCGATTGTGGCTATTGGTACGATGATTTCAGGTTTTTGGATTTTATCGGCTAACAGCTTTATGCAGACGCCGCAAGGCTTTATCGTCGGTGCTGATGGTCTGCTATATCCTACCAACTGGCTTGAAATTATTTTTAATCCCTCATTCCCTTACCGCTACGCGCACATGATGACCGCCGCATTCTTGACCACGGCCTTTGTCGTCGGCGGGATTGGCGCGTATTACTTGCAATCCAAAAAACACATCGAACACAGAAAACATGGCCGCGTGATGCTGGGTATGGCCATGCTGATGGCGATTTTTGTGGCGCCAGCGCAGGTATTAATCGGTGATGAGCACGGGCTAAATACCCTTGAGCATCAACCTGCTAAAGTTGCTGCGATGGAAGGCATTTGGGAAGATGAGCGCGGGGCAGCATTACGTCTCTTTGCGATTCCTGATCAAGAAACGCAGTCCAATAAATATGAGGTCAAGATCCCTTATGTCACAGGTTTGATTCTCACTCACTCTTTAGATGGTGAAGTGAAGGGTCTCAAAAACTGGGCACCAGAAGACCAACCACACGTTATTATTGTATTTTGGGCCTTCCGTATTATGGTTGCCATTGGTATGTTAATGGTGCTTGTGGGTCTATTTAGTGTCTATAAATACTTCAAAAAACAGCAGTTTGACCCTGAGAGCATCTGGTTTCACCGTGCTTGGATGATGATGACACCGCTTGGCTTTATCGCGCTATTGGCAGGCTGGTTTGTGACTGAAACAGGGCGCCAACCGTGGACAGTTTATGGTGTTATCCGTACTGCTGAGAGTATGTCACCACTGGCAGCGCAGCAAGTTGCCACCACCTTGATTGGCTTTATTGTGGTCTATACCTTTGTCTTTGGTGCAGGTAGCTTCTATATCTTGCGTTTGATTGGACAAGGGCCGAAACCGTACACCGATCCTAGTGATGATAACTTCTATGAGCACTCGGTAACCGAAGGTCAAGGACGCACGCTGAGTGGCGATAGCGATCCTGAAGGACATGTCACAGATGCCGATGAACCCGCAGATGACGTTGATGACGGAGGCCTACGCTAATGTTTAACTTTGGTGATGTACTGGATTTGCCTCTGATTTGGGGTGGCTTGATTGTCTTGGCCGTATTCATTTATGTCTTGCTGGACGGTTTTGATTTGGGCTGTGGCATGCTGTTCCCTTTTGCAGGCTCAGACAAAAACCGCAGTCGTATTATGAACTCTATCGCGCCTTTTTGGGATGGTAATGAGACATGGCTGGTACTGGGCGGCGGCGGCTTATTTGCTGCCTTCCCTGTGGCCTATGGCATCATTATGACAGGGCTATATCTACCTGTATTCTTAATGCTGGCGGGCTTGATTTTACGCGGTATTGCCTTTGAGTTTCGCTTTAAATCGAGCACCCATCGCTACATTTGGGACGGCTTCTTTTTCTTTGGCTCATTGCTGGCCGCTTTCTTCCAAGGCGTGATGCTCGGCTCTTTAGTACATGGTCTTGAGGCGAGCAATCGCTTGTATACTGGCGGCCCATTTGATTGGTTGACCCCATTTTCTATGGTCAGCGGCGTAGCTTTGATTATCGGCTACTCACTGCTTGGCTCAACGTGGCTCATTTTAAAGACCGAGCACGATTTGCAAGTGTGGGCGCGTAAGGTTTCAGGCTGGCTGTTGATGGCGTTGGTTGCTGCGATGATTGTCGTGACCATCTTTATGTATTTTTCAGACATCGATGCGCTAGAAGATTGGTTTACACTCGGACGCTTGCCTTATCTCGCACCGATGCCAATTATTGCGCTGATTGTGTTCTTTATTATGCGTAAAGACTTGACCACTGAACGTGAATATCGTCCGTTCTTATTGACGGTATTGCTCTTTTTATTGGGTTATATTGGTGTGTGTATCGCCATATTCCCATACATTGTGCCGTATCAGATGACGGTTTACGAGGCGGCAGCGACTGATACTTCATTGTCGTTTATGTTGATTGGTGCGGTGATTATGTTGCCGATTATTTTGAGTTACACCGCCTATGCCTATTATGTCTTTAAAGGCAAATCGGGTCATGAGCACATGTACTAAAAGCATGTAATTTGCAAGAGACTGTACTGCCCTTTTTATTGCTCATGTTGTATCAAGACTATCAGTGGTAAAAAGGGTGCCATCAGGAGAAAGCAATGAAGAAATTAAGTAAAAAACAGCGCCAATGGGCATGGTTTATCGGTTTATATTTGGCTGGGTTTGTCACCATTACGGTGATTGCACAGTTGATTAAACTGGCAATGGGCGTATAGATACGCCCATTGTTGTTTTTATTATCGTAAAAAGCCGTTTAGTCTTGTCATACCCATTCTGTAAAGAACTGCCTATATCCAATCCTTTATTTTCCGCGATGCGCCTGTGCGCCATGCTCCGCAATATACGCATTAACCGCATCCAAACGCTCAGGCGTGCCCACATCAATCCATGTATCGTCTAAATGCTTACCTGTCACTTGAAACTTAACTGCCGCTTGTTTAAGTAGTGGCGCAAGCTTGGCAGGCTCACCCGATACCACATCAGCGACCAAGCGTGGCGACAGCACGCTAATGCCTGCAAAAGTATAGGTATCTTGCCCGTCTATCTCCTCACAACTGACCAAACCATTGGTTAAGGCAAAATCGCCTTTAGGATTGTGCTCAGGATTGTCCATTAATAATAGGTGCGCGCATTGATCAGCACCAAGCTCGTAATTGACCAGCTCAGCAAAATCAAACGTCGTCCATACGTCTGAATTCACTAAGATAAAGGGCGCGTCTTTGAGCTTGCCTGTTTGCAATGCTTGAAAAATCCCGCCAGCCGTCTCAAGCGGCTCGTCCCCTTCAACCGACCAATGCAAACGTACGCCATAATCTGCGCCATCACCAAGCGCTTCCATCAAGGTATCGGCAAGCCACGAGGCGTTAATCGTGATATCTGTAATGCCGACCGCTTTTAGTGCCTTGATATGCCAGACAATCAGCGGCTGACCACCGACTTCGACCAAAGGCTTTGGCGTGGTTAGTGTCAGCGGGCGCAGGCGCGTGCCTTTGCCTGCGGCTAAAATCATCGCTTGAGTGATGGGCATACAGATTCCTTATTGTTTTTAATGCTTTATGTTCGGTTATCCATGACTGGTAATATCATTCTTACCAGCCCGATGGCTGATTACCAGCGCAATGTTTTAGGCTAAAAATTTGGTCACATACGCAGGATAAATATGCGCCTGCAAATAAGCATAAAATGGCGCAACTGCGCGCTGTATCTTGGCATCACCGTGCTCACAGAGCCACTCAAGCTCAACCAATAAATCACGCATGACCTTTGGAATGTCGTTTAAGTAACGTGCTTTGCCATCACGTTTAAATAGACGCACAAAAATGCCCAATACTTTTAAATGACGCTGCAAGCCCATGACCATCACATCTTGAGTAAATTGCGCCAGCGTATCAGCGGTCGCTACGCCCTGCTGCTGCTGCAATCGCCAAAACGTTTCTGTCCAAGCGGCAATTTGCGCCTCTGACCAATCCACATACGCATCGCGTACCAGCGACACAAAATCATAGGTATACGCGCCAATCACCGCATCTTGAAAATCAATAATGCCCAAACGCTCACTGTCAGCGCGGTCTTGCATCAGGTTACGGCTGTGATAGTCGCGATGCACGATAACTTGCGGCTGCGTACCAACTTGCGTGACAAGTGCCGTCAACATCGCATCCCACAGCGCGTCATCGAGCGTGGCATCAATATGCGGTATAAACCAATCACGGAACAGCTGCATTTCTTGGGTTAATTTTTCAGCGTCATAAAGCGGCAAGACAGGCATGCCATCCACCGCGGTTGGTAGCGTTTGTAACGCAGCGAGGCTCTGCATGGCAGACAAATAATAAGCGTCCACTTGCGCCGCATCGGCGTCGGTCAATAAATGCGCAAACTCTACGCCCCCAAAGTCTTGCAGCACCAAAAAGCCCTTATCAATATCTTGGGCAAAAATATCAGGCACATTGACCACAGGACGCATCACCGCCGCCACTGCCAAAAACTGCTGCATCGCCTCTTGCTCATCGGCAGAATCCATAACCATATAATAGCCGTCGTTTGCGCTGCCCAAAGCATGTAGCTGCAAACGGTGATAGCGGCGCGCGCTGGCATCACCTGCCAAGCTGTCGAGCGTGAAGGGCTGCGCGGCAAATACATGTTCAAGCCATAGGGTCAACTGCTGCAAACGGGCATCGGCAGCATGGTTTTGGTTCGGTGCGTGAGGTGTAGTCATAGATTAAATCGCTGTCATAAACACATAAAAAAGAGGCCATTTATAGCATCAACACGCCATAAATTTTGGTGAATAGTGTAGCTGATTTGCTTTTTTTTGACTATGATAAGTCGTCTGCTTGCGAAAGACAATCTACCGCTGGCAGACAGGCGATAGGTCACATACGATATCTGATGCCAGTTATCGTGCATTAATGCTATAGTATTGAGCAGTTTTGCTGTTCATTGATACGACAGGCGGGTTGCCTAAATGTATCGCTGTGACACAGTGTTTATCGCATACGGTATAGAATCGTGGTCACACCACATTCATGACCACTCTTTAGGCTTGGCAATCATAGGTGCGCTTTTGTTATATTCTCCGCTTTATCAAAGCATTCGTCTGATCTTATTTGGTGCTTTAGGTTTGACCGTCAGTACCGCTGGTGCAGCGGTAACGACAGCAGGCGACACCCTTAGTATTGATGAAAATACCGTCATTACTAAGAGTAGAAAAGCAGCGACGCGCGCCTCTACTGATACTGCCGCAATAGACGCTCAAGGTGACGCGACTGCCCAGACTAATACGTTTCGTACTGCCGACTGGGCGACCGCTTATGACACGCCTGTCAATACAGCGCAGCTGCTCAGTGGCAATCCTGCTATTCAGCGTCCCGCTGCGCCTATCTTGCAAGGTGACGCTGAGCCAACAGCAGACACAGATGCTGCCACCGCAGACACCTCTACTAAAAATGATTCAGTACGCGCTTCTCAAGCAGCAGATATTAATGAAGATGCCTCGTCCAGCTCAGCGCAAACCAAATCTGGCTCGCGGGTCGTGCCTAAGCTTGAAGGCTCACGCGCTGAGCGCAGTATCGCAACAGACCCAGCACTTGACAACAGTCAGCTGGATGTAAGTGAGGAGAGTATCCAAGAGAGCCTATCACGCTTGGCTGAATTTTATGAATTAAAGCCAAACACACCAAAACAACCCACTATTGATACGGATGCGCAGGCCGCTGAGGCGACCGAAATCATACCTATTGGTCATGACTTGCGGTTATTTTCACGCGCCGATAGCGATACGGATATCAATACTGCCGACAGCGCTCAACGCTGCGAAGGACAATGGGTGTACCCTTCGGCAAACCCCAATTATCAAAAAAGTGCCGCAGCACAAGGCTACGATTTACAAAGTGGTTTGCCAAACAATCAAGCGCCGCTATATAGTGAATCTGATTACGGCTACTATGACAATGTTGATTATGCCGAATTGTCAGGCAATGTCGTGATTAATCAGGGCACACAGCAAATCAAAGCAGAAAATATTGTCTTAGATTTAACGAGCGGCGTGGCGGGTGCACAAGGCAACGTCATGTTTACTGACAGCGCACTAGATGCTGAGACAGCCGATAATGACAGGCGCACTACCGAAGATGGTGGTCTGATTGGTGTGGCAGACAGCCTCGCCTACAGCACAGAAAACGGACAAAGTACTGCCTATGGTGTGGCGTTTGCCAGTGTGCCCATGCAAGCGCACGGCTATGCCAAACGTCTAAACCGTCCGAACGAAACCAATTATGAGCTGGACGAGGTCATGTTCAGCACCTGTCCACCGACCAATCGTAAGTGGCAGTTTGATGCCAAAAGCATTGACATTGATACTGATACAGGGCGCGGCGTCGCACGTGACACCACCTTTCGTATTGCAGATGTGCCTGTCTTTTATCTGCCCTATTTTAACTTTCCTGTAGACAGTCGGCGCAGCAGCGGCTTTTTGTTACCAAGTGCGAGTATTGGCAGTGAAAATGGCTTTGAGCTGGATGTACCCTATTACTTTAATCTTGCACCCAACTATGATGCGACCTTAAACACGCATGTTTATACCAACCGTAACCCGATGCTTTCAGGTGAGTTTCGCTATCTAACGGATGATTATGGTTCAGGTATTTTTAATGCCTCTTACCTACCCAATGATAAAAAATACGATGGCGAAGACCGCAGCAGCTTTTTTTATGATCACCACTGGGAATCTAAAGACATTCCTCGCTTGAGTGGTGATGCCAAATACAGCTATGTATCAGATCCTGATTATTTAAACGACTTCGACACTTTGGGTTTATCTGACAACACCTTAAACCTACCTCGCCGCGCGCAACTTAATTACTACAATGATTATGTAAACGGCGAGCTTAAGGTCGAAACGTTCCAAACCCTACAAGCCTTTACTGACAGCAATACGGTACTACAAGACAAGGACAAGCCGTATTCCCGTTTGCCGCAGCTTCAGATCGATTATCGTTTGCCGTGGTTTGAAAATATTGATATCAATGGGGTACACGACTCTGCGTACTTTAAAAAATCCATTGATGACGGTTCAGAAGCTGAGAAAAGTGGTATTCGTATTTATGACAAAATCAGCGCCAGCTATCCTTTTGAGCGCGCATGGGGTTATGTCAAACCAAAAGTCAGCCTACAGCATCTGTACACCTCCTACGATCAAGACAGCTTGGAGGACAACAACCTTGATGATAAAGATGGCAGCCGCTCGGTATTTGTGCCACAAGCGAGTATTGACGCAGGATTGAATTTTTATAAACCAGGTTCGCCATTTGGTGCGTTTGACGACAGCTTGGGCGGCTATCAAGTGCTCAGCCCGCGGGTGAAATACACCTATTCGCCTTATGAAGAACAAAACGGTATTCCAAACTTTAATACCCGCATTGCTTCTATCAACTATGCGCAGCTGTATTCTGACAGTTGGTTCTTAGGCCATGACCGCTTGCAAGATTTGCACGCGCTAACGCCTGGCGTTAACTATCGTTACATCGACGCAACGGGCGTGACACGTTTTGATGGTAGCATTGCAGAACAGTTTTATCTGGATGATGGCCGTGTAACATTAGATGATGAACAGCCTGTGTTTAACAGTACGTCATCAGGGCTGGTGTGGGATGCCAGCACGCAGCCTTATAATAACTTTTGGGTCGATGTGAATGGCGCAGTTGATAACAGCTATGATTTAAACTATGTGACCACAGCGCTACGTTACCAACCTTCTGCAGACAGTTTGTTTAATATCGGTTATACAAAACGCCAGCGCGACGAGAATACCAATCAGCTGCCTTTATCTGCCATTACCAGCTCGGCGATTTTTCCAGTCAATGACAAATGGCGCGTGTTGGCGCAGGGACAATACGACTTCCGTAGTGACAAAATGCTCGATGCGCTAGTCGGTATTGACTATGAAGATTGCTGCTTTGGGTTTGCTGTTTATGGACGCCGTTATTATAACGACTTGAACCTAAAAGACGATCCAACCCAAGCCATCATGGCAGAGATTCGTTTAAATGGTATTGGTAGTAACAGCAGTCGCCTAACCCGTCTATTGTCAGATAAAATCCAAGGTTTCGAGCCTGTACAGACGGCTTGGAAAGACTAAAAAAATACCATTGGCCGTCATTAGGCGGCCTTTATTACCCCCTTTTTTGACAGGTCTGGAATGTCGCTGTATAAAAGAAGCGATAAGGCCTATTGCCATCCGATGCGATGATATTGATGAGGAGCATCATGAGATTTTTTTCTTTACGTCAAAGCAGCCGCGCTGTATTACTGTTCATGGGTGTAAGCGGTGGCTTGATGCTAAACCTGCAGGCACAAGCAGCCACGGATAATGCCGTGCAGACAAGTGCTAATACCAATACCAATGCACGTGCCAGCGCTACAGGCAGCTCAGATGGCATCATCGCTGTCGTCAATGACAACACCATCTTAAAAAGTGAGCTGGTTAACGCCATTAATCAAACCCGCGCACGTGCTGAAGCCGCAGGTGAGCCAATTAATAATGCTCAGCTACAGTCAGAAGTGTTAGATGCGCTTATCATGCGTGAGCTACAGTTGTCGATGATTAATCGTATGGGTCTAAAACCAGACGAAGACGCGGTTAATCAGCGCCTTGCGCAAATCGCTCAAGCTGAAGGCTTAGGCAGTATTCAAGCATTACAACAAAGCATGGATCGTACCCAACCTGGCAGCTATGCAGGTCTGCGTGCAAAATTGATGGAAGATGCCGCTATTCAAACGCTACAGCAGCGCCAAGTCAGCCGCCGCGTACGCATCACCGAACAAGACATCGATGCTTTCTTATCATCGCCCGAAGCCAAGCGCCTCAATCAAAGCGAATACCAAACCATTCACGTACGCGTGCCTTATATTGATGACTACAACCGCCTATCGGACAGTCAGCGCGCGCAAGCCCTAGAAGTCGCAAAGTCATTACGCAGCGAACTACAGGCGCCAAATGCTAATGTAGAAGCCATCCTTGCCCAAGCGCAGTCACGTTACCAGCTGCCCATTCAAGGTGGCAACATGGGCTACCATAAAGCAGCCAACTTGCCGACAGCGCTGGCGGATCAAATTACTGAGCTACCTATCGGTGGGGTCACTGAGCCGATGGTCACGCCTGAAGGCATTGATATTATTAAGCTTGCCGATAAAAAAGAAGCCGACAGTATGGTCGTGCCACAGTGGCATGTGCGTCATATCTTAGTCAAAGTGGATGCGCTACAAAACTCCGCCATGGCGCAGCAAAAAATTAATGACTTGTACGAACAGCTGCGTCAAGGTGCAGACTTCGCTAATTTAGCGGCGACGTATTCAGACGATCCAGGTTCAGCAGGCCGTGGTGGCGACTTAGAGTGGGTCAGCGAAGGCGATATGGTTGCGCCATTTGAAGCCACCATGAAAAACACAGCCGTCGGTGACTATTCAGCGCCCTTCCAGACCAATTTTGGCTGGCATATTCTAGAGGTAGAAGACACACGCCAGCAAGACGTGAGTGACGATTACCGTCGCAATCTTGCTCAGCAAGCGCTATATCAACGCCTTGCGCCACAAGCGAAAGAAGACTGGTTACAAGAGCTGCGAGCAGGCGCCTATATTCAGGTCATGCAATAAATCGTTGTTATAAGGCAAAAAGCACTCCAGATGGGGTGCTTTTTATTTGGTCGATTTAAACGTAAAACGTGTACAACATACTGTCAGTATTTATAGACAATAAAAAACCCGAACCTAGGGCGATTGGTTCGGGTTTTGGCTTTATCACAATGTTATTATTATTATACTTCCTTGATGACTTATCCTAAGTCGTATCTATCAGTAAAAAACAAACAGCGGGCTGACTGTAACTTCTGTACTGATAGCTCAACACAGCATCCTTGGCTTCCTTGTGTTGATGGGTTCATTGTATGCATATATCTAGGAAGCGCATAGCCGCAAAAAGCGCTATTTGTTGTACGCTTTTGCTTACACGCTACGACCTGACAGATTGCTGACTACTGCTTGCCCCTTTGGATGCAGTTTGCGCATTGTCTTTTTCTATTTGCGCTTTGTCTTCCTCAGTCTGCGTTTTAGCATGCTCTTTAGACACTTTACTGCCCTCTTCTTTACCCTCTTTTATTTTATCTTTGGTCTCCTCAATATCCGTCTCTTCGGCCTGTGGTGCGTTTTGCTGCTGACGGGCGCTTTCTGCAGGCTCATATTGCAATATCGTTAGTACAGGGAAATGATCTGAACCAATAGAAGGCAAGCGTTTGATATCGACTAAGGTAAAGCAGGTGCTGTGAAAAATATGATCCAGTGCCCAACGTAAAAATGGATATTTGACATGAAAGGTATTGATAAAATGACGACCGATGCGAGGGTCAAGCAGTCCTGAGACACGGTGAAAACGGCGCGTGGTTCTAGACCAAGCCACATCATTTAAGTCACCTGCCAAGATGGCGGTTTGTTTGTTTTCTTGAATGTGGCGACCGACCATCAGTAGCTCGGCATCACGTGTGGTCGATTTTTCAGCTTCAGTGGGGCTGGGTGGCATCGGATGCATACAATAGAGCCAGATGCGGCGCGTATCGGTCAATTGCAACTGAGTATGAATCGAAGGGATGTCATCTATCATTAGATAATGAATGGTCGGATCAATCAGCTCAATTTTACTGTATAAATGCATGCCATATAAATTATCGAGTGGGATTTTAACGGTATACGGATAATCAGGTTCAATAACCTCCAGCGCCTCTTCCCACTTTTTGTCACTCTCTAATGTGATTAAAATATCTGGCTCGTGCTCATTTACCAAGTCAATCAATTTTTGCTTATGCGGATTGGGCGTGAGTACATTGGATACCATAATTTTGATTTGTAAAGCACCTGGCAAATCTTTTGCAGATTGCACCTCTGATTTCCATAGCAAGGTATAGGGCAGCACCATATACAGCTGAAACAGCATTGATAGCGTCAAGACGATAAATATAAACCATTGCCACATGCCCCACTCAGAAAAAAAGCACAGCATACCCGCCCAAGACAGTAGTCCCAATACCAAAATCTGAATGCGTGGAAACTCCACACCGCGTACCCACCAGTTATCAAGTGGTAGACAGCCCCATACGGTCACAAAGCTCGTTAATCCCGCCATAATCAATGCGCTGTAATATAATAACGAGAGATCCATGATGTGTGTCAGCCCTTATATTTATCATTATCAAAAAGAAGCCAAAAAAGAAGCCAAAAGTTAAATGGGGGGGGTTACTGTCCGTCTTACTTTAACACCTAGATAAAAACCCGCCTACCATCTCTTACCCATTCTTGTACGCTTATCATCAAATTACTACATTTAGTGCACGTGAGCTGTACTTAATAGGGCGTGTCATCAAGGTGGGACAAGTCTTGTGTTGCATAAGCTTATGCAAAAAACTGGCTATAACTAAAAATTATCTAAACCATAAAAACATTTGAATAATATTCACCCGTTATCAGTCAAAACGCCTTGCATTTTAGGCGCATTAACGGCATTGTTGTGTATTAATATGGCAAAACTAACTGTAGGTAAGGACTGTATATCATGAGTGATTTAACGGTAGGTTTGGTAGGCTGGCGCGGTATGGTCGGCTCGGTATTAATGCAACGTATGCAGGAAGAAAATGATTTTACGGGCATTACCCCCGTATTTTTTTCGACCAGTAATGCAGGCGGCGCAGCACCAAGCTTTGATGGTATTAAAACCGGCGAACTAAAAGATGCTCATGATATTGCTGCATTGGCAGCGTGTGATGTGATTATCACCTGTCAAGGCGGCGACTACACCAAAAAGGTACATCAGCCATTACGCGATAGCGGCTGGAACGGCTACTGGGTAGACGCAGCCAGTACCCTACGCATGGAAAACGACAGCATCATTATTCTAGACCCTGTCAACCGCAACGTCATTGACGATGCTCTAGCCGCAGGTAAAAAAGACTTTATCGGTGGTAACTGCACTGTGTCACTGATGCTCATGGCTATCGGCGAGCTGTTTAACCGCGGCTGGGTTGAGTGGGTCAGCGCTATGACCTATCAAGCTGCCAGTGGCTCAGGCGCAAACAACATGCGCGAGCTGATTAATGGTATGGGCGTACTGCGTGATGCGGTTGCTGATGAACTTGCTGATCCTGCCAGCGCCATTTTAGATATTGACAAAAAAATCGCCGAAACACAGCGCTCAAGCGATTTCCCGACTCAGTACTTCGGTGTACCACTGGCAGGCAGCTTGATTCCTTATATCGATAGCCAACTAGAAAACCATCAGTCACGTGAAGAATGGAAAGGCGGCGTAGAAACCAATAAAATCCTTGGCAACAGCGGCGAAGACACCATCGCTATCGACGGTATGTGTGTTCGCGTTGGTGCGATGCGTTGTCACGCGCAAGGCTTGACCATCAAGCTAAAGCAAGACATCCCACTCGAAGAGATCGAAGCGGCGCTAAAAGGCAGCGGTAATGAGTGGCTAGATGTCGTTGAAGATACCAAAGAGACGACCGTTGAACGCTTAACGCCTGTTGCAGTCACTGGCACACTGACTGTCGCACTAGGACGCTTGCGTAAACTGAACATGGGCGGCGAATATCTTGGCGCATTCACTGTAGGCGATCAGCTACTATGGGGTGCAGCAGAGCCGCTACGCCGTATGCTCAATATCATCCGTGAACAAAAATAAGACGCCCAATAGATAAATAAAAAAAGACAGCTTTGGCTGTCTTTTTTTGTGGCAGGTGACTGGGCTTATTGTCCATCATCGTAATAGCATGAGTTTTATTTGACTTCCTCCCGTCCCTAAAGTGAGGGGATTCCTACTGCTAGACGGTCAAGCCCGACCGCGACCTTTGTTAATACCATGATGCTCAGGTCTTATATAAACGCAACAAATCACAATATCTGCCACGCATCAAGGTAGAGCAATGGTATAATTGGGCGTATTTTCATTGTTAAAATAGTGACTTTTTTATGCAGTTTACGCTTCACAAAAACGCCAGCGGCACGACCCGCGCGCGTCGCGGCACGGTTCACCTCAATCATGGTGATGTTCAGACCCCTGCGTTTATGCCTGTTGGCACTTATGGTACGGTCAAAGGAATGCTGCCACGCGACATCGAATCAATTGGCGCAGACATCATTTTGGGCAATACGTTTCACTTGTGGTTACGTCCAGGCACTGAGGTCATCGACCAGTTTGGCGGACTGCATGAGTTTATCAACTGGGATAAGCCGATTTTGACCGATTCGGGCGGCTTTCAGGTCTTTAGCCTTGGCGCGATGCGCAAAATCACCGAAGACGGCGTGCATTTTAAATCACCGATTGATGGCGCAAAGGTGTTTTTGTCCCCCGAGAAGTCGATGCAAATTCAGTACAGTCTCAATTCCGACATCGTCATGCAGTTTGACGAATGTACGCCCTATCCTGCCACCTATAGCGAAGCCAAAACCTCACTAGAGTTGTCACTGCGTTGGGGACAGCGCTGCGTCGATGAACACAATAAATTGGGTAACACCAACGCATTATTTGGTATCGTACAAGGCAGCATGTACCCTGAACTGCGTCATCAGTCGCTAGAGGGACTGCTGGAGATTGGCTTTGATGGCTACGCTATCGGTGGTCTGTCGGTCGGTGAGCCAAAAGAAGAAATGATGGACGTGCTCGACTACTTGCCTGCGGCCATGCCAGCAGACAAACCACGCTACCTAATGGGTGTAGGTAAACCTGAAGATATCGTTGAAGCAGTACGCCGCGGCGTGGATATGTTCGACTGCGTCATGCCAACGCGTAATGCGCGTAACGGTCATTACTTCGTCACAGGCGACACCGACAATAAAGGCGTGGTGCGCATTCGTAACAGTCAATACCGCACGGACGAGCGCCCGCTTGACCCAGAGTGTGACTGCTATACCTGCCAAAACTTTAGCCGCGCGTACCTATATCACTTAAATAAGTGTAAAGAAATGCTGGGCGCGCAGCTTGCGACCATTCATAATCTGCGTTACTACCAGCGCTTGATGGCGGGTATCCGTGAAGCTATTGAAGAAGACCGCTTTGATGCGTTCGTGACTGAGTTTTATCAAAAACGTGGTCAAGACGTGCCTGAACTTAACTTGCATTAACATCTCGGGTGCAGTTGTACAGCGCCAGTTGTTAAACGTGAATAGTAAAGACAAAAAAGCCAGTGAGCATGCACCCACTGGCTTTTTTTATTACTGCGTCATGACCGCTTAGTGATGGTCATCGGACAATTCACTCATGGGAATGTCAGGGTGCTTTCTAAGATGCAAAATCGCTGCAATCAGACCGCCCCAAATCAGCAGCATTGAGATAATCATAAAAATAATTGCTGAAGTACTCATAATAAATCCTTAGTCATCTTTTACTCTGATTAATGACGGTCTTCGATTTGTGTGGTTTCGCTAACTTTGTCATCGTAGCGACCATGCATACGGGTCAAGATAAATGCGCCCAAGCCAAAGAATACCACAACGCCCCAACCGAATAATAATAAGATCAAGGTTGAATACCCTTCATATGGTTCTTGCACCAAGTCGATAAGCTTTAATACCAACGCCACCGTCAATACGGTCGGGGTAATGACAGTAAGCATAAACACCCATGCGCCGCCAAGTTTCACACTTGAGATACGGTTAACATGCGCCAACAAACCTGGAATTTGCTGACGGTTAAACCACATAATGGCCGCAATAGACATCAGGCCACCAGCGACGATACCGATATTGTTGGCAAAGTGATCGATAACATCGACCAACACCAGCGAGCTGCCTGTAGAGAATGCAGCGATTGAAATAACCGCGCATACGCCACCGATAACCGCCACTGCTTTTTTACGTGACCATGCAAACTTGTCTTGCACCGAAGAGATGGGCACCTCTAGGATACTGACTAGCGAACTGATACCTGCAACCACCAATGAGCCGAAGAATAAGAAGCCGACAAAGTCGCCACTTGCGCCCATGGTTGAGATGATTTTTGGAAATACGAAGAAAGCCAAGCCAACACCGCCGCTGGCCACTTCTGACACGTCTTGGCCTGTTGACATTGCCATAAAGCCAAGCGCAGCGAAGATACCGATACCCGCGATTAATTCAAATGACGAGTTGGCGAAACCGACAACCAAGCCTGCGCCTGTTAAGTTGGTGTTCTTTTTAAGGTATGAGGCATAGGTCACCATGATACCGAAACCAACCGATAATGAGAAAAACACATGGCCATAAGCCGCTAGCCAGACGTTCGGATCGGCCATTTTTTCCCAGTTGGGTTCAAAAAAGGCATTTAAGCCGATGCTTGCACCTGGCAAAGTGACTGCTTTAAAGACCATCATGCCAAACAAAACGATTAACAATGGGATACAGATTTTATTGGCAAGCTCGACACCTTTACGAATGCCGCCGAACATAATCAGCATCGCAACTGCCCAAACAATGACCAGACCGATAAACATCTGCGGTACAAACACAGAGGTCAAGTCGCCTGTATGATGAATAAAGTCGGTGACAAAAAAGTTGGTCGTATCCTCGCCCCATTTTTGCCCGAAAGAAAACAGCATATAGCTGCCTGCCCAGACGATAACGGCGGCATAATAAATAGCAATAACAAAGGATACCAATGTCTGCCACCAGCCAATAAACTGTCCTGACTTAACGACTTGTTTGTACGCACGTGGCGGCGCTGAACGGTACTTATGGCCAATGATGTAATCTAAAAACAATAATGGAATACCTGCGGTAAATATGGCAATCAGGTACGGCACCATAAATGCCCCACCACCATTGTCATAAGCCACATAAGGGAAACGCCAAATGTTCCCCAAACCTACGGCTGAGCCGATCGCGGCGACGATAAATCCAGTTCGACTGGACCAGTTCTCTCTTTGCTCTGCCATGCAACGCTCCTAAAATTTCAATAATAATTTTCTTTAAGGGGTCAAATTCATTCCATGACGAAGACAACGGCTTAAAGAAAATGCGTATTAGCGATAAGTTAAACTAAGTTACTAGAGTATAACGATATATAACTAGGAAGTTTCTGCTAAGTGTTATTAAAAGTCAAGTGACCATAAATGCAAAAAAGCCATAACGGTTCGTTATGGCTTAGAAAAACAATGAACGCTTGTTCTATTTATTTATAAAAATTACCCCGTATTAATCGACGAAAGTTGTTATATTAGCGCACAACCCCACGTTTGCTTTGCTGCAATGAATCAATCAATAACTGAATTTTTGGCTCTTTGGGCAGCATCTCATTTTCAAGGACAACCAGCGCTTCTTTGGTGGTCATGCCAGCACGAAAGATGGTGTTATACGCTTGACGCAAACTGTCGATGGTCTCTTTTGACCAACCCTTACGGCGCATACCCTCAATATTCAAACCGTGTACATGCGCGGGATTGCCCGATACCATCGTAAAGGCCGCAACGTCTTTTAAAATGAGGCTTGCGCCACCAACCAAGCTGTAATCATCGATACGACAAAATTGATGAATGCCTGAGTTGCCGCCAATAATGATGTGGTCGCCAATCGTGACATGGCCTGCCACGCCGACATTATTGGCAATAACATTGTGATTACCAATGACACAGTCATGTGCAATATGGGTATTCACCATCAACAAATTATGACTACCAATCTTGGTCAGACCTTTGTCTTGTGCCGTACCTCGGTGTAAGCTGCATGACTCGCGAATGTCATTATAATCACCAATCTCAAGCCACGTTGGCTCGTCATTGTATTTTAAATCTTGTGAATCTTCACCGATGCTCGCAAATTGATAAATCTGATTGTGCTTGCCGATGCGGGTCATTTTCGCCACCACCACATGCCGATGCAAAATAGTGTGAGCACCGATTGTCACGTCGTCGCCAACAATACAATAAGGGCCAATAACGGCAGTCTCATCAATCGTGGCAGAGGGTGAAATGAGTGCGGTAGGATGAATCTGACTCATAATGCAAACCTTTGGTCATTAATACAAATAAAGGATAAATCGCGCCAGTACTTCCATAGACATACTGGCGATATAAAGCAAGTTAAAACCATGACAGAAACGTACATCAATAAAGGACGATACCTGCCTGTTTAGACATAAAACACGACGAGTTTTTTAGACCCGCTATAATAACATAGGCGCACAATCTATTATCGTTATGCTGCCGACTTGTCTTGGCGGGCAATCATTACCTCAGCACTCGCTGCCATTTCATCGCCTACATGAACCGTACAGCTAAATTTATAGATACCACGTTTTTGCATCAATGTCTTAGCACGGACAGTCAACTGATCGCCTGGAATCACACGGCGCTTAAAGCGTACTTTGTCTACGCCAGCAAACAAGTACAGATAACCATCTTCTGAGGTCACACCTGCACTGATAAAGCCCAGCACACCAGACACCTGTGCCATCGCTTCGACCATTAATACCCCTGGCATAATAGGCTCATCAGGAAAATGCCCATTAAAAAATTCTTCATTAATGGTGACGTTTTTGATGCCTGTAATACTCTCGCCAGGTTTACAAGCAGTAATTTTATCCACCAACATAAACGGATAACGATGTGGCAAATAATGCTTGAGCGTATGATAAGTGAGCGGTAAAGTCAGACCTTGGTCAGATAAACTTTGGATATCTGCATCAGTTAAGGTCTCAAAATCGATCATGCTCATGGTTGAACTTCCTTGCTATATAGGGACTATTTTGTCTATTATTAATTAATAAGATAGACACGTTTTTTGTAAACACGCTAAGCGCGTCCAAGCTTACGAAACTGTACAGCAGCGCGGCGCCATTCTTTTGACGGCATCGCAACGGTACCTGAAGAATAAGAACCAGATTCTGTCAATGACTTGGTGACCATACTCATGCCTGAGATGGTGACGTCATCGGTGATAGTGATGTGCCCGTTGATGCCCACTGCACCACCAATGATACAGCGCTTACCAATCGTCGTACTGCCTGCAATACCTGTCTTTGCAGCAATCGCCGTACCATCGCCAATGCGCACATTGTGGGCGATTTGTACTAAATTATCAACAATCACATGATTACCAATGACGGTGTCATCAATTGCCCCACGATCTATACAGGTTTGGCTGCCAATACGCACATAGTCACCGATAATCACGCGGCCAAGCTGAGCAATGCGCTCCCAACCTTGGGTACTTGGGTCAGCACTTGGCGCAAAACCAAAGCCCTCAGCACCAATACTCGCGCCTGCGTGAATGCGCACATGAGCACCGAGTATGCAGTCATGCGCGATGGTCACATGAGCACCCAGTACTGTCCCCTCACCAATCTGTACGTCATCTTCAATACATACATGGGCAGCAAGCTGACTGCGTGCGCCAATCACGGCACCTGCACCGATTACACAATAAGCACCGATACTGATCGACTCACCAATCACTGCCGTTTCATCAATTACCGCTGTCGGATGGATGCTGGCGCTTTTATGACTTTTAGAAAACAACTGACTGGCACTGGCGTATGCCAAATAAGGATTGGGCACCACCAGTGCAATGCTGTCTTTTGGCACCTGATCCTGATAGCGCGCGGTAACCAATACACAGGCGGCTTTGGTGTCCTCTAACCTATTTGCATAACGCGGATCAGCCAAAAAACTCAACTGCCGCCTCGTTGCAGCACCCAAACTGCCGACACCATCAATCGCTGTCCTGCACGCAGGCTCGGTTATTTCGTCTTTGTTTAGTACCGTTTGTCGGGTCTCAATTTGGGTTATCAGCTGCGTTATCGTGGTCATAAGTCACATTTTTATCAGGGCTATGAATACAGCAATCGCCAAGTGAGTATACCAACTTGGCGATGCGAGAGGATTGGAACGATGATGTCAGATGATAGTCTTTAGAATGTGCTACCAATCTGGAACTGAACTTTTTCAGTCTCATCGCCTTCTTTATCATTAATAGGTACTGCATAACTCAATGAAATCGGACCAATCGGCGTGTACCATGTCACACCAGCGCCCGCACTGAATCGGAACTCATTATCTTGGGTCAGTAACGGAATGTCTGTAGCTTCGCCACTGATAGGATCTGTAAAGGTACGGTCTTCTTTATCAGTGGTATCAAAGACTTGGCCGCCTTCGGCGAATAATACAGGACGTACTTGATCTGCCCAGTCGCCTTTAAACGGCATGGGTAAAATCAGCTCAGCACCAAAACTGGCCAGTGCATTACCGCCAACTTCTTCTTCTGTAGCGATGGTATCGTCATCAATAGCATCGTAATAGCTTTTTGACTTAGGTCCTAGAGTTGAGGCTTCGTAGCCACGCACCGAGCCGTAGCCGCCTGCATAGAAGTTTTCATAAAACGGCAAGTCATTACCGTAACCAAGTTTAGCATAACCGCGAGCAATAAAGTCTTTATAGATTGGATAGTAGGCATTACCACGATAGGTCAGCTTTTGATAATTAGTATCACCAAAGCCTATGGTTGCGTCCACTTGGTGGCTCATACCCTTGGTTGGGAAGGTAGGACGGTCAAGGGTGCTGTAGTCCCAACCAAGTAATAGATTATAGGTCGTGTAGTCGTTTTTAAAGCCAAAACGCTCAATCTCGTTGCCCTCATCATCACGGTACTTTTCTGCGGTGCCGCCATCATCAATAATTTGCTGTACGTTTGAGATGCCTAAACGACGGCCACCACGGATTTCAGTATTGTCGATATTGATACCCGCACTTACGCGCTTGGTTTCATCTACAGGATAGCTGTATTTCAGCGTACCACCATAAGAATCGGTAACATAGTTACTCACGTTTCTGTCATCGTATTTGGTCTTACGATAATACGCGCTAACACCTTGAGCAACACCATTTTCGGTAAAGTACGGATCAGTATAGCCAAGGCTATAAGAATCACGCGTTTCTGAGCGCGATAGTGCTGCATTCACGCGATTGCCTGTACCCATAAAGTTGTTTTGTGTCAGATCAACTTGAAAGGTAACCCCGCCACTTTGCGAGTAACCTGCCGCTACCGTTGAGCTACCAGATGGCTGCTCTTCAACGGTATAGTTGACATCCACTTGATCGGGTTGGTTGGGGACAGGTTTGACATCGACTTTAACACTTTTGAAAAAACCTGTACGCATCAAACGCGCACGCGAGAGCTGAATTTTTTCATTAGACGAGAGCGATCCCTCAAGCTGACGCATCTCGCGGCGTAGCACTTCATCCTTGGTGCGGATATTGCCACTAAAATTAATACGACGCACATAAATAGGACGCGCAGGATCGATATAATAATCGACATCGACGACTTTGGTCTCATCGTTAATACGCGGTACAGGGCGTACTTGCGCTAAATAATAGCCTTCATTGCCGTAGCTGTTTTTTAATGCCGCTGTCGTGGCATCCAGCTCTGCTTGTGAGTAGGTTTTGTTTGGCGCAAAGGTGACAAGCTTTTGTAGCTCAGCGGTGTCTTTAATTGGACGACCTAAAAAGTTGACCTCACCAAACTTGTACTGCTCGCCTTCGGTCAAGCTGACTTCGATAAACACACTGCGCTTGTCTTCACTAATGTTAAGCACGGCATTGTCAACATTAAAACGCACATAGCCATCATTTTGGTACAATGCTTTTAGGTTTTCTAAGCTTGCCGCCAGCTTTTCTTGCGCGTAGCGATCAGACTTTGATAACAAGCGCGTCCATGACGCTTCTTTTACTGCAAAGACGTCTTTAATATCCTCATCACTAAAGTGCTCGTTGCCAATGACATTGATATCAACGACTTTGGCAGGCTTGCCTTCAATAAAGCGCACGTCAAGTTTGACACGGTTACCATCGAGTAGCGTTTGATCAACTTCGATATTACTGTTGTAGTAGCCTTGGCTGATGTATTGCTGCTGTAGCTCATTCGCCACGCCTTTCAAGGTCGCTTGCTTGAGCACCTGTCCAGCTGACAGACCTGCATTTTGTAGACCCGCCTCAAGACCTTCTTTTGGAATCAGTTTATTACCTTCAAAATTGACTTCAGCAATAATCGGGCGCTCAACCACATCAAAGCGCAACTGATTGCCTTCAATACGGCTTTGGATATTGGCAAAATTGTCCGTGGCGTATAGTGCTTTGATACTGGCAGCGAGGCTTGCATCCGTCACGGTGTCGCCAACACTGATAGGAAGAACGGGATACAGGCTATCGGGGGTAACACGCTGTAAACCATTAAATCCAATATCTGTCACCACAAAATCTGCTGCGTGGGCAGACATGCTCATCATCGCTACCATGACTGGCAGTCCCGCTGCACTCATAAATAAAGGCGTACGCATAAACACTATCCGTCAATAAAATTGCTTAAATAAAAATAAGGTTGGCTTTGGTTTCTGTCATCCCAAACCTAGGATTCAAGGATATGTTGACAGATAACACACACTCTATATAAAACGCATCATAAAATAAACTAAAAATCATCAATAGTATAGTGCGCCTATTTTATCCATTTCTGGACTAAGGAAGCATAGATAAAGCGCTTAGGCATTGATTTTAGCTACTTTGTATCGATTGCGTTGAATCTATAATTAAAACAGGCGACTGATATCATTACCAATCGCTAACACCATGAAACCTGCCAGTAAGAGTAAGCCGATGTTTAAGCCGACCATCTGTGCGTTTTCAGACACAGGGCGTCCGCGTATCAGCTCAATCAGATAGTACACCATGTGCCCACCGTCTAAGACAGGAATCGGCAATAAATTAAGCACCGCTAAGCTCAAACTGATTAAAGCTGCGGTTGAGAGTACTGTTTGCCAGCTGATCTCAAAGCTTTGCTTAGCGACTTTGGCAATAGTAATCGGTCCTGATAAATTCTCTAGACCAATCATACCTGAAATCATCTTGCCCATCGAATCGACCGTCATTACCGCCAGCTGCTCGGTCTTTTTAAATGACTGCACTAAGGCTGCGGCTGGATCATAAACGACCGTGGTCTTGTACGCATCAGGGACGACAATCTCTGAAGCTTCGACCATAGCACCGATTTGCCCGTACGCATTGCCCATCGTGTCTTTTTTACCTTGCGGCATAACTTCAAGGCGGACAGGCTTGCCATCGCGCATGACATCAAAAGTAAGCAAGGCTTCAGGATTGTCACGGATGATACGCGTCGCGCTAATCCAATCGTCAATCTTGTTGCCATTAATGCTCGTAATACGGTCGCCAACCTTTAGGCCTTGACGTTCAGCAGCGCCGCCTTCGCTTAACCCACCAATAATAGGTTCTATCGTCGGCTGCCATGGCAAAACGCCAAAGCTGCTGAGCGCATCTTTGCCATTATTGTGCTGCATAAAATCGCTAATCGGCGCCTGAAAGGTTTGCGTGTCACTGCCGCTTTGCCCCATGACGGTCACATTAATGTTGCCTGTCTCGCCCATACGTCCTGCCAGACGGTAATTAATCGCCTCCCACGTCTGCACGTCATGTCCATCAATCGCGACGACTTTATCCCCCACAGGCAGCTGAGCGATCGCCGCAGGAGTATCAGGTAGCACTTCACCAATATTGGTGGACAGCTGCTCTGATGGGGTCATAAACAGCACCCAAAATAAAAAAATCGCAATCACAAAATTCATGATTGGCCCTGCGGCGACGATGGCAATTTTCTTGAGCGGATGCTGACGATTAAAGGCCAAATGCAGCTCGTCGGCTGCCACCTCGCCTTCACGCTCATCGAGCATTTTGACATAACCACCCAAAGGCAGCGCCGAGATACGATAGTCGATACCGCTTTTTTTGCTGCGCCAGCCTGCAAGCTTGGGCCCAAAACCAATAGAATACGTCAGTACCTTAACGCCACACAGCCGTGCAACAATAAAGTGTCCCCACTCGTGCAAAGCGACCAATGGCCCAAGCACCAAAATAGCGGCCAGTAACGTCAATAAAAAAGTCATTGCTTTATCCTACGCGCGGCGCGTAAGCTGCGCTATCAGGTGTTGAGTATGCATGCGCACGCGCGCGTCCATTGCCAAGATGTCCTCAAGGCTTGCCTCTATGCGTGTACCAAATTCTGCTGTGCCATAGCTTAACGCTTGCTCGTTGATATCAGCGATATCTGTCAAGCGAATCTGCTCTGCCAAAAAGGCCTCAACGGCAATTTCATTAGCCGCGTTTAAGGTAATGGTCGCAGGCATGCCCGCTTGCATGGCTTGACGCGCTAGGCGCAGACAGGCGAACTTTTGCAAATCAGGCTTGATAAAAGACAAATCGCTCATCTCGTACAAATCAAGCGGCACCACCCCACTCTCTATCCGCTCAGGGTAGCTGAGCGCATGCGCAATGGGCGTCTTCATATCAGGCATGCCCATTTGCGCTAGAACACTACCATCATTATACGCCACCATTGAGTGAATAATACTCTGCGGATGGATAACGACCGAAATTTTATCTTCTGGCAAATTAAACAAGTGGCACGCCTCAATCAGCTCAAGCCCCTTATTCATCATGGTCGCCGAATCGACAGAAATCTTTTGTCCCATAGACCAGTTGGGGTGCTTAACCGCCTCGGCCACACCTGCCTGCTGCATTTGCTCAAAAGATTTATGTAAAAAAGGGCCGCCCGATGCAGTCAGCCACAGATTACGGATGCCATGTTTACTGTCATGAATGTGCGTACGCGATTGTTGCACATCTAACGGTAAGCATTGAAAGATAGCATTGTGCTCAGAATCAATCGGTAATAAGGTGGCACCACTGTTCGCTACGGCGTCCATCATGACCTGACCTGCCATGACCAAAGCTTCTTTATTAGCGAGCAAAATGCGCTTGCCTGCACGCGCCGCAGCTAACGTTGAGGGCAAGCCTGCCGCACCGACAATCGCGGCAACGACAGTATCAACTTCACTGTCCGTAGCAATGTCATTTAACCCTTCATCACCACCAACCACATCAATGGACAACCCAGCCGCTTGCAAACGTATGGCAAACCCGTCTACAGACGCGCTTGGTACGGCAACGCGAGTCGGACGAAAGCGCTCGCATAGCGCGAATAATTTGTCTAAACGCTGATGCCCAGAGAGCGCATAAACCTCAAAGTTGTGCTCCGCCATGGCTAAGATAGCTAAAGTACTGTCACCGATTGAGCCCGTCGCGCCGAGTACGGCAATACGTTGCCTTGTCATTATGTTTGCCTATGTGTGGGAGGAACGCAGCACATCTACGTGTCCTATAAAAATAAAATATGCGTACGATGCATTGACATCAGGATAAACGATGCCATGAAAATCTTAGCTTAAGAGACCATCCAGCCCATATGTAATAACCCCCAAAAGCCAAAGGCAAAAACGGGCGTGGCAGACAATAAGGAGTCAATACGGTCTAAAATACCGCCGTGACCTGGCAGTATCGTGCCTGAGTCTTTAATACCAGCACGGCGTTTTAGCATGGATTCGAACAAATCGCCGAGTACCGATACCAAAATGGTCACCGCCGATAGCGCGACAAATGCTGCAAGGGCGCTGCCTGTCAGCTCAAGCTTATAAATGCTGATATAGCCGACGACCAACAACCCTGTGACCAGCCCGCCCAGCAAACCCTCAACGCTCTTGTTGGGCGATACGCTGGGCGCCATCTTTCGGCGACCCAATTTGCGCCCCACAAAATAGGCGCCACTATCGGCACACCATACCAGCAAGAACACATACATTAGCCACCAAGGCGACTGCTGCCAAAGATAGAACATCGCCGTAATGGCTGCAGTCAATACAATCACCCCGATTGCAGCCAAATGTTTGCCGTACCAGCGTTCGGTACGCTCAGGAAAGCTGCCGACCCAAAACATGGCCATCAGCCAAATAGCTAGCGAAGCAACCCACCAGCCGACCCACAACATATCTGCCCATAAAGCAACAATAACAATCACGGCCTCTAGCAGAACAAAGCGTATGGTCATCCGCCATTTGGGCATTAGCTTTGTCCACTCATACGCGCCAATGACAGCCCCTATAAACAGAAGTGGGGCAAACAATACGGCGGATTGACTGGCAAACAGCGCAATACCAACGATAATAATAAGGACGATTGCTGTCTTAATCCGTTGCCACATAGTGAGTTAACCTTATTATTTCATGTTCTATTATTATAAAAAGACATTGTTGTAAAAGGCTTTCCTTGCCCTTAGTCGTGTTTGTTATACAACAGGCGGTGTTTGCTGCGCGTCGACTTGTTCACTGGTTTTGCCAAAGCGGCGCTGACGTTTAGAGAAGTCATCGAACATACGCTCAAGCTCAGTGGGGGTAAATTCAGGCCATAGCGTATCGGTAAAGAACAGCTCCGCATACGCTGATTGCCACAGTAAAAAATTAGAAATGCGGTATTCACCACCTGTACGAATCAGCATGTCTACCGCTGGCACATCCGCCAACTGCACCTGTGCACCCAAACGCTCAGCAGTAATATCAGCCGTGTCGAGGTTGCCTGCCTGCACCTGCTCAGCCAGTATCCTTGCCGCATTGGCAATATCCCACTGACCGCCGTAGCTGATTGCAATAACCAACGTCATCGCTTCAAAATCTGCCGTCTCTCTCTCTGCATCGGCCATTTTTGCTTGTAGTGCGTCATCCAATTGAGTGCGCTCACCGATAAAGCGCAAACGGATACGGTGCTTATGCATACGTGGCATTTGCTCATCAATGGTCAATGACAACAGCTGCATCAACAAATTAACTTCGTGCTCAGGGCGCTGCCAGTTCTCGCTAGAAAAGGCAAAAACGGTCAGCACTTTGACCCCTGATGCCAAGCAATGCTCTACAATCGGGTCTAATGCACGCTTGCCTTCAATATGCCCCTCGCCTTTGCCAAGACCTTGGGCTTTGCCATAGCGGTTATTGCCATCCATAATGACGGCGATATGTTGTGGCAACACACGGCTGCTGGTTGCAATAGACGTAGACATAAAACACACTGCTTATAATAAAAAAGAGAAATGGTCGACGTACGGTTTTAGAATAATAATGCAATAACGCAAATAGCTATTTTTGCCAATACTCTTATCTATGGCCGCTATCAGCGCATCCGTACGGCCTTTGACACAATGAACGCTAAAAAAGCAGCCGCTGCATTATATTAAAATGCAGCAGACTGCTGGATGAACGTTTATACCGCCATCAGTTCGGTTTCTTTACTTTCAAGTTTCTTGTCGATAGCATCGATAAACTTGTCCGTGATTTTCTGAATATCATCACTTGCGCGGCGCTCGTCATCCTCAGAAATCTCTTTTTCTTTTGCCAAGTCTTTGATGTCATTCATCATATCGCGGCGGACGTTACGCACAGACACGCGACTGTTTTCAGCTTCCGCGCGCGCCAGTTTTTGCATATCGCGGCGCGTCTCTTCAGTCAATGCTGGCATCGGCACACGAATCACATCGGCAGTCATCGGGTTTAGACCCAAATCAGCTTCACGAATCGCTTTGTCTACAGCTTGCACCATGCTGCGGTCAAACGGCTGTACCAATAGCGTGCGCGAGTCTTCGACGTTGACGCTGGCAACTTGGTTAAGCGGCGTGTCTGCACCATAGTAGCTGACGGTGACGCTTGATAGCATACCAGGGTGCGCGCGGCCTGTACGTACTTTGCTAAACGTATTGTCCAGTGCTTCTAGGGTTTTTTGCATACGGGCTTCGCCGTCTTGCTTAATCTCTTTAATCATAATCTTGTCCTTATTTTTTTGATAAAGCCACAGGCTATTATTGCGACTTATTGGGATGAAGAAAAGGCGTATCGATACTTAATGATAAACGTGTGTGCCTTCATTATCACCCATCACGACATTTAATAGCGCATTGGGTTTGGTCATGTCAAACACTTGTAATGGCACGTTGTGCTCGCGGCATAAAGCAATGGCGGTCAAATCCATCACGCCAAGCTTTTGCTCTAATACTTCATCAAAGGTCAGGCCGTCGTACTTTTTGGCATCGTCATGTAGGCTTGGGTCTTTGTCATAAACGCCATCGACTTTAGTGGCTTTTAGGATGATGCCCGCTTCGATTTCGATACCACGTAGGCATGCGGCAGTGTCAGTGGTAAAGAATGGGTTGCCTGTACCTGCCACAAAGATGCACACTTCGTTATTTTTTAGATAGCGGATAGCATTACGGCTGCTGTAGCTTTCAGTCACTTCACCGATAGGCAGCGCTGACATCAGGCGCGTTTTGATGTTGCGGCGCTCTAGCGCGTCACGCATGGCAAGACCGTTCATGACGGTTGCAAGCATGCCCATTTGGTCGCCTGTGACGCGTCCGACCAGACCTTCTTTTTGTAGCTGTGCGCCGCGGTATAGGTTGCCGCCGCCGACCACGATACCGACTTGAACGCCAAGGCCGCGCAAGTGGGCGATAGATAGACTCATTTTATCAAGTACGTCACTGTCAATACCCATGTCTCGGCTGCCTGCAAGGGCTTCGCCTGAGAGCTTGAGCAAAATACGCGAGTAACGAGGATTTTTGTCCGACATAAGGGCACCTTTGTTGTTAAGCTATCATGAAACTTCAAACCGTTTAGCGGCACAGCCCACCGTTCGATGGGCTAAATTGCGCTAATTGTAGCAAAAACCATTTGCTTTTGGGCAATTTTCCCGCTTACTTACCAGCCACAGCGGGCTGATAACTGGCGAATAAATCATACTCGCTGGCGTCATCAATGGTGACGGTTAAGAACTGACCGACCTTGACCGCTGGGGTAATCTCATCGACATAGACATGACCATCAATCTCAGGCGCGTCGGCGTAGCTGCGGCAAATGGCGATGTTTTCTTCTGCGTCAATCTCATCGACCAATACAGTCATGGTTTTGCCGATTTTTTCTTGCAGCTTTTGCGCGCTGATTTCTTGCTGCACGGCCATGAGGCGCTCGTAACGGTCTTGCTTGACGTCTTCGGGCACATGATTTGGCAAGTCGTTTGCCACCGCGCCTTCGACTTCTGAATATGTAAAGCAACCCACGCGGTCAAGGCGCGCTTTTTTGAGCCAGTCGAGTAGGATTTCAAAGTCTTCTTCGGTCTCGCCTGGGAAGCCAACGACAAAGGTAGAGCGAATCGCAATGTCTGGGCAAATGGCGCGCCATGCGTTGATACGCTCTAAGGTGTTTTCGCTGTGCGCGGGGCGTTTCATGGCTTTAAGCACGCTTTTGCTGGCATGCTGGAATGGAATATCCAAGTACGGTAGCAGCTTTTGCTCACTCATCAGCTCGACCACTTTGTCGACGTGCGGGTACGGATAGACGTAATGCAGACGCACCCAGATACCAAGCTGGTTTAATGCTTTGCACAGGTCATAAAATTTGGATTTAATCGGCATGCCGTTCCAAAAGCTGGTCTTATATTTTAAGTCCAGACCATAGGCGGAGGTGTCTTGCGAGATAATCAGCAGCTCTTTGACACCCGCTTTTTTTAGCGCCGCAGCTTCAGTCATCACCTCATCAATCGGACGTGAGACGAGGTCGCCGCGCAAGCTTGGGATAATACAAAAGGTGCAGCGGTGGTTACAGCCTTCAGAGATTTTAAGATAGGCATAATGATTGGGCGTTAATTTAATGCCCGCATCATTAATCAGGTCGATTTTTGGGTCATAGCTTTTATTGTCTTGTACGGGCTTTGGCACATGGTGCGAGACGGCGGTAATCACTTCGTCATACGCGTGCGCGCCTGTCACCGCAAGGACGGATGGGTGCATGTCACGGATTTTGTCCGCATCTTTACCAAGGCAGCCTGTAACGATAACTTTGCCATTTTTGTTAATGGCTTCGCCAATGGCGTCGAGCGACTCTTGTACCGCTGACTCAATAAAGCCGCAGGTATTGACGACAACCAAATCTGCGCCGTCATAGTCGCTGGCGACTTGATAACCATCACGGCTTAGCTCAGTGATGATACGCTCGCTATCAACCAATGCCTTTGGGCAACCAAGGGATACAAAACCAATCTTGGCACCTGCGCTTCTGACAGGTGCGGCGGCATTTTGACTGCTGTCATGACTGTCGCTGATGCTGCGGTTTTGGTTATGATTGGCTTTGTGGTGATAGGGCTCAGCACTTGGGGTGGCGCTGTTGGGTGTGTATTGTTGTACCGCATCGGTAGCTGGCGGGTTTTGGCTGGCGGTTGTCTGAGTGACAGACTGACTTAAAATCTTTGTCATGGCTGACCTTGCTTACGATAAATGGGCTGGTCGCATTGTACGTTTTTTTTGCCTTAATCACCAGTTTTGCGGTGCTAATGCCTTGATTTGTGGTTAAATATCATTTTGAGCGTGTTATTGCACGCCCAAAAACGCATGAGGATAACAAAAAATAGGACAAAACGATGCGCCAAGCCGCCACCGATAGCCATACAGACACGGATGCACCTGACTTTGCTTTTATCAACCAGCATTTATTTACCGCGATTTTATGGGTCGATAGTGACTTGACCATTAAATGGATCAATACGCAAGCGGAGCAGCTGCTTGCCATCAGTCGCGGACGTTTACTGCATCAATCTATTTTAACCTTGCTGACCGCCCGCCTGCCGTATGACAAGAGCGCGCCCATCCCCCCTGAAAATGACAGCGCGCATTTACTGGCTGAGCGCTTTGCCCAAGCCACGCAGTATCAGCAGCCATTTATTGACCACGACCATGTGATTGAGATCAACAGCACAGCGATGGTTTCGGTCGATTACAGCGTGACACCCACCCGCTATCAAGACCAAGACTGCTTTTTAATTGAAATGTGGGGCAAAGACCGTCAAAGCCGTATTGCAGGCGCGCAAGAAAAACAACAACAGTATGCGGTTGCACGGCATATGTTACGCAGCGTCGCGCACGAGGTAAAAAATCCTTTGGCAGGCATTCGCGGTGCGGCGCAGCTGCTCGCACGGCAATATCAAAAGCTGTCTCAAACGGCCGATGATAGCGTCAGCCCACTCGCGCAAACCTCACAAAAACTGCTGGGTTATACCGATATCATCATCTCTGAGACTGACCGTTTAACGCAACTGATTGGGCAAATGCTTGGCTCGTCACGGCTTCCTGACTGGCAGCCTTTAAATATCCATGAGCCACTTGAGCATGTTTTAACCTTAAGCGCAGGACAGTACCCAAGCGTCAGCGTGCATCGTGATTATGACTTATCACTGCCTGAAATGATTGCTGATAAAGACCAGCTGATACAAGTATTTTTAAATCTTATTAATAATGCCTGTGAGTCGATGAGCGAGTATCAAGCCAGCTTGGGTGATGACCACGACTATAAGATGCATCTATACATCCAAACGCGGGTGGCGTTTCAGCACACGATTGGCAATCAGCAGCATCGACAAGTTTTACAAGTGAGTATTGTCGATAATGGCGCAGGCATTGCGCCTGAGATGCTCGGACAAATCTTTTTTCCGATGGTCACGAGTCGTGCCCAAGGTACAGGCTTGGGATTGTCCATTGTGCAAGATATTATCAGCGGGCATCATGGTATGATTGAGGTTGACTCCACGGCTGGGCGCACGTGCTTCACGCTGTATTTGCCGTTTTGCCAGCCACATCGCTATACCGAAGCGTCCGCAGCACACTAAAGCGTTTGGATAAATACCGCGCTGATTTTTTACGTTACTTTTTTTGCCTTATATTTGTTGTTTATTTGCGTTAACTTTGCGTTTAAGAGGGTTTTGTATGACTGACAATCTTGCCACTGCCGATACCACACGTCATACGCCATCAAGGCTGTGGCTCATTGATGATGATGCTGCACTGCGTTTGATATTGGCAGATACGTTTATGGATGCAGGATTAGAGGTCATTCGTTTTACTCAAGCGCAGGCGGCGTGGTTACGTCTGAATGATATTTTGGCAGGACAGGCATCCAAAGAGACGTTGCCCGATGTGATTTTGACCGATATTCGTATGCCGCTGATGGATGGCCTGTCGTTCAGTGATTGGGTGCATGAGCATTTTCCTGAGCTGCCCGTCATTATTATGACCGCGCATTCAGATTTGTCTTCGGCCATTAACAGCTATCAGACAGGCGCGTTTGATTATCTGCCAAAGCCGTTTGACTTAGATGACGCAGTAGCGCTGGTGGATAAAGCGATTGCCCAAGGGATGCGCACACAGCCAAGCACAAACCTTTTGACAAACGAAGCGCCCGATACTGCGTCCACCGCAATCGATGATAATCAAAAAGAGCAAACGCCAAAAACACCGCCTAAACCTGTCAGTACGCCAAAACCATCCAAACCAATAGATGACGCCGCAGTCGACACGGCGAGTGATACTGATGGCGAGACTCAGTCACCGACAGGCATCATCGGGCAATCGCAAGCGATGCAAACGGTGTTTCGCGCTATTGGTCGCTTAGCGTACTCACCCATTACCGTTTTGATTACGGGTGAGTCAGGCACAGGTAAAGAGCTGGTCGCCAGTGCGCTACATGAGCACTCCCCCCGTCATGATGCGCCATTTATTGCACTGAATATGGCAGCCATTCCGCATGATTTGATTGAGTCTGAGCTGTTTGGACATGAAAAAGGCGCATTTACAGGCGCGACCACCCAGCGGCAAGGGCGCTTTGAGCAAGCCAATGGCGGTACGTTGTTTTTGGATGAAATCGGCGATATGCCATTTAGTACGCAAACACGCTTGTTGCGGGTACTTGCCAATGGCGAGTTTTACCGTGTTGGCGGCAGGCTGCCTGTCAAAGTTGATGTGCGCATCATCGCCGCTACCCATCAAAACCTAGAGCAACTGGTCAAAAAAGGCACGTTTCGCGAAGACTTATTTTATCGCCTGAACGTCATCCGTCTACCCCTGCCACCGCTGCGCGCGCGCCCTGAAGATATTCCTGCACTGAGTCACTATTTTTTACAGCAGGCAGGCAAGCAGATGAACACTAAGGTCAAAGCCCTACATCACGACGCGCTCGCCATTATGCAAGCCTTTGATTGGCGCGGCAATGTGCGCCAGCTCGAAAACGTCTGCCTATGGCTGACGGTCATGGCGACAGGCGATACGATTTTGGCAGAGGATTTGCCGCCTGAGTTACAAGCGGCTGTTAATAATCAAGCAACGTCACACGACGAGCCTGCAACCATTGCGAGCGATATTCATCAGCGCCCTGAACCCTTTATCCCAGCTAACAGCGCACCCGTATCCCCCCAAAGTATCTCTAGCACGTTGCCGCATAATTCGACCAACTGGCAGCAGCCATTACGTGCTTGGGCGACCGCTGCCCTTGCCGCTGGACAGACCGATATTTTGCAAGCCGCCACGCCTGAATTTGAACACGTCCTGCTCACTGCGGCGCTTGAACACAGCGATGGCAAAAAAATCGCTGCCGCCAAGCTGCTTGGCTGGGGACGCAACACCCTAACACGCAAACTACAGCAGTTCGAAGCCGATGACATGCCACAAAGCGAGGATTAAAGTATAAAATGGTCAAAAAATAAGCCATTAAAATCAACTACTTTTATAATCCCTATAAAAAGATGGAAAAAAAGTGCAAAAAAGGCTTGCCAAACAAAGCAAACTCTATATAATAGCCAACCACTGAGACGCACTACCGAATCAGTTGTTCTTCATTAAGATATTTGCATTCAAATATATTTAATGATAGAGTAGCGAAAATTGGGGCTGTGGCGGAATTGGTAGACGCACCAGATTTAGGTTCTGGCGCCGCGAGGTGTGAGAGTTCGAGTCTCTCCAGCCCCACCAATTTTCGGATAGTGATTTAACTGTCTCATACTGCATACTAAGCCTGCTCACTTAAGCAGGTTTTTTTAATCAAACATCGCTGATGTCATCACATACTAAGTGTGGCGTAATATCGGGGCTGTGGCGGAATTGGTAGACGCACCAGATTTAGGTTCTGGCGCCGCGAGGTGTGAGAGTTCGAGTCTCTCCAGCCCCACCATTATTTAGCGATTTGATTATCAAACACAGGGTATGCAACTAAATAAGCCTGCTTGTTAGCAGGTTTTTTTGTGCCTGCTGGTTTTGTTATTCGCTACAGCCTATCTTTTTGTTCTGCTTCACACTTTATTTCAATTGCTTATACAATAAACCTGCTTTTTGCGGTTTTTATAATTGTATCCTGCAAGACCTCAATAGTATCTGACTATTTATTGACTTTATCTATCGCTGCCATCACCGCCAACATATCGCGGCAACGGTTATTTTTGTGCTTTGCAAGACAGCCTTCTATCAGATGTTGCCAATGCGTGTATTCTGCAGGCAACTTGGGTATTGGCGCTTGGCAATGCTGTACTGCCCATGCGTGCGTTGTGCTTTTTTCTGCCTGCGCGGTATCCATCTGATACGGACGCTGACCCACCAGTATGTCATACATCAACACGCCAAAGGCATAAATATCGGTCTGCACCGTAGCGGGCTGTCCATGCCAGCGCTCGGGGGCAAGGTAAGCAGGCGTGCCCATTGGCGCTGCAGCATCATTATGAATAGGACAACTCAGCGCAAAATCACACAGCGTAATAAAATTATCCTCATTGCATAAAATATTGCTGGGCTTTATATCATTGTGTAGCCAGCCTGCGTGGTGCAGTTCATATAAAGCGGCAGCAATGCGTTGTATTATTTTGGGCTTATTTATAGGAGACTGTTGGCGCAAAATCACACGTAGGTCACTACCGCAATTTTTTGTGATTAAGACTGTAGCGGTTTGATGATTGGCTAAGGGCAGTGCTGAATAATGTGTAATAACAGGTGGCAAAGGTAAAGACGACACTGCCAGCAAGCTATTTAAGACATGGATTTCGTGAATTAAGTTGCCAAAGCCAGTAGAGACACCGTCGATATTGACTTGCCATTTGACAATGACGCGCCCTTGCTCTGGATGTTGGGCACGCAAGAGACCTTGTACCTGTGACAAACCTGCCTCATCAGACGGCTGATAGCTGATACGCATCGGCGTGATTTGCTGATAACCACGCGCTTGTAAGGCAAAGATTATTTGGGTTTGATACGCATCGACTTGCGCTCTTATCGGCATTGGCATACTCTACCTAGCTGTATGATTTATTGTTTTATCAAGGATAGCCTGTATGTCTGAGCCACGCCCCTACGCCCTACCCGAGCCGCTGATTGATTTATTAACCCGCTACTTTACTGAGCACACCACCCCGCCTGTAACCATCGACCCTGAACAGCTGGCCTATCGCTGGGTCGGCGGCGCACAAGGGCATCTTGAGCCATTGGCGGTCAATCTGCATATTGGCTTGGACGATTTACAAGGCATTGATACGCAAAAAGCCAAGCTGGTACAAAACACGCGCCAGTTTTTAAAGGGCTATCCTGCCAACCACGTTTTAATGACAGGCACACGCGGCGCGGGTAAATCGTCGCTCATCCGTGCGCTACTGCGCGAATATCACGCCGAGGGGCTGCGAGTAATTGAAATTGCCCGTGATGATCTTGTGGTACTCGATAAGATACGCGCTGCCATCAACACCTTGTCCAAAGACTGCGCATGCCGCTATGTAGTTTACTGTGATGACTTGGCCTTTAATGGGCATGACGAAAACTACCGCACCCTAAAAAGTGTGCTCGATGGCGCGCTAGACTCCGAGCAAGACAAGCTGCTCGTCTACGCAACCAGCAACCGCCGCCATCTACTGCCGCAAATGATGAAAGACAATGTAGATATTTATAATGGCCAGACCGATGAGGTCAACCCGTACGAGACGATTGATGAGACGGTGTCACTATCCGACCGCTTTGGGCTGTGGCTATCATTTCAGCCGATGAATCAGCAGACGTATTTGCAGATTGTGCAGCATTATTTGCAGCAAGCGACAGCGCACTTGCCTAAAAACATTGCCGCACAATTACCACAAGCTAACGATACCGAGCTGCCTAACGATGCTAAGACACATGCCTTGCGTTTTGCCTCGCAGCGTGGGCGCTCAGGACGCTCGGCATATCAGTTTAGCCGTCAATGGATTGGGCAATTACAACTTGCGGCGGACGAAGACAATACTTAATAATAAACACAGAAGCACCTAGCAGATTAGCACTATCAGGCGCTTTAATTATTCAGCGATTGTATCGTGGGACGGGGCGCGGTGTTTTAGGTTGCCTAAATAATTGACCATCACTTCGCCCGTTTGTTTATCGTGTGCGACCATATATTGCGCAAAGTCCGCTGCCAGCCACAGCGCACCTGAATAATACGCTTCGGCATCGGCGCGAATGTGTGCCATATTTGGCATGTCGCTGCTCGCATCTTCAAAGGACTGATAACGGGCGCTAAAATGCGTCAGTATCAACTGCTGAATCCCCATGGCACTTGCCGCCTTTGCCACTTGCGCGGCGCTGCTGTGCATGGGGTCGTAGCCTTTGTTATTGCCTTTTACTTTTTCTAGTTGCGCTTGGACATAGGTGGCTTCATGTACCAGTAAGGCGGCGTCTTTTAATGTCTCTTGCAAACGTTCGGGCGCATCATTATCCCCTGCAACCACGACTTTGGTGCGCTGATTGTGCAGCTGAGTATAGTCAGCAGCGCGCAATATCTCGTCTGTCTTAAGAGTAACGTCTTTACCTTGTTGAAGCTGTCCCCACGCCTGCCCTGCGGCGATACCGTCTTTTTTTAGGCGCTCAGTATCGAGCACACGCCGACCGATATTTTGAGTAATGCCAAAACCATAAGAGGGTACACGGTGCGATAGCGCGGTGATATCAATATCAATCTGGTGCGCACTGCCAAGCTGCAAAATTTGCACCTTATAGCTGCCGTCTGCTTGTTGTAAATCTTCAATAGCCACAAAATTGACCACAAAAGGAAAATACAGCTCGGTGGTGATACTCAAGGTGTCGAGCATCTTAGCAATTGCCTTTGGTGCAATGAGTGTCAACGGCTGCGTGCGCCCCGACATTGCCGCGCTGGCAAGCAGCCCTGGCAAACCATAACAGTGATCGCCATGTACATGCGTGATGCAAATCAGCTGCAATTGCGACAAGGACAATTTGGTGTGCAGTAGTTGATGTTGCGTGCCTTCTCCGCAATCGATTAACACCCACGGGCGGTTTTTTCGGCTTTGTGCTTTGTCTGCGTTTAAAAACGGATTGAGGCACTCGATAGCCAGCGCGGTAACGTTGCGCTGCTTGGTCGGTACGCCAGCAGATGTCCCCAAAAAGGTCAGTTGTAGCATACGCTATCCCTTATTGTTCATGACCACTCATTGTCGCTTAGCCATTAACGGCTTTGACACATCAGCATATCACCGCGCTCGACCATCTCGCCACCACTGGCCACACAGTTATTGACCATGCGCGACTCATACGCGCGCCCGCCTGCATAAAAGCTGATGGCGCACAAAATTAACACCAGTGCTTTTTGTGACCAGCCTTTGACATCAATCGGCGTCGGTTCTTCGATTGGGGGTAAATGGTTGTGCGGTGTTTGCTGGCTGGGTTTGTCAGATTGGGTCATTGTCTGCCTGTTATAAATGGTGAAAATAAATAGCGGCGTCACGTAGCGGTAGGCATAGAAAAATAAGGACGCCGCACTGTTGCTTTGCCCTTATTGTTATGCCTGAACGTAAGCGCTTAAAACTGCGGCATACCGCCTTTGTCGCTAGCACGCTGAAATGCTGGACGCGCTTCACAACGCTTCATCCAGTTGAGTAGATTGGCGTAGCGCACGTCGTCGAGGCCTGCCCGTGCTTTAGAAGCGGCGACCACAATGTACATCTGCACATCGGCGGCGCTAAAGGCTTCGCCTGCAAACCAATGATTGTCCTGTAAATGACGTTCCATTAAGTTTAGGTTATTGACAATATTTTTATTAATCAATCCGTTTTCAACTTGCTTACGAATACCTTTACTAATCGGCTTAATGAAGATAGGAGAGCGCTGAACCACTTTACTAAACACAAGACGCATCACCAAAAACGGCATGGCGGTCGCTTCGGCAAAATGCAGCCAAAAGGTGTACATCTCCCAGCCCGCTTCATTATCGTCAGTCGGCTTAAATTGCTGCTCGGTGTCGTAATGTCTGAGTAAGTACTCAATGATAAAACCTGATTCAGCCAAGGCGCGTCCGTCGACTTCGAGTACGGGGGTGTGCCCGAGCGGATGGATTTTTTTAAGTTGTTCTGGGGCCAAATAAGCCTTGGTACGCTCATACGTAACGAGCTTATAATCTAAATCCAGCTCTTCTAATAGCCATAGAATACGAAAAGAGCGTGAGTTGTTTAAATGATGAAGCGTTAGCATAAAACCTTCCCATTTTTAATAAAAATGTCCAAGACACACCATCGTTTATATTTAGCCTATAGGTGGGCTGCACTTGGCATATCAAGGGATACAGGGTTTTGATGATAGCGTAATTCAGGCGACTTGCCCACCGCCAGATTGTAGCGGACGCGTCAACAACGTATCTGCTCGGTCAGTTCATTCAATAATATACGTGGTTTGTCCATATAGTTAGATTACTATAAAATCGATACAATAAGATTCAACGTTATTTTTCGCAGCATCAAAAGACGCAGTCACAGCAAGCAAGAAAAATAGCGTTGAATCAAATGAATTTATTGTCCTGTATTGTTTTTATTTAGACTTGACTATAGTTCCTAATACGAGTTTTAACGTCATCTATAAAAAAAGGTCTCGCACACGGGGTGGAGACCTTTTGATTCTAAAACATACTGCTAATTATAAAGTGTCATCTGTATCGCTCGTTTCTGCATCTGTCACTGCTTCGACGGCGTCATTGGCATCATCGACTTCTAAAGACGTTTCGGCATCAAACACGCCGTCTTCTTTTAAGGCATCGACCAGCTCTTCATCGCCATCGTTTTCAACGCGTGCCATCGCCACCAGCTTTTCGTCTTTCGGCAAACGAATCAAGGTGACCCCTTGGGCGTTGCGGCCTGCGCTGGCAATATGCGCAACAGGGGTACGCACTAGTGTACCTTTATCAGAAATCAAGATGATATCGTCGGTATCTTCAACTTTGGTGGCGCGTACTAGCGCACCGTTACGGGCGCTGATCTTAATGGCAATCACGCCACCGCCGCCACGTTTTTGTGCATTGAACTCTTCAACCAAGGTGCGCTTACCAAAGCCATTTTCGCAAGCAATCAGGATTTCTGAAGTATCTTCCTCAATCACGACCAATGATTTAACCGTGTCGTCAGCATCGATACGCATACCGCGTACACCTTTGGCGGTACGACCCATGGCACGGGCATCGTTTTCATCAAAGCGAATCGCTTTACCACTTGAGGCAAACAGCATTACATCTTGGCTGCCATTGGTAATGCGCGCGCTAATCAATTTGTCGTCGTCTTCTAGACCGATAGCAATCAAGCCATTTGAGCGAATATTGGCAAACTGCTCCAGCTCAACACGTTTTACCGTACCATTTGCTGTCGCGAAGAACACATAGTGCCCACTGACATCTTCAGACATCTGCGGAATCGGCAAGATGGTGGTGACTTGCTCATCTGCATCAAGGCCAATCAGGTTCACCAATGGACGACCACGCGCACCACGGCTGGCAATCGGTACTTCAAAACCACGTAAGCTAAATACGCGACCTGTATCGGTAAAGCACAATACGGTAGAATGCGTTGAGGTGACCACCAAATGATCAATGACGTCATCTTCTTTCATACTGGTAGCAGACTTGCCCTTACCGCCGCGTTTTTGTGCCACGTAATCATCAATCGGCTGCGTTTTGGCGTAGCCTGTGCGTGATACGGTCATCACTACGGTCTGTTCAGGAATCAAGTCTTCACGGCTAAAGTCACTGCGTGCATCGACAATATCGGTGCGGCGCTCGTCACCAAAGTTGTCACGGATGTCAATCAGCTCATCACTGATGATGCCCATCAGCTTATCAAAATCGCCAAGGATAGACTCAAGATGGGCAATCTCGCGCAGCAAGTCTTGATACTCTTCTGTCAGCTTGTCTTGCTCAAGACCTGTTAAGCGGTGCAGCTGCATCTCAAGGATGGCATTGACCTGATCAAGTGACAGACGATAACGATTGTCGCCATCTGTGAGTAAGCCAAATGGCGCGTTCGGGTCTTCGCCTTCGATATAATCAGGGCGTACCGCTTGGCTCCCCGCTGCGGTTAGCATGGCTTGTACTTCACCTGCACGCCACGTTTGACCGAGCAGCGCTTCACGTGCCATACCACGGTTGGCAGAGGTCTTGATGGTCTCAATCATCTCATCAATATTGGCAAGTGCTACGGTCAGACCTTCGAGCAAATGACCACGAACGCGGGCTTTGTTCAGTTCAAAAATCGTACGGCGAGTCACCACTTCTTGACGGTGGCGGACAAAAGCAGCAATCAGCTCGCGCAAGGTCAGTAGCTTTGGCTGACCATTGTCCAGCGCCACCATATTGATGCTAAAGCTCGACTCAAGCGGCGTTTGCAAAAATAAGTTATTGACGATAACTTCAGCCGTCTCGCCACGGCGCAAATCGATAGCGATACGCATGCCGTCTTTGTCCGACTCATCACGTATCTCGCTGATGCCCTCAATCTTTTTATCGCGTACCAGCTCGGCGATACGCTCAATTAGTTTCGCTTTGTTTGACTGATAAGGAATCTCGGTAAAGACAATACGCTCGCGCTCACGGTTGACGCCTGTGTCACTCATCGGCTCAATATGATAGCGACCACGGATATGCAGACGACCTTTACCTGTACGATACGCATCTACAATACCCGAGCGACCATGAATGATACCGCCTGTAGGAAAATCTGGCCCTGAGATGTGGGTCATCAACTCTTCAGCAGAGATATAAGGGTTTTCGGCATAAGCCAAACACGCATTGATGACTTCGGTCAAGTTGTGCGGCGCCATATTGGTCGCCATACCCACCGCAATACCTGTCGCGCCATTGACCAATAGATTGGGAATACGGGCAGGCAAGACACTCGGCATACGCTCCGAGCCGTCATAGTTGTCTTCCCAATCGACGGTGTCTTTGTCGATATCGGCCAGCATCTGATGCGTCAGCTTGGTCATACGTACTTCGGTATAACGCATTGCTGCAGGTGGATCATCATCAATCGAGCCAAAGTTACCTTGACCATCGACCATCGGATAACGCAAGCTAAAATCCTGCGCCATACGCACGATAGCATCATAGACAGCAGTATCGCCATGCGGGTGATATTTACCAATCACATCGCCGACCACACGCGCTGACTTTTTATAAGGTTTGTTGTAGTCGTTTGACAACACATGCATGGCATACATCACGCGGCGATGCACAGGTTTCAGTCCATCACGGACATCAGGTAGCGCGCGCGAGACGATCACGCTCATCGCATAATCCAAGTAGGATTGCTTTAATTCATCGACGATGGCAATAGGACTGACCGAATCGCTCATATACACTCCTTTACTGACATCGTACCCATGCTCTCATGCAAACAGACACACCTGACCGCAACAATACATGCAGCCATTTTGGTGTGCCATCACACAAAAAAGCCCCACAATATTGGCGCTCGGCTGGGCAGATGGCAATCATTTTTAGTAGTAAATAAAAGAGGTTATTTTAACACAAATTTGTGGATTTAGGGGCATTTAGCGGGGGTTAAACCAAAGCAAATCAGGCGGTTAATACGTTTATTTTCTGGGGCGTGTCATCATGTAGATGGCGAGGCTTAAAATGAGATAAATCACAGTCAAACAAGGAAAAAATTGCAGAGAATATGGGTATATTCACAAGATTTTTGACGCTGTTTGGCAAGATTTAGTCAGTTTAAGACCGCTAAATGACTTCATGTTCTAATCGGTGACACGCCCTAAGTATCACCGCCTGATATAAAAATAAGGCTGTATAGTAAAACTAAAATAAAAATGATATAGCGTTAAAAACACACTCGATTAAAGGCTATTTTCCTTGCTTGCTGTGACTTCGTCTCCAGAGGCTGCGAAAAATAGCCTTTAATCTCGCTGTATCATTTTTAAATTGACTTGACTATAGTGGTGAATTCACAAAGTTTTGGTCAAAGAATTGACGCGTAGCGTTCATACAAGCACTGCTGACCAATGCACCATGATAGTTCGCCAAAATCGCCGCGTCAGGTGAGACGCCATTTTGTATGGCATTATTGATAGTAAACTCATAGCTGGTACTAAACTGCGTTTGTGCCTGGGTGGCTACCGCATTCACGTTCCAAGGGTTCATTGAGGCTTGACCAATTAGGCTAAGAGGTGGTGTGGTACGCTCTTCAGCATTGGTGGTATCTACATCAAGTACGGTGACGTTTAGCGCAGGATTGCTGATACTGGCGCTGGCTAGAATTTGCGCCATGCTGCCTGTATTTAAATCATAAAACACAGTGGGATCTTGATTACCACCACACAGCATGGTCGGCATTTTAGGAATATAGCCGCGCAAATCATTGTCTTTTAGCGCCATGCGTAGCGGATGTTTAGGATCAGCAGCAGGGCTAATACCCGTACCAGTCAAAAGGCCATCAGGGTTTTGCACGGCATCTGCCACATACGCGGCGCGATAATCGGTTTTAACCAAATAATTGCTGTCATCAAAGCCAATCGGCGCAAAAGGCAGTGTACTTTTTGGCAAATTATCAATGACTGCATTGCCTGTAGGCGCAGCTTGAAATAAAGCATTCTCAGGCAGTTTACCAGCAGTAACTAGCTGTGAGAATGTCAGCATATTGGGCATCTCAGTGGATGCATATTTGTCTAAGAAAATATCGCTTTTTTGATTATAAATATTATATTTTGGCTGCATACCATACGCCAATAGTGGCGCAAAGCGAGTCGCGCCGATATTGACATTGCCTGCAAAGATAACATCGGCAAACGCTGCCAATGCGTAAGGGCCTGAAGATGGCGCAAGCGCGGTCACCGTTTCATCGTTGCTTTCCAAACGACGCGCGGTCGCCATTGCCACATGACCACCTTGTGAGTAGCCACTGACGAACAGCTGGTCACCAACATCAACATTACGATAATTGTTGTCATTGACGAGCTTTTGACGCGCAATGACTACGCGGGCATTATCAAGCGCATCCGTCATGTCTTTGGACTGTTGCTCGGCGACCAAATACGGATGGTAACTGAGCTTGGAATCATCGTAGCCAGCATAATTCGGTGCAATGACGATATAGCCTTGCGCCGCAAAGTTTGCCGCAATCGCTCTACCTTCGAGCGTAGCAGCATTGTTTGCACTGACTTGTGTCAAGTCATAATCTTTATCAGTAGTAGTGCCGTGCGCGTAGAGCAATATTGGACGGTCGCCTGTACAATCTGCGCTATTACCTATAGGTAGCATCACAGCGGCAGTCGCGTTGGTACGCTCATTGGCTGCTCCGCGTGTGGGATAGTCAATCTTCTCAACCGCCACGCCGCATTTTGCCGCAGATGTCGCTAGACTAAAACTATTTATTTCAGTTGTTGTTAGGCTGGTAATCGCTTCATTTTTGGTAAAGGCATCGCGGACGATTTGCGTGTCATCATCGCCGCACCCTGTCAGCGCAAGCGCACTGGCAATGGAGACGGACAACAAACAACGACTGGTAGAGATAATCGGTTTCATAAGTGCTTTCCTTAGCAATAATAATGTTCACTGTACGTCAGAGACGATGATAGATATAGGGCGTGTTGACTATTCGACCATGGCACTGACAGCAGCTATTTGCAAATGTTCAACACGCCCTAAGCAAAGTGGAATAATATGCCTTAGTAATCATTCGATTACAGATTGGTTAAAGACAAAATAGTTTCTGTTACCTTATTTTTATATAGTAAAGTGTTAGCAAAAGCTACTGTAAAATGTACAAACCTCAGTTATCACTTTTCTAGCCATATTCTACCTTTATCGCTGTCAAAGCCCTTAATTGTTAGCTTGCGCTGTGAAAATAAAAACCACAAACCCCTCTAAAATACGTTATTAGACACGGATTGACGCAGACAGACTCACCTTAATAAGACCATTTCTTTACCTACGCTAGACAAAAAAATTCTAGCCGCTACACTGTCTTTGCCAATTCTTAAACCACCACTCTACAGGCGACTTTTAGTATGGATATTATTCTTGCGATTGTTTGGATTTTGGCAATGGTGCTGTACAGCTTTTCTAGTGATTATGTTGGCAGTTTCCCCAACCACAATAATCGAGCGGTACCTTATGTTCGTTGGGGCTCATTGCTGGTTGCGATGGCGCTGTCTGCCTACTTGGCTCAAGCTTATCAGGAAAACTTGCAAGGCAATGGCTTGTGGGTGTTTGTCATCGTCGTCTTTGTGATTATTGCCTTATCAAAGCTTATTTTTAAATGGGTCATTAACCGACGTTTAAAAGCTTAGGGCACGTCACATACGCTGATGCCCTCTTATTTTTGACTGAACGTCTTAACTTAATAACAGATGCTCTTTTATGCCAATTCATTCCCAAGACCACCAGACGCGCGCGGCGCATACCGCCCACTCAGACAATGAACGCGCTGACCGCAACTTTGACGCCATTGCCGACCACTTCGAAAACAAAGTCTATGGCGGCTTAAAGGGCGCTATCCGCCTTGCCGTCTTGCGCCGTGATATTTTTGATTATGTTGATGCCCAGCAAAACACGCTCGGGCGCCCGCTACGCATCCTCGATGTGGGCGCAGGCTTAGCGCAGATCGCTATTGAATTGGCGGCAAAAGGGCATCGCGTGGTGGTCAATGACATCTCCGCCAATATGCTGGCAAAGGCACAGAACAATGCTGCCGCCATACCCAATGCGCCGGATAACATCACTTGGCACGTGTGCCCGTATCAAGCATTGACTGAAAAGCTGGGCGCAGTGGCGGGGACGTTTGATTTGATATTGTGTCACGCGCTGCTGGAGTGGCTTGCTGAGCCGCAAGCGGTGATGGATTTTTTTGACCGCCAGCTTAGAGCAGATGGCGCGCTGTCCTTGTGTTTTTATAATCCTGCCAGCTTTGATTATCGTAATCTGATGATGGGCAATTTTAATGTGCTCGATAATAAAAACTTCGCCGCGGACAATAAGAAAAGTCTGACACCCAATCATCCTGTTGCCTACAGCGAAGTGCAAACATGGATAGCCAAGCATCATTATCAGGTGAAGAAAAGCAGCGGCTTGCGCGTGTTTTCTGACTATGTGACCCAAAAACGCGGCGGCAACGAGCATCCTAAGGAAGTCATCCGTATGGAGCTGCGCTACTCAGAACAAGAACCTTATAAATGGATGGGGCGCTATTTGCACCTATTGCTCTTGCGCGGCTAGGGCTGAGGACTTTTCCTGCTCTGACCATGTTGTGGCATTGATATTGGCTTCGTCAAACACCACCACGTGCTCAAGCATCGGAACAATACCGATGCGCGAGCCAATTGGATGATTGTGATGACTGGCAACCAGCGCAAACACAATCTGACCATCATCGAGCTGTAAGCGGTACAGATAGTTTGCGCCGCGAAACACGCGCCCAACCACCAGTGCCGTCTGAGTACTGTCGTCATCGTGAATGATGTCGTCAGGACGCACCAAGACCTTGATGCGCGTTCCATTTGGGTAATCATAACGACAGTATTGCGGCTGGTTGTCGTCATCCAGCACCTCCATACGCCGATAAATATCGCCGAGCGCCGTCGCCACGCGTCCCTCATGAATCACGCCATCAATCAACGCGCCCTCGCCCACAAACTCAGCGACAAAAGCACTGACAGGCTCATGATACAAGGTGCTGGGACTCGCCCACTGCACCAATTTGCCCTCGTGCATCACGCCCACTTTATCAGCAATGGCAAAGGCTTCGTTTTGGTCGTGCGTGACCAAAATTGCCGTGGTCTCCGTACGCTTTAGAATATCGCGTACACTCATGGCGAGCGACTCACGCAGCACCACATCAAGGTTGGAAAATGGCTCATCAAGCAATAGCAACTTCGGTTTGGGTGCAAGGGCGCGCGCGAGTGCCACCCGCTGCTGCTGTCCGCCTGACAGCTCGGCGGGGCGTTTGTCCGCGTGCTCGGTCAGCTCAACCAGCTCGAGCATTTCTTTTACCCGTGCTTTTTTGTCCGCTGCTGACCAGCGCCCAAGCCCAAAGGCGATGTTTTTGGCGACGCTTAAATGTCCAAACAGCGCGTAATCCTGAAACACCATACCCATACCGCGCTTGGCAGGGGCAAGGCTAAAATTACGCTTGCCTTTTTGCTCGGTCAGGCATGTATTGCGTAGCGTAATCACGCCTTGGCGCGTCGGCTCAAGACCCGCAATCGCCCGTAATGCCGTGGTCTTTCCGCAGCCACTATAGCCCAAAAAGCAGCCGATTTCTCCTTGCTGCAAGCTGAGGCTCAAGCCATCCACCACGATGGTATCATCATAGCCGACCACCAAATCTTGTACACTAAAGTACGCCGCATCACTTGCCGTAGCCGAGTCTGCACGCTCGGAGGGCATGCTGAGACGCGCCTCTTTTTCTGCCTGCGCCTTTGACGTCGCGGCAGGCTGATTGCTGACACTTTTTTGCTTGGTGATGTCATCAAAACGCTCAGTGTACATAGACGATACCCACTTATTCACCTAAAAATTTATTTTACCGCAATCGGCACGCTTGTGTAGCGGAATGCTTTTACTTCTTTAAGTCTTGTCGCTTTGACGCAGCAGCACCCACACAGGAATCAAGCCCACCAAGACAATCAGCAAGCTGGGCAGCGCCGCACGTCCCCACATGCCTTCGCTGGTCATCTCAAACACGCGTACCGCCAGTGTATCCCAGCCTTGACGCCGCGTCATCAGGGTGATGGGCATCTCTTTCATGACCTCAACAAAGCCCATAAGCAGTGCAGTCAGTACCCCAGGACTTAAAACAGGCAATACCACTTGCAGCCAGCGCTGCCACGCGCTGTTTGATAACAAGCGCGCCGCCGACTCTTGGTTGATAGTCAAGCGCTGTAATTGGCGGTCAATCGGCTGAAAACTGACGGTCATAAAACGCGTGGCAAGCGCAAGCAGCATAATGACCACACTGCCCGATAAGAGTTGATGCTCGCTGATACCGAGTGCAATCAGCTGATTGTCCAGCCACGCAATCGGAATAAACACCCCTACCGCCAGCACCGTACCAGGAACGACGTAGCCCAGGTTCGCCAGCGCCGATAAAATCTTGGTGGATTTGTCAGGATACTGGCGCTTAATCCACGCAATGACAATCGCTAACACCGCAATAAACAGCGTGGTCATACTGGCGATTAAAATACTGTTGATGACAAAATCAACGTAGCGGGCGTCCAAGTCTTCGCGAAAATGAATGGCTGTCCAATATATCAGCTGTAAAAACGGCACCAAAAAGGCAATAAAAAACACCGCGCCACAAAACAGCATCAGCCCAATCTTGGCAGGAAGACTGACTTCAAAGCGGCGATTGTCCCCTTGGGTGGTCGCCACACCGCGGCGCGCCTGCCAGTATTGCTCGAGCATCACCACGACAAACACCACACCAATAAGCAACGCGGCAAGCTGCGCGGCTGTGGTCAAGCTAAAAAAGCCAAACCACGCCTTATAAATCGCGGTGGTAAAGGTATCGACATTAAACACCGATACCGCGCCAAAGTCAGCAAGTGTCTCCATGCTCGCCAGCAGCAGCCCGCCCAATATCCACGGCAGCGCCTGCGGAAATGCCAAGCGAAAGAACACCTTGCCGCGCCCCAGCCCAAGCATTTGCCCCGCTTCAATGGCGCGCCGTCCTTGCGACAAAAACGCTTGGCGCGCAAGCAAGTAGACATAAGGATAAAACGCCAAGGACAGTATCGCGCCCGCGCCCCACACGTTACGCAACGACGGAATGCCCGAGGTCATGCCCATTGCCCGCAGCGTGGTCTGTAATGGACCACTATAATCAACAATGCCCACAGTCACAAAGGCAAGCACATACGCAGGCATGGCAAGCGGCAGCATCAGCGCCCACGAAAAAAAACGCTGACCTGGGAAACGATACATACTCGTGACCCACGCCAGCGCTGTGCCGATACTGCCAGCAATGGTCATGACCATCAGCAGTAAAATGGCGGTGTTTTTTAATACTTGCGGCAGCACGTATTCACGCATGTGCGCCCAGATGTCGGCGACAGGCTGCGTCCATGAGAGCAGCACAATCACAATCGGTATCAGCATAAACAACGAAATCAGTCCGAGGACTGATTTTGAAAGTAAACGCGTACGTGCGGTATGGTCACGGCTGACCGTATGTGGGTCATGTTCAGTAAATACAGTGTCTTTATCTATTGACGCCTTAGACCATAAAGCCATAACTCAACCATCCTATCCGACATGTAAACCAAAAAACCGCGCAACGTCAATCAAACCTTGCGCGGTGTATTGTATTTACTTATAGCCCGCTTTGTCCATCAATTGGATGGCTTGGGTCTGTAGCTCGCCGAATTTTTGTACATTGATGTCGTCTTGCTTGAACGTACCCCAAGATTTGAGCATTTCTGACTCATCAACGCCCTCTTTTACAGGGTATTCTTTATCCGAGCTGGCATAGATGCCTTGCGCTTCATCCGATGATAGCCATTCCATCAGTTTCACCGCGCCATCTGCGTTGTCCGCATTGGCAACCACACCCGCGCCAGAGACGTTGACGTGCGTGCCTGTGGTGTCTTGGTTTGCCCAAAAGATTTTGACTGGGAAATCTGGTTTTTCATCCAAGATACGACCGTAGTAGTAGCTGTTGGCGATACCGACCTCACACTGACCTGAAGCGATGGCTTCTAGCATGCTGATGTCATCGCTGAACACGTCAGTCGCTAGGTTCGCGACCCAACCACGGATGATTTCTTCAGTTTTCTCAGCGCCCAAATGCTCCATCATGCTGGCAACCAGTGACTGATTATAGACCTTTTTCGAGGTACGCAAGCACAGTTTGCCTTTCCACTTTGGATCGGCTAAGTCAGCGTACGTGGATAGGTCGCTTGCTTCAACTTTGCTTGGGTCATAAAAGATGGTACGCGCGCGTAGTGACAGACCTGTCCACATGCCTTTGGGGTCACGGTATTTGGCAGGCACGTTGCTTTCTAATACAGTCGAAGCGAAAGGCTGGAGCAGACCTTCTTGTGACGCTTGCCATAGGTTGCCTGCATCCACGGTCAATAGCATATCTGCTGGCGTGTTTTTTCCTTCCGCTTTTAGACGCGCCATCAGCGGGCCTTCTTTATCGGTCATCAGCTCAACCTTGACGCCTGTTTGTTCCATGTATTTATCCAACAACGGCTGAATTAACTGCTCATTGCGTGAAGAATAAATGGTCACAGTTTGCTCACCACTTGCGGCAGGAGTAGCGGTTGCCGCAGCATCCGTACTTTCAGTCATCGCGGTTTCTGTGGTCTCACTCTCGGCTGCCGCCTCTTCGCTGGTATTACTGGCATTGTTACAGCCTGCCAAGCCGAGCATCGCGCCAAAGACAGCAACAGACAAACCTGTCTTCAATGCAGGACGGGCAAACAGAGTATTGAGGGTAAGTGATGACATGTTCTTCTCCATAAGATAGTGCAGTATCAACAGATAAAATCAAAATCAGTATCGTATTGGGACAACCAAAGTTCAGCTATTTTAGATACAATATAGAAACATCAAAACTATCATGCTAATACAACTGAGAGTGGTTATCAATACATTTTAAAGGATAGTCGCGCTCAATTATAAACCGCGCTATCCTAGTGCGGTTAAAGGTTTACACTCGATTTATGTTATGAATAAGAAGAGGGTAAGCAGAAGACGATAAGCGCAATATCAAAAGCATTTTTCGCTCGCTTGCGGATGCAGCAGCCATTGACCAAGCAGCGCATTGACCGCCGCCTCAGTACGCAAAATACGTGCGCCCAAATGCAGTGCCTGACACTGATGCGCAGCAAACAAATCTATCTCATAATCAATCCAGCCGCCTTCTGCGCCGATACACAACACATCGGGCAATGCCTGTGCGCTACCCGCTGCCTCCTGCATAAAGCTTGCAAAGCTCGCCTCAGTCTTAGGATGCGCGACGATGCCTTGACGCTTTAACAGCGTGGGCAGCACATCTTCGACAAACGGCTTAAAGCGCTTGTGCATCTGAATACGCGGCAGAATCGTATCCACGCCTTGTTGCAGCCCTTCTAGCACAAACTCGTCAATACGTGCCAGCTGCGGGCTTTGCCAATAGCTTTTTTCGGTGCGGTAGCTGTTGACCAACACAATATCGCGCACGCCAAGCGCGCTCATATCCATGATAAGACGACGCAGCACCTTGGGACGCGGCAGCGCCAGCACGACAGTGACATCCAGCTTTGGCGGTGGCGCATGGGTTAGCATCACGTCTGATAACTGTACAGCGCGTTCACTCATCGTCTCAATCACCCCAGTGCCCAACTTACCACCCAGCATACCGATTTTTAGAGTGTCGCCTATATTGGCTTTAAGCACCTGACGGATGTGGCTGATTTGGGCGCTATCGCTCATATGGGCGCGGCTACCCTCAATCGCTGATGCGGGCAATAAGAGACAATTCATAACGCGCCCTGCTCATTTTGGATTGCCAATAATGCAGGAATATTAAGCGGCGTGATGGCACTGTGCGTTGCCAATACCGAATCAATCACCGCGAGCTGGTCGGTCAATACCGATTGGCGTTTATCAGTCAACGTAGTACCCGCTGCGCCCGCTGCTTTGGCTTGTTCTGGAATGGTGAGCCATGTGAATAGTTGCGGATACAGCTGCTCGGCGGCGGTGGCATAGTCGGCGCGTGCATGGGTTGCGGCGTCGGCTTGCTGCAATGCACCTACATCGGCAAGCTCATCGACCACTTCTTGGCACGAATAGGTATAGCTGCCCATCAAAATAGGCGTGCCTACGCTGGCAGGCTCGACAGGATTGTGTCCGCCAATATTGACCAGCGAGCCACCGACCAATGCCACATCGGCAAGCTGATACCACGCCATCAGCTCGCCCATCGTGTCAGCTAAATACACCTGCGTACTGGGCTGGATAGGCTCCTGCAAACTGCGGCGCGCCACGCTCAAGCCTGATGCCTGTACCATCTGCGCGGCGGCATCAAAACGCTCAGGATGACGCGGCACCAAAATCAGCAAGGCATCGGCGGACTCGGCTTGCTGTAACAGCTGCTGATGCCAATCGAGGGCGATTTGCTCCTCGCCCTCATGCGTGCTGGCAGCGACCCATATCGGACGGTCAATAGTGGCAAACTGTGTCTGAATCGACTCAGGCAGGCTTGGCTTGGTATGACCGTTAATTACCCATTTTAGCGAGCGACCAATCGTCACTTTGTCTTTATCTGCTCCTAAATCAATAAAGCGCGCGGCAGAGGACTCATCTTGAGCAATGATGCAGGTCAAGTTGTGCATCATACTGGCACTGACTTTGGCAATTTTTTGATAGCGGGTAAAGGACGCTTCGGACAAACGCCCATTAACCAAAATGCTGGGAATTTGCTGTTTATTTAACAGATACAAGGTATTTGCCCACAGCTCCGTTTCCACAAACAGCGCGGCGGCAGGTTTGACATATTTCAAAAAGCGTTTAATCACCGCAGGCGCGTCCACAGGCACGTAGCTGTGCTGCATCTGCCCTGATGCCAGCGCCTCAGCAAAGCGCTTTTGCGTGCGTGCATGCCCTGTCTGCGTGGTATTGGTGAGCCAAATGCGATAGCCTGCTTGTAGCAACGCGTCCAACACAGGCGCGACGGTATTGGTCTCCCCCAACGACACGGCATGACACCAAAGTATCGGCGCATTGGCAAAAGACTTTTGCGTATCAGCCTGTTCCGCTTCGTTTGCTACCGATGCAGACGGCTGACGGTATGCACTGCCAAAACGCTCGGCAACCTCGTCCCGATAGTTGTCCCGCTGCGAGGAGCGCTTATGTACCTGCAAGCGGTACAGCGGTTTTAAGGTGCCGATAGCGGCACGATAATACCATGGCGGCGCAACAGCATTGGCGATTGGAGACCACAAACGCGGTGTTTTTGAAGACGGCATAGACCCTCAGCACATAAACAAAACGCCATGCGGGTCAATAACCAGACATGGCGAGGTAATTTTTTAGCACTGTCGCTGTATCCACACGACAGGCTTATCACATCCTAGGGCGCGCAGATGACGCGCCGCATACTTAGTTTATAGTTACTTCATAGTTACTTTATAACTACATAGTCACTTTGTCTTATTCATCATTAGCAGGCTTACTGATTTTTTTCACATCTTTAGGGACAGACTTTGCCGTACCATCTACGGTGGTGTGCTGCTTAAACGGATTGTTTTGCTGACCACCGAATGGATTTTGACCGCCAAACGGATTGCCGCCCGCGCCACCAAATGGGTTTTGACCTGCACCGCCGCCCATACCGCCAAACGGGCTTTGACCACCCATTTGTTTTGCCATCATTTCCATCATTTTTTGCTGGTTGTTCATGACGTAGTTGTTGGCCATTTCTTTGAGCTTCTTTTGCACAGGTGGCAAAATAACCAGCAATGCCAAGATGTCACTCAACACGCCCGGAATCAATAACAACAAGCCTGCGACTGCTATGGCGATGCTCTTCATCATCGTGGTCTCAGGCGGACGCGCGCCAGGGTTCATCATGCCGCCTGCTTTCATCTGCTGCGCCATTGGGCTTAGGGTTGCCATGCCTTTACGGATCAGTGACACACCGATTACGGCCGCCACGATAAACCAAAAGAACACCAACCAACCGCTCATAAATTGGGCAAGTAAATACCAAAGCAGCATCTCAATGATAAACCAAACAATGGCAATACCGACGATCTGACCCATAACATGTCATCCTATATAATAAAAACGAAAAATAAAAAATCAGGCAAAGTAACGATTAAAACGTCTTAAAAAGTGAATAAAATAATTAACATAGCCAGTATATGGGGACGGCTTGCTATACTATCAAATTTAGGGCTCATTTTTAAGCAATACGGAATACTATGGCAATTATTATTGGGATAGACCCTGGCTCGCGCATGACGGGTTACGGCATCATCCAGCAAGTAGGCGATAAGCTGACTTTTTTAGACGCGGGCACGATTCGCACCGATACCAAAGAGATGCCTGAACGATTAAAGCGTATCTTTAATGGCTTGACGCGCATCACCACACACCATTTAAAATACGCCAACGAGCCGATACACACCGCGATTGAGCAAGTATTTATGGCAGAAAACCCCGACTCAGCGCTAAAGCTCGGACAAGCACGTGGCGCAGCGATTGCGGCGATGGTAGCACTTGATTTGGAAGTGTCAGAATACACCGCGCGCCAGATTAAGCAGTCGGTGTGCGGCTACGGCGCAGCAGAAAAAGAACAAGTACAAGAAATGGTCTGCCGCATTTTAAAGCTCGATATCACTCCGCAAGCCGATGCTGCCGACGGACTTGCCTGCGCCATCTGTCACGCCCACTCCAGCCATTCAATGAATAAAATCCTGCTCAATAGCGCCGTACGCGGTCGCGGCGCATCAAAGAAAAAAGGGCGCTGGCGCTTGACCGAAGAAGACATCAACGGCTTGCGTTAGTTTTAACCATTTGGTACAAAAAAAGACAGCGCTGTTTGGCTGTCTTTTTTTTATGGGATATTTTAGACAGATGCGCTGTTAGTCATCACTGTTATTTTCTGCTTTGGCTTTTTTGATGGTGCTTTTAATACCTTCCTCACCAAATTTGGCATCCATCGCCTTATAAAACCGTGCTAAGTTATCGCCATGCTCGGTGGGTTTAAATTTTACGATTCTACCAAAGTCCAAACCGATATACAGCACAATATCTGCAAAGCTTAATTGGTCATTGACCAAATACTCATGCCCCTCAAGCGCCGACTCAAAGTAAGGCAACGCCTTAATTGCCCGTTCAATAGACTTTTCGGCAAATTCAGGCACTTGATCAATGCGCTCGGCTTTACTTGGGCTGCTGTGCTGAAACGCCAGCATAAAGTTATACAACACTTCAAACTCGGCGATACGGCGCATGGCGCAGACTTTGGCACGCTGTACCACATCGTTACCCATCACGGAGCGTTCACCGTAGACGCGATCAAGATATTCACAAATCGCCTGCGAATCATTCAGCGCCGTACCATCACTCAACGTCATGGTCGGCACAGTGTTCATTGGGTTGATGGCGTTAAATTCTTCGGTGTAATGCTCTTTTTTACTCAGGTCAATATCGACCACGTTTAAATCATCGATATCATCAATGTCGATGCCTTTGGCAGCCAATAATAAAATGGCCTTTCTAGGATTTGGGGCAGGTCGTGTTAAGTATAGGGTTTTCATAAACAACTCCTTTGAAATGGTTTAAATCATACATTGTTTAATAATTACTTTTAAAATCATGACGCTTAGTCGTTTTTTTAGTACGTCATTTTAGTTATAACCGCTTTATATGACCGACTCAAGCATTACTTGTCTTTCATAACAAGAGCACCGCATAGTGCATTTAGTTATGCTTAGTACAAAAAAGCCGCCCAGCATAACTAGGCGACTTTTTTCTCATTTAATACAAGCGATTCATATACGCTGTCATCGGCAGCTTATTTGTTTGGCGCTGGCGTAGTACGCAAATAGGGCTTGATTTCGGTATGGCCTTTTGGATAGTTCGCCGCGATGTCTTCGTTTTTGACACTTGGCGGGATAATCACATCGTCACCATCTTCCCAGTTGACTGGAGTCGCGATGTTGTACTCATCCGACAATTGCAAAGCGTCAATCACACGAATGATTTCATTAAAGTTACGACCACAGCTCGCAGGATAAGTTAGCGTGAGGCGCACCTTTTTGTTTGGGTCGATGATAAACACACTACGCACGGTGGCGGTATTGTCGGCGTTCGGGTGAATCATGTCGTATAGGTCAGCGACAGTGCGGTTTTCATCAGCGATGATAGGGAAATTAACGGCTGTCCCTTGGGTTTCTTCGATGTCTTTTGACCAGCTGTGATGGTCATCAATACCGTCTACCGATAGCGCGATAGGCTTGACGTTGCGCTTTTGAAACTCGCCGCCAAGGGCTGCGGTACGTCCAAGCTCTGTGGTGCACACAGGCGTGTAGTCGGCAGGGTGCGAAAACAGCACGACCCAGCTGTCGCCTGCCCAATCATAAAAGTTAATATCACCTTGTGTGGTACTTGCGTCAAAATTCGGTGCGCTGTCACCCAAACGTAGATGTGCCATAATCCATTCCTTATTATCTGCTGTTGTGTTGGTTTTATTGATCTATCAAAGCGCGGCTTGTTTGCCTTGCAGGTTATGCAAACCAACATTCGCCGCGTTATTCTTAAAATGCCGTTTTATCTTAACAAACTGGTTATGAATGTCTTGTGAGCGATTGTAATGCCGTTATTCCATTTTTGGATGAAGAAAAATGTGAAAATATTTGTTGTGAACAATATCAGCGATATTATAAACAGGCACAAAAAACCCCACCTCTAGCGTACTAGAAACGGGGCGGGTTATAAAGCAGTATCAACAACTATTGTTTATCATTAACCTTTAAGCAGGCTTGTAGCTGTCACGTAGGCTAACGATTTGGTTAAACACAGGCTTGTCCGTACTGTGCAGCTCGCTGTCACTGATAAAGTAGCCTTCACGCTCAAACTGGAAACGCGTGCCCGCAGGCGCTTCCGCCAGTGACGGCTCAACCACAGCGTTAAGCTCGGTCAATGAGTTTGGATTGAGCGCTTGGTGTACATCGCTCACGCTGCTTGGGTCAGCATCGCTAAACAGTTGCTCATACAGGCGCACAGTTGCAGGTACGCCGCGGCTTGCCGATACCCAATGAATCACGCCTTTGACCTTGCGCCCTTCAGGGTTGTTGCCCAGCGTGCTTGGGTCGATGGTTGCTTTTAGCTCAACCACATTACCCGCCTCATCGGTAACATGCTCGGTCACTGCCAATACATAGGTATTGCGCAAACGAATCTCTGGCTTTTCTGGCGATAGGCGCTTGTAGCCCGCTGGTGGGGTGATTTCGTAGTCGCCTTGGTCGATGTATAGCGTTTCGGTAAAGGGAATCTCACGTACGCCCATATCGACATTCGGGTGCTTTGGTTGGCTCAGCCATAGCGTTTGTGCGTCTTCTTCCCAGCGCGCCTCGACGCTGTCCGCCTTGAGACTTTCCCACTCACTCACCGCCTCTTTAAAGTTGGTGATGGTGACTTTTAGCGGTTTTAGTACGGCCATACCGCGTGCGGTGGTGTTTTCTAATGACTGGCGGATACTAAATTCAAGCAAGCGCATGTCTACCACGCCGTCTGCCTTGGTCACGCCCACACGGTCACAAAAGTCGCGCAAACCTTCAGGCGTATAGCCACGGCGGCGCATGCCTGCGATGGTCGGCATACGTGGGTCGTCCCAGCCAGCCACGATGTTTTCATCGACCAATTGTTTCAGCTTACGCTTACTGGTCAAGGTGTGGTCAACATTCAGGCGTGAAAACTCATACTGATGCGGTGGCAGCTCAAAGCCCACTTTTTCAATCAGCCAGTCGTACAATGGACGATGGTCTTCAAACTCTAGCGTACATAGCGAATGGGTGATACCCTCTAGCGCGTCTGATAGCGGATGCGCAAAATCATACATCGGATAGATGCACCATTTGTCGCCCGTCTGGTGGTGTGATTGATGCATCACGCGATAGATGACAGGGTCGCGCATGTTCATGTTAGGGTCAGCCATGTCAATCTTGGCACGCAATACGGCTTTGCCATCTGCGTACTTGCCGTCTTTCATATCATTGAAGTGCTGCAAGTTGACTTCCACGCTGTTATCACGCTGTGGTGATGGCGTGCCTGCTTCGTTAAATGAGCCGCGATTAAGTTTAATCTCTTCAGGCGTTTGCAAATCAACATAAGCATCCCCTTGCTCAATCAGTTGCACCGCCCACGCATACAGTTGGTCAAAATAATGCGACGCATGTAGCGCATCGCCTGTCCACTCAAAGCCTAGCCACTGCACATCTTTTTTGATGCTGTCGATGTAGTCTTGTTTTTCGGCGACAGGGTTGGTGTCATCATAGCGCAAGTGACAATCACCACCGAATTCTTCAGCGATGCCAAAGTTTAAACAAATCGACTTCACGTGTCCCAAATGCAGATAGCCGTTTGGCTCAGGGGGAAAACGGGTGACGATTTTTGGGTATTTTTGCGCTTTGATATCATCACGCACGATATGGCGAATAAAATCATTCTTTTCGTTATTGCTTGAGTCTACGCTCATGGATACTGCTCCTAACACAAAAGGGGAATGCCTGACGCTGGATAAAAACCTTGGGCGTGGCAAAAACAAACGGTCTAAAAAATCAATATCGCGATATTCTATCAGGTTTATCAAAGGCATTAACAGCCTGATACATGACAGACGGCAAAAAAGCCGTTAGACTACCCCCAGCTTTTGTAAAAGGCGGCATAGTGAACGCCTGCCCGCTACAAAGGACGTAACACCTACCCAATACGAGGATATACACATGGTAGATATGCCAGTAGTTGAACTAGACACCAATATGGGTGCTATCGTTATCGAACTTAACGAAGAAAAAGCGCCTAAAACTGTCGAAAACTTTTTGAACTATGTTAAATCAGGTCATTATGACGGCACGATTTTTCACCGTGTGATTGACGGCTTTATGATTCAAGGCGGCGGTATGGACGCTGACATGAACGAAAAAGCCACCAACCGTCCTATCGAAAACGAAGCGGACAACGGTCTAAAAAATGACGCAGGCACTATCGCCATGGCGCGTACCCAAGACCCACATTCAGCGACTGGTCAGTTCTTTATCAACGTTAAAGACAACGACTTTTTGAACCACTCAAACAAGAGCCTACAAGGCTGGGGCTACACCGTGTTCGGTAAAGTGACCCAAGGTATGGACGTGGTCGAAAAAATCAAAGGCGTGGCAACAGGTCGTTACGGCATGCACGCTGATGTACCAAAAGAAGCGGTCGTCATCAACTCTGCGACCATCGTGTCTCAGTAAGTGATGCTATAGGTTGGTTATGCTTGATTTTAATCACCTGCTGACCACACGCCCAAACAGTGTCCAGCAGATTTTGATTAGCGATTTGCATTTATCTGCCGATGAGCCTGCCTTAGTGCAGGCTTTTTTGGCGCTGCTCGATGACTGTCTTGCCCTGCCCGCCCTCTCGCAGTTGTATATCCTCGGCGACTGGTTTGAGGTGTGGCTCGGCGATGACATGTATACCGAGCTGGATGATGATGCCAAAGCCGCGCATTGGTTAACGCCGATTGTTAAGCGGCTAAAAGCGCTGCGCGTGGCAGGCTGTGACATTTTAGTGATGCACGGCAATCGCGACTTCTTACTTGGGCGTCCGTTTTGTCATTTATTTGGCGCACGCTTGATTGCCGAGCCGTTTTATACCGATATTGGCGGCATAACCGTGCGCCTTGAGCATGGCGATGCGCTGTGTACCGACGATGTTAAGTATCAATGGTTTCGTAAAGTGACGCGTAAGCCCTTAGTGCAATGGTATTTTTTAAAAAAACCCATCGCCAAGCGCCACGGCATCGCGGATAAAATGCGCGCCAAAAGCAAACAGCAAAACGCGCAAAAATCTGCCGCCATTATGAATGTCAACAACGATGCAGTACAGCAAGCACTACAAAACGCGGCGATACTGCTGCACGGACACACGCACCGCCCTGCCAAGCATGAGGTGAAGACAACCGCGAGCGCTGAGCCTGTGCTAAGCGAGCACAAATGGCGCTATGTACTGGGCGATTGGCGCATAATAGACTCAGGCAGCAAACGTGCCCAAGTGCAAGCGGTGATTGCGGCAGTGACAGAAAGCGCGGACAGCACGGCGCTGGACTTGTATCAATTTTGCCATCGGGTGCGTTAAAGAATTGATTAAAACTAAAAGCTTGTACAGATAAAAAAAGCGCTTGGATTCAGTTCGAAGCGCTTTTTTATTACCTTTAAACTTACACAAGCAATTTAAAAAAGTGCTGGCGGTAGTGCTTTAGCTCACGGATTGAGTCACGGATGTCATCCAGTGCCAAATGGCTGCCATTTTTTTCAAAGCTACTTAGCACGTCAGGACGCCAACGGAAACACAGCTCTTTGATAGAGGACACATCGAGGTTGCGATAATGAAAAAAGCGCTCAAGCTCAGGCATCTGGCGCGCCAAAAAGCGGCGGTCTTGGCAAATAGAATTACCGCACATTGGCGACTTGCCGCTATCAACCCATTTGCTTAAAAACTTGATGGTTTCGGCTTCCGCTTCTGCCAAAGTCACCGTACTACGGCGTACGCGGTCAATAAGCCCCGATTGACCGTGCTGCTTGGTGTTCCAGTCATCCATACCGTTTAATACACGATCAGAGACCTTGATGGCAAACACAGGCCCTTCGGCTAAGACGTTTAAATCATCGTCGGTCACGATGGTGGCGATCTCGATAATCTCATCACTCAAGGTGTTCAGCCCCGTCATCTCTAGGTCAATCCAAACCAGCCCTTTTTTGCCTTGGTGCTTGATTTTGATTTTATTCGGGTGTTCGGTGCTGCTCATACGCGTTCCTATTACTCAATCGGGTGACGACGCATGGGCGATAGGATTACAAAACCCTAAGATACGCCCACGCTTTAGGCTGTATGTTAGCAAATTTTCACGCTACACTTAGAGATATTTTTTTGACAGGTCGGCACTTATGGCACTTATTCGGCAACGCAAACTGAGCAAACAGCAGATTCGTCGCATCAATCAACAGCAAAAATCCAATCAAGACAGTCTCGATGACAGCTTGATGGATGGCGTGGTCATGGCACATTATGGCAAGCAGCTCGAGGTGCAAGTGACCAGCCTGCCTGCGGTGTTGCCCATCCAGCCCGAAGTCGCCCCTGATGACCCTGAGCCGTTTTGGCAAGCGATCGAGATGGATGACATTTGGCGCTGTCACGCGCGTACCAATTTGCCGATGCTCGCGACGGGCGACTATGTGCGCTGGACTGCTGATCCCAATACAGGGCTTGGACGTATTGAGTCGGTACAGCCGCGCACGTCCCTAGTCTCGCGTCCCGACCGCTATCATAAGCTAAAGCCTGTGGCGGCAAACGTGGATATTTTGGCGATTGTGTTTGCACCCCTGCCCGCCGCTGCGCCGTCTTTGATTGACCGTTATTTGGTGGTTTGTCATCATGCAGGCGTCACGCCGCTCTTGGTATTAAACAAAGCCGATTTGCTAAGCCAAAGCGAACACGCCGCCACGCAAACCCTGCTTGATGACTACCGCGACTTGGGTTACGAGACCGTATTAACCTCAGTGGACTGCCCTGAAAATATCGCCACGAGTCAAGAACAGCAAGGCTTAGACGATTTAAAGACAGCGATTGATAACAAGCTGGTCATCTTTGCGGGACAATCGGGTGTGGGCAAAAGCAGCCTGACTAACGCGCTGCTGCCCGACTCTGCGCAAAGCGTCAACGTCATCTCTGAAAACTCGCAGCTTGGACAGCACACCACCACCACCAGCCGCCTACTGCCTTTTAACAACCATGACCTGACCCAAGGCGGCATCGTAGACACCCCTGGTATCCGCGAGTACGGCATCTGGCATTTGACGCCTGACGACATCATTTCAGGCTTTATCGAGCTTGCGCCCTTATCGGGCGATTGCCGCTTTCGCGATTGCAAACACACGCACAACAGCAAAGGCTGCGCCCTTTGGCAAGCGGTCGAGGACGGACAAGTATTGCAGCGCCGCGTTGAGAACTTGGTGACGTTGCAAGAGGAAGCAGACACCAAACCCTATTGATAATACCTCTTTCTTTTTAACAAACTTATCCGCCCTATGTGCCTTTGGGCATACGGGCGGCATCATGCGTTTACTCACGATGCCCTTATCGGTATAATGACGCCTTGTTCGTCGGTATTGCGCTGCCTATAGGCGTGATAGAACGCTTATTTTTCGGAGGTTTGGTTTGAACTTTGAACGTGCGCTTGAGTTTATGGGCAATCACCCATTTTTATTTGGCATCTTAGTCGTTTTGATGATTTTGTTTTTTACCATCGAAAACAAACGCAGCGGCAAAAAAATCTCCGCCAACACCCTTGGCATGATGGTCAACTCGCAAAATGCTCAGATGATTGACATTCGCCCCAAGAAAAAATTTACCACAGGCTACATCCAAGGCAGCCGCAACATTCCTTTTACTGAGCTAAAAGACCGCATGGAAGAAATCCGTGCGATTGAGCAGCCTGTCATCATTATTTGTGACATCGGGGCGCAAGCAGGTGCAGCAGTGCAGATGATTGGTAAAGACAATGTCTATCGGCTAGAAGGCGGCGTCAATGGCTGGAAATCTAGCGGTATGCCACTTGTTGGCTTGAATAAAGAGCAAGCCAAAGGCAAGCCCAATATGCGCAAAAAATAAGGGCGATAAAACGGCTGGCGATGAGCTGGTATCGTTCCCCTTTACTACTTTGCTCATAAATACTGTGAAAGACACCGCCCCATGCGGTGTTTTTTATGGTCTAAAATAAGGCGTCACAGCCCATAAGCATCATTGATGCTGTAAGTATGACGCGCTAATAAATTGATATGTTTATATTTTTTTCGGCACTTACAAAACTGCGATACAGCGTGCTTGAATTCATTTGTGCCATCCCCAACATTGATATACATACGAAGCGCACGGCTTTGTGCTGCTTTTTTATTTTTTAGAAACACTGATAATAAGGAATGACCATGAGCGTCCCTGTAAAAGTATACACCACACCGATTTGCCCTTACTGCACCAACGCCAAACAGCTACTACAATCAAAAGGTGTGGACTACGAAGAAATCAGCATGCACGACATGAGCCGCGAAGACCGTATGGAGCTGATGAAAAAAACCAATAACTACCGCACCGTACCGCAGATTTTTGTGGGCGAAACTTTTGTTGGTGGCTTTAGTGAGTTGAATCAGATGAACCAACAAGGTAAGCTTGACGAGCTGCTCGCTGGCTAAGCGATGTATCACCACAGCGCGCCACAATTTTGCGGCGCGTTTTTATATACGATAATAAGTTAACATTTAGGATTTGAGGAAGTATCATGGCTGAAGAACAAGCACAACCACAATTGGCACTAGAACGCATTTACGTTAAAGACATGTCACTAGAAGTCCCAGGCGCAGAAGTATTCACCAAAGAGTGGAACCCTGAGCTGGACATCAATCTATCAAGCAACGCTGAAAAGCTCGACGACGACCACTATCAAGTGGTATTGACCGTAACTGTAAATGCAAAAAATGCGGACGCGCCTGCCTTTATCGCTGAAGTGCATCAAGCAGGTATCTTTTTGCTAAAGAGCATCCCAGATGAGCAAATTGGTCAGATTCTAGGTGCATACTGCCCGAACGTCTTATTCCCATATGCGCGCGAAGTCATTAGCGACATCGTAACTCGTGGTAGCTTCCCACAGCTATTGCTTGCGCCTGTTAATTTTGACCAAGCCTACGCGCAAAGCCAGCAACAAGCGGCAGCTCAAGGTAATGCTTAATTTACCTGCCTTGTCTCACTGGCACCGTTTGTCAGTATGATTCAGTGTGGTATAAAAAACCGTCTGTATTTGCAGACGGTTTTTTTATGGTTACTGGCTTTGATTTTAGGTATTAAGGCGTTTAGTTTCAGCACTAGCCATTTAAGTTTTTATTGTTACTACTACAAGGCGTGTTTGGGTCAAGGCTAAGACAGCCATACAACTTTATAGAAATTGACATCGTTGAGCAGTATAATTTACTTAGGCTATTTTAAAGGGTAGGTTAAAAAACCCCAAGGCCATAAGCGGCATTGGGGTTTTACGCTGATAGGTCTAGGTCAACCGTTTAGTCGTTGACCTACCATAAGCGATTATTCGCCTTTTAGCGTGCTGAGTACTTGCTCTTTTACCTCATCGATGGCTTGTGTGCCGTCAAACTTGGTATATGCTGGCGCGTCTGCACCTTCTTGCGCTTTTTCTTGATAAAAACCAACCAAAGCAGCGGTTTGCTGATGATATGTAGACAGACGCTCACGGATGGTGTCTTCTTTGTCATCATCACGCTGAATCAATGGCTCGCCAGTGACGTCGTCAATGCCCTCTTCTTTTGGTGGGTTGTGCGCGATGTGGTACACACGGCCTGAACCTGGGTGCTGACGGCGACCTGACAGACGGCTCACGATTTCGTCATCAGGCACGCTGATTTCGACCACGTGATTGATAGCGACGTCCGCATCCGCCAATGCTTGCGCTTGTGGGATGGTGCGCGGGAAGCCATCGAAGATGCAGCCATTGGCACAATCAGGCTTGGCAATACGCTCTTTTACCAAGTTGATGATTAAATCATCAGAAACCAAGCCACCTGCATTCATGATGCTTTCGGCTTGGCGACCCAGTTCGCTGCCCTCTTTGATTGCCGCACGTAGCATATCGCCTGTTGAGATTTGCGGGATATCAAATTCTTGAGAGATGAACTGTGCTTGTGTGCCTTTGCCAGCGCCTGGTGGTCCAAGCAAAATAATACGCATCATGATACGTGACTCCTTTAATAGGCAAGATTTTCGGGTGTTTTAAATTGTCTTGGCTACCTTACCCTGTGCAGGTATAAAGCTCAAGTTTTTTTCATCGTTATTGCCAAGACGTTGAAAAAAGCAACCGATAAATCACCGTTTATCGCTGATTTATCGGTATTTATGGCAACCATTTATGCTTGCCATCATTAACAAAAATAATGGCATATTTATTGTCACATTGACTTAAAAGTAAGTTACTCCAAATCAAGGCACTTGCTGATTAATCTCAACATTAACTGCATTCACATCAGCGCCGATAACCACAGGATTGCCTGACAAGTCGCCAGATTCGGCAACGGCATTACCACTATGGCTGATGCGGGCAACGACGGCGAGCTGTACCTTGTCCGCACGCGCCCTATGAATGGTACGTCCTGGCATCATGGCGTCAAGGTCACTTAGCCGTACTTCGGCTTTGCCTTGTTTGATGCTGCTGATTGGTAAGCGCTTGGCGGCGTATGGTGGGCCACCTGCCACGTCACGAATCGCGACGAACAGTACGTCGTCTGCCTTGACCAAAGGTAACAAGCTACTATTAATATGCACCGTAACATCAATGCCTTGTGAGGCTTGCTGCTCTTGGGTGTCAATATTGGCGCTGAGTGTGTCGAGACTGTCCAGCGCTTGACTGTGGTCACCTGGCTTGGCAGCGATACTTTCACGTAAACGCGCAATCCAGCCACGCGCTTGCGCGAAGTTGTTGGCACGCGCTTCACCCATTGCCATGAGCATCTGTGCGCCTTCATGTTGCGGATTTTTCGCCAGTACGCCTTCTAATACGCGACGACTGTTGGCATCGATTTGTCCTTGATTGGCAAAAAAGCTGATCTGCGCGTACGTGGTCGCAATCTCTTCATTGTCAGGCGACAAACGATATGCACGTGACAAGGACTCAATGGCAGAATCGGTCGCTTCAAGTGATAAGAACAGCTCGGAGAGGCGCATCCAGCGATCAGGATCATCAGCATGACGATAGACATTGGTCTGCATGGCGCTAATCAGTTGTTGTCCATTCTCAATCGCCCATGCTGGCGGCTGATCAATCTTACCTGTCAATAGGTCATCTGCCACTTGACCGACTTTGTCTTCAGCTTGCCACAGCTCAAACACAGGCGTGCGGTCGCTGATTAAAAAGTACGCCATAAATGCTAGTACAGGCACCCAAACGATGATGATTAAGCGGCTTTTGACGCTGGGGGCGACCATAGGCGCAACTTGTTTTTGCGCATCTAACAGCTGACGCTCCAGCTCTAATTTTTGCTGCTCATAATGCGCCGTATCAATCGTACCATTGTCTTTGTCCGTGGCCAATTCTGCTAGGCGCTCACGAAACACGGCAACGTTTAGATCAAGCAGTTGGTTGTCTACCGCCACATTTTTTTGACGCGAAGCACGTAGCCAAGGCACAAGGACGATAACTGCTAACAGCAGTGCTACCAATAGACTGAGCGAAAAGAATAGGCCAAGGGTCGGAAATACGGTCATAAGGAATCCTTTTGGCTACGGGTGGCGTCTGGCTGGCTGCGTGCTAATAACTTGTCCAGCTCAGCTTGTTCACTTGCACTCAATGGCTGAGGCGCGTCATCTTGCTCGATTTTACGAGCACCACTGGTTTCAAGCTGACGACGCTTAGTACGCCAAAACCAACCAGTCAACAATAAGATCAGCAAAAGTGGCGGGAAAAACCACAGTATCCACGTTGAAGGACGTACAGGCGGACGGTAACTGATAAAGTCGCCATAACGATCCTGCATATAGCTGCGAATCTCAGTATCGCTGCGCCCTTCTTGAACCAAATCATAGGTTTTTTGTTTCAAATCTTGGGCAATGGGTGCATCTGAGCCTGCCAAATTTTGGTTTTGGCATTTTGGGCAACGCAGCTCCTCAATCAGCCCGCGGTACTGTGCTTCTTGCTGCGGCGAATCAAACTCATAGACATCAATCGCGGCATGAGCAGCAACACTAAGCACCATCGCCGCTAGTAAACTGGCACCCAGCAAACGCAAACGGACGATCAGCGCACGTAATGAAGACCCCGTTATCATTGGCACACCTCCGCAAGCTCACTCTCACTCGGCGCTGCACCCTTAGTGCTGGCACTGCTTAATACCATCAAACACGGCGCAACGCGCTCTTGCCAGTTTTGTTCGTTCAACTCGCCAATGATGTGCTGACGTATCACGCCCTCTGCATCGACCACGAACGTCTCAGGCGCGCCCGTCAAACCCAAATCAAGCGCGAACTGCCCTTTGCTGTCTTGGATAGACATGGAGAATGGGTCGCCGCGCTCGTTAAGATAGCTGAGCGCATTGCCAATCTCGTCTTTATAATTGACACCCACGATGTTCACGCCGCGCTCTTCCAGCTCAAGCAAAAACGGATGCTCAACGATACAGGTCGGGCACCATGAGCCCCAAATGTTCATCAGATAGGGCTGCTTGGGCAAATTGTCATTGGTCACCATACGCGAGGTGTCGGACAATAATGGCAGCTTGAAAGCAGGCACAGGACGCTCAAGCGCGGTGTTGGTGACAATCTCTGTCGGCTTGCCAAGGCGCATATACAGCATGATGCACAGCCCCGCAAAGACCACAAGCGGTATCAAAAACCATATTTTCATCTGTTTTTTACGCATTGTTTATACGCCCTTTACTCAATTGCTGTTGTACAACTCTTTTGCGGTTCATATCACTTGTCCTGCATCATCGCCAGCGACGCTTTGGTATCGACCTTTTTAAGACGATAGCGTTTATCAAGCATACTGAGCGCCGCGCCCAATGCCATGATAATTGCGCCGAGCCAAATCCAGCGCACCAACGGCTTGACATAAATACGCACCGCCCACTGGTTACTGCCCTCAGCAATCGGCTCACCGAGCGCCACGTACACATCGCGCAGTAGGCTTGCGTCAATCGCCGCCTCATTCATCGGCATCATGCTGACCACGTAAGTGCGCTTTTCTGGATATAAGGTGGTCACTTCCCGTCCGTCTTTACTGACCAACACTTCCGCTTGGATACCATCAAAGTTACTGCCTTTGACATCATGGAAATCCTTAACATCAAAGTCATAGCCTTGGACTTGGATCGTATCGCCGATACCGAGCGCCACATCACGCTCAATGCTGAGGCTGGTGGTCACGGCAACACCAATCGCCGCAACCAATACGCCCACGTGCGCGACCTGCATACCCCAGTAGCTCTGACGCAGCTGACGCATGCCCGCCCATAGACCGCTGGCGTTTTTGCTTTTGTCTTTGATATCGACAACCATCCACATCAGTACCCACGCGCTGAGCGCAACGGTCACTGCAATGTTTAGCATCGCGGTCGGATGGGTAAAGTAAGCGACAAGCGCACCCAAGACCGCCGAGCTGACCGCAATGGTCATCGCCACACCGAGCAACGGACGCTTGTCTTTTTTCCAGCGAATATTTGCGCCCATGCCCAGCGCCAGTAGCAATAGCCACGTTAAAGGAACGAACAGCGCGTTAAAGTAAGGAGGGCCGACAGACACCTGACCAAGGTTAAAGGCATCGGCGATAATCGGATACAGTGTGCCTAGTAATACAACCAAGGTAGCAATCAAAATCACCACATTGTTGATGACCAAAAAGGACTCGCGCGAGATGAGCTTATAATGACTCTCAACCGTCAAGCGCCAGCCACGAATGGCAAACATCAATAAGCCGCCACCAACGACCACACCCAAAATCGCCAAAATCACCATCCCGCGTGTCGGGTCAGCGGCGAACGAATGCACCGAGGTAATCACGCCTGAACGTACCAAGAAGGTGCCGAGCAGACTCAAGGCAAACGAGAAAATCGCCAGCATAATCGTCCATGCCTTAAACACTCCGCGTTTTTCGGTCACTGCTAACGAATGCAATAGCGCGGTTCCCGCCAGCCAAGGCAAGAGTGAGGCGTTTTCGACAGGATCCCAGAACCACCATCCGCCCCAACCAAGCTCGTAATACGCCCACCATGATCCAAGCGCAATACCGAGCGTTAAAAAACCCCAAGCCGCCTGCGTCCATGGGCGTGACCAGCGTGTCCACACCGCATCCAAGCGCCCTGCCCACAATGCCGCCATACAAAAAGCAAACGGCACAACCATACCCACATAGCCCATATACAGCATCGGCGGGTGAATAATCAGACCAGGGTCTTGGAGTACAGGGTTTAAGTCTGCGCCATCAACAGGCAGGTTGGGTAAGGTGCGGTCAAAAGGAGAGGAGGTAAAAATCAGCATCGCCAGCATCATCATCTGCACGCCTGCCAAAATTACCAATACGCGGGCGCGCATCGCTAGCGGCAAACCACGGCTAAAGTACGATACCAGCGCGCACCAAATGGCCATGATGGTCATCCACAAAAGCAGCGAGCCTTCGTGCCCACCCCATGTTGCCGACAGCTTGTAATACCAAGGCAGCAGCGTATTAGAGTGCTGTACCACATAGATCAAGCTAAAGTCATTGTAATAAAAGCCCGCCATCAGCGCGCCAAACGATACCAGCATTGCCGCCAGTTGCGCCCATGCAAGGCTCGGCGCCAAGCGCTGCCACGCCACCTGCTCGCGCATGATGCCTACCGTCGGTAACACCACTTGCAAAATCGCCAAGAAAAAAGCGGACAGCAAGGCAAAATAGCCCAGTTCTGTGATTAACATACCATCAAACCTTATTTACCGAACGACCATCAACACAAAGCGCAATGATGACGCGTATTATCAATGCTGAGTATAGCTGGCCCATATTGTTCATTCACGTCTGCTTTGTTATTGCTGACGACAGCACGCCATCATCGCGGATAACCGACAAACCCAAAGGGAACAACATCTCGCCTACTTAGCATCTCGCCCAGCCACTTCGGAGCGCGCCTCTAAAGTGGTATTGCAAAAAACGGACTGCCATGCGCTGTTATGAGCCCATCGCAGGAAAAAACACCAATACCAAATGCAGCCAGCCTGCTAAGAAGCCTGTGAGTCCGCCCAAAATAATCAGCGTCATCTCATCTTCACGAAAGGCAGGACGCAGCAGATTTTGAAACTCATCGGGTGACAAAGCGCGGATGCGGTCACGAAACAGTCCAAAAATCTTACTGGCGCGACTCTCGTTTAGTTCAGGGTCGCGCAGCGGGGTCATGGTCGCGGTGATGGACTTATCAATAATAGTGTTCTTTAAATGCCCAAACTCGCGACGACCGAGGCTCACCCGTAGTGTGGTACGTATCACAGGCGTATCTAACACATCATATAAGTGCGACTTCATCAGCTCGCGGGTCTGCGCGGCGCGCTCGCCATACATCATCTCGTTCATGATGTTCTCAAGCGTCACCAGCTCACGCACCACAATATCGGCAAACACTTCAGACACTTCTTCTTGGCGCTTCATAAAGCCGCCCTGCCAGCGATATCTCGCCACATGCGGCACGTGCAAGCGAATAAATGGCGCACGCTTAGTCAGCGAAAACCACTTAATATAAGGAATAAAGCGCGGCTGAACAGGATTAAATACCATCCAAATGGCAATCCAATTGGTCAAAAGACCCCACACGGCAGCAAAAAACGGCACCGTCCAATGCTGCGGCACCACCAAGAAAATAAACATCTGGATAATGCCAAACACCAAGCCAATCAGCGCACTGATGTGCCAGATAAAATCAATCTCTTTTTGTCCCACTTTTAGGAACATATTGACCATCAAGCGGCGGTCGCCTTCCATTTTATTGACAATCATCTGACGCATATCGACCAAATCTTCGACATTGTGCGTCAAGTCCATGACTAAAGACTGCATAATATTGGGCAGCGCTTCATGCGCTTGATTATAAATGCGCCGCTTTACAGCGAAAGGAATGTTGCGCCACAAAGACTCGGAGCGCTCAAGCATAATCTCATCAATCAGCGACTCAAGGTTTTCATCGACAGTATCGGTGATGAATGCCGCCATTTGCTCAGGCTCCATCGCCTTAAAAAATTCATCCAATGAGCCGAGCTTTGAGAGCGTCTGATCGACAATGACGCCTGATATCTTGCCCGCCTTACGCGGAACGATGCCTTGCCAGCCAATCCCTGGCAGACCAAAAAAAGGAAAATGTGCGACACGAATGCCCCAAAACTTAATGGGATAAAACAGCATCTTAAGTGCCATCCAGACATGCGCCCATGTGACGAATGCCGTCACAGGCGGGATGGTCAGCATGGCGACAAACTCAGGGTGCTCGACCAGCGCTTGCCATATAGATGAGATGACCATGACGGTGTGCCTCTATGAACCCATTATCACCGAATGTAATCTGTCGCCCGAGCGATGCAGACGACCCCAGCTGCGGTCATGCAAACAAAACACCAAGCCCATATCAAAGCCACCAGCCAACCGTGACCAAACAGACGCTCGATGTTGCATGGATTTTATTTGTAGCGCACGTGTCCACGACAACCCACGACAACCCACGACAAATAAAATCGCATGATTTTAACATACTTAGCCTTTATAAGCACACCCAACACACATCAAGATACTTATCTGCAAAACGGTAAGCTATCTTTTGTTATACTAAAATACAGCCGCCGTTTGCGCCGCGTTTCGCCTGCTTGTTGCACCTTTTTTGCCTTTATTTGAGTCCGCGCTTTATCATGTCTTCTTTGTTTTCATCTCAAAAACAGCGTGTACAGCAGCAGTTTATGCGCCGCTTGTGGGTCTTTGCTGCACTGATGCTGCTTGGGTTTGCTGTGCTTTTATTGCGCTATGGCTATTTACAAACGGTCGCGCACGAAACGTATGTCAAACGCGCTGAAGACAACCGCACCAAGCAGCTGCCCTTGCCGCCCACGCGTGGGGATATTTATGACCGTAATGGCATTATTATCGCGGGCAACCATCCTGTATTTACTGCGGTGCTGTATCCTGATGAGACGCCCAAGCCAGCGCAAATGCTCGCACAGCTTGCGCCGATTTTTGATTTATCCCCTGAGGCGGTTGGGGAGCTATTAAAGCGCCTGCAAGACGACCCGCACGACCCCATTACCCTAAAAGTCGATATCAGTAGCGCAGAGATGGCGCGTTTTAGTGAGCGCCAGCCGTTCTTTTCAGGCGTGCGCATTCAAAACACCTTGATACGCACTTATCCGTACAATGAGCTGTTTGCCCATGTGCTCGGCTATGTCGGGCGTATTAATGATAAAGACAGCCAGCAGATTGATAAGGCGCGTTACGCAGGCACGGACTTGATTGGTAAGATTGGTATCGAGCGTGAGTACGAAGACCAGCTCCTTGGGCAGCCAGGCTACCAAGAAGTAGAAACCAACGCGCATGGCGACATTTTGCGCGAGCTAAATACTCTACCCGCAACCGCTGGCAAAGATTTGCACGTGAGCCTTGATTATGGCTTACAAAAAGTCGCCGCCCAGCAGCTGGCAGGACGACGCGGCGCGATTGTGGCAATTGACCCGCGTGATGGCGGGGTGCTGGCGTTTGTGAGCAACCCAAGCTACGACCCCAATCCCTTTATTTCAGGCATTTCTTTTGACGATTATGGCGCGCTGCGCGATGACGAAGACCAGCCGCTGTATAACCGCGCTTTGCAAGGCATGTACCCGCCTGGCTCGACCATCAAGCCCTTTGAAGGCTTGGGCGGGATTCATTACGGCCTGCGTACATGGAAAACGACCATTTTTGACCCAGGTTATTTCAGCTTACCTGGCGACTCGCATCGCTTTCGGGATTGGAAACGCGGCGGTCATGGCACGGTCAATCTCAAAAAATCTATTATGATGTCGGTGGACACCTACTATTATAAGTTGTCTTATGAAATGGGGATTGAGCGCTTGCATGATTGGATGGTGCGTTTTGGCTTTGGCAGTAAGACAGGCATTGATTTACCTAATGAAAAGGTAGGCATCATGCCAAGCCCGTTATGGAAAGCGCAAACCTACAATCAGCGCTGGCTACCAGGTGAGACCATTTCAGTCAGTATTGGACAAGGGTATTTCTTAGCCACGCCCTTACAGATTGCCAATGCGACTGCCATCATGGCGAATAAAGGCAAACGCATCACCCCGCATGTCATCAAAGTCGATGACGCCGCCGCGCAAGCATTGGTGTCGCAAGCCCCGCGCATTGAATATAATGGCGAGGAGGAAGACTGGCAAAAAATGCAAGACGCGATGGAAGATACGGTCAAAAACGGCACGGCACGGCGCATCTACACCCCGCTATACCGCATCGCTGGCAAAACAGGCACAGCGCAGGTAAAATCCATCGCCCAAGGCGCAAGCTATGATAAGTCCAAGATTGATGAGCGCTACTGGGATCACGCGTGGTTTAATGGCTTTGCCCCCGTTGATAATCCACAAATTGCCCTTGCCGTACTGGTCGAAAATGGCGGTGGTGGCAGTAGTGTCGCCGCCCCTATTGGACGTGCGCTTTTTGATTATTGGCTGTTGCAGCGCCCCGAAGCACCGCTAACGCCGCCAAAAAAACCGCAGCCCAATACAAGCACAATCAGCCAACCTGACACAGAATAACCCGACAAGATAAGCGCTTATGAAAAAATCTGCCAAAACTCGCCGCCCAAAATCGACTGAGCCCAAAGCTGCCAGCGAAGTACGCATCATCGGCGGACAGCTCAAACGGCGTAACGTCTCCTTTATCGCCGCTGATGGTCTGCGCCCGACCCCTGATCGCTTGCGCGAAACGCTGTTTAATTGGCTGATGGGCGACTTGTATGACGCGCGCGTGTTGGACGCTTGCGCAGGTAGTGGGGTGCTCGGTTTTGAAGCCTTATCACGCGGCGCGGCGCACTGCACCTTTATCGAAGCCAATACCGCACAATACACCATGCTACAAAAAAACGCACAAAGCCTGCATTTGGACAGCGCAGCGTATCACATTGCCCACGCGCCCGCCGAGCAGTATTTAGCCAATCAAGCCCTAGCGGACAGTGACTCGGTCTTCGATGTGGTTTTTCTTGATCCACCGTATGCCGCCAACTTATGGCAGCCGATATTAGATGCGCTCCTTGCAACCCATCGCCTAGCCCCGCATACGCTCCTGTATGTCGAAGCCGACCGTGATATTGAGGTGATTATGAATGAGTGGTGCGCCAAAAACGCCGATACGTTGAGCAAAAAGCAGATGCAAACGCCCATTTGTCTAAAACAGACGAAAGTCGGTCAAGTTATGGCTGGACTTTATCAGCTTGGCTCGTCATAATATCTCTTTTCCGACACATCACTGCCAAATCACAGTAAATATATTCAGCGGGCGAAATAAAAGCGCGATGCCGCTTGCAACCGTATACACTACTGCTTATAATGTGCAGTCTGTTTTTTGAGAGCCCCGTTCCCAAACTCTCAACGAATTTTAATTTAAGGTTTTATCATGAAAACACTTAGTGCAAAACCAGCTGAAGTGACCCATGACTGGTATGTCGTTGATGCTGACGGCAAAACCCTTGGTCGCCTAGCGAGCCAAATCGCTCATCGCCTACGCGGTAAGCATAAGGCATCTTTTACCCCCCACGTTGACACTGGTGACTTCATTGTCGTCATCAATGCTGACAAAATTGCAGTAACGGGTAAAAAAGCGCAAGACAAGAAATACTATCGTCACAGCGGCTACCCAGGCGGTATCAAAGAAACCAACTTCACCAAGCTGATTGCACATAAGCCTGAAGATGTTCTACACAAAGCTGTTAAGGGTATGCTTCCAAAAGGTCCTCTTGGCTATGCGATGATCAAGAAGCTGAAGCTGTATGCTGGCACAGAGCATCCACACGCCGCTCAGCAACCTAAAGAACTAGACATCTAAGGAGTCACTTATGGAACGCAATTACGGAACTGGTCGCCGCAAGACGTCTACTGCTCGTGTCTTTTTGTCAAAAGGTACTGGTAACATCGTCGTAAACGGCAAGCCACTAGACGAATACTTCAGCCGTGAAACTTCACGCATGGTTGTTCGTCAGCCACTAGAGCTACTAGACTCAGCGACCGCTTATGACCTATACATCACCGTTGCTGGTGGTGGTATCAATGGTCAAGCAGGTGCTATCCGTCACGGTATCACTCGCGCATTGATCGAGTCAGACGAAAGCCTAAAGCCTGCCCTAAAAGCAGCTGGCTTCGTTACTCGTGACTCTCGTCAAGTTGAACGTAAGAAATTGGGTCTACGTAAAGCACGTAAACGTCCTCAATTCTCAAAGCGTTAATTTGCACGCGGCTTTACAGGTGGTTTATTTCTCCGCCTGTTTTGCCAGAGCATCAAAAGCCCCATATACTGCTTGCAGTGTTTGGGGTTTTTTTATGCGCTTGTGTTATCTGATACTGTGATATAAGCGTTGCAGTCACAGAAGCGCATGCTCACGACTTGCAAAGCGCATAAAACTGCCCCATCATCTTAGTTTATCTTTTTGACCAGCATTTTATTATGACAGTGCCAGAACAATTCGACCCAAAACGCGACAGCACGCCCAAAACGCCGAGCAATGCAAATGCGTCCATTCCTGTCAGTGACAGTCCGTCCTTGACCGAAACGCACAAGCAAACCTCAAGTGCCGAAAAAAAGCCGTTTGAGTGGCAGTTTTTGCTGCCTAAATACTGGGGCATTTGGCTGACGTTCGCGCTGATTTTGCCGCTAATGTATTTGCCGCTGCGTGTGCAGTTTTGGCTGGGTCGCAAGCTTGGCATATTGATTTACCGCGTGGCGAAATCTCGCCGCCGCGATACGCTGATTAATCTTGGACTCGCCTTCCCTGAAAAGCCCGCCGCCGAGCGCGAGCTGATGGCAAAGCAAGTCTTTGTCAATCAAGGCATCGGTGTGTTTGAAACGCTTTGCGCTTGGTTTCGCCCCAATGTGTTTAAGCGCACGTTTTCTATCTCAGGCTTACAACATCTGATTACTGCACAAAAAGAAGGGCGCGCGGTGATTTTATTGGGTGCGCATTATACGCTACTCGATTTGGGCGGGCGTCTGTGTACCCAGTTTTTCCCTGCTGACTGTATGTATCGCCCGCAAAACAATCCGCTACTCGAGTGGTTTGTATATAACGGGCGCACTAATGTGTTTGGGCAACAGATATCCAGCCGTGATATGCGTAGCCTTGTTGGCGCGATTAAGGCAGGGCATGTGATTTGGTACTCGCCTGACCAAGATTATGGGCTAAAACAAGGGGTCATGGCGCCCTTCTTTGGCGTGCCTGCGGCGACCATCACCGCTTCACGACGTTTGGCAAAATTGGGTAGTAAAACCAACCCGCCTGCGGTCATGGCGCTACACACATATCGTCAAACACCAGACAATATACCCAAGGGCAAACGTCCGCATTATCATATCACCATCACTGAGACGATGACCGATTATCCGAGCAATGACGAAGTGCATGACGCGGCGCGGGTGAATGAAATATTAGAGTCCTTAATTCGTATCGACCCAACGCAGTGGATGTGGTTTCACCGCCGCTATAAGAATACCCCCGAAGGGCGCAGTGACATCTATAAATAAGCGCATGCCAAAAGCGTATAAGCGATATTAGAAATTTGTTATACTGCCCACTGCTGATTTTTACTTTACTTTTTTTGCTTAAAAATAAAATACGACGGACTTTTCATGAGCGATAACTCTACGACCAAACGCATTCTTACGGGTATCAAACCAACGGGCATTCCTCATCTTGGCAACTATGTCGGCGCGATTCGCCCTGCCATTCAGTCGATTCAAAACAGCGATGACGATGCCTTTTTCTTTCTTGCCGATTATCATGGTATCATTGGCTGTCACGATCCTGCGATTATTCACGAATCGACCAAAGCCATCGCCGCAACTTGGATTGCCTGTGGTCTTGACCCTGAGCGTGTGACCTTTTATCGTCAGTCGGACGTGCCTGAGATTCCAGAGCTGTCGTGGATTTTGAGCTGCTCATGTGCCAAGGGGCTTATGAACCGTGCGCACGCCTATAAGGCGGCGGTCGATGCCAATATGGAAAAAGAAGACGTTGATGCTGATCAAGGCATTAACATGGGTTTGTTTGGCTACCCTGTGCTGATGGCGGCAGATATTTTGATGTTTAACGCGACTCACGTGCCCGTCGGTCGTGACCAAATCCAGCATATCGAGATGGCGCGTGATATCGCGGGCACCTTTAACCATCGTTATAAGCCTCTCTTTACTGAGCCTGAAGCGGTCGTTGATGACAATACGCCACTGTTGACAGGGCTTGACGGGCGTAAAATGAGCAAAAGCTATAACAATGTGATTCCACTCTTTGGAGAGTTTAATAGCCAAGCCGACCCTGAAAAAATGATGCGTAAAGCCATCATGAAAATCGTCACCAATTCACAGCTGCCTGAAGAACCCAAAGACCCTGACACCTCAGCGATTTTTGAGATTTATAAAGCCTTTGCCACGCCCGAAGAAATCAGCGAATTGCGCGCGCAGTATGCGGCGGGTATCGGCTGGGGCGACGCTAAAGAAAAGCTGTTCCAGCAGATTAATAACGAGATCGCCCCTTTCCGCGCCCGTTATCAAGAGCTGATGGCAAACCCAAAAGAGCTGGAAGAAATCCTGCAAATGGGCGCGGATAAAGCCCGTCGTCATAGCCGTAAGCAACTTGATAAAGCACGCCGTGCCATTGGCATTCGTCCGCTAGCGAAGCTGAAATAAGTAGCAAGCAATAGGCAGTTTTGATGTGATGTCCTCACCTGATGCGCTAGCATTGTCACCTATTGATGATGACCGTACCGATGCCGCAGATACGTCTGTGGCATCGTTTGTGCATATCTATCAAACGCCTGTCACTCAGCTGCCTGATGATTTGTACGTCCCGCCACAAGCATTTGCCATTTGGCTGGAGCAGTTTGCAGGGCCGTTGGACTTTTTACTGTATTTGGTCAAAAAGAACAATGTCGATTTGACGCAAATGCCTATTTTTCCCATTACCGAGCAGTATTTGACCTATATTAATGGTCTCGATACCGAGCATTTTGAATTGGCGGGTGATTATCTGCTGATGGCATCGACCTTAATCGCTATTAAAACCGAACTGCTACTGCCCAAGCCTGAAACGCCGCACGATGAGCGCGACCCAAAAGCCGAGCTGATTGCACGTCTAGAGACATATGCGCAAATCAAAGAAGCCAGCGCACGCTTGGATAATCTATTGCGCCTTGAGCGCGATGTGTTTTTGGCATGGGTCAGTATGCCTTCCGCTGAAGCCATGGCGGCAGAATTGCCCAACTACTCGCCCAACCTACTGATTGAAAGCTTGTTTAAAATGCAGATGAACCCGCAGCATCACATGCATACGATTAATAAAGACAGCGTGCCACTTGCTGACCGTATCGCTAGTATCAGTCGTCAACTGAGCACTGAAGGTACGCAGCGCTTTTATACGTTACTTGATAAGTCGCAAGGTAAAATGGGTGTAGTCGTTAGTTTTGTTGCGGTGCTGGAGCTGATGAAACGGCAATTGGTCGGTATCGTACCTGAGAGCATGTCTGCCGATGACGATATTTCTGCGCCCGAAACGCTAGACGCGCAAACCTTAACGCTGGCATGGCTGGCGTAGCTTTGATTTATTTTTTACCCCATTCGTACGAGTACCCACGTCATGCCTTCTACCCTGCCTAATGACGATACCCATGCCTTATCGTCAATCAATAATGATGACGCGCCGCAACTATTGACCATAAGCCGTCATATTGAGGTCTTATTACACGCAACCGAAGCGCCGCTCACGGCTGCCAGTCTAAAAAAATCCTTGGACATTTCGCAAAAACAGCTGAATGCGGCCCTGGTATTACTACAAGCCCGCCTAAGCGAAGGCGTATTAGAGCTAAAAGTCACTGCCAGCGGTTACCGCTTGCAGATTCGCGATACTTACAGCCCGCTCATTCAGCACGTCTTTCCTCAGCGTCAAGAACGCTTAAGCCAAGCCTTATTAGAAACAATCAGCATCATTGCCTATAAGCAGCCCGTCACTCGTAGCGATATTGAGCAAGTGCGCGGGGTGACGCTCTCAAGCAATATCTTGCGCCAGTTGTTTGATAAAGGCTGGATTAAGGAAGAGGGTTATAAAGACACACTTGGACAGCCTGCGCTATTACATACCACACCGCAGTTTTTGGATGCGTTTGGCTTAAGTAGTTTGGATGAGCTACCGCCAATGCCTGATATGGCAGGGTTAACTTAGAAATACAGCGACACAAAAAGGGCGCTAAACTTCATGTTTAGCGCCCTTTTTATTACTTTTTGCTTGTTTAGCAGCTTTTAGTAGCTCTGCCATTCTAAGCCAACACCTGCACCGATATCGGTTGAGTCGATGTCAGAATCAACTGCCCATACGCGCGTAGATAGCTGGGTCTTTGGTTGTAGTTGATGTGTCCATTCAACATCCAGCACGGTCAGCTTGTCTTCTTCAGGGAATAGGTTATTTATACCTTTATCCGCTCTAGGTGACTGATTAACCTTAGCATGCTGCAGTTTGGCACGTACGGAGTTATTACTATCTAACCATACTCGACTACCCAATGTGACACTTTGGGCATCGCCACCTAGCGCGTAACCCAATGGCAGACCCTGCTGGTAGTAGCCGTCTTCATAAGTAGCATGGTCATAAGAAACGCCGCGCGCCTCACCACTGGTTCGAGTATCGGTATATTCTGCATAGACCTGATATGGCTTGCCATATACTTCGCTGGCGTAATCAACACCTGCTAAGTACATGTTTTTGGCAGGCAGGCCACCTGCTTCATCTTCACCGATATATTGCGCATAGACACCTGCTGGGACATTTACCAAAGGCGCAAGATCGACACGCGCATCAAAGCCGCCCAGCTGGTTAGCGGGATCTTCTTTGCCTGTATCGCCATTATCGCGAGTACCTGTCAGTGCGTCAAAAAATGAGCTGGCGCTCTCTGGACGACCATCGCCACCCCACATAAAGGTACGTGATGCACCAAGCTCTAGCCAAGGCTGCGGACTGGCAGTCAGACGCATACCAAACAGTTTGGCATTCGGAACCGCATCATAATCATCAAGCTGTCCCGCAAACAGCTGGTACTGCCAAGGGCCGACCCATGATAAGTATTTTGTTTCGGGTGCTTCTTGCGTATCACGCTGCATGGTCACGCCAGTGACGGGTAAGCTTGCGTCACCACGGATTAAGCTGCCAGCGTGTCCAGTTCCCCACCATGCAGGGATTTTACCTGCGATCAACCACTGGTTGGCCGCTTTGCCCGCGATATACGAGCCTTCAAAACTAACGTCACTGTTGTCCTCAGCCAAATCATCATTTTTGATATTGGCTTGCAGGTTAAACTCCCAATCTTGCTCACTCAAACCAATACCACCAGACAGCTGCTGCCCTGCCAAGTGGTCATCGCCAAAGGTTTGTGGCAACTGCTGACGGTCAGTTTGCACATAAGCGTTCACATTGGCTTTTACCAATCCATCTCGCTCTTTATCTAAAACGTTTTGCACTTTTTGCAGCATTTGCGCTTGTGTGGACGTAGCGACTTGTGCCGAACTTAAGGCACGGTTAATCTCATTGGTGGTTAAAGGCCACGTGCTGGTACTGATATCAATCACGCCTTGCGTATTTAGCCAATCGAGCTGAGATTTTAGTTCAGCATCATTCATATGCAGGTTTTGTGCTGAGGCAACAGCAGATATCACGCCCAGTCCGACAAGGAGACTAAGGCGTTTATATTGGCGCGATGTGTTCATAAAATTTCTACCTAAATGAGATTGAGAGACAAGAGATATAGCCCTAGCCGCTTTTGACCAAAGCATATATCAATATGCACTATAATAAGGCGTTATGCTTGCGCTATCTGTGCAAGTACCGTATCGAGTGCCTGTACGGTTTTGTCAATTTCTGCTGGCGTCAATGTTGGATGCACCAAAAACATCAGGCTGGTCTCGCCCAGCTCTTTTGCGACAGGTAAGCGCACTTTTGGACGCAAGTCAGTATCATCAAAGGCTTTTTCTAAATACACTTCAGACGCTGAACCTGAAAAACAAGGTACGCCTTGCTCATTAATAGCAGCAATGATGCGATCACGGGTCCAGCCTTCAGGGAGATTATCAGGCTTCACGTACACATACAGCTTATAGTAAGCGTGTTTGGCATCTGCAAAATCGGCGCTGTTTTCTAGACGCGGCACAGACATATAGCCTTTATCTTCCCAGCGCGTACAGGCATCCAAGATCGCTTGGGCATTTTGTGTACGTTTCTCAGTCCAATCACTCATGCGCGCTAGCTGAATACGTCCGATTGCCGATTGCATCTCAGGCATGCGCCAGTTGGTACCAAAGCTTTCATGCAGCCAGCGGTAACCTGGTGGGTGCTCTTTTTCATAGACAGCGGCGTAGCTCTTGCCGTGGTCTTTGTACGCCCACATGGTGCGCCATAGCTGCTCGTCATTGGTGGTGACCATGCCGCCTTCGCCGCCTGTGGTTATGATTTTATCTTGGCAAAAACTCCATGCGCCTACGTGACCGAGGCTGCCGACACTGCGTCCTTTGTAGGTTGCGCCATGTGCCTGCGCGCAATCTTCGATGACGTATAAATTATGCGCGTCTGCTAAGGCCATGATGCCGTCCATATCGCACGGCCAGCCAGCCAAATGTACGCAAATAATAGCTTTGGTCTTATCGGTCAATACCGCTTTAATGGTCTCAGGTGAGATATTGCCCGTGTCCGCCTCGACATCGGCAAACACAGGGGTCGCCCCTGCATTCACCACACAAGAGATACTGGCGATAAAGGTGCGCGGTGTGACAATCACTTCATCACCAGCACCAATGTCTAGCGCCTTTAATGCCACATCTAAGGCGAGCGTCCCATTCCCGACTGCGACCGCATATTTACTGTCAGCCCATGCCGCAAACTCTTTTTCAAATTCGCGCCCTTCTTGACCTGTCCAGTAGTTTACTTTGTTGGATAACAAAACAGCACTGACTTTATCAGCTTCTTCTTGCGTAAAGCTCGGCCACGGTGAAAAAAATGAATTTAGCATAGCATCCTCGATGAAGAGATAATTTTAATAATGATTAGGGTTAACGCATCATTGGTCTGGCAGGATTGCCCACCACCACTGCACCTGCGGGCACGCTTTTGGTAACCACAGCCCCCATCCCAACGACAGCGCCCTTACCGATAACCAAAGGCTGGTCAGGGGTGCCTTGTTTAATAACAGCGCCTGCGCCGATATAAGCATGGTCGTGAATATGAATATTGCCATTGCAGCTGACACGCGGGGCAAAAGTGACATAGTCGCCGATGACGCAATCGTGCTCGACATAGCTGTATAAATTGGCATGAAAGCACTTACCAACCTGTACATTGGCGCCAATCGTCACAAAAGGACTGAGCGCCGCCCCATTACCCACTGTCACGGCGTCCATAATCAGTGTCGTGTCCGCCTGTACAGACCAAAGCGCTATACCATCAGCCGTCAGCTTATTGGTGACTGTCTCACGCACTTTACTGTTGGCGATAGCGATTAAAACCGCTTTTTCGCCACTTAACGCGATAAAGTCTTGATAGTTCATCGCCAGATAGCCATTAACCGTGGCAGGCTGATCCAAACCATCATCAATAAATACCAAATCTGCGGTACTATCGGTACGCATCACCGTCATTTTGGCAATAGGCATTAAGCTACGACCACATCCCGATGCGCCATAGACCGCATATACCTTATGCATGGCTCGGCTCGACTATACTGCTGCCAGTAAATTTCGGCATCGTGGCTGCACCTTCAGCGCTGATACCGTCCTTGATAACGACTTTTTTGACCGTTTTAACCAAGATTTTGATATCCAGCCACAGCGATTGATTGTCTACATACCAAGTATCAAGCGCAAACTTTTCATCCCAACCAATCGCATTGCGCCCATTGACCTGTGCGTAGCCTGTAATGCCTGGACGCATTTGATGGCGGCGTTTTTGCTCCTCATTATATAGCGGCAGATACTCCATCAGTAAGGGACGCGGGCCAACCAAGCTCATATCGCCTTTAATCACGTTCCACAGCTCTGGCAGCTCATCCAAGCTACTGTCACGCAGACGCTTGCCAAAATCTGTTAGGCGCTCACTGTCAGGCAGCACATTGCCCTCAGCATCAACAGCATCTTTCATAGAGCGAAACTTAAGCATCTCAAACGGCTTACCATCCAAACCTGGACGTACTTGACGAAACAACACAGGCGAGCCTAAGTTTTTCTTTACTTTATACGCAGTCACCGCATAGACAGGGGCTAACACCACGAGCGCGCTGGACGCCGCTGCAATATCAAACAGTCGTTTTATCATTGTATTCCCATCTCCGTTAGCATCATTTGATTAACTGTATTGACATCAAATTTATCCATAGCCACCTGACGTGCTGCACGACCCATCTTAGCAATTAACTCAGGCTCATCGATGAATTTTTGCATGGCTTCAGCCAAGGCGTCCGCATCCTTGATGGGTACCAGATAACCATTATGACCGTCTACGACTGTCTCACGGCAACCTGGCGCATCGGTTGTGATGACTGCGCGACCCATGGCCATAGCCTCAAGCACTGTACGCGGCGTCCCCTCACGATAAGAGGGCAACACATAGACAGAGCTGTCTGCAATGGCAGGCTTTACATCGTTGAGCTTACCTAAGAAATTAACCAGTCCATCCTCAATCCACGTATCCAGCTCACGCTGCTCAATCGCATCAGGGTTGTCATCGACCCAGCCTACTAGGTCAAACCGCACATTAGGATGACGAGATTTAATGATAGCTGCTGCCTGAGCATACTCACGTACCCCTTTTGCGCCAAGCAAACGCGCAATGAGCAAAAAGCGCGGCACAGACTCACCATTTTCTGTCGGCAATGGCGCAACGCTATATTCTGATACATTAACGCCTGAGCCATTAACCACGGTACTTGGCGTCGATGGTTTTAAAATACCCATTTTTTTAAATAGGGCTTGATCATCAGGATTTTGAAAAAACACCTTATCTGTGGTCAGTAATGCTGCGGCATACAACTGATGCATGACCTTTTGCAGATTGGACTTTTTATACCCTACCTCTTCTGCCCCACTAAAGGCATAGCCGAGACCTGTTATCAGCGCAAAAATATGCGGTACACGGGCAAGCTTAGCAGCGAGCGAACCATAAATAACTGGCTTGATGGTATAGCCAAGCACATAATCAGGCTTAATTTTCTTCATTAATAAGTATAAAGCAGACAAGGTTTTAGCGTCTTTTAACGGATTGGTCCCTGTACGCTGCATAGGTATGTCATGCACTGTATAACCTAATGCTATCAAACTATCACACTCTTCTGGATAAACCTCAAATTCAGGGGCAGCAACGTGAATCTCAAAGCCTTTATCCTGTAACGCTTTAATTAAAGCACCACGAAATTTTAGGAGTGAAACAGGATAGCTAGCTATTATTAGGAACTTGTTCAAACCAGACTCCTTTTTACAATATCTCTAGCTGATTGCCAAAACTCTGAACGACGTTTTTTTAAAACATTTTGATCGTATTCTTTAGCTTTTTGATAATTTAATTTACCTTGCTCAAATCTTAATTGCTGAGAATCGACGAAATCTTTTATCTTTTTTGCCAGAGCTTCTGAATCGTAAGGTTTTATCAAAGTATCCTTAGATAGTAGCTCAGGAATGCCACCTACATTAGAAGCTACAGCAGGTAAGCCAACACTCATTGCTTCAATCAATGCTCTGGGCAAACCTTCGGTATAGCTTGGCTGAATATATAAGTCTAATGAACTCAACCACTTAGCAACTTCATCTCCACCTTTGAGGATACCATCAAAGAAAACCAAGTCATTTATACCTAGTTCTTTCGCTACAGATCTGTAATGGCTTTCTAAAGAACCAGATCCTAATATATGTAGCTCAACATTTTCCATACTATTTTTTAGGAAACCAATAGCTTTAATCGCTTCGGCTATGCCTTTATAATGATTATTAAAGGAACCAATTAGTCCGATTTTGAAATTTTTTTCATTGACTTCATAATCTTTAATATCAATAAATCTTTCTTGTATTAACACCTCAACATTTGAAGCGTAGTCTGCTAAACCGTTAGTCGGGTAAGCTTTTTGAAGAGCAAACTGAGTTACATAAATTACACCATCAGCTCTTTTTATAAAAAAACTATTTAAGCCTGAGAATATACAAGCAAATAATTTGAAAGGTAAGTTTATATTTTCTCTAGAAGTTATGAGGGCTTCTTTTGGATCGCCCACCATCTCAATAAAAAATTTTTTTCTTATAAGCATATTCAAAAGCAGTGTATAAACCCCCAGAAAACTTGGTAACCGTATAACAACAAAATCATTATATATTATATTAGAAAATATTAATTTGGTATTCGCTAAAAAATAGTAAGAAAATATCTTAGAAAAACTTAAACCTTTTACTGGGAAAAAACTAACATTAATCCCTTGTATTTTTGAAAGACCTTTAGGGTCGTCAATTTCTTCTATACGACTGATTACTGAAAGAGAATCTTGGAAAGCAATATAGCGTGATAAGACTTCATCTGTCATCTTTCCTTCTGAGTAGAACATATTATCGTTAACTTTAAATTTATGATCATGTACATATAAGCATTTAAAAATGAATTTTTCCATAAGAAACAACCACCTAATTAATAAATATATTAAAATTTATTTAATGATTTATTTTTATAAAGAATCTCAACTACATAAATGATAAAAACATATATAATTATTTGTGATTTATTTTGAAAATTAGGAATAGATAGTGCAGTTACAATATAATAAATCAATATAAAGTTCTTTATTACAAAAAATCTATCTAGTAAGACATCTTCCCCTTTTGATTTTACTTTTAAAGATAGGAATATAATAAAAAGAAATATAAAACCACCAAATAAACCTAAGGTAAACAAAACTTCAAGAACAGTACTGTGCGTATAAACAAAATCAGAATAGTACTGAAATGTATTCAAGCCATTCCCTAGTATAGGCTTATCCAAGAAGCCTTTAATAGCAGTATTTGCTATATCAATACGTATATCATCTGAAGCACTTCTATACTTAATATCAATATCAGTATTGGGTGCTTCTAACCCAATCGCTGCTGGTATAGCCAAAACTCTCGAATACAATGGTGATTCAACTATCTGTTGTTGAAAAATATTAATTAAAAGTATAAAACTTATAATTAAGCCCAAAGTTATTTTTATATTATATTTAATATTTTTAAGAATTAAATAAGAAAATGCTGTCAATACTGCAACAATAGCTCCTCGTGATCCAGCAAGGACAACTAGTATTGAAGAGGACAATATGACAGATAAAGCAACAAATTTTGAGATGTTTCTATAATTTGAAAACAAATACAAGTATGATATACCTAATACTAAACTTGTAGCACTTACTAAACCAAGAGCATTAGGCTGACCAACTACACCTACAAACCTCAAAGTTGAAGATGGCGCAGTAAGATTTCGTATATTAAACAGTATAAACCCCATTAAAGCATAGAACATAAATCTTTCAATATCATCTAAGGTCTCAATAGACCTACTAAGAGATATTGAATAAAAAATTAGAAATATGAAGAAAATAGTGGGTATAATACTGGAACTAATATCGATTGAAGCTAATAAAGATAAGACAAAACTAACTAATAATGACAGAAAAATCAATTGAGCTTTATTAATACTTCTAAATCTACCTAAAAGAATTAAGGTAAAGAACAAAATAGCAAAAGTAATATATACTATAAAATCGATATTAGAATATAATGTTGAAGTTAATAAGAATGCATTCAAACTAACCAAAAAAGCAAGTACGCCCTTCTTTTTTATTTTCATTCTGTAATTAAGCTCACTATTAAATTAGTTTGATCATTCATATTGAATTTTTCTTTTACATATAAATGTGCATTCTTTTTCATAGACTCTATTTTTGGATTATTAAAAATGGAAATTAAACATTTTTTTATACTTTCACTAGACCCTATATCTATCAAGTAACCATTATATTCATCTTTAATTAAACTTGGTACTCCTCCTACAGGCGTAGCTATAATTAACTTTTCCATATACATACCTTCTTGTACTATCCTTGGTAGACCTTCACTATAAGATGGCAAACACACTATATCTACTTCAGATAACAGTTGAGGAATGTTATCTACCCAGCCCAACCAATGAATATTACTTTTGATATTAGTACATATTAACTTGCACTCGCGTATATAGTCCTGAACCTCAGAGGGTTCAAGGCCGCCCGCAATAAATATTTCTATCTTTTCCTGATAGTTACTCGGTAAATGACTTATTCCTTCAAGTAACAACTTCAAACCTTTCATTGGAATCAACGCTCCAGCGAATAAAATCTTAACATTATTAAAATCAATAATTTTCTGAGAGTGAAAATCCTTAAGTTTTTCAAAATCTACAGAAGTATGAGTAACATGTAGTTTTCTTTTCTTAATAATGAATTTAGTCATATTTTTTTTAGTCTGGCTAGATACGCAAAAGATATCCGTAACAAAAAAATTTAAGAAAAACTTGGTAATAACGTTAAAACTATTAGCACTTCCATTGCCCCTACTGTAGAAATATATTCTATAATTTAAATTAAATATCTTCAATAATGAAAGGACATATAAAGCTTTAGGAGAATTACATAGAATAATATTATCATTATTTTTTGAATTTATCTTTATCATCTTATTTATTTTGTAAAAACAATCAACAAAATACATACTAGCAGATAGATACTTTTTACCAACCTTAAACACATTTAAATTATTTTTTATTTTTACAGTATGAATGGGAGCTTCAATATTTTTAATAAAATTCTTGTCAGTTCCTTCAACTGCTAAAACATTTACATTCAACACATGGCTATGTTCTTTATGAATTTTATTTAGTAGTGCAACTGTTGATTGTTGAGCTCCTCCATAAGTACCTACAAAATCGAAATAATATAAAGTAGTCATAAATAAAACCCTCATTATTAAATAGCCAGTAAACACTAAGAATTAACTATCAAACTATAGTTATTAATATATTTTCAAATTATTTTTAAAAGAAAATTATCAGAACGATGTACTTAAGATAATTTCACTTTAATATTATGAAACCTTCTTCTAAAACTTTTTTCCATAGTTTTTATCGAAAATAACAAAAAATCACTCCAACTAATCTCTGGATGTCTATTTTTTAATTTGAAAACGTTTTTTAAATCCATAACCCGACTATAACTATATAACCTACTTAGTATTAAATACTCATAATATTTTCTTTCATCGTCATTTAAAACTGTGTTTAACTTAAAATGAAAAACATGAGTTTTTTCAACTTGTCTATTCAAGTTAGTTCTATTTTCCGCTTCAACTCTATAAATAGCAGTAATTTTACAACTCTTGACAATTATAAAGCTACTAGCTAGCTTTGCCCATAATGCTAAATCCTCTCCATTTGTTAAGGAGATATCAAAACCACCTATTTTATCAAAACAGCTTCTATGAACTACAACAACACTCGTCCATATCAAATGCTCCTTTATCGCCTCTTTGAAGTAATTTTCAATTTTAAAGATGTTTGCTAATCGTGGATGTTTAAATAGCTTCTTGTTATTGGAAAACTTAAAGGAAGTTACATAAACCTTTTCATTTGGAAATGTAACCATCATTTTATAAATTTCCTTAAGGTGATTTATCTCCCATAAATCATCACCATCTAAAAAAGCAATCCACTCATAACTAGCTTCTTTAATACCTCTATTTCTAGCTGCGGAAACTCCTTGGTTTTTTTGATGTATTACTCTAACTCTATCATCATCTATACTTTCAACAATTTTAGTACTACTATCGGTAGAACCATCATTTATAACAATTATTTCAAATTTTTGATATGTCTGTTTAAGTACAGAATCTATCGTATCTTTTATACTAAGCTCTTTATTAAATAAAGGTATCACTACAGTAAACATTTTAGATATTTATCCCCGTAAAGTTAAGCGCAGCCTGTTTTTTCATTTGTTCTACTTTGATTGGGTAAATATATGTATCTTTATTATTTAAAATATTAATCACTTTATGAGCTTTCTTTAATGGATCATAATTACTATTCCATAATCTCTGTTCTCTATTATAAGAAACACTATTAAGGAAATCTTCGCACTTCCTATGATATTCATTTAACATAAATGGTGTATTTGAGAAACAAGCAAAAATTGCTGCATGCAAACGTGTGGATATAACAAAATCGCAAGACGCTATTTCGTTCCACATTATACGTGTTTGTTTATTGTAACCTACGATCTCATAACTTCTAGGTAAAGCTTTGCTTATAGTTTCTTTTGTTAACTGTAGATCACCTGTCATTGGATTTCCATTTATAATAAAAAACTTAAAATGAACATTCTCTTCTTTATCTAAATTCTTTATCAGCTCAACGAGCTTAGCATTTCTGTTGTATTCATTTTTTATGTTATTAATATCATTGATACTTTCTACAGGACAAACACTAATGCCTATTACTTTTTTATCATTAAATAAAAAATCATTTTTCGGAACTTCATAAATTTCTGGAAGCAGGGCAGCTAAATCAAATGCATTTACAGGCTCATATGGTAAGTTAAAAGCTGCTAAGTAATCAAAAGACCTCTGATCTCTAACAGATAGAAAATCTATATTTTTCAGATAGTTAATTGTTGCTTTCTCATCTTCTATTGTTTTGAATGGACCTATTGAAACTCCAATACCTCCAATCTTAATTTTCGATCCTTTTTTCTTACTTTTGATAGCAAGCTGCTTAATATTGCTAGCTTTTAGTTGACTATGTATAGTTGATCCACCCGCTGATATTAAATAGTCAGTTGCTGAAAGTAAAAATTTGTTCTGTAAACTATAAGACCTAGGAATATCAAAAGGATAACCTTTTATTTCTTTACCTACAATCGGAAGGTTGGATTTTTTAGCTAAAAATATATTATTACTTTTATGCCAGTACTTTTCAGCTCCCCAAGAAGTTACTTCTAAAAAAGCGTCATCTCCGGTATTACAATGCCCATAATATCCTGTAAACAATATTTCAGAGCTAAAGATTTTTTTATATGTCATAATTAAAACCTTAATGAAACCGATTAAAATATATTAGTGCGTGTTGAACATTCATAATTTGAGCCAGATATAAGCACAAGCAAGAGCGACCGTATTTTCATAACTCTGCTTGAGCTTATCAAATCTGGTGGCAACCGCCCTATACTGCTTTAACTTGGCGAAAGCGTTTTCCACTAGATGCCTGGCTTTATATAAGTCCCAGTCCATATGGTCGTTAGAAGACTTGGTGTTTCGTTTTCGAGGGATGTTATCATGCGTCCCTGATTGTTCAATATGCGCTCGTAGTGCATCAGAATCATAGCCTTTATCGGCACATAAAACCTCTGTATCGCTCAAGTCAACCTTGTCTATTAAATCAGGTGCGACTTTAACATCGTGGGTTGTGCCATCTGATAAAATAAAGGTAATCGGATTGCCATGAGCATCAACTGCCAAATGAATCTTGGTCGCGCGGCCTGCCACACTTTTACTAATGGATTGTAGATTCTCGTTGCCTCCATTGCTGTACTGATGCGCTTTAATATGAGTACCATCAATGAAGACCCACTCAAGGTCTGCGTCTTTGATCAGTAACGTAAATAATGCCATCAGCTTATTACTGCGAAACCAGCGCTGGTAATCTTTATAGATGGTATTAGGCTTGCCAAAATACTCGGGTAAGTCGCGCCAAGGACAGCCAACACGCATGCGATAAAGCACGCCTTCAACCGTTTGTCTAAGATTTCCTTTGTCATAGATATTAAGTTCTAGTAATATAGGTTTCAGTCTTGTCCAGTGTTCATCTTTGAGCATGGTGCGAGGCATAGCGAACGATATCTTTTTTGTGTGAGAACTTAAAGATTAACCGTTCGCTATTTTTTTTGCCATTAATTTATATCCAATGTTCAACATGCCCTACTCTTTCTTAATAGCTTTTATAATACTTAATAAATTTTTGTCAAAAAAAAGAGCAGTAAATAAGTATAATAAAATAAACACAACCCCAAAAAAAATAATAGTAATAAAATCATTATGAAAATAGGGTTGAGAATATATTTTAACTACATAGAGAATTAAATATATAACTATACCTATTCCATATAAATGAATAGTATCTTTCATTTGTTCAAGCATTGAATATGAAATAAGAACTCCGCTATAATGCATATTAATCATAAATGAAAAGTATGAAAACACAGTAAGTGATATAGCTAAACCAGTAACTTGGAACTGCAACCCTATTAAAAGTATAATTACACCTAAGATTTTCTTTATAATCTCGGATTTTAAAAATAAATCGCTACGCCCCTTAACTTTTAGTATATTCAAATTATAGACACTAACTGGTCTTACTATAGATGCTAGTGCTAATATTTGAAAATATGGTACGGCTGGTAGCCATTTATCGCCAAATACAAATCTAAAACCTTCTTCTGCAACTAAGATTAATGAAAGCATTACTGGTACAACGCAAAGAAGTAAGAGCTTCATTGTTATACGATAAACTGATTTTAATCTTAAGTCATCATTAATTTTTGAAAACAATGGGTAAGTTACTTTTCCAACTACAGAAGTAATTTGATTTACAGGGAAGAGACGCATTGTTTCTGCCTGATTAAAAAAACCAACCGCTGCAGGAGAGAAAAATTTACCTATAACTATTCTGTAAGCATCGTTATAAATCGTATTAATTAGACCTGATATAGTAAGCTTATAACCAAAGTCAAAATGGTACTTAAAACGATTTTTGTCAAATATCAAAGAAGGGCGCCAATCAACGAATAACCAATATTGAACTGTAAATGCAATAGCTCGTATTAAATTTAACCAAACTAGACTCCATACACCATAACCTTTATATGCCATTGTCACCCCTACTACAGCTGAGATTATAGTAGCAGGAATTTCCAACTTCATTTGCAGCTTAAAGTTCATTTCTTTAGTAAGTTTGGCAGCATGAACTGCTACTAAAGCTTGAATTACAAATGTTAAAGCGAAGAGACGTACTATATCTGTAAGTATATTCTGATCGTAAAAATAAGCAATATAAGGTGCAGAAACATACACTACCCCGTATATTAAAAAACTTACTATAATATTAGTTACGAATACTGTAGAGTAATCTGTTTGATCAGGATTTTTAGTACGGATTAATGAACTTGTCATCCCTCCATCCATAAGGGTTTGGCCTATAGATATGAATATAACAACCATCGCTATAAGCCCAAACATTTCAGGCATCAACAGTCTTGCTAATATTATTTGAACTACGAAGTTGATAATTTGCACACTAAATTGTTGTACAAAGTTCCATTTAACTCCAGATATAGCTTGCTTTTTAAGACTCATTATAATTCACTATTTATTTAAAATATCAGATCTAAATTATAATTATCCTAAAAACTCAACATACCAGGGCATTACTTTCTCAATGCCTTGAATAATATCGAATTGTGGATCATAGCCTAACGCATTCTGTATTTTAGTAATATCAGCTTGGCTATGGCGCACATCACCTTCGCGGAAGTCTCTATAGATGGCGTTTTGAGTATAGTTTACGCCATGGAGCATTAAACTATCTTGTAGTGCTGTAAATAACGTATTCAATGTCGTACGACCACCTACCGCTACGTTATATACCTGATCTTTAGCGTCATCATCTGCGGTCGCAGCCAGTATATTGGCCTGTACTGCATTTTCGATAAAATTAAAGTCGCGACTGGTCTCACCATCGCCGTTGATAAATACTTCTTCACCCTTAATCATTGCCGCGGTCCATTTAGGAATGACTGCCGCATACGCACCATCTGGCGTTTGACGCTTACCAAAGATATTGAAGTAACGCAGACCAATCGTCTTAAACCCATAAGTACGCGCAAACACTTCTGCATACAACTCATTAACATACTTAGTCACCGCGTAGGGCGATAGCGGCTTACCGATATTGTCTTCTACTTTAGGGAGTGCTGGATGATCACCATAAGTTGAGCTGCTCGCAGCATAAGTAAAGCTGGATACCTCTGCATCACGCGCCGCAGTCAACATGTTTAAAAAACCAGTGATATTAGCGCTATTGGTTGTAATCGGGTCTTTAATAGAGCGCGGTACAGAGCCTAAAGCCGCTTGATGCAGTACATGGTCGACACCTGCACAAGCCGTCTGGCAGTCTTCAAAGCTACGGATATCCCCTTCAATAAAACGAAAGTTTTGCCACTGCTCATCACTGACTTGCGACTGTACTTCGTCTAAGTTGTGCTGAAAGCCTGTGGCAAAATTGTCCAGTCCCACTACAGTCTGATTAAGTTTAAGTAACGTCTCAAGTAAATTTGAACCGATAAATCCCGCAACACCTGTAATCAGCCACGTTTTTTTATTGTTTAGCAATTCTTGTTTGACTTGCTCATACTTTGACATAGTGCTTTCCATTTTTAAGCTATTGATGGTTTATAGACGGATATCAGTATCATCTTTGGTGAACAAGTATTTTAAGTCATATAATACGTGATTGTCACGACCCAGATCTCGGATAGCAGATACACCCATTTGCGCAAACTCTTTGTGCGCAACGGCTAGAATAATACCATCGTACTTACCCTTACTCGGTTCAGAGATAGGCGCGATGCCATATTCATGCTCAGCCTCGCTGGCATCTACCCATGGGTCGTACACATCGACATCGATATTATATTCTTGCAGCTCGTGTACGATATCGATGACTTTGGTATTACGCACGTCTGGGCAGTTCTCTTTAAAGCTCAATCCCAAAATCAGTACCTTAGCACCCTCTACCTGAATGCGCTTTTTAATCATGTTCTTAACCAGTTGCGTAGTCACGTATTCGCCCATACCATCATTGAGGCGACGACCTGCCAAGATAACCTCAGGATTGTAGCCAATCGCTTGCGCCTTATGCGTAAGGTAGTATGGGTCGACACCGATACAGTGACCACCGACCAGACCTGGACGGAATGGCAAAAAGTTCCATTTGGTGCCTGCAGCTTCTAGTACTGCCTGCGTATCGATACCCATTTTATTAAAGATAACGGCAAGCTCATTGATAAGGGCAATATTCACATCGCGCTGGGTATTTTCAATCACCTTTGCTGCTTCAGCCACTTTAATAGACGCCGCTTTATGTGTACCCGCAGTGATCACAAGGTTATAGACCTCGTCTACCAAGTCTGCCACTTCTGGCGTTGAGCCAGCAGTAACCTTTAAAATATTGGTTACACGGTGCTCTTTATCACCTGGGTTAATACGCTCTGGGCTGTAGCCTGCATAAAAGTCTTGGTTAAAGCTCAAGCCTGACACTTTCTCTAGCACAGGGATACATACTTCCTCAGTTGCGCCAGGATAGACGGTCGACTCATAGACGACGATATCCCCTTGCTTTAACACGCCGCCGATGGCCTCTGAAGCTTTGATAAGCGGTTTCAGATCTGGCTGTTTGTAGTCATCAATTGGTGTTGGCACAGTAACGATAAAGAAGTTGCAGTCTGTTAATTCATTCATATCAGCGCTATAGCTCAGCTGAGTCGCCTCTGCCAGCTCTTCTTCGCTAACCTCTAGGGTGTGATCGACACCTGCTGCCAGCTCATTAATGCGTTGTTGATTGATATCAAAACCAATCACAGGGCGATGCTTGCCAAATTCAGCCGCCAATGGTAGTCCGACATAGCCTAAACCAATGACTGCGATTTTAATATCATTAACCGTTAACATAGTGGTTCCTCAAAGTGGTTATTACTCATTATTCAAAACTGTATTATCAATAAACTGTTACGTTGTCTGAGAGTCGTCTTGACGGTATCCTTCAACAAAAGTGGTTAGTTGTGATTTTAACCAAGTCACATCATGTGATCGCGCCTTGTCAGGCGTTTGCGCTAAAACCTGCTCAATATCTTGTAGCGGAAAGCTGTGCTCCATGGCCTGCATAATCAGTGGGTGCTCAGTTGCTTCAATATTGTCATCACCAATGATCAGCTCTTCGTATAGCTTTTCGCCAGGGCGCAATCCTGTAAAGATAATTTCAATATCGCCATTAGGGTGACGCTCATCTTTGACCTCACAGCCACTTAAGTGAATCATACGCCGCGCTAAATCGACGATTTTGACAGGATCACCCATATCAAGTACAAAGACTTCGCCACCTTTTGCCATTGCGCCCGCTTGAATCACCAAGTTGGCTGCTTCAGGAATGGTCATAAAGTAGCGTGTGACATCAGGATGAGTGACCGTAATCGGCAAACCTTGCTCGATTTGTTTGGTAAAAACAGGAACCACAGAGCCAGAAGACCCAAGCACATTACCAAAGCGCACCATGCTGATACAGGTCTTGGTATTGTCTTGGCTAAGTCCTTGGCAGGTCAGCTCTGCTAAGCGCTTGGTCGCCCCCATGACATTGGTGGGGCGCACTGCCTTATCGGTTGAAATAAGGACAAAAGTCTCAACCTCTGCACGAATGGCTGCCCGCGCACAGTGATAAGTACCTTTGGTATTATTAATTAAGCCTTCGAAAGGGTTGAACTCTACGATGGGTACATGCTTGTAAGCGGCAGCGTGATAGACAGTTTGTATGCCATGCTCACCGCACACGCGGTACAGCTTATCTTCATTAGTAACATTACCAATAAGTGCGATAATTTGAATCTCTTGGTAATCAGGTGTATTTCGTTGTTTAGCGAGCAGCTCTTGATGGATACTATAGAGCGCAAATTCAGACAATTCGTATAATATCAAGCACTTCGGCTTATTTTTAATGATTTGTCGGCACAGCTCGCTACCGATAGAGCCGCCTGCACCCGTTACCAAGACGTTCTTACCTGTGATATTTCTGGCAAGCAGCTTTTCATCAGGCTCTACAGTTTGTCTGTCAAGTACGTCGAGAATGTCAATACGACGCATATGGCTGACGGTTACCTTTTCATCCGCAATCTCTTCTAGACTTGGTAGTTCTTTGATTTTTATAGAAATATCAGCCAGCTTGTTAATGATCTGACGTTTGCGCGCCCGACTGATAGATGGCACTGCCAAGAAAACTTGCGCAATATTTAATTTATCCACTAACGTCATTAAATCTTGTGCCGCATAAATTTGCTTACCTAGAATGTAAGCATCGGTCAGTTGTGGATCATCGTCGACGAAGCCAACGACATTATATTTATGTGAATATTTCAGACTTTCTAATAGCTTTTGTCCTGCAAGGCCTGCGCCATAGATAACTACATTATCAAGCTCTAAGGCGTTTTGGTAAGACTGAGGACCGCTACGCAAACGGGTTAGTAGCTCTTTTATCGTGAGCCGACTGTTCCATAACCAAATAAAAAACAAAAACAAAAATATAATGGGTACTGAACGAGGCATCGTCGGTAGTATGTCAAGATACAAAATCGCTTCGTACAATACAATCAAGACAAGAAATAGCTGTAAAACGCGCCCCATTAATGCATCAAAAAAACCGCGCGCCACGCCTTTATAAAATTTGATGAGGTGTAGACCAATCAGCGGTATTAATGCGTAAAAACACAACGCCCAAAAAGGCACATGAGTGTCCATATAACCAAAGCGTAGCGACAAGGCAAAAAATAGGCACAACACGGCCATAAAGAAATCGGCAGTCGCTAAGATACTTTTTTTGACAAAACGAGGCAGCCCTAAAAGCTTATTAACCATATGCTGTGTTCGGCCTATAAAGTTTTTATTGATTCGACCCCAACAAAGATGTTAGAGCCGTGTTTATACAGATAATACTCAGCAGCGATACTGGTGATTATTTGTTATTACCATAAGCATAGTTGTAATGATAACTGTATTTGCTCATCTTAGTCTGCTGTACATCATTGAGTACAATGCCGTCAATTTGAATATTGGCTTTATTCATTTGTTTGATAGCGTAGTTTAACTGACCTTCAATAGATTTGTCATAGCGTGTTACCATCAGTACTTTATCAGCATATTGTGACAAAATCATTGGATCCGAAGCCGCCAATACAGGGGGCGAATCAATAATGATGTAATCATAATGTGTACTCAACTGCTGCATCACATCATCAAAACGCTCACCTGTTAATAAAGATACTGGATTGTGCGGCTGCTTACCACGTGGCATAAAGTCAATGTGATCCATAGCCGTCGGATGAATGGCATTAACAGTACTGTCTTCTGCGATATGCTCTGCACTCAATAGCTCAGCCAAACCATTGTCAGGCTCCATATTAAATAAGCGATGCATCTCACCCAAACGCATATCTGCATCAATAACCAAAACTTTCTTATTTAATTGACCGAAGACTTCAGCTAAGTTAGCAGCGATAAATGACTTACCAACACCAGGACTCTCGCCAGAAATCAGAATGACTTTGGCACGATGACCAAGCTTGCCCACTTCAGGCATACCAAACATTAAATAGGTACGTAGGCTCTTAATGGCTTCATAGCTCAAACTATTGTTATCGACATAAGCCAGCAATCGATTGGAGGCGTTCTTCTTCTTTGCCAAGCGCGATAACGAGGACGAACGTGGAATCGTCGCAATAACAGGTACGCCTGTCGTCTCTTCCACGTGCTCAGGATCTTTGACGACTTTACGCAATAGGCTTTTAACTAAGACAAAAATAGTGCCCAAAATAGCACCTAGCAACAAGCCTAAGACAATAATCTGTAGCTTCTTTGGCGCAATGGCTTTAAAAGTACTGATAGGCAAATCAACAATACGTGCATAACCAATCTGCCCTGCTCGTACAATTTTTAATTGCTCATAGTTTTTGAGCATGGTCAGATAGATTTCGCGGTTAATAGCCACATCTTCTGATAACTGCAGAAATTCGCGTTGAATTTCAGGCAATCCAGCAACAGTATTGTCAATCTCTTGCTTTCTATCGTTCAGCACTGCAAGTTGTTCGTTAATCTGTACAACCATAGGATGCTCTTCAGTATAGTAGGTCGTCAGATCTGCTTTTTTTAGACGCAGCTCATTCAGCTGACTGTCAATCTGAGAGTTTTCTGTTAATAGCAGCTCTGCCTCTTTACTAACATCTATCGTGCCATATTTAGTACGGAACTGATTGAACTTAGATTCTGCATCTTCTAGCTTTTGCTTGAGCGTCGGAATCTGCGTTTCCATGAAACTGATTGTTTTGGTAGTCTCTTCAGAGCCTCTAGACTGGTTTTGGTCGACATAAGACAATACAATTTGCTCTAGTATGCGACTGACCTGCTTTTGATCATTGCCTGTCAGAGACATCTGAATAATACCCGTTTGTTTGCCCTTTTCAACCACCGATAATCGACCGTTAATACCATCTGTCGTAACTTGTAATGACTGTTTAGTAATATTAATGGTATGGGCACTATCAGGCAAATCATTGACTGTAATGAGAATGTCACCATCCGTGCCACGAAAACGATAAGACTGATTTAACTGCCCTTTAAACTCATCAAAACCATTACTGAGTACAAACCCAGTATCTGTTTTAGTCAGTTGAAATTTTTGGTTTAAATAGGCTGTAGCCACTTTAAACTGGCTGATACGTGCCTGTCCATCATCAGTATTAAGACTGACGCCTTCAGGAATATTGATTTGGGTAGCTGTACGGTTTTGTTTTATTTTATTTAATACGCCGACTGCAGGGTCTGATAATACGATATCTAGATGTAGCAAGTTTACGACAGGCTCTAACACCATACGCGACTTGATTAGCTCAGCTTCTGTTTGGGCTGGGCTCACATCGGGAGAGACAAGGTCTGAGATGTTTTGACCTAATGCAGCAATACCTTGAGACTTGTCATCAATCTGAATGAGAGCGTCGGACTTAAAAGTTGGATTGACATAACGACTATATAATAAGGCCAAGACTAGACCCAATAATGCACAAGCAATAATAACCTTCCAACCACGTAATAACACCATGGCCAACGCCATGAGATCGATATCGTCCTGATCAGACTCTTGGCTGCTTGACTTTGGTAAATTTTGTGACTTTGTAATCATAACTCTTCACTACTCAACTGATTTTGTTAAACCATTGATTTAGGCTACTAATAATGTCTTGCTTGGCAGTATCAAAAGCAAATTCATCATGTCCATACGGGTCGGCCACATCTTTATCAATCCAATGCCCAATACGAAATGTCTTACCACGACAGTGCGGCCACTGATCTTCAATCCATTTGGTTTGGCTGATCGACATGGTCAAAATCAGATCCGCTCGCTTGACTAAGTCTTCGTTAATCTGCTTAGCAATGTGGTTGCTCATATCTACGCCATCTTCAGCCATGACGGCTAGCGCTTTTGCATCAGCGCCGCTACCGACGACCGCGGACAGACCTGCTGAATCAATGTGTTTGCTTGGGTAATGCTGTTTGAGCAGCGCCTCACCTATCGGACTGCGACAAATATTACCCACACAAACAACTAAAATATTATTAAAACTCATAGTACGTGCCTATCTATAAACTTATAATCCAGAAATACTTCTAATAGCCGAAGTAGAGGGTAACAGTGCACTGATGACACGGTTCCAACGCGCAAGACCTGTCGGATCAACATAAACAATATCGTTGGATTGCATTTGAAAACGATTGGCTAAAGAAAAATTGGTAATCGTTTGCATGTCTACATAATAAATGTCTGTCAAATGCGTACTTGGATTATCACGGACTACATAAACTTTAGTAGCATCTGCGGTACTGGCGTCCAACCCTTTTGACTGTCCTAGCACTTGTGCCAAGCTAAGTCCTTGCTCCAAAATAGGTACGGGTTCTACTTGACCCAATTCGCCCAAAACATATACTTGATTGCGACTTTGACTATTGATATGGATAGCATCGCCATCTTGAACATAGAGTTGATTAGCAGAAACACCTGCTTCGCGTAAATCCTGCAATCCGATATTATAGCTACGTCCATTACGGTTAAGAACGATGCTATTAGAGTCTCCTATGTCTGTGGCACCTCCTGCCATAGAGATAGCACCATAGAGTGATACAGGTGTATCTGCAATCACAAATTCACCAGGTTGTTTCACCTCACCATCAATAAAGAACTTATTCCCACGATAGTTAACCACCTTAACTTGTGGATCAGGATACTTAAGATAGCGCTGTAGTCGACTGCGTAAGTTGGCTGTAAATTGAGGTACGCTTAGGCCGCTGGCTTTAATACGTCCAATCAATGGAAACTGGATATAGCCTTGTTGATCAACAGGAAAGCCTGAAGCATAGGGATTGGTATTATTGGCGTTGTTGATAGGCGCTATGTCTGGATAGCTGGTCAATATAATACTTAGGATATCACCTTCTGCAATACTGTAATTAACTGGGTTTGAGGTCTTTAGTAGCTGCGCCACGCTATTGTCAATACGAGCAACCTTTTTAGGCGGTAGGGTAGCAAGACTAAGTGGGCGTACATTAAACTGTAGGCCATTTTCAGCGACAAATGTACCCGTAGGTGGTAGTTTTCCTGTATTTAGTCCAGGATTAATCGTTGTTGTGGCACAACCATAAAGCGTGCTGCTCACTAAAATACATGCTGTACACAGCAACTTTGTTGTCTGGTGCATAGAACATCACCCTTAATCATTGTACGTAACTGTCGAAAAATCTCAGCGTGTCAATAAGATAGGTTTTAGCATCGTTATTGACTTTTTTACGCTCTTAACATAAGTAGGCAGCATCATAACATAAGTCATTCATGATTAAATAATAACCACTTTTAATTAACATAAAAATATATTTTATTACCGTTTGTCCTTAAAAATGTATCTCTATACAAAAATACCTATCAAAGTAAGAACATAATGACAGATTATGGCATAATAGCCATCGTTTATACCTCATTATTGACAGATAGTTACCAAAAATAATAGGGGTATATTCGACATCATATTTACCTACTCTACATTGCGAAATGTCAATCTACCGAATCAAGGATATTGAAATGAAAGACGAAAAATTGCAAAAAGCACTTGCCCGTATGGGTCTTGGTTCGCGCCGCCAAATGGAAGAAGTCATCAAAGCAGGACGTATCTCTATCAATAGCACGCCTGCTACCATTGGCGACCGCGTCAGCCAAGGTGATGAAATACGCGTCGATGGCCGTTTGATTAAATATACGGCTGAGAATGAAAAGCGCCGCCGCGTGCTGGCATACTACAAGCCTGAAGGCGAGATTTGCTCAGCGCAAGACCCTGAAGGTCGCCCTACGGTGTTTGACCGTTTGCCAAAACTGACCCATGACCGCTGGGTAATGGTTGGTCGTTTGGACATCAACTCAACAGGTCTGCTACTGTTTACCAATGATGGTGAGATGGCGCACCGTTTGATGCACCCATCAAATGAAATCGTACGTGAATATGCAGTACGCGTACTGGGCGAAGTGACGCCTGAGATTGCGCGTACCTTGACCTCTGGTGTGATGCTCGAAGATGGTTTGGCGCAGTTTGACGACATCAAAGAAGGCGGCGGTGAAGGAATCAATAAATGGTATCACGTGAAGCTCAAAGAAGGCCGCAATCGCGAAGTACGCCGTCTGTTTGAATCACAAGGTCTTAAGGTCAGCCGTCTACTAAGAACGCGCTATGGTTCGATTGCTCTACCAAAAGAGCTGCGTACAGGTCGTTTTTTGGAACTGGACAAAAAAGAGATTCATACCTTAACCGATTTGGTAAATCTGCGTCCACGTCATGGTACAGGCTTGCATGGTGCAGCCAAACGTAAGCAAGAACGTATCAAAGACAAGCCACTAAAAGCGCGCCGTAGCCGTCAATCGGGGCGTGACCGTGATGACAATCGTAGCTCAGACAGTAAGCCAAACAACCGCAAGCCCAATCAAGCACGCAATCGTAAACCGCAATAATGGCGCTATGCGTCTGATGTAAAACACGAAAAGCCGCTAACATTCTATTGTTAGCGGCTTTTTTTTGCCTTTATTAATTTTCTACTAGGGCTTATAAACGTTTGTGTTGGTCAATGTAGCGGTTCATAATATGTAAGTCATTTAGATGTTTTTGCTGCAACGTTTGTAATACTGTATCTAACTGCGCTTCAACACCTTGTAAACTATTCGTTAATAGCTGTACTGCGGTATCGTCCTGCATGGTGTGTGGCTCATTTTTCTGCGTTAACGTATGCTGCAAATGATAACTGCGCAGCATCTCTGGTAGCCGTGTCTCAATCAGCTTATGTAAAACGATGTGCTGCTCGCTAACGGTGTGCGCGGCAATGTCTGCATTACTGTTATGATACTGCTGATATAGGTTTATCTTATCGTCGATACGTTGTAGCTGCGTCAGGTGCGTTTTTGATAGACTTTGCAAATGGGCTTTGGGGATATTGAGCTGCTGTAAGCGCACGTCTTTTAGCATCAATAAGGCATTTGGATTGCTGTACACCATGGTGCCTGGCGTAATTCCCACCATGCGATGCAGCGCATGCCAGCTTTTTTTACCGACATACCACGTCGCTACGACAATGACCACGCCTGCTCCTACCACTATGCTCATAACCATTCACCTTAGTGTTGATATCGCTGCCTGCTGTGACTTATAGATGGTGGTCTTGTCTGTTAGATGCAAGCAGGCTATATTGTGCCTTACTTAAGATCACATGTCCTCAAAGCGCTTACTTAAATAACGGTTGGCAACCAGCAGCTTTTGCCCATCTTGATGATAAGCGGCGTCCAGTAAGTTATCAAACTGATGGTTAATGGTGGTCAACACTTCGATTAGTGCCTCTTGACCTGTGACATTAGAATTATTGATTTTGGTGTACTTAGTACGCTTGCCACTCATGTCATGCAGACGGCGATAATCTGCAATCGCTTGCGGAATATGTTCATCCATTAGGTTTTGTATCATAATATACGTTTCGGTAACCATATCTTGGTCATCAATCTTGCCATCATTGTTGGTATCGCCATACAGCAAACGCAGCTTTTCCCCTTTTTGGTTGATGTCGTCTAACAACATCTTGATGTCCGCAGGCAGACTTTTTTCGGGCACATAGCCAAGCCTTGGAATAGCCTTATAACTGAGCATTTTGGGCGCAGTGATTTTTTTTACAGTGCGATAGCCAAAATATAAGCCTGCAACAGGCAATACGCCATATAAAATAAACATCACGAACATCGCAGTCGCTTGGGTCACAACAGTATCCTTGCATCAATCAAAAATTCAGAGATTTATGATACCTAAAGCGATAGGGAAATGAACAGTTGGCTATTGTTACACAAAGCGGCTCGCTAACTAAGTATGTTACTGCTTTTTTATTACCCTTCAGTTTTTGGTACGGCTTTTGACATAGCGATGGGTGGAGGCAAGTCGATTGAGCACGGTCTGATGTAATTCATCCAGCAGCTCGTCCAGCTCATAATCTATTTCTAAAAATAAATCAATCAAGATATCGCGTGCGCTCATCTTATCGTGCGTGGTACTGTTTTTGGTGCGGTGCGGGCTAAAGCGTAGCAGCTGTTCATAGTGATACAGCGCTTCAGGAATACTCTCATTAACCAGTTTATCAATCACAAATTGCTTTTCGTTTTGCGTCGGTTTGGCATCGAGTTCACTACTCCAGTCGCGATAGCGCTTTAATTTATTATTAATGCGATCAAGGATAGCTACCGCTTCAATTGGCATGGCATTTAGGGTGTCTTCGTTCACGACGTCGATCAGTTCGGTCATAATGGGGCAACGTCCATATCTAAGCGACCATAAGGTATTTGGGTCAAATGGTGGGCGGTTCTTCGGGCGCATATTTGCGCGATTTTGCAAGTATCTGTCGGTCAATGGCGTGGGCGCACGACTGTCTTGTACTTGGTCAAGGGCGCTACAGATGCGCTCGGTGCGCGCTGGCTCATGTAGTGGCGTAATCGTCTGTGGATGAGTGTCTTCCTGTACGGTATCTATTTGTCCATTCTGCGCCGCTTCACGCAAGGCGGTTGCCACTTGTGTGGGTGCATCATCTTGCGATTGAGAAAAAGATTTGAGCATTCTTGCCAGACTGACGACCATGGTAGTCTATGTTCCTAGTCTATGGGTAATATCGCACGCGCTGTGCCAATAAGCTATACTACCAGCTTTTGTCGTTTCTGCCAGTAAGCAAACGTCATTGTTTACTGTGCGCGTTTGTTGCTATTGCTGTTTTTTATTTTTGCAGGCTTTGCTAAGTGTCTATTGTTTACATTCAGCTCCTTTAATAATGATTTTTTTATGATAAATACCGATTATCTGTCAGGCTTATTGCTTGGGCTGTCGCTGATTTTGGCGATTGGCTCACAAAATGCTTTCGTTCTCAAGCAAGGTCTAAAGCGCGAGCATGTGTTTTTTATCTGTCTGTTTTGTGCACTTAGTGACGCGATACTCATATCGGCGGGGGTGGCAGGTTTTGGTGCGGTGACTGCACGTTATCCGCACGTGGTAGAAATTGCAAAAATTGCAGGGGCGCTGTTCTTATTGGTCTACGGCTTACAAAGCTTGTATGCCAGTTGGCGCAAGTCGCATGCGATGAGCACAGAGGGTCAAGCGGTCGGCAGTCTAAAAAAGGCATTATTGTTATGTTTTGGCTTTACGTGGCTCAATCCGCACGTGTATCTAGACACGCTGGTGCTGGTCGGTATGGTCTCGACTGGTGCGAGCAGCAAGCTGGTGTTTGCCAGCGGCGCGGTCTCGGCATCGTTTTTGTTCTTTTTTGCGCTCGGCTATGGCGCGCGCTTACTCAGACCGCTGTTTGCCGCACCAAAGGCTTGGAACGTGCTGGATGCATTAGTGGGTGTATTGATGCTGTATTTAGCAGGGCACTTATATTTTGGCAGTTAAGGGAGATCCATTTTGCACCATAAGCGCGCCTATCATGTAAAGCATGGCTTAGCCTACCAAATCGGGAAACAAGGTGCGCAGACCATTAACGATAATCTCTACCGCAACTGCGGCAAGCAGCATACCCATGATACGACTCATAATGTTCAAACCCGCATCGCCCAAAAAGCGACTGATGCGCCCTGCGGCCATCAATGCCAAATAACAAAATACACTGATAAATAAGCCTGCAATCAAAACCGCCGAAACGCGAGCAATACCTGTAATCTGCGCTGAATAAATGATGACCGTCGAGATACCACCTGGCCCAATCATCATTGGAATGGCCAGTGGCACGACCGCCGAGGCCACACTTGGCGTCACCCCGACAGTATGATCCACTTCAAAGTTTTCTTGGTCAGGTTTTACAGGGTTACCATCACCATTCATCATGTTGATAGAAATCAAGAAAACCAAAATCCCGCCTGCAAGCTGAAACGAGCCGATAGAAATACCTAAAATACGCAGCAAACTCTCACCAGCAATGGTAAAAAAACTGATGGTCACGAAAATGGTCAAACTGGCAACTTGGGCAATCTTACGCCGATGCGGCATAGAATAGCCGCGCGTTAAGTCGATAAACAGCGTCAATGCACTAAATGGGTTAATCAACACTATAAAGGCTAAGATAATTTTGATGATTTCCGTATTCACTGACGGCTCTCTTTTGAGTCAATAAAATCAAATTTATAGCCGATGACAGTGACCATCATGTCGTAGGCAAACATGACAGCGCAAGGGCTATAAGAACACTATATGCACTTTAACACACAAAAAAAGCGCTGCATAATCATACAGCGCATGGTGATAACATTCAGTGTATCAAGATACTATGTCAGTTTGTATAATCAAATTAATTTAAAAATGGTATAGCAAGATTAAAGGCTATTTTTCGTAGCCTCTGGAGACGAAGTCACAGCAAGCAAGAAAAATAGCCTTTAATCGAGCATGTTTTTGATGTTATATCAGTTTTATTTAGGTTCTACTATAGGGCGTGTTGAACATTCGCAAATAGGCACTGCTGATCGCTAAAATTGTTCCAGACAAGGCACAAAGCGACGATAATGCAGATGCCTTAGCGAGATTTGTAACGCAGTATGGGGCAATTTTAGCATCAGCCCGCAGGGAC
>NZ_JACDXT010000010.1 GCF_016464015.1 Psychrobacter sp. bablab_jr014
AGCCCGCAGGGACAGGACTCTTTTTTGCCGCTTCATCGTTAAAAATAAACGCTTAGAATGACTAAACTTATTATTTTTAACCTCGAATCGCCTAAAAAATAGTCGCTGTCAGTGCTATGGTCGAATGTTCAACACGCCCTATAATAATTCATGACTTCGGGAAAAAAAGCCCACATCTCATACCAGTTGCTTGCAATAATCAATCCAAAAGGATTGGTCATTTAGCATTGGTTTTGAGGTGCAGGCAAATGGCCTCGTTTATAGCAGTAATCTTTGTTGACCGTAATCTACTGCGCTGTGATTAATGGGTCAGTTCTTTATATTTTGGGTGTTTTTCAATATATGATGCCACAAATGGACACTGCGGAATGACCTTTTTTTGCTCGTCTTGGGCATAGTTCAACGCATGCTCAACAAGGGCAGAGCCAATGCCACGCCCGCCGATCGCATCAGGGACAATGGTATGGTCATAAACCAAATAGTCGCCTTGTTTTTGGTAGCTGATGTAGGCAAGCTCGCCATCGATGTTGGTTTCAAAACGGTGTTTGTTTAAATTATGCGTGATATCTAGTGCGTTATCTTTTGTGTTATTTGACATGATACTTCCTATGAATGGTATTTTCTATGAATGCTTCTAGTGATTTTAAGCGGTTATCAGTAGTTCTTATTTTTATTGACACAGCTTAATTAGGGCGTGTTGAACATTCGCAAATAGGCACTGCTGATTGCTAAAATTGTTCCAGACAAGGCACAAAGCGACGATAATGCAAATGCCTTAGCGAGATTTGTAACGCAGTATGGGGCAATTTTAGCATCAGCCCGCAGGGACAGGACTCTTTTTTGCCGCTTCATCGTTAAAAATAAACGCTTAGAATGACTAAACTTATTATTTTTAACCTCGAATCGCCTAAAAAATAGTCGCTGTCAGTGCCATGGTCGAATGTTCAACACGCCCTAATAGTTTGAATAAATAAAAACTTATGCCGTCGGTAAGCACACGCCTTGCTCGATTGCCGCGTCAGACAGGATTAGCGTCACTGCGCGGCTGCCGTCGTCTTGTTGCCGCATCTTAATACTTAACATCGGCGGCGGTAAATAGCCCTCAGCGCGGCTCGCCCACTCAATCAATACCAAGGCATGCGGCTCATCCAAATAATCATCAAAGCCGATAAACGACAGCTCTTCAGGGTCTTGCAGGCGATACAAATCGGCGTGATAGACCGAAATATATTGTCCCGCGTGGGCAATTTGATACGGCTCAACTAAGGTATAGGTGGGGCTTTTTACCGCGCCTTTGTGCCCGAGTGCACGCAACCAATAGCGCGTCAAAGTCGTCTTGCCAGCGCCTAGGTCACCTGACAGCCACACGCTGCCTGATAGCGGCAAATCTGCCAGCATATGGGCTAAGGCCTCGGTGTCATTTTCTGAATGCAGCACATAATGCTGGGTTTGCGCTGGATTGTCATTGGCATTACTGACCATTGGGGGTCACCTGCAGAGTCACTTCAGGGTTGATAAAACGCTCGCCGCGCAGTAACTTGGCGTACATCTCAGGGTCATGCCACTCAGCGCATACTTGCGGGCTGAACTCAAAATCTTGTAAGCGCAATTCGCCCATTTGTGCGTTACTGACATCATCGGCAAAGCACTGGGCGTATCCTGTGGCAGTCTCATGCGCAATGACCGAATACATGCTCACATCGGCTTCACCATTTTGCATTTGAGTCTGCGCCAAGATCTCTTGCGCCCAAAAGAAAATCACGCGCGAAAACTGCTCTGCTGATGGTGATACAGGCAGTGCTATCCAGCGTGCGCTGAACTTTTTACAGGCGGCGATATACTCAGGATCATCGTCTTGCCAAAAACAGATGGCATGGTCAAAGCTGTCAATCATGTCTTTGATAGAGGATTTTAGTAAGCCAAAGTCATACACCATCTGCCCATGATCAAGGCGATGGGCCTCTAAAATCAGCTCAATCTGATAGCTATGCCCATGAATCGAGCGCTTGCAGCGATCAGAGCTACAGTTACGCACGATGTGGGCATTTTCAAATTTAAACAGTTTACGAATACGCATATCATTCAACCAACACCGTGTCGCGCACGGCTTCCTCTTATTGTGTTTTGTTAAATCATTAAGACATAGTATAGCAAACCTGCCCGCCGCCGTAATCCTGTATGCATCAACGCAGCGAATACACAAAACCAGTAGTGATACCAAGCAAACAGGCAGACATACTGTCTTAAAAGCACTTGGCGGTAGTTAAGAACGCAAAAAGGACACCCCTCATGGCGATGCCCTTCTTATCACTTGAACTTACATTGATATTGCTACATTACTTAGCTGCTGCAGTTAACGGCGGTCTAGCGGCCTAAAACGGTACGCGGATCAATTGGACTGCCGCCCAAGCGTACTTGGAATTCTAACGCCACTTGGTTGGTTTGACCTGTATTGCCCATGTTGGCGATACGCTGACCACGCTGAACGCTATCCCCTTCTTTTACCAGCAATTCGCTGTTGTGCGCATAGGCAGTGATATAGTCATTGCTGTGGCGAACCATAATCAGATTGCCGTATTCTTGTAGCCCGTTGCCTGCATACAATACCGTGCCTGATTGGCTGGCATAGACAGGGTCGCCCGCTTGACCACTGAACCACATCCCCAAATTATTGCTTTGCGCATCAAAGTTACGAATCACAGGATTGCGCGTTGGGTAATCATAACCTGTGGCATTGTTGCTTGGGGTTTGCGCACTTGGCGTATTAGTGACAGGCGGCGTGGTTTGCGTAGGTCTTGGCGTGTAGCGCGGCGTACTCTGGGTTTGCTGAACGGCACGCTCATCACCTTGCCAGAGCTTGAGCATCTGACCGCTATAAATCGTATACTGACTGTCTAAATTATTCAGCGCACCGATTTGACGATAGTTTAAGTTATAACGTGAGGCAATTTGGCTCACCGTATCACCACGTTTGACTTGGTAGTAATTGGGCACGCCCTGCGCATTGGTTACGATGGTTGGGCCTGCAGACATGTTTTGTGTTTGGTAGGTTGGCTTGGTAGCGCAACCTGCAAGTCCCATAAATACCGTACAAGCAGCACAGGCAGCAGCAAATTTGGCGGTGGCATTGAGTCGGTTCATACAAAAGTTCCTGTCGTTAATGCGATGAGCAAATATAAATGCTAGCAAATAGTACAATCAGGATAATTCGCCAGCAGCGTCTTATCCCCTACGCGCTAAAAATAACGCATATTAAGAGTGTCATTCAAAATCTAACGCTTGCAGCGCGCGAATACCCGCTGCTGAGGCGTGATGCAATCTGACCAAAGACACACTGGTATACCCTGCGGCAATGGCATCGTAATCGCTCATGATATCAGCATCATCCGTTTGTGTGCGCACGATGTCGTCTGCCGATTTACGCAGCGACAACCAATACGCATCGCGTCCGCGTGGGTCGGTAATGGTATGTATAGGCTTTTTAATATCACGATGACCGAGGTGCGTAATACGCTGTCCTTTGATCTCATCAGCATAGCGGACATTGGGTGCATTGATATTTAACACATGATAGGGCATATCTTTAAGCATCTTTAGTAGCGCAGCATTACTGACAATGGCGGCGATTTTTTCAGCAGCCAGCGCATAGTTACTGCCCCTATCTTGACCTTTACTGTCAATAGCCGCGCCGACTAAAGAGGTTGCGATGGCAGGAACACCAAAAAGTTGCGCGGTCAACGCAGCGCCGAACGTCCCTGAATACATCACATCTTGACCCAAATTCGCGCCAGAATTGATACCCGTAATCACACAGTCAAAAGACGTGTCTTTATACAGCTCATTTAATGCCAAATACACGCAATCGGCAGGTGTACCATTGACAGATACAAAGCCAGAGTCCAACTCATGCACATACACTGGAGATGAAATATGTAGCGCGCTTGCTGTACCGCTTTGCTCAAGCGTAGGTGCAACCACGATCACTTCACCGATGCGCGATAGCGCATTATACAACGCTTGCAAGCCAGGTGCTGCCACCCCATCGTCATTACTGATTAAAAATCGCATAATCACTCAATTTTCGTTATGATGAGTCAAAAACATAATGAATATTCATAGTTTCACTATATTGAGTATAACTTTCGCTTAATTAGTATAATAGAAGGCTTCTACCTTAAACTAAGTTATTCGACCGTGCAATACTCAGACAGCAGATACAAATCCTGAACAGGTTGCGAGAATCATTTGAGACTCTAGCAAGCTTTATACAAATTGACCAGTTATGTTTCTGTCGCGCAAAATTCAATCACAAGACCTCTACACAGACCTCAATATTTTATGTGACATTTAATTTCTTTCCCATTACCATTAGCGTATTAAATCATGTAAAGCGAGTGTGATACCGAATGACCAATTCATCAATTTCTTCTGTGGTTTCTATGACAAAAAACACTGTGGGTAAAATCGGTACGGCAGGCTTGGTGACCGCAATAGCAATGATGTCGCACACTGCCAATGCAGCCAGCAACAATGCATCGACGACAATTCCTTTAGACATGTCAGGTATGAATATTACCAAGCATGAGATTGCGGTAATGCAGGTATTGTCTGAGATTTGTCCATCTATGCTCAGTGGTAATCAGCGTCAACGTTTTTATAAGTCTTACAACACGCAGTTGCATGACTTAATGCCGACACTTGAAGATCCAAAAGCGGCGATTCAGTATTTGTCTACGCAGCAAGATTATCGCCAGATTTTACAAAGCATCCGTAGTTGGACCATGAGCTTTTCTAAACAAGACAATAAAGCACTGTGTGTTGATTTGGCTAATGCTGAAGTTTAAGACTTTTTATTATTAAATACGCACAGTCAATCACCACCATAAAAACCATCCGCTACTTACACTCATGATTTTTATTACTGGTTTTTTGAGTGATGACCGTCTTACGCGAATGATTGTTAAGCGCCACAGCGCTGATAAGAAAAGCCCATAGCATGTGAATGTTATGGGCTTTTCTTATGCCAATCTATTTGTGTTTTATCGATGGCTCAGATAAGCTGATAAGGTGACAACCCATCGCCATATTAAGCCTTTTGTGCTTTGATACCCTATTATTTCTATAATAAGTGCGGGACTATGACTTTATCTGCCTTGACTGTGTTTTCTTCCGCACGATGCTTGCCAGCTGTAGCACTGGGGATTTGCTTTTATGTTGGATATATGGCCAATGCGCAAGCTGTGGCGACTGCGCCGACCATTGAGGCGAGCGCTTATGTATTGATGGACTATAATACAGGCGAGATATTGGCACAAAAAAACGCCGGTGCCGCCTTACCGCCTGCCTCTTTAACCAAAATGATGACCAGCTATCTGATTGAGCAACGTTTAAACGACGGCAGTTTAAGCGAAAATGAGCCTGTGCGCATGAGTGAAAATGCTTGGTGCCGTGGTAGCAGTAGCCAATCGTGTATGTATGTACCTGTGAACAGCACTGCGCCTGTTATAGACATGCTGCGCGGTATTATCATTCAATCAGGTAACGACGCGTCAAAGGCAATGGCCGAGCATCTTGCTGGTGATGAAGCGTCATTTGCCGCCCTTATGAACACAGAGGCACAAAAGCTGGGCATGACACGCAGTCATTTTGTCAATGCCACAGGTATGCCTGCTGATGGTCATGTGGCATCGGCGCGCGACTTGGCTGTCCTTGCCCGCGCTATTATCCAAAATAGTGGCAACTATTATAGCCTATATTCTGAGCCGTCCTTTACCTACAATGGCATCACTCAAGGCAACCGCAACGCGCTACTCACCACTGACCCCACGGTCGATGGGTTAAAAACAGGTCATACCAGTGCTGCAGGTTACTGTTTGGTCGCCTCAAGTCAGCGGCAGAATATGCGTCTGATTTCTGTGATTTTGGGCAGCAAAAGTGCGCAGAGCCGTGCGGATGACTCACGTGCTTTACTGAACTGGGGGTTTGGTCATTTTGCAACCGTGGTCAAAGCGCCTAAGGGACAGACGGTGACGGATGTGCCTGTGCGCTATGCTGACATTGAACAGGTAAACATCATAATCAGTGACACATTACAAGTACTGACGACTAAAGCCATGCAGGATAACATTACAACCGTCTTAGACGTGCCTGCGTATATTGATGCACCTATTGTCAAGGGTCAGCAAGTGGGACAGTTGGTGGCTGTGATGGACGGTAAGCCCGTCGCCGCAGTGCCTGTCATTGCTAGTAATGCTGTTGCAGAAACAGGTATTATAAAGCGGCTTTGGCAGCGTTTTGTTTACTGGCTAAAGGACAAAGTCAACCAATAAAAAATGGCGCTATACGTTACGCATAAAGTACAAGACAGCTCACTTACAACCATCCCAACCATGCTTGTAATAGCGTATACAGCTCTTGCGTATCTTCGGTCGAGACATGACAGTAATCAATACCTTTAGCTTTTAGCTCATGCTCAATATCGTTAAACGTATGAATTTGATGCTCAGGATACCAGTAGACCAGCAGTGAGCGATGGGTGGTTTCTTGCTCACGGACAAAGCGTGCAATTTGTATGGCACGCTCAGGTCTGACGTCTTCGGCAATCATGATAATTTCTGCATTGTCGATGGTGGATAAACCTTGTTGCTGACTATTTAGGCTAACTTTAGCGCCCAGTCTTTTTAATGCTTCAGCAACATTTAAGCTGTCGATATCATGATAGTAATAGCTGATATCTAAGCCAGAAAAACGCTGCTGTAAGTGCGCAGGACGGTATGTGTTGCGAAGAGGCATGACCACGGTAAACTCACTACCGACACCCAAGACACTTTTAACATCAATAGAAGCGCCTAGCAGATGTAAAATCTGCTTGATAACAGGTAATCCTACCCCTGCACCTTCATGCTCACGCGTATGCGTCGGGTCGACCTGAAAAAATGGGGTAAAAATGTCATCTAGGTATTTATCTTCAATACCGATACCTGTGTCTGTGATACTGACCTGCCAGCGAATGACTTGGTCAAAATGGCTCAGCTGTGACTCTACGACAATCTCACCTGTATGCGTGAATTTAATCGCATTTTCTATTAAGGTACCCAAGACTTGCTTGATCTTATCCACGTCACCTTCTAGCGCATAATCGACATGGTTCACTTTACTGATAATTTCTAATTGCTTACGTTTTGCCATTGGCTCATATTCGGCAAATACGTCAGATAGGAGCTGTAAGGGATTAAAGGTGCTTAAACGAATGACCACTTGACCGCGCTCAATTTTGTTTAACTGAATGATTTGCTCAAGTGTGGTATCTAATTGCTGACTGCCCTTACGAATTATATTTAAAATGTCTTTCTGCTCAACGCTTAACTGCTGCGGATTAAGCAGTTGTAAGCCTCCTGAAATCGCATTTAGTGAGGTTTTTAATTCATGAGTAATCATGCTTTGAAAATTGTGACGCTGCACTTCTAAAGACAAATCCTTGCTACGCAAATTTTCTTCTAACGCTGCCAGTTCATCGTTTTTCTGTTGTGCCTCTTGCAGACGACTAAAGACGTTGACAAATGCACGGCGAATCTCACGTAGGTCTTCAAATTCAATACTCTGTTGTATAACGGGCAGCTGTCTTAAATCAGGGTTGGCATTTACAGTCTCGCATACCTTAGCAAGCTCACTGATATTTTGTGAAGGCCATCCCAGTTGTCGCAGCACCAACCAAAGCATAAAAATACCAATACTGACCACGGACAACCAAATCAGCAAGTCATAGCATATCCACTCAATACGTATGCGCTCAACATCTATAGTGATATTGATATAGCCGACCAGCTGTGCTTGATCATTGTCCGTACTGGGCTCCACATTGGCTGCGCTGTTTAAAGCATTTATTTGGTTGTAACGACTGTCAGTTACGGGACGGTTAAAACTGATATTGTGAGCGAATAAAGCCGTCGACCAATCATTGGTACTAGGCAGGCTGTCTTCGGCTTCTGAGGTGGTGACAGGATAATCGGTAGAATAAAAAACAATACTTTGAATACTTGGCTCATCTTGCAGCAAAAACTCGACTTGTTCCGCGACGATGTCTGCGCCGTTTTCTGCTGCGGCACTGATAGCAAGCAAGCTTGCCAGTTCTTGAATATATGCACGTTTTTTTTGATAGTTATACACACAACCATACACCAAAGAGAATATGGTGATTATCAGCGATGTTACCACAACAATTCGAATAATCGTGCGGTTGACGAAGGTCGATACGGTCTTGTATGGGCGCATATTCGTTAATGAAGCTAAAATGACTGTGTACTATAGTACAGGATAACTATAAGGTTGCGTATAAGATAAAAGCATTTATATTATGTGCTTTTGCTGTTCTTTATAACGAAAAAAGCGTGATAAACACGCCTTTTGTCTTTACTTGTTTTTTTTGCTGGCTTTTTTCGTGCCTTTTTTGACATCTTGAGCCCATTTGCGTTTACGCAGCTGCTGATTTTTTGCTTTTACTGGCGTGTCGTTACGATTGGCATAGGGGTTTTCATTGAGCTTAAAGACCACATTGAGTGGCGTGCCTTCGAGTTTGAAAACACCGCGAAACTGGTTTTCTAAATAGCGCTGATAGCTCTTTGGCAACGAGCCTGTTTGATTACCGTGAATCACAATGACAGGCGGATTATGTCCTCCAATATGCGCGTAGCGTAGCTTGATACGGCGGCCTGCCACAGCAGGTGGCGGGTTGGCAGTAACAGCATCTTGCAAGATTTGCGTCAAGCGGTTGGTTGAGACATTAAACATCGATGAATCATAAGCACGGCGAATCGATGGGTACAAATTACCTACCCCTGTACCATGCAAAGCAGAAATCAGATGCACTTTGACAAAAGGAATAAAGCTAAAACGACGATCCATCTCAAGCTTAATAAAGTCTTTTTGGTCTTGGCTTAGACCATCCCATTTATTAATAGCAACGACGAGCGCACGGCCTTTATCCAGTGCATAACCAATCATGTGCAAATCTTGATCTACGATACCCTCTTTGGCATCAATAACGATGACGGTCACGTTTGAGTCTTCAATCGCTTGCAAGGTTTTAATGACTGAGAATTTTTCGACCTTTTCATTGATACGTCCGCGGCGACGCACACCTGCGGTATCAATCAAGACGTAGTTTTTACCATCACGCTCATAAGGAATATAGATACTGTCGCGAGTCGTGCCTGGCATATCATAGACCACCACGCGCTCTTCGCCAAGTAAGCGATTGACCAGAGTCGATTTGCCCACGTTTGGACGACCAATAATGGCAAGCTTTAAACCGTCTGGATCTTCAGTTGTGACTTGCTCTGGCATATCCGCGGTAATGTCCTCAAGCAAATTGCCCAAACCGCGACCGTGACTGGCTGCCATTGGGTACGGCTCGCCTAGACCCAGCGCATAAAATTCGGCAGGCGCAGCATCATGGACACCGTCAATTTTATTGGCAACCAAATAAACAGGCTTGCCCAACGTGTGCAAAAACTTGCCAATCTCTTCATCTGCACCAATCAGTCCTGAGCGTGCGTCAGTCACAAACACGATAATGTCAGCTTCATGAATAGCGGTATGCGACTGCTCTGACATATAGTCGTCAATGTTGCCACTACCATCGTCTGCTTCCCCGATACCTCCCGTATCAACGACGATAAATGACTTGCCTTCATATTCGGCATCACCATACTGACGGTCGCGCGTCAGTCCTGACATGTCTGCCACCAAGGCCTGACGGCTTTTGGTGAACTGGTTAAATAAAGTGGATTTACCAACATTTGGACGACCAATTAAGGCAACCACGGGCTTGATACTCATGTGATACTCTCAGTGACAGACGATAATGACAGCAGAGGCGCTGTTTTTATAGATAAATAGCAATAAACGCTGCTCTATGATAACAGACCAGCGAGAATAATAGGACATTATACGCAGGTGCATATTATGGGCGCATAGATTACGTCAAATGCGCGCTTTTCACAAGGCAAGAAACGCTGACCATGCAGCGTTTCTTGTTTTATCTCTTACATTGTAGGTATCTGCTTAATAAATACCTAACGCCTAACCCGTCACTGGCTAGCGTACCGACTGCCAGACGGAGACTTGGCCGCTTTGGCTTTGGGTCAGCAGACGATTGCCAACCACTTGCAGGCTGCTGAGTGCGCCTTTGGTGCTGACGCGGCTCACAATATTACCATTGGCAGGGTCAAACAGATGTACCACACCATCCAAATCACCTACAGCAATATAACCGTCAATCATCACAGGATTGGTCAGCTCACGATACATGAGCGAGTCATTTTCCCACAAGACTTGGCCATTTTGACGGTCATAAGCGACGACTTTACCATCAAGACTGGTACCAATGACTTGACGCGGATTGACCGCCAATGATTTTAAGCTGGCAAGCTCGTTCATGTACATGACTTGGCGTGAGGTCAAATCAATACCAATCAGTTGACCGCTATAGCTGACCGCAAACAGTTGGTTATTATCAATAATAGGCTGGCCATCAACATCGCTCATGCGCTCAACCTCGCTGCTACCATTGCCCACACCGACGCGGCGCGACCATAGTGGCAGACCATTATCCACCGTCAACGCATGTAAGCGGCCATCTGCGGTAGCAAGCAGTGCCGTTTCGTCATCAAGTAAGGTTGGCGCTGCACTACCACGGACGCTAATTGCAGGCACTTGCGTGGCAAATTTCCAAATCGACTGACCTGTTTGTAGCGACAGGCCATGTAAAAACCCATCGTTGGCAGAAAGTACTACGCGGTTATTATGAATCAATGCAGGTGTCAGTACTGAGCCTGACAGTTGCTGTGTCCAGCGCTGCTCGCCTGTAGTACTATCAAAGGCAATCACACGACCTGAGCGGGTACTGACAATCGCTGTCTGACTAAAGGCATCCAGCGCCACGCCACCTGTGATGGCTTCGTCAACTTTTACTGACCACAGACGCTGACCTTGCGCATTGTAACCTGTAACCTCGCCGCCGCGAGAGGCTGTAACCATCTGACCGTTGTCATAACCGACTTGTAAATCAAGAGGGTCTTTGCTGCTGGCACGACTGCTGCCTGCATCCGTGCTAAAAACTGGCTGTAACAGCTGTATTGATTGCGACAAAGCCACTAACTTAACAGGCTCATGCACCTCAGGCTTGATACCACGATTACAGCCCACCAGTGCTGTTGCGGCAATAGCCAACACAGCAACAGGCATCAAGGTCGCTTTTAGGCGATTATTAGCGCGAATAGATTGGGTCATTGTGTACTCTCACTACATATAAAGGGACAATCAACAAGTCTGCAACTATAGGATGACTTTGTTGTTGCAAGGCTACGCCTTTGTTGTTTTTATTATGCTGCAGGCTCGGCAGCGTTGCTTGCACTTTGTTCCACTGCAGGCGCGCTCGTCGCTGGCGCTTGCTGAATCAGCTCAGGCGCAGCTTCAATAGGCTCGACGGTCATGCCAAGACTTTCCATCTTTAGTGCCAACACGGCACGGCTTTCTTGACGCTTACGCAAAAGCTCCCACGCATTGTTGTATGCCTGCTTTGCAGCGTCTTCATCTTTTTGTGCCATATAGATATCACCCAGCAGCTCTTGCTGACTGGCTTCAAAGGGGCTTGGCATATCGCTCTTGGCTTCTGAGAGTGCGGCATCCGCATCACCTGCCGCCAGCAAGGTCTCGGCGTAACGCAGACGAGTAATGGCGCTTAATCCTGCATCGCCCAAATCAATCGCCGCAGCTTGTTTTAAACTCTCGCTCGCTGCCGCAAAGTCGTTGGCATCTGCTTCACTACGCGCTTTAATCATCAACGCTTGCCATGCGTATACCGAGTCGCCATGCGTGGCAACCAAGGCATCGATGTTTTTATCAAGCTCGCTGCGGCTTTTGTCTAGTGCAGCAGTTGCTTCGGCGTTTAGGTCTGGATTTTGCGCTGCAAGATTAATTTCTTGGTTTAAATTTTGGATGTCCGCATAGTGATCAGCCGCCACTGTATCAACGCGCGCGTGATTGTTTTGCCAGTAGGTCCAGCCAAAATAACCTGCCAGCACAAGTAAAATGACAGTAATGATGTAACTGCCGTATTGTTTTAGCGCATCCATATTGCTTTCTGATGGCGAGTTTGGGGTCTGAACCATAACTGTATCCTGATAAAACCAATCACTAAAGAACCAATCAAAATCAAACGGTACAAAACCGATAATGCTAAGCAAAACCACGTTGTACCGTTATCATATAAAACCGCGGTTAAGGGCGCAGGTTACCCGCTTGCAGTAGCCAATCGCGAGAGACGCTGCGCTGCTCACCACTGTGCATGTCTTTTAGGCTGACCGTGCCGTCCTCTAACTCTTGCTGGGCCAAAATCACCGTCACTGCGGCACCTGACTTGTCTGCCTTTTTCATTTGTGCCTTTAAGCTGGTAGCGCTTGCCATTTTCACACGCAAATCAGGGCGATTTTGACGCAATTCATGCGCGTAACGCATGCCCGCATCATACACATCAGGGTGCGCAGCGATAAATACATCACAAGCGTGTTGCTCTTCAAAAGGTGCAACCGCTTCAATCAATAACAACAAGCGTTCCAGACCCATAGCAAAGCCAACCGCTGGCTCAGACTTGGCCTCCTTGCCGCCCATAGATTTAAGCTGACCAATCAGCCCATCGTAACGCCCGCCAGCACATACTGTGGCTTGACTACCCAGCTTGTCCGTCACCCACTCAAACACGGTCTTGTTATAATAATCCAGACCGCGTACCAGATGCGGATTGATACGGAACGCGATACCCAGCGCCGTCAAATACGCCTGTACTTGGGCAAAATGCGCGCGGCTGTCTTCACCCAAAAAATCTGCCAATTTTGGCGCGTCTTGCAATAGTGCTTGCGTGCTCGCTTCTTTACTGTCGAGGATACGTAGCGGATTGGTGTCTAGGCGGCGCTGACTATCCGCGTCCAGCTCAGATTTTTTATCGGTCAAATAAGCAACCAAGGCATCACGATATGCGCGGCGCTCGTCAATCTCACCAAGACTGTTCAGCTCCAGCGTCAGCTCGTCTTGGATGCCCAGCGCCTTCCACATCATCGCCGTCATGGCGATCAGCTCGGCATCGGCGTCTGGCAGCGCACTGCCAAAGCTCTCCACACCCAGTTGGTGAAACTGACGATAGCGGCCTTTTTGCGGACGCTCATAGCGGAACATCGGTCCGATGTACCACAGCTTTGGGGTATCGCCGCGCAGCATGTTGTGCTCAATCACTGCACGTACCGCACCTGCGGTGCCCTCTGGACGTAGCGTTAATGGCGTTGGCGGCTCAGACTTGTCCGCAAAGCTATACATTTCTTTTTCAACGATATCCGTCGCCCCGCCAATCGCGCGCGCAAACAAATCGGTCTGCTCCACGATGGGCAAGCGAATATGCTCAAAACCGTATCTACCAAGCACGTTCGCCAGTATCGACTCCAGCTTTAGCCACTGTGCCGATTGGTTGGGTAAAATGTCATTAAATCCTTTGATTGCTTTAATCATGATACGGTCTGATCCTCAATACTAACGATGACGGTGCGTTATGCTTATTATCTTAAATAGTGTTTTGTAGCGGCGGCAAGCCAGCGCCTAACACTTTAATGTAAAGTGAAGCCAATATTAAATTTGTATCAACTTCACTAAAGTGCGTCTTATATTAAAATACGCCTTAGCCTTTTACACGTAAAATTTCATTTTCGCGGGCTTTTTCTAATTCTGCAGCGCGGGCGCGTACCATACTTTCAATTTCATCTACCAAGTCATTGGTATCAATCAGATGGCTTTTTTGTCCCATACGGTAGACCAGCGATTTTGGTGCCGCCCCCACGACCCCAATATCGGCTTCTTTGGCCTCACCTGGTCCATTGACTTTACAGCCAATAACCGATAAGTCCATCGGTTCACGAATATCTTCAAGGCGTGCTTCTAATGCCATCATGACTTTAATCACATCAAACTCTTGACGCGAGCAGCTGGGGCACGCAATAAAGTTGACGCCATTTGAGCGGATGTTTAATGACTTTAGAATATCAAAGCCAATTTTAATCTCTTCTTCAGGCTCAGCGGCGAGCGAAATACGCATGGTATCGCCAATCCCTTCTAATAACAAGCCGCCCAGTGCAATCGCTGATTTGACCGTGCCTGTACGATATACGCCCGCTTCAGTCACGCCAAGATGTAACGGGTTGTCAATCTGCGCTGACAACAAGCGATACGCATCCATCGTCAAAAATACGTTAGAGGCCTTTACTGAGACTTTATACTGGTCAAAGTTTAAGCGGTCTAAGATGTCAATGTGACGCATGGCCGATTCGAGCATCGCCTCGCCTGTCGGCTCGCTGTACTTACGCTGGATGTCTTTTTCTAATGAGCCTGCGTTAACCCCGATACGAATAGGAATATTGTGATGACGCGCACAAGCGACCACCTCGCGCACCTTGGCATCATTACCAATATTGCCTGGGTTAATACGCAAGCAATCTGCACCCGCCTCGGCAACCGCCAAAGCAATTTTGTGGTCAAAATGCACGTCCGCAATCAATGGGATATTAACTTGTTTACGAATCTCGGCAAAGGCGGCGACCGACGCCATCGTTGGCGTCGATACACGCATCAAGTCCGCGCCTGCGTCCACACAGCGCTCAATCTGAGCAACTGTGGCTGCCACGTCACAAGTATCAGTGTTGGTCATGCTTTGTACGCTAATCGGTGCATCACCGCCGATAGCGACATCACCGACATGAATTTGTTTGGTTAAGCGGCGTTTGATTGGCGATGCTGTTGACATATAAAATCCTTATCGACAAAGTAAGCAGGCAAAAAATCATGCCGTGCGCGCAATATAGCATTATCGCGTCTGTATTATTCAGGCATTAATGTAAAATCAGCGCGGTTGTCTTGTGTGTATTCACGCATATCCACAGGCGATCCGTTCATTTGTAGGGTCACGCTGTCAACCGTAGCAATCTGGATAGCAAATGGCGGCGCGCCCTCAAAATGATAGCTGCCTGCGGGTAGACGCTTGGACACCAATGTATTGCTATCGGCGTCAGTGATTGAGACCATTGTGTCCTCTGTGACCACAAGGTCTAAACTGGCAGGTGCAGTGCTGGTGACGTCGAGCGCTGAACCACTGGCACCAATTGCGCTACCTGTCGCATTTAAGGCTGCGCCAGCTTGTTGGTCAGCACTGTCCATATTGATAACCGTCGGTGTGGTGGTTGGCTTATCGTCATCTGTACTGCTACTCACCAGTAACCAAAGCGCTACTGCGCCTATAATCAGTGCAATGAGCGCTAAAAGTAGCCATGGATTAAAACGCATACGGCGCGCGCTGCGTGTCTTGTTTGATTGTATGGGTAACGCACTGATGTTTTCGGGCGGTTTACGGTAGTCGCTCGGACAGGCAGCGTCAAAACGGCTGGCGAGCATCTTGGCATCGAGTCCCAAAAACCTTGCATAGTTCACCAAAAATCCGCGTGCGTATACTACTGGTGGCATGGCGCTAAAGTCTTCAGCTTCGAGCGCTGTCAGATACGGCGTCACGATATACAGCTCGTCCGATACGGCTTGTACGCTCAGTCCTTTTTCTTCTCGTACGTGACGTAAAGGCGCGCCAAATGCTAATGTATCGGGCTCAGCGGCACTGTCTGTAGATGTCATAGATGGGGTCATTGCCATGAAGCCTCTGGATTTTTCAGCCATACTTTAACCTGCTTTGCCTCTTCACTGAGCGGATAAGCAGAAAGCAGCTGCTGTGCCAGCTGTTGCCGAGCGCGATTGTCGTTTTGGGCAGCTGCCAGACGGATACCTTGCATGAGTAAGCGCGGCGTCGTGCCTTGTCCGCGAATCAATAGCTGCGTCTCATCATATAGACTTTGCGCCTGCATAATACGCTTGGCATCGAGCAGCAAATCAACCAGTTCAATATGCGCAATTAAGCTGTTACGATTGCCTTCAAGCGCACGCAAGAATGCCTTCGTAGCAGCAGGACGGTCATTCAGCTGTAGATAAGTGCGACCTAAGTTTTCTAGAGCACCAATTCGTCCATCGTAGCCAAGCGCCGTACCTGCAATCTCAAATTGCTCAGCTGCCTCACGATAGCGCTTCATCTGTGACAGATACACACCATAGTTATTACGTGCCTGCTCAAATTCAGGGTCATATTCAATGGCTTTTTTAAAGTAGCCTTCTGCCTTTTTTAGATTGCGAGCGCTGCCTTCTTTTTGTAACAAAACGCCCATCATATCATAGGCAGGCGCGTATCGGCTATTGGCGGCAAAGGCTTTTTCGAGCTGCTGCTGCGCGGCATCTAAGCCGTTTTCGCGGATGTATTGCGCCGCCAGTGCCGTACGCACTTTTGCCACCTCATTCTTATCAACATCACCCTTGTTACTGGCTTGAGTCATGCTCTGTGCGTACACAGGCTCCATCACCAGCGCGTCGCTACTGCTGCTTTGACACCCTGATAGCACCACTGTCCCCAGTAATGCCGCACACAGCAAACCCACCTGTCGCGATTGCGTCAAGGTGGGCGCTGGTTGCTGATTGCTGATTTGCTTGTTGTTTTTTTGATTGCTTGTCATAAAAGTCATCGGAGCCGCCATCGTAAAACTGTAATTGAACAAATATCTGATTCAACGAGCCTTAAGTTTAATAGATTTTTTGCCCATAAGTACAGTTTAGTGAGTGTCGCTACACTTTTGTTACCATTCTGACGCAAAAATGACAACTTTATAAGTTGGGGTTTCAAATCCTACTTATTATTGTGCGTCTGCTTGTACCGCGTTTTGCTGGCGTTCAGCGATACTTTTTTGCCACGCCGCTTGACGACGTGTACGGTCGGCGACTTGTCCCACGAGTTGCCCACAGGCGGCATCAATATCATCACCGCGTGTCTGGCGCACCGTACACACAAAGCCCGCTTGGCTTAAAATATTGCTAAACGCATGGATACGGTTGTTGCTTGAGCGACCATATGGCGCGTGCGGGAACGGGTTAAATGGAATCAAATTGATTTTGCTGGGCAAATCGTCCAAAAGCGCGACCAGTTCATGCGCGTGTTTGTCACTGTCATTGACACCCTCTAGCATGACATATTCAATAGTCACGTGCTTCTTATGGCGTGGGTTGATGTCGTTGACATAATGCTTCGCTGCTGCTATCAGCTCGCTTAGCGGGTACTTTTTATTAATCGGTACCAGCTCATTACGCAGCTCGTCATTAGGCGCGTGTAAAGAGATGGCAAGTGCCACGTCAATGTCTTTTGCCAAGTCATACATTTTCGGCACAACGCCTGAGGTGGACAGAGTAACACGGCGCTTGGATAAACCATACGCATGATCGCTCAGCATCAGCTCCATCGAGCTTACTACTGGCTTATAGTTCAGTAGCGGCTCGCCCATACCCATCATCACCACGTTGGTGACATTATTTTGCCATTCGCTATGATCAACGTGCTCAAGGCTTTCGTTTTCATCGGTCATGTACGAGGCGTTCGCCACCCACAGCTGACCAATAATTTCGGCGGCGCTCAAGTCACGCTCAAAGCCCTGCTTGCCCGTGCTACAAAAGCTGCAATCAAGTGCACAGCCGACCTGCGATGAGATGCATAAGGTCTTACGTCCATTTGCCTTATTGTCATCGGCAGGAATCAGTACCGTCTCTACCAAGGAACCGCCCGTCACTTCAAAAATCCACTTACGCGTGCCGTCATCACTGTATTTGCGGTGCAAGACTTTCGGCGGTGTCACGCATGCATGCGCGCTTAATTTTTCACGCAGTGATTTGCTTAAATTGGTCATTTGTGCAAAATCAGTCACGCCATATTGATAAATCCACTTAATGACCTGAGTCGCTCGAAATGGCTTTTCGCCAATCTCTTTAAAGTAGGCTGCGAGCTCTTCAGGCGTCATACCCAGTAAATTGGTTTTGGCTTGTGCTTCATCAACGAGACGAATGCTCTCGCCCTTAGCAGTACGGGCAGGCTGTGATGAGACGGGCGTGGGTGCAGTTGACATAAGCAAGAACCTATCGACATAAACTATAAAGAGGGGCTATCGCATTTGGACTATCGACTGCCAAAAGACAATAACAAAGAAAAATATGAGGTATCTAATCAAGAATTACGAATAAGGCGTACTCATTCATAGGGGTCTATGATAACAAAAACAATGACTTATCGGCGTAAAATAATGATAAATCATAACTCAAACGGCTTATACCCTAAGGATATAAGCCGTTTGATGGTGGCATTATGACAAATATCAACCGTATTGCCGCATAAGCGCGTGCCTGCATCAGCAGTGCGTAAACATGAGCTTACTCTTACAGCTTAGGCTAATATTTGCTAATCCCTTAACGTGTACGTGGGCATACTTCGTTATCAGCGAAGAAGTAGCTGATTTCGCGCTCTGCAGATGCTGCAGAATCTGATCCATGTACCGCGTTTTCGTCGATGCTGCTCGCGAAGTCTGCACGAATCGTGCCTTCAGCCGCTTCTTTTGGATTGGTTGCGCCCATGATGTCACGGTGCTTAGCAATCGCGTCTTCGCCTTCTAGTACTGATACCAATACAGGGCCTGAGGTCATGAAAGATTTTAGGTCGTTGTAAAATGGACGCTCAGCGTGCTCAGCGTAAAAACCACCCGCCTTTTCGTCGTCCAGTTGCAGCATTTTTGCGCCAACAATGCGTAGACCTGCTTTTTCAAAACGGTCGTAGATTGCACCGATGTGGTTGCCGCCAACAGCGTCAGGCTTGATGATAGATAGCGTACGTTCGATAGCCATGAAAGACTCCTAATCCAAATAAAATAAACCAATGATAAAATCATTATCGCGCAAAATTATGATCGTTATATGTCAGTGCTCAGGGTGCAGCCTATTATTTTACTGCGCCTGCCATGACCCATAAGCTTGGCAATAGGTTGCCCAAGTGCGCTTGCTGCCTATTATAACGATTACGTTTATAAATGATAGGGGCAATTTACGCTTAATGGACGCGCCTGTAAGGTTATCAGCAAGACGATAAGCAAGGTTGTAAATAAAGCTATAAAAAGCCCCAATGTTTCCATCAGGGCTTTTGTATTATTGGCGACGCTCGGCGATGTCCCACCGAGCAGCGCGTATCTGATTACGCGTCGTATGGGTCGCGCAATACGATGGTCTCAGCACGGTCAGGGCCCGTTGAGATAATATCGACAGGGCAGTCAATCAGCGCTTCGATACGCTTGATGTATGCTTTGGCGTTTTCTGGTAGGTCGTCATAGTTGGTCACGCCAACGGTAGACTCGCTCCAGCCTGGTAGGGTTTCGTATTTTGGCGTAACGGTTTCATAAAACTCAGCGTCATGTGCGCCTTCGCATTCGGTTTCTGGCAAATCATAGCCCACACCGATACGAATCTCATCCAAGCCATCTAGTACGTCAAGCTTGGTTAGGCAGATGCCTGATAGTGAGTTTAAGACCACTGAACGACGTAGCGCTTCAGCATCGAACCAACCGCAGCGACGTGCGCGGCCTGTGGTCGCACCAAACTCGTGACCGACTTTGGCAAGGTGTGCGCCCACATCATCAAACAATTCGGTTGGGAATGGACCACTACCTACACGCGTGGTATAGGCTTTGGTAATGCCAAGCACGTAGTCTAGATACAATGGGCCAATACCGGTACCTGTTGATACGCCGCCAGCCGTGGTGCTTGAGCTGGTCACAAACGGATAAGTACCGTGGTCGATGTCAAGTAGCGTGCCTTGCGCACCCTCGAACATGAGATTTTTACCTGCGCGGCGCATTTGATCCAACTCTTCAGTCACGTCGGTCACAAGGCCCTGTAGCTCGTTCTTCCATTCTTGGCAAAGCGCAAAGGTTTCATCAAAATCAATGCCGTCTACTTTGTAATATTCGGTCAATTGGAAGTTGTGATACTCAATCAGGTTACGTAGCTTTTCTTCTAGGTCATGGCGGAACAAATCAGCCAGTTTAATCGCACGGCGCGCAACTTTGTCTTCATAAGCAGGACCGATACCGCGACCTGTCGTGCCGATTTTGCCAGTGCCACGCTTGGCTTCGCGAGCTTGGTCAAGGGCAACGTGATAAGGCATGATAAGTGGGCAATTTGGCGAAATACGCAGGCGCTCACGTACAGGCACTTGAGTTTCTTCTAGATTTTTAATCTCTTTTAGTAGCGCGTCTGGTGCGAGCACCACGCCGTTACCGATAAAGCAAGTTACATCACCGCGTAGAATACCTGAAGGAATCAAATGGAGCACGGTGGTTTTGCCATCAACGACAAGGGTGTGACCTGCATTGTGTCCACCTTGAAAGCGTGCGACCGCAGAAGCTTTTTCGGTTAACAAATCAACGATTTTGCCTTTTCCTTCGTCGCCCCATTGGCTACCTAAAACTACGACATTTTTACCCATGTTAAATCCTTACGATTGTGTATTAAGGTGTGTACTCAAAAAAAATGATGCCGAAAACATGCATCAAAGTTAGTGCTGTCTTTAATAAAGAAAAAATGGGCAGCGCACAGCAGACCACGATACGCGCCCTTATCCGTTATAGCGCAGTAAGCTGCCAAGCGTTATCAGCGCACACGATACGATGTGTGGCGTTGGTTGGCGTATCATCGGCACCGAGCGGTATGGTCACGCGCACACCTGAGCGGCGCAGCTCTTGTACATAAGTTTTGAGCGCCTCTTTGTGTGCGTTATTTGCTTGGCTAAGCGCCTCAAAATCCACCACTGCAATACGCGGCGTGACTAGGCCGATATGCGCCAGCAAGCGGCTGATGTCCATACTAAAGCCTGTGGCCTCGCGAGTGCCTTCGCTATGACGCTGCATACCATCAAAGCGACCACCACGCACTAGCGGCTGTGTTTCGTTATGGATATAGCCGTTAAAGATAAGGCCTGTATGATAGTGATACCCTGACAGCTCGGTAATATCGATACTTACAGGACATTGCCATTGACTCTCTAGATAAGCTTTCATACGTTCAAGCTCGTCAATAGCCGTCGTAATCTTGCTATCGGCTTGTGCAGTGGCAGATAACTTTTCAAGCAGGCTACTGACATCATGACCATGACGCGCCAGCGCGTAAAAGTCACTGCCCATAGTGATGCTTTGGCACACACGTTTTAGCTCAGGAAGGTTTTTATTGGCATAAAGGTGCATCAATTGCTCAGTATCTGTTTCTGATACTTCCGCAAGCATCGATAAGCGCTTAAAGATAGCCACATGACCCAAATCAATGTGCAAAGCGTCATTCAGCTCAAGCTGACCGAGCATACTAAACAGGACATCAATCAGCTCAATATCAGCGCTCATTGAGCCGCAACCAAAAATCTCCGCACCCAACTGTAATGGTGTACGCGAGCCAAACAAACCTGATGGCAGCGTATGAATGACGTGACCTGCGTAGCAATAGCGGGCAATAGCGTCACCGCCATGATGAGCATCAATACGTAAAATCTGCGGCGTAATGTCTGCGCGCACCCCCATCAGACGACCTGTTAACTGGTCGATGATTTTAAAAGTTTGGCGCTTTAAATCTTCTGAGGCGTCGCTTAACAATGATTCGGTATACTCAATCATCGGCGGGCTGACCAAGCGATAGCCATGCAAAATCAAATGCTGGGTCAACTGATAGCGCAGCAGCTCTTGCTTTTGTGCGTCTTCAAACAAAACATCCACCACCCCATCAGGCAGCAACCAGCTGTTGGCAACTTCAGCAGCAAAGTTGCTCATCAAAGGCAAGCTTTTATGCGCCTGTTGAGTAGGATTGGCGGCGGTTAACGAGGCAGAATCAGCAAAATCAGAACTGGCAGACACAATAAATCCTTGTTTGGCGTATCGTTTGCCAAAAAACGTGGCGTAATAAGAGAGTCGTCGCTATCGGGCACTATCTTTTGCGCCTTGCGCTACAACACACCATAATGTGCATGTTGGTATATTTTTGGCACGCAGCATTACTGACCCAATTATTATAAAATCAGGTAACCCAAAAGGGATATGATGCTTAAGTATGCGGGATGCTAAAAACGACGATATGAATAGTGACTATGTTCCTAGGCACTTTATGATGCAGTTTAGCATAGCCGTCTGATTTCTCCTAGTCACAATTGGACACAATTTTTAATGCGTCGTTACTATCATCACATGAGGTATAGCATCGTCTTTTTTGCTCTACTTTTCTGAGCAACTTTGCATATCTATACCAATAGGTCATGTTACACTAGCAAGCACTTAGACAATCATATGTATTTATACTTATCGCTAATTTTTATTTTTTATAAATATCATCAAATAAGCGCAGTCTAGGCGTTTTTTTGCTATGCATTTTGGAGGCGCTATGCCATTTGACCATCATCCAATTCCAGAACTCAACCAAGCCAATGTCTTAGGTACAGCGCTTGCCAGCTGCTGTTTTGACCCCATTACGGGGTATTATCGCAATGGTTTTTGTCATACAGGCATGAATGATGTCGGTCAGCATACGGTATGCGCCAAAATGACCAGCGAGTTTTTAAATTTTTCGGCAGCGCGTGGTAATGATTTGATTACGCCGCTGCCTGAATACAACTTTGCAGGACTACAGCCTGGCGATTATTGGTGTATCTGTGCCCTGCGCTGGGTAGAGGCTCTTGATTTTGATGTTGCGCCGCCACTCAAACTTGAAGCTTGCCATGAGAGCTTGCTGGCGTTGGTCGATATGGACACGCTCAAACAATACGCGCTATAACCGTAACGGCGCAGAGGCGCCTTATCCATACATGACATACAGCTAGGATGGCTGGATAGATGGCATGGTTAGACATTTTTAGATTGAGGTATCGGCGTGAGCACAGAATATGATCATCAGCAATCCCCTGCCACGGCCAACCGTATTGCACCTGATTCAAATATTGAGCAATTAAGCGATAGCCACTTAAGCGAGCAGCCTTATAGTCCAGACAGTTATATTTATGGCGATGCCAGCACCTCAGATGCGGATGCACTAGAGACCATGACCATCTATGATCCTGAATCGGAGCGTTATGAGGACATTCATATCGCCAATCCCAATGAAGTGGTCAATTGCTACGCCTATTCGCGTAAGACAGGACAGCAAATTGGCGCGCTAGCGCTCGATGATGTCAGTAAGGCGCTCAGCAATAACAATCAGTTTATTTGGCTAGGGCTGTACAACCCCAGCTTTCAAACCATCTCTGATGTGCAAAGTGCCTTTGACTTACACGAGCTGGCGATTGAAGATGCGTTCGGTGACCATCAGCGTCCCAAGGTCGAAAACTACAATAACGACACCATTTTCGTGGTTGTCCGTACCGCCAAGCTTGAAGGCAATCTGATTCGCTATGGTACGACCGCCATTTTTATGGGCAAAAATTATATCATTACCATCCGCACAGGCCCTTCAAACTCTTATGCGCCTGTGCGTGAGCATTGTCATCGTCGCCCCGAAAAATTGCGTATGGGGCCGATTTTTATTTTGCACGCCATTCTTGATTTTATTGTCGATAACTATTTGCCGATTACCGACCGTTTGGGCAGCTATTTGCGTGAGCAAGAGCGCAATATTTTTACGTATGAATTTAGCAAAGACACGCTTAAGCATTTATATGAATTAAAGTCGCAGCTCGTACATATGCGTGCTGTGATTTCGCCTGTACAAGACATCTGTAACTTTTTTATTAACCATAAGAAAAACGACTTATTGTCGTCTTTTCCTTATGCGGCAAAACCCTACTTTCGTGACGTCAATGACCATCTATTGCGAGCGCTAGACGCGGTCAACGGTATTAACGAGATGCTGAGCGTGGCGATGGACACCTATATGGCCATGGTCAATATGGGACAGAACGAGGTGGTACGTAAACTGGCCGCTTGGGCAGGTATCCTCGCTGTGCCAACGGCTGTGGCGGGTATCTATGGTATGAACTTTGACTTTATGCCTGAGCTGCATTGGCACTATGCGTATTTTGTGATTTTGGTGTTGATAGCGCTCTTGTGTAGCTATTTATATTATAAGTTTAAAAAAGCGCATTGGTTATAGATGAGAGAGAAACAACCATAAAAAAAGGCGCTAACTGTCAGCGCCCTTTTTTATTTAAAGATTATATTGCTATACACTTGCCCTACTCACGGCGGCGCTTGGTATTGTCATCACTAGAATACGTGCCCGCTTGATGGCTGGCATGATGATCATCCAAATAATCTTCAGGACGACCAAACATACGCGCTGTCCATGTCAGTATCACAATTGACGCACTGAGCGCCATAATAGCGACAGCAATGGTCGCAAGCAGCCACAGATGAAAATAATCAGACACGGCCTGCACATCTACCACCAAGTGACGCGATAAGGCGGTAATGGCAATAAATATCAAAAACTGCACAGGCAAGCGATGGGTTTTAAAATATATACCAATCATTGCCAAAAGCTCAAGATAAATGAACAGCATTAAAATGTCTTTTAATTCTGCCGAGCCTTTATAAATAATGACCAAAAACTCTTTGCCCGCCGTCCAAATCACCACCAGACCAATCAAAAATAGAATGATGTAGTGAAAAATATCGACAATCTCTCTGCCAATGTACTGTAATCGCTCATGAATATCATCATATTTATTAGACATTTGAGAACCTATCAAGACATGTTGGTAGATTGGCACTGATGCCTAATACAATCAGTACCTGCCTGTGCTATCAGCGAGCAACGTTCGAGACATTATGCCTCGATGCCTGCTGCTTTTTCTGCTGCTTCTACGGTCTGACGAATTAGGGTATTGATGGTCATTGGACCGACGCCACCTGGTACAGGCGTGTAGGCGCTTGCGATATTCTCGACGCCGCTCAGCTCAATATCGCCCACACCGCCATTGTCGGTTGGGTGAAAGCCTGCATCGACCACGACCGCACCGTCTTTAATCCATGCCGCTTTAATCAGCTCAGGCACACCTACCGCGCCGACGATGATGTCTGCACGCTTGACGTGGTCGGCTAGGTTTTTGGTTTTTGAATGGCAGATGGTCACCGTGCAGTTGGCGTTTAATAGCATTTGCGCCATTGGTTTGCCCAAAATCGCACTGCGACCAACGACCACTGCTTCTTTGCCTGCAAGCTCAATGCCGTAATGGTTTAACAAGTGCATGATGCCTTGTGGGGTGCAAGAGCCATATGCAGGCTCGCCCATGCTCATACGCCCAAAGCCAAGGCAGGTCACCCCATCCACGTCTTTGGTCAGCGCGATACGATCAAAGCACGCACGCTCATCGATCTGCGCAGGCACAGGATGCTGAAGCAAAATGCCGTGTACGTCAGGATTGTTATTTAGCTCATCTATTTTTGCCAGCAGCTCTTCTGTGGTGGTTGCCTCTGGCATCTCGACACGGATAGAGTCCATACCGATACGCTTGCAAGCATTGCCCTTCATACGCACATACGTCGCTGACGCTGGGTCATCACCGACCAAAATGGTCGCAAGGCTCGGCGTACGGTCGGTCTTGGTTTTGATGGCGTCTACACGCGCACTTAATGACTGCTCAATTTGTTTTGCGAGCGCTTTGCCGTCTAACAGCGTAGCGGATTTTTGCTCAGTTGATGGCTCAGTAGTGTTTGACGCACTTGACATGATAACTCCAAAGTTTTGGCGATGAACAGAAAGGAAACCCGTATAATTCACGCGTGATATTGTACCTCTGTTACAGCCAAAAGCCTACCCACTTATACCTATTAAATGCCTTTCATAAGCTTAGCTGCTTTTTTATATCCAAGTTATATCCAAGTTACATTGAAGCTTATTTAAAATGCATTAAGCCTTTTTATCACTTCTCACATTACTTACTAATAGTATAAGTAATAGTGCATATATTAAGATTTGCAGTAAGAGCTGAGCTTGCGATTCTTGCATTCTCACAAAGTTAAGCGAAGAAAGGTTAACTGGGCGGTCAATAGATTTGAAGTTACATCTGTGTTAGGTTATTGACACAAAAATCAAATACTAATGGTCTACTCCTTTGGTATTTATCTTTTTTACGTTTCTATCCCATGTCAGTTTATGACGTCAATGATAAATATAGTGAGGTGCGAACTTGCAAAACGAGTCACTGTTTCAATTTTCGGCACTAACTGTTATTTTACTGTTAGTCGCTTTTTATGGAGGTACTTACTTACTCTCTTTACTGATCAAAAAAGACAAAGAATCGACCAGTGGGTTTATGGTCGCAGGGCACGGCGTTGGTTTCGGCATGGGCGCCGCTAGTATGACCGCCACTTGGATTTGGGCAGCCTCCTTTTATGCTGCGGCCACTTCTGGTTATAAATACGGTGTGTCCGGTCCGATTCATTATGGCTTTTGGGGCGCATTGATGATTTTATTCATCTACCCATTTGGCATGCGCTTTCGCGAACTGGCCCCTAACGGTCACACTTTAGGCGAGCTTATTCACGCCCGCCATGGCTCATCAAGCCAATTGATTTTAGCCGTATCTAACCTTATGGGCAGCTTAATTAGCTTGATGGTCAACTTCACCGCCGCCGGCGCCTTAGTTTCCGTACTCTCACCGTTATCGTTTCAGACCGGTGTACTTATCGCGGGTATCGGCGTCTTAAGCTATACGCTAACCTCAGGCTTTCGAGCATCTGTCTTTACCGATTTCGCTCAGCTTGTCGCCTTAATGGCTATCGGCGTGGTAATTATTCCGGCTGTATTGTTCTCTATGGGTGGTCCTAGCGTCATGGTAGAAGGGCTGTCCAATTTAACTCTTGAGCAGCAAGACTTCTTTTCATCAGAAGCTTTCTTGCAGCAAGGTGCACCTTTCTTCGTCGCGGTATTGGCATATGCTATCGGTAACCAGACGATTACCCAAAGGCTATTCGCCATTGATCAAGACAAGATCAAACCCACCTTTGTTACTGCCACTATCGGTTACGCAGGTATCGTCATCGGTCTAGGTATGATAGGTCTAATGGCTTTGACCATCGGTGTCGAGCCGCTAAATGGCGATATGAATAATCTGATTCCGCAAATGGTCAGCACTTATTTGCATCCGATATTTATTGCACTGTTCTTTATTTTAGTTATCGGCTCATTATCTTCAACGGCAGATTCTGATTTGTCTGCATTATCGACGATTATGATGGCGGACGTCTACGGTAAAAACATCGCCAAAAAAGGTCAAGTCAAACCAAGAACGATGATGCTAGTCGGCCGTGGTACGATGATTGTCGCCACCGCTGCTGGTCTGATATTTGCAAGCTTTAAGCTCGATATCTTAGTGATGCTCGTATTCGTCGGTGCATTATGGGGCGCGGTCGTCTTCCCGGTCATCGCAAGCGTGTTTTGGAACCGCGTTACCAATGTCGCGTTTACCTCTGCGGTGATTGTCTCCTTGATACTCTTCTGTATCGCTCGTTTTGAGCTAATCCCTATCACAGGTGTTACCGCTCTATTCTTCGAGGCGATGGCGAGTGTTGGCGCAGCTGTAGTTATTGGTCTGATGGTCTTTGGTTTCTTAGGCCGTAAGGCAGGTATGGGTGCAGCCCTGATAACGCTAATCTTGATGTTGATCTTTGCCACTGGCTTCTTGCGTGATTATATGGTGTTAGTCGCTTCCCTAACGGCTTATGGCGTTAGTGCGATCGTCTGTACGCTAGTGAGCTTAATGGGTAATGAGCGCTTCGACTTTGATTTAATCAAACAACGCGTCGGCAACTATGATAAAAAAGCTAAGGTCGCCTCCGCCTCTAAGAACCCGTAAGAGGTAGGCTATAAAACTTAGCTTGATATAACTTAGCTTAATTTAGGATGGTCTTGAGTCTATAGCCACTATTGAAAACTGATTTAGTGGCTATGACTGAAACCCTATTTATTAGCCATAAAAAGGAGATAACATGGATAACACTTTTATTTACGGCTTGTATATCCTGATTTGGCCCGCTATCACTTTAGCCGTGCTAGTCTTAATTTGCACTGCAACCTATCGTGATATCAAACGAGCCAAACGCGATAACAAAGATATCGTCTAATCAATATTATTAAAGCAAGCTAACTGCTTGTATTCGCTCTATTAATTAACACTTGCATGCGTGCGACGATAAATAAGCACAAATTTAGCCAAAAAATGACTTGTAATTTAAATTATTTTTGCTAATATAGTCCACCTTGATTGGCTGGATGGCAGAGTGGTCATGCAGCGGACTGCAACTCCGTTAACGCCGGTTCGATTCCGACTCCAGCCTCCAATTATTTATTAACGTCATGTTAATTTAGGCTTGCATTATCAGCATAACCGCTTATAATAGCGACCACTTATCTTACCAGCGAAAAGCACTATCAACGCTTTTTAATGTATAGATAACACAAGTTTTGCCCGGGTGGTGAAATTGGTAGACACAAGGGATTTAAAATCCCTCGCTAGCAATAGCGTGCCGGTTCAAGTCCGGCTCCGGGTACCATTATATGAAAAACCCTTACAGCATCAGCGCTGTAAGGGTTTTTTTATTGTCTGCGATTTAACAAAGCGACTGCTCTCTTGTCTCCTCGAAAAACCTATTTTGATATTGTTTTGATACTGTTAGAAACCGTGATATATGGCGTTCTGACTGTGGCTGTCTGCGCTTTGTCTACCTTAAATACCGTGTGCCCACTGCTAGCGAAAACATTTCAATATTCACAGAGGCACGCGATAGCGTCATTACAGCAGTATTAAAAGCTAAATCCAACATTTAGGTTGATTCGTGACAACCATTCATCGCTGTTTTCTGATGTGGTTGATGTAAAGCCCGTACCATTAGTTGCACCACCAATAATATTAGAATTCTTTCCATAAGTATGATCCAACCAAACCAAAAATGGTGGCGCAATAAACATCACACCTGTGGTGTTCATTTGTGAATCAGACCAATCATCATGGTGCTTTTTGAGATAACTGTAGTCGTTATAGACCTTGACGGCTTTTAACGGCCCCTTATCTTGCATAGGAATGGTATACGCTACATTTAGACTGCCTACCGTACCCTCTGAAGCAATAAAGTAGGCTGGCGTTAAACCATTTGCGCCCATCAGCGTCATACTGTCATCAACACCGCTAGGATTTTTGGCATCATAGTCATAATGTATCAGCGAGCTTTGCACATTAAACTTATCAAAGTTGTTATTGGTGTGTAGACCGACGGCATAGTAGCTACCATCATCGTTGGTCAAATTGTTTTCCAACTGCGAATAAGCCCCTGATACCCCAAGCTCTTGCTTGCCCGCTGCAGTTTCAAATTTACGCGCAACGCGGGCGTTGACTTGATTCTTCTTTTCGTTCTCATATTGGCTCATAAAGGGAAACGTATTGTCCAACTCACTATAAGCCCCACTTTCAGGCGAGTATCTTAAGTCTTCTGCCAACATTTCAGGATAATAGCCAAGCTTGATGTCCCAGTCATTACTGTTATGATTGATGTTTACGCCTGGCGCGATGTTGTTACCATAGCCCAAAAAGAAAGGCAGATGGTATGTCCAGCCGTTTTGCGGATAAGGGTAAATGGCAAAAGGCTTGTAGACCAAACCCGCCTCAACGCTGTTTACATCATCAATGTTATAACCAATATACGCTTTTTCAATCGAGGTCTTGTCATCGTCTTGAAAAATGTAGCTGCCGTTCAAGTAAAAATCATCATACTTTCCATCCACATCTAAACGCAGAATATCAAAATCAGCGTCGCCCAAACCTGAATTGTATTTATCATCGCTCCAGCTTTGATAGCGCTGATTGAATCGAATGACGCCGCCCACATTAAGCGCTTTTGAACCATCCTCACTTTTTAGTTCAATCACTTTGGCTTGTGCCCCTGTGATGGTTGTCAGCCATAGCAGTGGCGCCAATACGATTAAGGGTTTTAAAATAAATTTGATCATGATAACTTCCTATTATCCAATGCGTAAACATCCTGTTTATAAAACCAACGAACCTCTATTTTTAATACAATTTCTTTTGCGGCGGCCCTGCAAAATTCAGTGGACCAATGGCATTCATATTGACTTCGACCAAACACATGCCTTCTTGTTTCATGGCTTCTTTGATGGTTGTGTCAAACTCCTCTAAAGAGCTTGCCAGATAAGACGTACAACCCATCGCCTCACCCAGCGCCACAAAAGAAGGCGTGTGTAGCTCGTTGTAGTATTGTCGGCCATCAAAGTATTGTTTTTGAATGCCGCGCATGACGCCATAACCGCCGTCATTCATGACCATCAAGACCATATTGACGTTTTCTTGTACCGCTGTGGCAATCTCGCCCACACCCAGCATCAGACCGCCATCGCCGACCAACGCCACTGTTTTTTTATCTGGGTTGGCGATAGCCGTACCAATACCATGCGCCAGACCTAAGCCAATCGCACCTGCCAGCGAGTGAATGTTTTTTAACGGCTGGTTAACTGGAAATAGGCGGCTGCCCCACGTGCTGCCTGACATCGTGATGTCTCTGACTAAAATACCGTCCTCAGGCAGGGCGTCACGCAATGAATAGCAAAGTTTGGCATATGGCCCTAGCTGCGTTTCTAGTGCATCGATAGCAAACTCTTTGGCGGCTTTAATACGCTCATCATAGTCACTATCTGTTTTATCTGTACCTTGTAGCTCTTGAATGACAGCGCGCAAAAAGGTTTTGGCTTCAGCACAAAAAAAGTGTTTGACCGCATAGTTTCTTTGCTGCGCCATCGGACTTGCGTCTATCTGTATCAGATTTTCTGGAAAAGGTAACGAATAGGTTTTGGTCTCATTACTGCGCAGCCTTGAACCGACGACAAAGCAAGCATCACTTTGAGCAATCAGTTCTTCGACCGCCGATGAGTTATGAAATGCGTTTAAGCTTCTTGGATGGGTGTCAGGCAATACACCGCGTGCATGCGTGGAAGAAACAATCGGTATACCCATATCGGCTAAGGCTTTAACCTCTTCGCTTGCCTCAAGGCAGCCGCCACCAATCCAAACAATAGGACGACTGGCTGATTTTATTTGTTCTGCTACAAATAAAACAGCTTGTTCAGGCGACTTCGGCAGCGCCATAGCACCGACATAAGACAAGTCGCTCGGCAAATCAATAGTAGCGGCTTGTACATCAATGGGTATTTCGATACTCACTGGACCTTTGGGTACGGTTGTCGCTACGCGTATGGCTTCTCTAAGCATACCAACAGCATGCTCTGGGCTAACAATTCTAAAAGCGGCTTTGCTGCTAGATTTTAGATAGCCCAGTTGGTCCGCCGCTTCATGAATAAAGCTGGCATCACGATCTAGGTATTCTTTTTCTACTTGTCCTGTGATATGAATGACAGGGCTGCCGGCATTACAAGCTTCAACTAAAGAGCCAATCGCATTGCCCGACCCTGCCCCTGTACTGGTAATAGCAACGCCCAATCCTTTAAATCGGGCATAAGCGTCTGCCATATTGACGCAGCCCGCCTCGCCACGTGAGCAAACAAATCTGATTTTATTTCTTCTACCAATGGCGTCAGCAATTGGTAAATTATGAATAGAAATCAGACCAAAAACATCGTTCACGCCATGCGCTTCTAAGACTCTTGCGACCAATTCACCAACGGTTACTTTGACTGTCATCCTCTTCATCCCTGTGTATGTCTATCATTTGGTTACTTAATAAGTGTGTCGAACATGACGATTTGCCATCTTCCTGACATATATGCTTGCTTATCGTTATTTAACTTCGCACCATGGATTTGGTGTGTCATCGAGATTTAAAAATATGCTTTTGGTTTGCATATAATCCAAAATACCCAGCCTGCCCTTTTCTTTACCGACCCCACTTTCTTTATGACCACTAAAAGGCGTTGCGATAGAGAATTTCTTATACGTATTAATCCATATGGTTCCTGCCTCAAGGCGCTTTGCTGTCGTTAAGGCTTTACGGTAATCCTCTGTCCATATACCCGCCGCAAGCCCATAAATACTATTGTTCGCCTCAGCGACTAATGCTTCTTCATCACTAAATGGCATCACAACCAACACCGGACCAAAGATTTCTTCTTGACAAACTTGCGCCTCATTACTTAGACCTGTGATGATGGTTGGGGCATAGTAAGATCCTTGGTCACGACCATCACTCATCAATCGCTCACCGCCAGCCATCACCTTGCCACCTTCGGCTTTGGCCATATTGACGTAGTCATCCACACTCTTAAGATGACTTTCGCTGATTAAAGGTCCCATTTGGGTATCGGGTGCTTCTGGGTCACCGACAATAATGTTTTTGGTTTTCTTAACTAGGGCGTCTAAAAATTCATCATAAATATGTTGGTGAACAAACAGTCTTGAGCCTGCAATACACGCCTGCCCTGATGAACTAAAAATACCGTAGATAACACCATTTACCGCCATGTCGATGTTGGCATCTGCAAACACAATCGTCGGAGACTTGCCGCCCAGCTCTAACGCCGTAGAAATGAGCTTATCCGCAGCCACATGTGCCAGATGCTTGCCTGTACTGGTACTGCCTGTGAAAGAAATTTTTTGTACCAGTGGATGGTGGACAATGGCTTCGCCAACCACAGAGCCTTTACCTGTGAGTACGCTCAACAACCCAGCAGGCAAACCAGCTTCTTCAAAGATAGCGGCAAGCTCAAGCGCAATCAGCGAGGTGGCTTCGGCAGGCTTTAAAATTACAGCGTTACCACCTGCAAGCGCAGGTACGATTTTTTGGATTTCGGACGCGATGGGCGAATTCCACGGCGTAATGGCAGCGACCACCCCTATTGGTTCGTACGTGGTAAAGGTTAAGACAGACTGAATACGCTGATTGGTCAGCTCGCTATCTAATGTCTCAAGGCAGCTGGCAATATAACGGGTCGTGGCGATTGCGCTGTTGACCAGACCTGTGGTTTCTGAAATGGGTTTGCCATTGTCTCGGGTTTGCAGCTTTGCCAAAAATGTTTTTTTCTCTTCTAAAAGATTGGCAGCTTTAAATAAAATGGCAGCCTTTTCTGATGGCAGCGAGTTGCGCCAAGCGGGGTCTCGCCAAGCCGCTTCAGCCGCTAAAATGGCGTCATTAACATCATCCACACTGGCGGTAGAGATTTCTGCGTTTTGTGAGTAATCGGCAGGATAATGGCTCTTTGTTGGTTTCCCACGCCCAAGCTTCCATTGACCTGCGATAAATATTTTTTTCATAAGATGTCTCGCATATATAGGGATTTATAGTTGTAAGGTTTGATCAAGCTGACAACACAAGCGCAATGCACTAAACGCAGCCAAACTTGATGTTTTAGGGTTTTCGGCCAGTGGCAGACCCGTCATGCTAATCTCAAGCTTGCCAAACACGCCCTCAGCGGTTATATGATGAATATTGTGCTCAAGCGTTGGGTCAGCAATGAGCTCAACTTGCGTGTTATCAAGACCCACGCCCGCCAGCGCAATCGTCGCTGCAACGTTAGAATTGGCTGGAAACAAAGCGGCAGCTTCTCGCGCCGTTCCTGTAAAAAATACCGTCGCCTCTTGTAGCGTGTCATAATCAATAAGCTGGTCAGCGTGACTGCCACGCCAGCTGTCTGGCTGTTTTCGGCCTTGGTACACTACTTTATTCAGCCCTGCCAAACTGGCCGCGTTGATACCATCAACACCAGCGACAGCGCCTGCTAGGATATGAATTTTTACCCCATTTTTGATTGCGGTATCTGCCAGGGCAGCTGCGAACGCTTCATCGGTAAAGGCACCAACAGAAACGATGCCGAGCGGAATACATTTTTCTAATATTTTGAGCGCATGTTCCTTGAGTCCCGCTTGACCCGCCATTTCAATGGCCAAATCAGGCATGTTGTGCAAATCATCAACGCAAGTGATTACTTCGACAGCGTCGCCCACTTCTGCCTTGATATCATCTGCGCCCTCTGGGGTGGCAACTACCGTTGATAAAACGATATTTTTAGGCAGCATTTCATGTACCTTCCTTGCCATCGAGCCATAGCCTATAAACATCACGCTTTTCATGCCTTACTCCTGTTCATCTCTTTTATATTTCTTTGCTTAATCCACCAGAGACATCAATCACTGAGCCTGTAGTGTAAGAAGACAATGGTGACGCCAAAAACATCAAAGCGTAAGCGGCCTCTTCAGGTTTACCTAAGCGCCCCATAGGAATCTGTTTTTTGTTGGCAACGCCAGCTGTCCACCCTACCCAATCTTTGGTTTTATCAGAGCGCGCTTCAAAACGTCTACGCCACTGTCCAGACTCCACCAGACCAATCAATATTGAGTTGACTCTGATGTTCTCTTTGACCAATTCATTAGCGAGGTTTTTGCTGAGGTTCAATAGACCCGCTCTGGCAACCGAGGTGGCAACCATATGCGTCTCTGGCTTAAGACCTAAAAGTGAGTTCACATTGGTGATTGAGGCAATATCCGACTGTTTTAGATAAGGCAATGCCGCATGGATCATATTGACGACGCTAAAAACTTTAAGCTGCAACTCATCTATCCAGTCTTGTTCCTCGGTCGCAAAAAAATCAGCCACCTTACCTTGGCCTGCGTTATTGACGAGCATGTCAATGGCGCCAAACTTTTTGACCACCAAAGCGACGTAATTGGCCACTTGCTCTTTTTTTAGGACATCGCATTGATGAATAAACATCTGACTGGAATCGTAATCCTTACTCAGTAGGTCAAAGGTGGCTTGGAGTTTTTTATCGTCTCTGCCACACCAAGCCACACGCGCACCTTCTGCCAAAAACAGCTTGACCAACGCAAGCCCGATACCAGAGGAACCACCAGTGACGATGACTACTTTATTTCTTACTTGAAAACTCATAAATCATCACCTTGTATGATGGACAATAAAACTTGATTAAAACGCGCTGGCTGATCCAAATACGACAAATGACTGGCATCCTCAATCGCGTGCAGTGAAATATGTTGGTGCCGCTTTGCAATCTCAAACATAATCTTAGGCGGGGTAATACCATCCTCAGTGCCATAGATTAAATCGATAGGTTTGTCTATTTTTGCCAAATAATGATGGATGCTGTCATGCGCCAGTAATCGTGACGACTTTTCAAACCCTGTCAGCGTAATTTGCGTCATGATGCTTTCAAGTAAGGCAACATTGTCGTCATTGGCATGAAACAATAAGACACTACTACGGCGGCGCGCCATTTCTGCACCGCCGAGCTGTTTTAATAGTGCTGGACGCATCTTAGCGACTTCATCTTGCTTGACTTCTTCAAACTCACCGTAACCTTGCGCAGGATTGACCAGTATCAGACGATTAACGATCTCTGGATACTCCGCGGCAAAGCCTGCCGCGATGAGTGCGCCTAAAGAATGCCCAACAAGAGTGATATGCTTGATATTTCTTGCAACCAAAAGGCAGTGTAAACGCCGGCTGTAATCACGTGCCGTGGGCACCTGCTGTGTCATCTGTCCACTTTTTCCATACCCTGGCGCATTCCATGCCAGTGCTGGGCTCTTACCTGCAAAAAATGCCATTTGGTTCGTCCAAGACGCGCAACCTGAGCTAATACCATGCAAAAAGACCGTCGTCTCACTACCTTGCGTGTCGTTTTGAATAAACTCAATGTCACTGACTGAGTCATACTGTTTGTCAAAATGCGTCATACAGACTCCTTTCTGTGTACAATCACTGCCACCTTTTATATAGCCAGCGCGTGAGCTAAAAGACTTAACGCTTAATCTTCGATAGCGGATGATCTTCTGGATAAGTTGGAATGACAGGTTTTGGGTTGCCAATCATCACGCACATCAGTGCATCTTCTTGCGTATGATTGCGCAGCCCTCTGTACACATTGGGCGGAATCGAAATCAAATCTCTATAATTAAGAATTAAAGAGGTCTCTTCACCATTGTCTTCAACCGTCAACTCAATCGAGCCGCGCAGCATAAAAAAGACTTCTTCAGCATCGGTATGGACATGCGGCGGACCTTCGCAGCCTGCGGGCAACAGCATGGTTGAAAAGGTAAAGTTTTCAGCGGGCACCGTATTGTTGTCTCCTGACACCCCTGTTGCGCCTGTGCCCATATAGCGCATTTGGGCGCGGCGGTACTTGGGATCAAAGTCCGCTTGGAATTTTAGGGCGCTAAAGTCATATTCACGATTTTCAAATCTGGCCACACGGGTCGATATCCAATCTTTTAATGTGCTGCCTTCTGGTCTGTGCCACGTGCTGGTATTTTTGGTATTCATAACCGTACTCCTTGTTGTTTGGTTCACTATTTGCTAGATAACTTGCATAAACATGTTTTAAATAACTTTCTTTTATTCCTAGTACTTTTTCAGTAGTGGTAATAAAAAGAAAGATGAAACGATAGCCACCCCTGCCAAAAACATAATGCCGTAATCAATATTTCCGGTATAAACGACAATATAACCAATCAAAACTGGGGCTAAGGCGCTACCAAAGTTGCCAAAGCCGTTGAAAATACCGCCTGCTGTGGTTGCGACTTCTTTTGCTGTTGTATTGGCAAGCAGCGCAAAAATGGCAGAGACATTAAACCCCCATAAAAAAGCACTTGCCGACATAAAGATAAGTACATTGACTACGCTGTGTTGATAGATAAGCAAGAACATAGTAATGCCCGCACCAAACAATCCACCGAATACTTGTAGCGCACGTTTATTTGGAAATCTGTCTGAATTAAATGCCCCGACAACCTCACCAATCAGCATGGCTAAAAAGGGAATCATAGATAAAGTACCAAACTGTTTTAAATCAAAGCCTTTTGCTTCTATGAGATAAGTCGGTATCCAGCTGTTTAATCCCCAAAGATATGCTAATGTGCCCACATTAAAGAAAGTCACCAACCAAAAGGGCTTACTGCTTAGCAGTTTTGTGAAGTTTGTTTTATGGTCAACGCTCTTTCTATTCGCTTTCACATACGTGATACCCTTTAATCCAAAAAACACAAGGATGAATAGGAATATGGTGATAAACGACATGAAGTAAAACGTGGCTTCCCAATGATAGTTTTGTAAAATGAGCGCGGTAAGCGGAAACCCAAGTGCTGCGCCTAGTGGTGTACCGAGTAAAAATAAGGTAGAGGCGCGTGCCTGTTCTGATTCGGTATAATTTTGCTTTACAATGCTATAGCACAGCGCCAATAAAGGACCTTCAGCGATACCAAGTAAAACTCGATAAAATAGCAGCATATAAAAATTATTGGTTAAGCCCATAAGCAACATTAAAATGCCCCAACTGGCGATACCGCCGAGCAGTATTCTTTTGGGGCCAAAAATATCACCAACGAAACTTAAAAAGACAGAAGAAAGACCATAGGCCAATAAGAAAATACTCATCAACCAACCGAGTTTGGTTTTGTCCCCTGCAATACCAAAGTCAGATAAAAACGCAGGATCTGAAAACAAGACAGCAATACTGATTTTGTCAAAAAATGCTAATATTACAGTTATCATTAATACAATAGCAGGCAGCCAGTATTTAAACCCGCCCGGTCTGTTTCTTTGTACGCCTACAGCGTCCACATTGTCTATGGTTGTATCCATGTCTATCATCCTTGATAATCAACTTAAAATTTAATGACTTAATCCGTAACTACATAACACTCAAACTCTTTAGCATTTTCCTGTCCATAAAAAATAAAAATTGAATTTTATATGTTTATTTTTTACATAGACTATTTCGGCTTTATTTTCATCAGATTAAAAGACGTATCCGCCAGCACTTCTGAATCTAATGGTAGCGATGCCTTAATCCATCGTTTGGCTATTTTGACAACTTTGTTGTTATTAATTGCGACCAGATAGCGCAGTTTTTTTTCATCATCAAGATAAAAGAAACAATCATCACCCGACCCATCGGCTCGGATAACCCGCTGGCAAACGTCAATATCAACAGGGGTGCCTAATATTTGGATGTTTTTGTCATATTGATCCGACCACAGCCATGGTGTCTCTTTATAAGGTATGTTTTGATTCAGCATCGACTTGGCAGCAGTCACGCCTTGATGCTGCGCGTTTGACCAAGACTGGATACAAAACCCTAAGCTGGGATGGATAGCCACATCACCTGCGGCATAAATGTCAGGGTCATTGGTTTGACAGTACTCATCGACGATGATGCCATCTTGTGTTTCAAGGCCTGATAGCTCAGCCACTTCTTTGTTGATGTGCGCTCCTGTGCCCAAAAACACCACATCATGAGACATTGTCTCGCTGGCGCCCTCGTTGTCAGTGATATGCACCTTGACGGATGAGTGTGCATCATCTTGCGTCAGGTCAATGTTTTTACAGGACAATTTGATATGGACGCCATGCTGCTCATGTAGGTTAAAAAGATAGTCTGAAACCTCTTGGCTGACGCTTCTGGCACACAATCTGTCATTCATCTCATAGACAGTTACGTTGATGTTGCGTTTGGATAAGGATGCGGCGACTTCTAAACCAATCCAGCCCCCACCAATGATGCCCACATTCTTTGCGTGCTTAATTTTGTCTTGAATATGCAGACTGTCTTCAATGTTACGTAGGCTTACCACGCTGTCATAAGACGACCATCGCTCAACAGGAATTTTTGCCTTGCTGCCAGTGGCAATCAGTAGCTTGTCGTAAGCAATGTTTTGATGGTCATTGGTCTGCACCTGTTTGTTTTGACGATCAATGTGCGTCACAGTGACAGGTTTTAATAGCGTAATATCAAGTGCATCGACCACGTCATCTTTAAATATTTTTAAAGAGTCGTGCGTGGCTTCACCCAACAGCACTTGCTTAGATAAAGGAGGCCGCTCATAAAAGGCATAGTCTTCGTTCCCTATGATTATCAGGCTGCCTGTATAGCCTTCTTCTCTTAGGGTTTTTGCTGTCCATATTGCAGCTTGACCTGCACCGACGATGACAATCTTATTCATGCTAAACCTCCTGTTTGCTGTTCACGCTTTGTACCGATGACGGTAGTGCTTTACATGTTATTGATTTGCCGTCTGGTGGCGTCATCGATACCGCCTTCTACGGCCCACTCTGTAAATAAATCTAAAGAGTAGTCATAGTGGCGCGCTTGCCATTCGGGTGTGAGATAGTCGTCATTGGTGTAATATTCAAAAGCACCGCCAAACGGAGAATGTACATACCAAAAGTAAGCAGAAGAAACAGGATGTCTGCCAGGACCAATAAACGAATCCCATTTTTTTCGGTTCATGTGTAGACCGCCACCGATGACTTCATGAATGTCTCGCACAATAAAGGCCACGTGATTTAACCCCGGCGTTTCTTTATGCGGCAGCTTTAACAAAAACAGATTGTGGTGCCAACCTTCGCCCGCGCAGCGCATAAAGGCGCCTCTGTTGTTGTAAGCGTCTGATAAATAAAAGCCCAGCTTGTCTTCATAAAAAGTTTGCGCGGCAGCAAGATTTGGACTAAAGAGCACGACGTGCCCTACACCAAGTGGCGAGGCTTTTTCATAGACTGGGCTGGCTTCATTGACTCGATTGATAGCGCCATATTGGTTGATGCCTGCGCTTGCCTTGTCAAGATTGGTTTGCAGCACATACACCTCAAAAGAGAGTGTCAATCTATTAGGGTCGCGGCAATACAAAGTCTCTGGCGTTACGTGATAGCCATCGACATCTTTTAAACGCTCTTTTAAGGTATCGAAACTCGCTTGATTATCGACGGCCCAAGTGATTTCTCTGAGCGTCGAGCCGTCTTCAAATGCAGGCGGCAGTCTGTCATCGTCTTTGTCATAGACATAAATTGTGCTGCCATTGTCCATAGAAAATTTTGTCGTGCCGTCGATATCGGTACTGACTTCTTCTAAGCCAAAATCAGTAGCAAACTTTTGACACTGAGCTCGGTCTTCAACGCCGAACTTTAAGGTTTTAATTCCGTTTATCATGTGAGCTCCTTAATGAGAGTGCTTTGGTCAGTGGCGATGGCGCATACGCCTCAGTTGAATACAAAGCCACCATTTACTGGAATATTTTGACCCGTGACAAAAGAGGCAAGGTCAGACAGCAAGTAGATTGCAGTACCATCAATGTCTTCAGGGTATTGTTTTCTGTTTAGCGCTCGACCATTGACGTAGTGGTCATGGCGCTGCTGCGGAACATAAGCGGTGGCCTCAACGATAGTGAGTCCAGGCGCGATACAATTGACACAAATATTGTCTTCACCCAGCTCACGCGCCATAGAGCGCGTCATGGCAATGATGGCGCCTTTGCTTGCGGTATATGCCATAAGATTCGGTGCGCCCCAAAGCGCGGTGTCTGAGGCAATATTGACAATCTTTCCTGCTTTGGCTGCTTTTAGATACGGGGTCAGTGCTTTACTCAAGAGCCAAGTGCCTTTGACATTGATTTGCATCACGCGATCCCACAGATTTTCGTCATAGTCCATCATGTTTTTACCGCCAACGCCTGTTGCCAGCGCGCCGCAGTTTATCAGGCCATCAATCTGCGCATTTTGAGCAACCACGCTATCTACGGTGGCTTGAATACTGGAGGCGCTTGCCAAATCGATATGCCACGCGCTGGTCTTTAGTCCCTGTGCTTTTAGTTGCGCAGCTTGTTTGGTGACCTCATCTTCTAAAACATCCAACATCACCACTTCTGCGCCTTCTTTAGCGCAGGCAACGGCAAACGATAATCCCAAACCGCGTGCGGCACCTGATACCACAATTCTTTTATCACTTAATAGCTGGCTCATTGGTACTCAAACTCCCTTTTGATTCATCTGCCCCGCTCTATAGAAAAACTATTAAGCGCCGGCTTGCTCTTCTTTTGCTGCCTTTTGATCTTGCAGCTGGCTAAATTGCTTTTTGCCTTCTTTTTGAAATATTCTTCTTAAACGCGCCAGCCCGACATCATGCTGATATAAAAATTCATGAGCCTGTGCATTCGGTGCTAGATTTTCCAAAATGATTCTGTCTTGCTCCAAGACATCCCAGTGCAATTTTTCAAGATGCGTGCGGTACATAAAGCGCCATGTATCACGCTGCCAGCCTTGTACTTCGCGGCAACGCCAAAAGAAAACGCGGGTATGATGCTCATCAATGGGTGTGGCAAAACCCACAATCCAAAACACACCGCCTGGGCCAAACGATTTTTTGTAAGGAATGGACAGTCGCAACCAAGGACTTCCTGTATCGCCATACTCTACCCAGTCAAAATTCACACCTTTTTGACCTGTTTTTTCAAACACAAAACCATTCTCAGTACGATTAAAGGCCATGTCCGACTGCTTATCGCCCTCTGACATCGAATGAGATGTGGCATGCAAAAAGGTGCCGTGCATGGGGTCCATGACATTATCAACGGCATATTGATAATTGACTTTCCAATCCGCCATGCACAAAAAGCTGCTCCAATCTTCACTGGCAAGCTGTTCAGGCAATACCAAAGGCGTTGGTTCCTGTCCATCTTCTAAACCAAACCAAACAAAGATAGCGCCATTTTTTTCTTGAACAGGGTAACTGCGGACACAAGATTGACCTTCTAATGGACAGTTATTAACAGCAGGCACATCTACGACCGTACCTGTTTGGTCCACTTCCACGCCGTGATACCAGCAAGCCACCTTATTACCTAGGTTCCAGCCCAATGACAGTCGAGCGCCGCGATGCGGACAGCGGTCTTCTAATGCGTGTACCTCACCTTGGTCGTCTCGCCACAACACCAGATTCTCGCCCAAACGGGTAATACCGACTGGATTGGCCGCTATCTCCCAAGAAGACAGCACGGGATGCCAGCGATTTCTAAGTCCTAATGACAAATATTCTTCCAATGATTGAAACGGTCTCATCGTCTTGTACTCCCTACTTGATGATTATTAGTGACCCAGCCGTGCCATTTCTTGTTCAAATGACGCTGTGGTAAATGCGGTTCCATCGCTATGCAGCATGCCTTGCGCATTGAGCGCACTGACGACCGCTTCTAAAGTTTCAGCCCCTGATGAAAACGCTTCGATTAGATGGTTTGCCAAAGACACTTCGTAGTCGGTCGGCTGATGATCGCGGGTCTGCCATACGATTAACGTGGGCTTATCTGGCATTTGAATGTTGTTGATACCCGCATCCTTGCTGGGACTGTGTTGCTTCCAACGGATTAAACCTTCGTTGTAGTGCTGCATCGTCTTTCTCCTGAGTGATTGTCCTACCTAGACGTGAATTACGCTTTATCCTGAAGATAAATTTTGTCTGCTTCGATTTTTAAGGCATACGTGCATAAGTTTCTATCGGCAGGACCACTTAACAACTTACCGCTTTTGATATCAAAAATAGCCTCATGTAGCGGGCACTCTACCGTCTCATCTTCAATAAAACCGTCAGTCAATAGGGCATAAGCATGCGGACATACGTTTTCTACAGCAAAGTAAGCGTCTTCGATTTGAAACACCCCAATCTTTTTGCCATTGACTTCTACAGATTTTGGCTCATCTTCGTTGACATCGGATAAATCGCATATGGGTAACCAGTCCATGTAAACCGTCCTTAGTTTTATATATGAAACAATGTTTGATGTGTAAAACTTAATATAGCTTACCCTTTCTGCGCTTGTCAACAGCAGATTTTGTGGCTAAAAAAGAAAGCGGCTCTAAAAAACCTTGTATATTCAATAATTTAAATAATGTCTAAAATATATTTTATAAAAATATGCAAAATTATAGAGCCATCATTCAACGGTATGGATATGCAAGCGAGGTATGTTGGTGTCATTAAAATGGCAGATAAGCAGATGAAGTTGAGCAATACAAAGATGCGACTGTGCGTCATTATGATAGAATACGGCCAATTAAATTTTTGAGATTATAAGAATGACCAAAACATTGTCTGATGAAAAATACATAGTAAACAGCTTGCGTAATGGCATTTTGCTGATGGAGCTTTTTAATAAAGATGATATTAATGAGATGTCATTATCAGAGATTGCAGCACAGCTAAGGATAAACAAATCCAGCGCTTATAGATTATTGTTTACTCTAGAACAGATGGGTTATATCAAAAAAGACCACAACAAAAACTATATGTTAGATCTTAAAGTGGTAGATTTATCGCACTCGTATTTAAAGTCCATTTCTTTTAAACAAGAAGCTTATGCTGTCATGGAGCAGTTGCGAGACGATACAGGAACAGCGATACACTTGTTTACTCTAGATGGTACAGAAATTGTCAACTTACAAAATATTCAGCCGCTAGGCAGCTTTACCTCGAACATTTTGCCTGGTTTAAGATGGCCAGCGTACGCTACCGTTATTGGACAAATGCTGTTAAGTGACTTATCAGATGAAGAAGTCAAAAGCAGATTCGAGCACTTTTCTACATGGGAATCTTATTCTGATGCGACGCCGACCAACCTTGATTCCCTATTACAAGCTGTCCAGCGTGCTCGGGGTAAAAAACACCTAACAAGCTGGCAAAAGTTTAATAACGACATGGTTGCCTGTACCGCACCTATCAAGGATCTTTCTTCTAATAAAATGGTTTATGCATTGTCTTTGAGTTTCCCAGCACATGCGTTTACTCCAGAGCATTTTGAGCAGCACATCGTACCTGCTATCGTTGAGGCAGCGGACAATCTGAGCAGAATTTATAAACCTAATAGCAATTGGTAAGGGTTATAAAAAATAAAAGTTCGTAAAAAACTCAAAGCAGATTTGCGTTACCTGATTATTTTGTATAAAAAAAGCGGCCGTTACTCAGCCGCTTTTTTCTTCTAAGATGCCTGATGATAAAATCAAGCTGACTCTTCCGCCACTTGCGCACGCTTGGTTGCCGCTTTATTACTGGCGTAAATAAAGTACAGCGCGATTGCCAAACACGCAATAGCAATCAGGCGGCTGCTCGATAGCGGTATCATCTCATTACCAAACCAGCCAAAGTTATCAATCAGCACACTCATCGCCAGCTGACCAAAGATAACTGCCACAGTCGCCACCGCCGTACCGATACGTTGCACCGCCACCACCATAATAATAATGTATGGCACGCCGCAAAATGCGCCTAGCAGTTGCCACTTTGGCACATCAAGCAAGGTGATACTGTGGCGCGGCTCAAAGAACAAAATTAATAAAGCCGTAATCAATGCCCCGACCGAAAAGGTCAAAAATGCACTTTTAAACACGCCGACATTGTTACCAAGCCGACCATTAAGCGCCGCTTGTATACTGAGTGCTGCACCGCCGACCATCGCGAGTATAATCATAAAAATCAATGTCATCGTCATTACCCCTGTGCCATAAATATCAATGCAATAATCATGAAGATCAACGCAATGACGCGTCTGCTATCAATCTTGCGCGTCTGCGTGGCGAACCAGCCATAATGGTCGATGACCAAACTCTGTATGATTTGCCCTGCCAAAATGCCAATCATGGTCAGTGCAATGCCGATGACGGGCGTGACGACGGTCAACGTCACTACATATACAGGACCCAAGATGCCACCGATTAACAAGAGCGGCGGCTGGGAGAAAAACGAGGGACTGCTCCGCGGACTAAAAAACAACATGAGTAAAAAGGTCAATGCCGCACCCACCCCGAAAATACTGAGCGTGGCCCACAGCTCGCCGACCTGTGCGCCCAGTGGTCCAAGTAAGCCTGCCTCTACAGACAGGCCCATACCGCCAATAACGACGATAAGTATCAATACAATCTGCATAACGCTGCCTTTAATAGATTACTAATAATGGAAATGGAGGCAGTCTAACGCAGCATATTGTTTTAAAAAACGTTATAATCCAAAAATCAGTTTTGCAAAATTGGCATAGATGAAACAGACACCCACTATCAGCATCAGCACACTCGCCTTGTTTATTGACGTTTTTGACGCGCAAAGTTTTTCTGTGGTGGCGCGCAAAGAAGGCGTATCCGCGTCTAAAGTGTCACGCCTTATTAAGCAGCTAGAGGACACACTTGGGCAGCAGTTGTTTTATCGCAATACGCGGGCGGTGATGCCGACAGAGGCTGGGCGGGTGTTTATGGATTATGCGCGTAGCATCACTGAGCAGATGGACAGTGCGCAAAAGGCGCTGCAAGCGCGTACACAAACGCCGACGGGACTACTGCGGATTAATGCGCCTGTGTTTTTTGGGCAACGGCATATTGCGCCATGGCTGCCTGAATTTTGTAACCGCTACCCAGCGCTTGAGATTGATTTGACCTTAACCGATGATTTTGTTGATCCCCATCACTATGCGACCGATATAATTTTTCGGATAGGCAGACTGCACGACTCAGGCTTACACGCCCGCGTATTTGCAGAGCAGACCTATCATCTCGCCGCCGCGCCCGATTATGTGGCGCGTTACGGCGACATAGATAACCTGCAAGCGCTGGCTCAGCACCACTGCCTACTGTATAAAGGCAGCTCAGGGCCTAACCGCTGGTTATTTAAAACCGACGAGCATTCATGGCAGTCTTATACCGTCCCTGCTCGGATGATATCGAACAATGCAGAATCGCTATTAACGGCGGCGCTCCAAGGTATGGGGGTTGTTTTGTTCCCCGATTGGCTGCTCGGTGATTATTTAAAAAGTGGCGCGCTTATTAAACTGCTACCGCAGTATCAGGCGACGGTAAATACCGACTCGCAACAGATAGCAGCGATTTATCCCAACACCCGTCATTTATCATTGAATGTGCGTGTCTTGATTGACTACTTTTCCAAGGTCTATGGCAGCCCGCCTTATTGGCAGTACCACTAGCGATTACTGTAATGCGTTTATAAACTCAATAGCAGATGTCTATTCCGGCCATCAACACGCCAGCAACCAAAACCTCTCATTACAATAACAAACTATCGTTGACATTATATCCACCCGCTATATATAGTCGTGAGTGGTTGATAGGTTTTTCGCTTATCAACCTCATTTTTGCCGACTTTTTTGTGCGTTAGTGATTCACTAGTAATAAGTAACGCCTCAATAGTCAGGTATCTTCGATTGTTGCACACGGATTTTTGCAACATGACCTAAAACCAAGGAGAGGTGTGTTATGACGGCGCAAACATTAGAGACGCAATCGGCTGCCCAGCAGCAAGCGAGCGACTGGCTACAAAACTTCGAACAAGCACTCAAAGACAAAGATATCGACAAAGCGGCAGACTGTTTTGAAAAAGACGGTTACTGGCGCGACTTGATTGCCTTTACGTGGAATATTAAGACGTTAGAGGGTCAAGAGGATATCAAAGACATGCTCACGCATACGCTGGAGACTGCCGAGCCGCATCACTGGGAGGTGGACGATGCAGTCGAAAATGGCGGCGTGATTGAGGCATGGATTCGCTTTCAGACCAAAGTCGCCAAAGGGTTTGGACATTTGCGGTTGCGCGATGGCAAGGCATGGACGCTGCTGACGACCATGACAGAGCTCAAAGACTATCCTGAAAAACGCAACAAACTGCGCGCAAAAGGTGCAGAGCACGGCGTCAATCCTGATCGCGAAACGTGGAAAGAAAAACGCGAAAATGAAGCGGAAACCCTTGGCTACAGTGAGCAGCCTTATTGCCTGGTGATTGGTGGTGGTCAAGGCGGCATCGGTCTTGGGGCGCGCTTACGTCAATTAGAAGTGCCGACCATCGTCATTGACAAACAGCCAAGACCTGGCGACACGTGGCGCAACCGCTATAAATCCTTATGTCTGCATGACCCTGTGTGGTATGACCATCTGCCCTATTTGCCCTTTCCTGAGAACTGGCCTGTCTTCACACCCAAAGACAAAATCGGCGATTGGCTTGAGATGTATACCAAAATTATGGAAATCAACTATTGGGGCTCGACTGAGTGCTTGAGCGCCGAGTTTGACGAAGAGGCGCAGCAATGGAATGTCGAAGTCGATAGAGATGGCGAGCGCCTGACCTTGCATCCTAAGCAGTTGGTCTTGGCCACGGGTATGTCGGGATTGCCCAACATTCCCAAGATTAAGGGCATGGAAGACTTTGAGGGTGAGCAGCACCATTCTAGCCAGCATCCAGGTGGCGAAGCGTTTCGCGGTAAAAAATGTGTGGTGCTTGGCGCAAACAATTCGGCACACGATATCTGCGCGGCATTATGGGAAAATGGCGCAGACGTGACTATGATTCAGCGCTCATCGACGCATATTATTAAGTCGGATACCTTAATGAAAGAGGTCTTGGGCGGGCTGTATTCAGAAGAAGCGATTGAGAACGGCATGACCACCTACAAGGCGGATTTAACCTTTGCCTCGATTCCTTTTAAAATCATGCCGCAGTTTCATGAGCCTGTATACCGTAAGGTTGCCGAGTTGGATGCCGATTTTTATCAGCGCCTAGAAGACGCAGGCTTTATGCTTGACTTTGGTGATGATTACACGGGTTTATTCATGAAATATCTGCGCCGCGGCTCAGGCTACTATATTGATGTGGGTGCCTCCGAGCTGGTCGCCGATGGCAAAATCAAATTAAAATCAGGCGTCAGTATCGACCATATCAAGCCGCATTCGGTGGTCTTGACCGATGGCACGGAGCTGGAAGCCGACTTAATCGTTTATGCTACAGGCTTTGGCTCCATGAATGGCTGGGCGGCCAAAATCATCTCTCAAGAGGTCGCGGATAAGGTCGGTAAATGCTGGGGCATGGGCTCGGAGACCAAAAAAGACCCCGGTCCATGGGAAGGCGAGCTTAGAAACATGTGGAAGCCCACGCAGCAGGAGGCGCTATGGTTCCATGGCGGTAACTTGCATCAGTCGCGGCACTACTCGCAGTATCTGTCCTTGCAATTAAAGGCGCGTATGGAGGGTTTGGACACGCCTGTATATGGACTGCAAGAAGTGCATCATTTGACGTAGGGTTTTAGGGCGTGTCTTCAATTCAAAAATGGTGATAAAAATGAAGACACGCCCTAGCTTCATTATTAATATAAAAATTTTTGATGGCGGTACTGATGCCATGAGTACCGCTATTTTTATGTACTGCCTAACGTTGTTTACAGGCACAGCTTAGTATTTGTTAACAACATCTTTTTTTTACTCTATTCCTTTTTATAGTTACACCTCATTTCCCATAAAAACAACCACTTAATAACAACCATTAGCGGATAAGGCAAGCTTGTGCTTTAATAGCCACTTTTTTTGGGCTGTGGAGCATGGGCGATGGCAACATCAGATAAGCAAAATGCCAAATATTTTCAGGTTTGGCGCTGGCACTTTTATGCAGGAATGTTCGTTGCGCCGTTTTTGATTGTCTTAAGCCTGACAGGGCTTGGCATGCTGCTGACTGCCAACACCACAGGGCGCGACTTGGACAGAATGGCGATTGACGCGCCAACGGATACCGCACAAACCGAGCCTGTCTCTGTGCAGGCAAAAGCCGCCCTGCAAGCACTGCCTGACAGCACACTCATTCAATATATCGCGCCGCGAGATGATAAGACAGTGGCGCTGTTTCGTGTGCAGAATACCGATGTCAGCTACATGGTGGCGGTCAATCCCTATGATGCAAGCGTGGTCAAATCCTTTGCCGCAGACAGCAATCTGTATCATACTTTTGATGATATTCATGGGGATTTGCTGCTCGGAACGGTGGGCGATTATATTCAAGAGACCACGGCAGCGTTGACGATTTTGCTGATTTTAAGCGGTCTGTATCTATGGTGGCAAAAGCGCCGTTCGGTAGCGCGCATGCTGGTGCCCACTGCCCCGCAGCCAAGCATCAAACGGCACAAATTGCGCCTGATACACGCGACGCTCGGCAGTTGGGTGTCTGTAGTGCTGCTGTTTTTTTGCGTCTCTGGTATGGCGTGGGCAGGCATTTGGGGCGGTAAAGTGGTGCAGTCGTGGAGTCAGTTCCCTGCGGGAAAATGGGGTGTCGCGCCGATGCCAATGTCAATCGACCCCAACGCGCATGATATGCACGATATGGATATGAGCGCCGCCGCGCCACACGTTCATGGCGCAGGTGCGGCACCGATGCCAGCGCCAACGCACGGCGAAGCACTCAATCATGGCAGCTCAAAAGATGTGCCATGGGTGCTAGAGCTGACGCCGATGCCGCAATCAGGTACAACGATGGGCACAGACGGTATCAAAGCAGATGTGCCGATTGTACTGGATACGGTCGATAAGTTCGCGCGCGAAAGCGGCTTTGTCGGGCGTTATCAACTCAGCCTCCCGCAAGGGGCAACTGGCGTTTGGAGCATGAGCCAAGACTCCATGAGCCACGATATCAAGAACCCTTTTGCTGACCGTACCCTGCACCTTGACCGCTACTCAGGTAAAGTGCTCGCAGACATTCGCTTTGCCGACTACAATGCTTTTGGTAAATTTATGGCGGCAGGTATCGCCCTGCATATGGGGACGCTCGGCTGGTGGAGCGTGCTCGCGAACGTGCTTTTTTGCTTAGCAGTTATTGCCATGTCGGTGCTCGGCTATGTGATGTGGTGGCAGCGCCGTCCAAGCGCGGCAGCAGGCACACTGGCTGCGCCTGCCTCCCATCAGCCCCTAGCCATAAGCAAGCCCTTACTTGCTGTATTATTAATCGTGGCGTGTATTTTTCCGACCGCCATCATTGCGATTGTGGTGATGACACTGCTGGATGTTATTCTGATATCGCGTGTGCCCTCGCTCAAGCGTTTATTAAAATAAGCACTGAAAAATGTTAGGGCGTGTCCCTAATTTAAATAATAAAAAAACGCGGACAGTCACCTGTCTGCGTTTTTTATTGCGCTATCATGGCTAAGCCTTTTGCCACAGTGCAGGCGGGTGAATCTGCGAGGCATCAAGCGTCGGGTAGCCGCTAAAGCTAAGCTGATAGCCACCTAAGCTGTCCGTTGTCAGACGACACTGGGTACCTAAAGGGAAGCTGCGTTTTTTGCCCACATGACCGAACGGCATACCTGTATAAATGGGCAAGCCTGTTAATTCGTGTAGCTGCTCGATGACCGCTCGCGCGTCAAAGCGCTTGTCATAGCTGTCCTCGCCTGTGCCTGAGAGCGCCCCAAAGACAATCGCTTGCTGTCCTTTGAACGCGCCTGCCAAATACAAGTCATACAGCATACGCTCGACACGGTACGACTGCTCGCCCACGTCTTCCAAAAACACCATGCCGCCATCCATGCGCGGCAGATAGTCGCTACCTGCCAGCGCAGACACTACGCTCAGATTGCCGCCCCATAGTATACCTGTAATGGAATCACGGGTCTGTTTTGCCATGATGCGCGGTAAGGTGTCGGGCGCGCTATTCGTATCTAGCGCAGGCACGTCAATCGTTAATGCCTTATCGGTTAAGGCGCTGACAAATTCTTGACTACTAATCGTATCAGGCTGCGTCTTGCCAAATTCGCTGTACAGCATCGGCGCAGCGAGCGAGCTCATGCCACCTTTTGCGAGCAGCGCACACTGGATGGCGGTCACATCGCTAAAGCCTGCCAATATCGTGCCGCGCTCTTGCATGATGCGCCCGAGCGTCTGCCAATCGACCTTGGGCAAAATGCGCATTGCGCCATAGCCGCCGCGCACCCCGAGCAGCAACTTGGGCGCAGCGATTGCCCCTGTCGCAATGTTTTGTAAATCGGCAGCGCGCTGGGCATCTGTCCCTGCAAAGCGCAAATATTGACGACTGACAATCTCAGGATTTTTGACATCAAAGCCTGCACAGCGCATCCGTGCCAGCGCCAGTGTACTGCGCGCCATCTGCTCACTGACATTGGAGCTGGCAAACAGGCGCGTCTCAATCGCTGGGTTATGGCAAGTTGCCGCCAATGTGCTGCTATTGGCTTCAGCATAGCTGCGGCGTATGCCCACACTGCCCAGCGCACCGACGCCAAGACACGCACCAAGCGCCCCCAAAAACTGGCGGCGATTGGTAAGATTGGCGGGTGTATTGGCGTTGGACTGCGACATGGTATTCCTTAGCATTGATATGTGAGGCGCGAAAATCAGCGTTAGCGTTATTTTTATACAGCAGGCTATAGCAACTTTAACGGCTTTGTAGGAAAAATATAATTTGCCAGCATATTATTGGCACGGCTTTGGGACAGGGCTTAATCAGGCAAGTCGTATTTTTTTTGGTCAGGATTGACGCCGAACGAATAGACAAAGGTCGCCGCCGCGCTATTCACAAAGATAAACAGCATATCCACACTGCCATGCCCAAGCACATAGCGACCGAGCAAAAACGATATCGCCAGCATGATAATAAAAAACGCCAGTAGACACATGACGATTTTGGGATGGGTAAAGCTATAAGGCGCGTCCACATCCGCAGGCGGCAAGATATGCTTACGCGTTGCCCAGCCTGCGGCATACGACAGTCCGCCCAAGATAAGGTAACTCAAAAAATTCATAACAAACACTCAATAAGACGTGATAAAACAACATCAAAAAATACAATAAAAAATAAGAAAAGGCACGCTGATTTTCGCGCGCCCTTGTAGTGATCATCTATCAAGATATATAGGCTGCGCGCATTATTGCGCTGGCGCGTTGGTTTATGTTTTTTGTGTACTAGCCATATCCGACCCATTATCGGTGCTCGCGGCGTCTTGGTTTAGCTGACGGTGTATGTCATCATTTGGCATCTCCCCTGTCGTCGCACTTTGCGGGGCATTGATATGGTCAATAACGATGTTGGACTTGCCGTGCGGATTGGTCAAATCAACATTTACATTGTCGCAATCGACCTTAAAAATGGTATTCGCGCCGCGATAGATATACGCCAGATATTCGCTATCGAGTAGCGGGTCAATATTGGCATACGCTGTTTTGACGTGTGCCATGACCATTACTTTATCAGGGCGCGCGAGTATGGCATCGACATGCTGCGGGTCAATCGAAAAATAGTTTGGCACATCACCGTTTGTAAGTTCTTCAAGCTCGGTCGGCTCATCCCACACCTTGGCTGCGCCTACAGGCTCTTTCATTTGCATGACCCACTTACCCGCCTGTTCGCTGATGCGTATTTGTGCAGGCTCATCGTGACTGACGGTGTAGCAGCCTGCAAACACAGACAAGTCCGTGCTGTCATCGCGTACCACTTGCTTAGATTCGCTACAGCCTGCGCTCAGCATGCCGCCCATAACCACACTTAACATTAAATATTTAAAGCCTTTGCCCGTACCCTTTATGCTCATGCGCGTCATCAAAGTGTCCTATCGCTGTCAGAAACGCGCTTATTTTAACAGAAAAGCGCCGCGCTTACGCTGATGAAATACCAAGGATATTTGTACATTGCCCCTATTGATGGCGAGATTTGTTATAATTTGTCCTTGCTAGCAGTGCACCCTTATCAGGCTGCACAATGGCGTTTTTCTTTTGCTATTTTAGGTCGGTTTTTTATGTCTTCTATTTCTGATATGCCCGCCAATACGGTATCCCGTGACCCCTTAGCGGCGAAAGCTGCCACCACCGTTGCCTACACCGATGGCGCGTGTAAAGGCAATCCTGGCGCGGGCGGTTGGGGCGCGCATCTGATATTTAGCGATGGCAGCACCCAAGATGTGTACGGCGGCGAAAAGAACACCACCAATAACCGTATGGAGTTGATGGGCGCGATTCAGGCGATTGAAAATAGCCCAGCGGCGCACACGCTTGAGATTTGGACGGATTCTAGCTACGTACAAAAAGGCATTACCGAATGGGTGGCAGGCTGGAAAGCGCGCGGCTGGAAAACGGCGAGCAAAAAGCCTGTTGCCAACCAAGACCTGTGGCAACGCCTCGATGACTTGTGCAGCAAACGCGATGTCAGCTGGCACTGGGTCAAAGGGCACGCAGGACATGCAGGCAATGAAAAGGCGGACGCACTCGCCAACCTTGGGGTACACGGTTCAAGCGCAGATGCCACAGATACTAAAAAAAAACCGCCTGCTGATGCCATAGACGCGCCCGCAACCGATGATTGGCTGGCGAATGACCCTTTAGGATTCAATGTGATGTCTGACAGCTTTATGGATGATATACCGATGGACACTGCCACCGAAGACGACTACGAAGACAGCACAGCAACCAGCCAACCTGCCAGCACAGAGGTATCTATGATGGACACGCCAATACATAATGCGCCTGTGGATGTTCATAATGACGACACCGACAGCATGCCCTTTGATGGTGACACGAGCCGCGCCAACCCCAACTTTCAGCCATCATTACCGCACCCTAAGCACCGCCATGAGAGCAACCGTCAGCTGATCATGGATACCGAGACCACGGGGCTTGACGCACAAAAAGGCGATCGCGTGATTGAAGTGGGTATCGTTGAGCTGGTCGGACGCCGCTTTACGGGCGAAAAGCTACACGTCTATATCAACCCTGAGCGCGGTATGGATGAAGAAGTCATTCGCATTCACGGTATTAGCGAAGCGTTTTTGGCGGACAAGCCTGTGTTTGCCAATGTCGCGCAAGCCTTGTACGACTTTATGGACGGCGCAGAGATTATCGCGCACAACGCGCCCTTTGATATGACCTTTTTATCTATGGAGTTTGACAAGGTGGGTCTGCACGACTTTGCGCAGCGCGTTAAAGTGACCGATTCGCTGGTCATGGCAAAGCAGATGTATCCTGGGCAAAAAAACACCCTAGATGCCTTAGTGCGCCGCCTCGATGTGGGCAAGCAAGACCGTACTTTCCACGGCGCATTGCTCGATTCGGAGATTCTTGCCGAGGTTTACCTTGCCATGACAGGCGGACAGGTGTCGCTTGCCATCGAGGACGACACCCAAAACGAACAAGGACAAGGCAGCCACCATCATTTTGCTGCGCTTGCGGACAAATTGATTCGTTCATCCTTCGATACCAAAGCGCATCAAGACTGGTTTGCCAAACTTTCAGACGATTATCCTGAATTAAAAGCAGCAATGCCACAATGGTCAGTGGCGCTTGACTCATAGATGTTGTATGTTATCTGTTTTCTACGACCATTTTTGAAACGTTTGCGTTGCAATAAGGCCGACAGACAACGAAAATAAATGTTTGCGTTGCAGAAATTCTGTCTTTGAACAAAATTTCTGCTACCCTAAAGCCTACTATTGACGGCAAAAGACACGCTTAATAATAACTCTATCTTTATAATTGGCACTTTATGGAAGAATCGCTATGAGTCAGCTTGACCCCATTACTCTACACACTCCAAACTTAAGTATCACCAATTTTGGCTTGCCATCGTTGCATGTCTTGCGTGATGAGATTGTTGTTACCCTAAAAGACACTGAAACGCATTTAAGTGAATTTAATGACGATAGCGAACAAGCGCGCCTACTTCTCGATTCTGCCAGCGTTTTAATGCAGCTATCACGTATTTTTGAGCTGATATCCCTAACGGGCGCACAGATGCTCAGCAAAGCCATTGCTGGCGGCTTACAAAAGCTATATGACAATGGCGACAATAATGACAGCGCACTGATTATGGACTTATCAGAGGCCATCATGACACTTGATCGTTATGTTGAGTTTGTACTGCTCACTGAGACTATTGAGCCATCACTACTTTTGCCGATTATCAACACCTTGCATAAAGCGACTGGTCAGCCTGAACTCGAAAAAGATGTCTTTGCTAATTTTGGTAGCAGCAGTGTGGTGATTGCCAATCCTGAACAAAACTTTCAATCGCTTGACGATTTGAGTCTCGATCGTGACTTATTGAGCCACGCCTATCGCAGTGGTCTATTTATTGCGCTCACCTGTAAAGGTCAAACGCTTAGCGATGATGAACAGCGACAGCTAAAAGCGATGAGCGCTGCTTGTATGGCAGTCACCGCGCAGACCAGCAGTCTATTTTGGCAAGCCGCTGCCGCTGCTGTGATGGACATCGAGCAGATTTTGCCATTAACGCCGACCCAAAAGCATACGCTGGTGTATTTAGAGCAGCAGTTCCACAACTATATGCCTGTCATGGACACACGTTTTGCGGACTTAGTGACACTGGCGTGTCAACGTCGTAACGCACTTGCAGGTGCAATTCGTGACCAGTACGCGCACAATCAGCTAGAGGCTGAGCAGCGTGATAAGCTACGCAGCTTTTTGTTTGGCCCCAATCGTCAAATTACAGATACCCTAAACGAGCTGATTCAGCACCAGATTAATGAGATCAAAGATAAGGTCGATGAATACGCACGCGGCGAGTCCATTCATGATCCACAAATGCAAGCCAAACAAATCGCAGATGAGATGATTGTCCTAAAGTCAACGCTACAGCTGCTCGGTCTTGGTTCAACAGCAAACGCGCTACAATCTGCCGCACATGCCATTGTGACTTGGCAAACCCCAACGCCAAGTGACTTTGATATGTTACTGATCGCCTTGATGGGCGCAGAAAACGCCACCATCGCGATGACACGCCAGCACACACCAGGTGCCGTGAGTCTACCGCTGCACAATAACAACATTTCACTCCATCAGCTAAATACGGCCTACGACACCCTCGTTGAAGAAAGCCGTACCACTATCGCTAGTGCAGAGCAGGCAATTTCTGATTATATTGCTGATGACAGCCGTGAAATTTTTAACATCACCAATATTCCAGAGATGCTGCGTCAAGTCTCTGGTGCAATACGCTTTTTAAATCTGCCTGTCGCAGCAAGTCTACTGAGTCAGCTGTCTGTCTATCTTGACCGTCGCCTGACTATGGATACTCCGCTTGATGACAAGACTTTGGGCTATATTGCTGACGTGATGATGTCAGTTGACTATCGTCTAGACAGCTTTGAGCACAATCGTCCTATCAGTAACCAATCACTGGATGTCGCCCAAAACAGCTTAAGCCATTTATTGGCAGCATAATGGTTTATCTGCCTAATGCCTATAGAATGATGCGTACCTGCGCGTTATATTAGTGCCAGATGACCAAAAGAGCGATAGATGACCCGCATGAAGTCGCCTATCGCTTCTTTTTTATTGTCTTTTTCTGATCCTATTTATTTCTTTACTTTTTATCGTGTGACCTGTGCGTGCGGTGCGCTGGGCACGTCATGCAGGATGTTAATACTATGCCTACTGCTCTCGTTTTTGATGCGGATACCTTACTTTGTCGTCATACCAAATTAGGCTGGCAGCCTGTCTGTCTTGATTTGCCTGAGTCACTGTCTATTGAGGGTTACGAAACCTTAGGCGCAGTGCCTTTAGCAAACGACAAGCAGGATACGCAAACCATCATTGCTACAGCTGCGCTCAGTCGCGCGTTCTCCAAAGCGCATCATCTTTTGCCCCATTCTATTGTGACCGCTGGTGATAACGCGCGTGACGAGTATGGCGATGCATATGCCTTTATCGCCTATCGTGAGCTGATCAGCCATTTGTCCGCAGCTGATGTGGCACTACTTAATCAATCTTTGCAGTTATTGCGCTGGCAGTCAGATACCCAGTTTTGTAGTCGCTGCGGACATAGCGTACACGCGCACCCAGCAGGTGAGCGCGCCATGGTCTGTGGCAGTTGCAACCTGCATCAATACCCACGTATTCAGCCATGCGTTATTACCGCCATTACCCGCCCCAATCCAGAAACAGGCGCAATACAGATTTTGCTTGCGCATCATCGCCGCTATGGTCAAAACAGTCAGTTCAAGCGCTATGGCTTGATTGCAGGCTTTGTTGAAGTTGGCGAGAGTCTAGAGCACGCGGTCGTGCGCGAAGTGGGCGAAGAAGTAGCGATTGAGATAACCGACATTCGCTACGTCAGTAGCCAGCCGTGGCCGTTTCCGTCCAATCTGATGCTGGGTTTTCGCGCCACTTATGTTAAGGGCGATATTGTGATTGAAGAAGAAGAGCTGACCGAAGCGGCCTTTTTTGATGTGAGTGATATGCCGCAAATACCGCCTGTCGGTAGCATCGCGCGCGACTTGATTGAACAAGTCGCCGCTGAACACACTATTGATTTGCGCCATCACCCTTAGCAGTCGATGGCGTTTGTACTGGCCTTGGTAAGGCTATTATTATGAGTTACACGGTTTGAGCGTACTAAAGCGAAGGCGGGCTGCAATCTGTGGCAGCAGCAAACCAACGATGACCACGCCCATACCCACTACTTGTAATGCGCTGGTGTGTTGACCGTATGCCAGCGCGACTAAGGCGGCAAAAATAGGCACAAAGTTAAAGAACAGCGCGGCTTTAGGTGCACCTAATTGATTAACACCTGATATCCAAAGAAAGTACCCCGCAACCGTACCAAAAATACCGATAAAGACCAAGTCCGTAAACACCATAGGACTGATAGCAAGGCTCTCTTGTATCGGATGCGTGCCACTGCTAACGCTCAAAACCAATAGCGTCATCACGACCGCAGAGAGCATACCAACAAAGATATAAACCACCATCGGCACAAAACGGCTGATGTACTGACTAAAATGGGTATAAAAGCTCCAAAACAGCATGCCCACCACAATAATCTTGTCCCCGCGATTAAACTCAAACGCCAATAGACGAGTTAAATCTCCTTGAGTTAATACCAGTACAACACCGAATAAACTGACTGCCAGACTCAAGCATACCGCGATACTCGGCGGCTGGCGCTTGTCCACACTACCAATCAAGGAAGTCATCAGCGGGCTGAGCGCCATAATCAGCGCGCCATTATTAGGATTGGTCAGCTCAAGTCCTGTAAAGAGACACAGGTTTAACCCGCCAATACCCACCATGGATACCGCGATTGCCGCCAGCCATTGCTTGGCACTCAGTTTCGGTATCGGTACGCGCCGCCATAGGATGTATAAACCAATACACAATGCAGCCAAACCAAAACGCCACAAAATCAGAGTCAAGGCATGCACTTCGGTCAACGCATGCTTACCAATTGGAAAACTGGCACCCCAAAAAGCGGTACAAATAAGCAAAAGACCAATGGCCTTAATATCTTTGGAGAGGTACATCGTACGCTCCTTATCATCATTGTATTCATCGTTTATGGGCTCTAGTCTATAGATTTTATTTATGATATAAATAAGCAAAAATAAAAGCACATTTCCCATATATGAAACTTAATTGCTCACTCGATGATTTATATGGCTTTTGTATGGTGGCGCGCTATGGCAGCTTTACGCAGGCAGCGCGTGCGCTGCACATGCCGTTATCAACGCTCAGCCGCCGCATTGCCCACCTTGAAGATCAGCTGAATCTAAAGCTGCTACACCGTGACGCGCATAAAGTACAGCTGACACAAGAAGGACAAGACTATTATCAAAAAAGTATGAGCTGGTTAGATGGTTTATACGATACCGTCGGCACGCTACAACAGAACAATCAGGCTGCCAGCGGGACGGTACGTGTCACTGCGCCTATCAGCTTGTGTCAACAAAGCCTTGCGCCGTTATTTACGGAATTTTTGCAGTGTTATCCTGACATTCAGCTCGATTTGCGCTTGTCGAATCGGCACATTGATATCGAAGAAGACGCCATTGATGTGGCATTTCGAGTGGGCGAGCATACACATGCCGATTGGGTTGGGCGTGCATTGTACTCAACGCATATGATGGTCTGCGCTGCGCCGCAGTTAAGTACAGACCATATTCGTCATCCCAAAGACTTGATTGATGTGCCAAAAATACTGATGCGTCCTATTGTGCCTAGACACTTTAAGCATGATCGCTCAGGGGCGCGTTATGAGTTTGTGACGACAGAGAATGTGCGGATGTGGGTCAATGACATGCAGGTGCTGACACAAGCGGTTATTGCTGGTATTGGTATTGGTTTTATCCCTGATAATATCGCCAAACCGCTGATTGCGTCAGGGCAAATCGTCCCTGTATTGCCTGAATGGAGCAATGAACCGCGTACCTGTCATCTGCTCTATCGTCACCGTGCCAACATTCCATGCAGAGTACGCTTGTTTATTGATTTTATAACTGAGCGTTTTGAGGCGTGATGTGTTACCCTTTGCGCTTTATTTTTATCGCTTGTTAAGACAGGACAGACTCCGATGGTAGCCGCTACACGCCCCCATACTCAGACAACCCAAACAGACGAAGCGCCCGTACGCTTTGTGGGTTTGCCCATTTTGTTTGATGCGTTGGCCTTAGAAAAGCTGCCCGTCCCTATCCAGCAGCAAATCGCCGCCGTAGACGACTGCCTGCCGCAGACCCAGTGCGGACTGTGCGAGCATCCTGATGGCTGTTTGCCTTATGCTGCCGCCATTGTCACCGAAGGCGAAGCACATAATAAATGCGTACCCGGTGGTCAACCTGTGGCCGATACCATCGCTGAGATTTTGCGTCGTACGCCGCTTGATGCTGCGCCATCAAAATGGCCACTGGATAACGATAGTGGCCGTCCGCAAGAAGTGCGCGCCATCATTCGTGAAGACGAGTGTATCGGCTGCACCAAATGTATTCCCGCCTGCCCTGTCGATGCCATTATTGGTACAGGCAAGCACATGCACACCATTATGACCGACCTGTGTACGGGCTGCGAGCTGTGCCTTGCGCCCTGCCCTGTTGATTGTATCGACCTTGAACCTATTGAGCGCGACTTGACTGAGGCGGCGCGCGAAGATGAAGAAGATGCCTTGCGCACCCGTTACCACACCCACTTACGCCGCGTGGCTGACCAACTAAGTGACCGCAGCAACACCAAGCCTGTCGTGAGTATGGTTGAGGCAAAAATCAACAACGCTACCAATCAAAGCATCGACATCAGTGAAGACGAAGCGCGTAATACGATTAAAGCAGCAAAACTGCGTAGCCAAATCAAAAAGTTAGAAAAACAGCTGTCTGTACGCCCCAATCCCCAAAAAGCACAACAGTTAAGCGAACTACAAGCCGAGCTTGCACAGCTGGGTGCTTAATAAGTGATACTAAAAAAATCGTGTCCGTTACTTTTTGCCTGAACTTTGCTGCATAACCGTGCTTTTTTTATGCTATTTTTGACCTACCTTATGATAAATAATAACCAAACAGCCAAACGCTATGAGTAAAACTGTCCGCCACAAAACTGCCGAAACCCCGCCATCACGCCGCATGCCCAATCGCTCAGTGATGCCATTTTTTGAAAAGCTCGCCGCGACCATTGACGCGCCTGTCACCGAGCTGAACTATAGCAGCAATTTTGAACTACTCATCGCCGTGATTTTGTCCGCGCAGGCGACTGATGTCAGCGTTAATATCGCTACCGACCAGCTGTATCCCGTTGCAAACACGCCTGAGGCGATACTAGAACTGGGTGAAGACGGCTTAAAAAATTATATTAAAAACATCGGCCTATATAACAATAAAGCCAAAAACGTCATGAAAACTTGCCGCGACTTGTTGGATAAGTTTGACGGCATTGTCCCTGACAACCGTAAAGACCTAGAGTCCTTGGCAGGCGTGGGACGTAAAACCGCAAACGTGGTGCTGAACACTGCCTTTGGTCAGCCTACTATGGCCGTCGATACGCATATATTTCGTGTGGGCAACCGCACTGGACTGGCCACAGGCAAAAACGTACGCATCGTCGAAGACAAGCTGGTAGAGCGCATTCCTGAGCCTTACATGCTAGATGCGCATCATTATTTGATATTGCACGGGCGCTATACCTGCCAAGCGCGTACACCCAAATGCGGCGCGTGCCCTGTATATATGGAATGCATGTTTAAGGACAAAGCGGACTTTGCGACCCAGTAGCACATGAGCCACAATCTGCTATACCACTTTGCAAGCGATTCATCAGCTTCAACATGAAGCTTCTTTAGCGCAGACTAAATGCTGCTCACTAGAGTTTTAGTGCATTTCAAGGTAGAATAGGCCTATTTTTCTATTACGGTAGATCGTTCGGGTCATACCGCCGCAGCAAATTTGGCGCACCGATACCGACCCTTACTCCTACACTTGCAGTATCCACGAACATATGTACCGAATCTGTGCTGTGCGGCGCCTTTATTAGCGCTGCCTGCTCGTATCATGTGTTTTTCTCATTATTGATTCAACTAAGCGACTCCACTATGCGTGACTACAATCTATTTACTTCTGAATCCGTAAGCGAAGGCCATCCTGATAAAATGGCTGACCAAATCTCTGATGCCTTACTTGACGCTATCTTGCGCGAAGACTTACACGCACGCGTTGCCTGTGAGACGTTGGTAAAAACGGGTGCTGTGGTATTGGCGGGTGAGATTACCACCTCAGCCAACATTGATATCGAGCGTATCGTCCGCGATACCGTCAACGGCATTGGCTATCATCATTCAGACCTCGGCTTTGATGGTGAGACCTGCGCAGTAATCAATATGATTGGTAAGCAGTCACCTGAGATTGCCCAAGGTGTCGACCGCAGCAACCCTGAAGAGCAAGGCGCTGGTGACCAAGGCTTGATGTTCGGTTATGCCAGTAACGAAACGGAAGTACTGATGCCTGCACCGATTGAGTTTGCGCATCGTTTGATGGAGCGCCAATCAGAGCTGCGCCGTTCAGGTGAGCTGCCTTGGTTACGTCCTGATGCCAAAGCACAGGTTACCCTAAAGTACGACGGCAACACGCCAGCCGCGATTGATGCGGTGGTACTCTCAACCCAGCATGACCCCAGCATTTCACAAAAAGACTTGCAAGAAGCGGTCATGGAATCGATTATCAAGCACGTGATTCCTGCCAACTTGCTGCACGCGGATACCCGTTACCACATTAACCCAACGGGCAAATTTGTCATCGGCGGCCCTGTCGGTGATGCAGGTTTGACTGGTCGTAAAATTATCGTTGACACTTATGGCGGTATGGCGCGTCACGGTGGCGGGGCGTTCAGTGGTAAAGATCCTTCAAAGGTTGACCGCAGTGCTGCCTACGCGGTACGTTATGTCGCCAAAAATATCGTCGCCGCAGGTCTTGCTGAACGCTGTGAAGTGCAAGTCAGCTATGCTATCGGTGTCGCTGAGCCAACATCAATTTCGGTTAACACCTTTGGCACAAGTAAAGTCAGCAATGACGAGATTATCCGTCTGATTCGCACGCACTTTGACTTGCGTCCTTATGGCATCACGCGTATGCTCAACCTTCTTCAGCCTATGTACCAAAAGACTGCCACGTTCGGACATTTCGGCCGTATCGGTTCTGAAACTGAATTTACATGGGAAAAGACGGACAAAGCAGACGTCTTACGCGCAGACGCTGGACTGTAATTGTAATTATCGCTTAGGAGCATTTATATGTCGCAAGACACTCAAAACAACGTCGAAATCACCCCTGAAATGCAAGCCTTCTATCAGCGTGCAGACAGTGTTATTGCTTTGGCGAACAGCCAGCTCGGCCCTGACGCGCACTCTGGTCAAGTCGGCGCATCATTGCTATACGCTGCGGCTCGCTATAGCGCTTCGGTTGCGTCTATCGGCTTTGTTAAAGGCGATGACTTTGCTAAAGAAAAAGAAGACATCATCGAATTTTATGTCAAACAGTATCGTCAAATGCTGAGCGACAACCTCACCGATTATGCGCAAAACTTTGAAAAGTACATTCAGCTGAATAAAGCTGATGGCGACGCTGAATAAATCACGCTATTTAAGCATAATTTTCTGAATATATTATGCTAAAAAAAAGCCCCAGTTCTCGGACTGGGGCTTTTTTGTTAAACGTCTAATTATTCAACTATGAATCAATCACCTTTCACAATCTTTGGTGGTCCTTTGAGCAGATGCTCGTCCACAAATTCATTGGCTGAGTTGTGTTCCGCAGATTCATCCGTGATAAAGCGCTGTTGATTGCGGTATAGAATTAGACGGTCGCGACCGAGGCCACGAAGCAGAGCATACATAATCACAAAGATAACCAAAGCAAATGGCAAGCCTGCGATAATTGCAGCAGACTGTAACGCTGCCAAGCCCCCTGCGGCAAGCAAGATAGCGGCAATCGCACCTTCGGTCAATGCCCAAAATAAGCGCTGAATTTTCGGTGGATCCGTATCGCCACCTGCGGTCAACATGTCAATAACGAAGCTGGCTGAATCTGATGAGGTCACAAACCATAAGATAATCATCACCACAATCATCATAGTGATAGGCTGTGCAAACGGATAGTATTCGACCAGCTTAAAGATGGCACTACCTGTATCTTCTTGCACTGCCGCGACCAAACCAGGATCACCGAGCAGTTCCATATGGATACCGACACCACCGAAGGTCGTAAACCAGAAGAACAAAATCGTCATCGGGATTAAGAGCACACCCCAAATAAACTCGCGGATGGTACGACCACGGCTAATACGCGCAATAAAGATACCCACGAATGGTGACCAACTGACCCACCATGCCCAATAAAATATCGTCCATGCACTACGCCAGTCACCATTATTATAAGCCTCACCCCACGTTCCTAACGGAATGATAGAAGTCGCATAATTACCGATGTTCTCTAAAAAGCTGTCAAAGATAAAAAGTGTTGGACCGAGGATAACCATAAATACAAGTAGCAATACAGTCAGACCAATATTAAGATCACTAAGACGTTTAATCCCTTTATCAAGGCCCATCATCACGGACATCGCGGCTAAAACTGTAATAAAGGCAATCAAAGCAAACTGGATACCTAGGCTATCAGGAATACCAAATAAGTTGGTCAAACCTGAGTTAATTTGCATGACGCCAAGGCCTAACGAGGTGACAACACCGAACATCGTACCGAATACTGCCAAAATATCTACAGTATGCCCCCACCGGCCATAAATCTTTTTACCCAGCAGTGGATAAAGGGTTGAGCGTATAGACAGCGGTAACCCACGGCGAAAATGAAAATAAGCAAGCGCCAAGGCCACGATGGTATAAATGCCCCAAGCGTGCAGTCCCCAGTGCATAAATGAAATGCTCATCGCCTGCTTGGCAGACTCTATGGTCTCTGCTTCACCTAGGGGCGGTGCCATAAAATGATACAGCGGCTCAGCAGTACCCCAATAGACCAAGCCAATACCAATACCCGCAGAAAACAGCATACCAATCCACGATAATAGGCTGTATTGTGGCGTTTCTGTCTGCGCTCCCAAACGGATGTCCCCGTAACGGCTCATGGCTAGATAAAGACACAGTCCCAATGTTAGATTGACTAAAATTACAAACAGCCAACCAAACTTATGGGTAATAAAACTCTGTAGCGTATCGAACAGTGCTCCTGCTTGCTCTGTAAAAAAAGCACCGAATATAATAAATCCGACAATAGCAATACTGGAGACAATAAAGACAGGCTTGCTGACTTTAGGAAACGGCCCTAAGCGACCAACTTTAACATGATCCATAGATTTTCTCTTTTATTAGGGTCATCTACCATAACAAGATAACCTAAAACTATCAAATTTGATTAATTTTTGTAAACATTTGCCAATTTTAATTATTTTATATTTATTTAGGAACCAACTGGAGCAAGCGGCCTTCGTTGCCATCTTCAAGTACCCATACTGCGCCATTGACTGCCAACACACTACGCATACGCTCACCCATATTGTAGCGATAGCGTTCTTTAGCTTGGCTGCTACTGTCCGTAGGTAAACTGATAACCACCAGCGATTTAGAAGACAAGCCGCTGATCAGCATATTGCCTTGCCATGCAGGAAAATCTTGCTGGTTGCCTGAGTTATAAAACGTCATGGAAGCAGGCGAGATGACAGGTGTCCACGACACGTGTGGCGGTGTAAAATCAGGACGGGTATCGTGATCAGGAATATCGATACCTGAATAGTTGCGCCCATTAGATACCACAGGCCAGCCATAATTATTGCCTTTTTTAATGAGGTTTAGCTCATCGCCACCTCGCGGCCCCATCTCATTCGCCCATAGCCGTCCTGTGTCATCAAACTGCATACCCAAGACATTGCGGTGACCCAAGCTCCAAATTTGAGCGGTAACACGTTCGCTACTGGACGCGCTGTCATCGCTGGTTGTGTCGGTAAATGGATTGTCCTCAGGCACACTGCCATCAGGATTAAGACGTAGGATTTTACCCAAATTCACGCTCATGTCTTGTGCAGGAGTTTTCTTCTGCCGCTCGCCTGAGCTGATATATAAATACTGTCCGTCAGGGGAAAATAATAAGCGATGACTAAAATGCCCTTGTCCTGAAACTTTGGGCACTTGCTGCCAGATGCGCTGCTGATTGATAAGTTTGGGCGACGTGGTATCTAAATCTTTTATACTTGCCTTGATGACTACCGCGCCATATTTGTTGGCCGTTTCTTCAACATAGCTCAGATAAATGTCTTGAGTTTTAGCAAAGTCAGGCGCAAGCGCCACATCACCGAAGCCACCTTGACCACCATAAGCAACTTTGGGCACGCCTTGAATGCGATTTTTTACGCCCGTTTGGGTATCTACCACAAACAGCGCGCCGCCTTTTTCTGTGACCAGTAGCCGCTGCGCTTTACCTTGGCTTTGTGGCAGCGCACACATGGCCCAAGGCTCATCAAAAGTTGCGATGGCCTTTTGCGTAAATGCTGGCTTTTGCTGCTGCGATGCACTGCCTGTGGTATTGATATTTTGTCCATTTTGGCGCGTATCGGCATTGGTTTGCTGGCTGGTAGTTGGGGTTTGCTGTTGATTGACAGCAACTTGATTGCTATCACTCTCAGCACTGTTCGTAGTATTGGTGGTCGTCGTATTGGTGGTATTATTGCCTTGCTCAGCTGCTGTATTGTCACTGACTGTACCGTTTGAGCAAGACGCCACACCGAACACCAGCATCCCTAAAGTGATACTCATCCACGGGCGTTTGGGTTGTCTGATTTCCGTTATCATACGTCGTCCCTTATCGATGTTTTTTTTATAGTTGCATTTATATTAACGGTATTGCCGCACTGTTTCCGTGCGTTATATCGTAGTCTGCGTATATAATCAGTAACAAAAAAGCCCCTTACTCATTTCAATGAATAAGGGGCTGGGTCATAAATACCGTGATTACTGTTTGATAATAATCAAAGCCGTGCTATGACGATTAGCTCATTCTAAGCTTATTGAAAGTGAGCTTGTCTTCATTATCCACATCGACTTGGATGATATCGCCTGCCACAAAGTCGCCTGCTAATAGCTTAAGCGATAGCGGATTCTCAATCTCTTGCTGGATAGCGCGTTTGAGCGGACGCGCACCATATACAGGGTCATAGCCTACCGATACCAGCTGGTGCATCGCCGCATCGCTCAAAGTAATGTCCAGCTCACGCTCTTGCAGACGGCGGCGCAAGCGGTCGATTTGAATGTCCGCGATGCCTGCCATTTGCGCTTGACCGAGCGCATGGAACACCACAATCTCGTCAATACGGTTGATAAATTCAGGTCTAAAGTGGCTGTTTACCGACTCCATGACCGCATCTTTGATATCGTCATAGTCCTCGCCCGCCATCTCTTGAATGCGGTGCGAGCCTAAGTTGCTGGTCATGATGATGACGGTGTTTTTAAAGTCCACCACGCGCCCTTGTGAGTCAGTCAAGCGCCCATCGTCCAATACTTGCAGCAAGATGTTAAACACATCAGGATGTGCTTTTTCGACCTCATCGAACAGCACCACGCTATAAGGCTTACGGCGTACCGCTTCGGTCAACGTGCCACCTTCTTCATAACCGACATAGCCTGGAGGCGCACCGACCAGACGGCTGACGCTGTGTTTTTCCATATATTCGCTCATATCGATACGAATCAATGCATCTTCTGAGTCAAATAAGAAGTTCGCCAGCGACTTGGTCAACTCGGTTTTACCCACGCCTGTCGGCCCTAAAAATAGGAACGAACCTGATGGGCGATTCGGATCAGCCAGCCCCGCACGGCTACGGCGCACGGCATTCGCCACTGCATTGACCGCTTCTTCTTGTCCAATCACGCGCTCATGCAATACCGACTCCATCGCCAGCATCTTATCACGCTCGCCTTGCAGCATCTTGGTGACAGGAATGCCCGTTGCCGCGCTGACCACTTCGGCGATTTCATTGTCCGTCACTTTATTACGCAACAGCTTTACGCCTGCACTGCTGGTTTGCTCTTTTTGCTCGGCCAAATCCGACTCATGAATACGGCGCTCCAGCTGCGGGATGGTCTCGTATTGCAGCTTGGACATGGCTTCGTAGTCACCTTCGCGGCTCGCTTTGTCATAGGCAATACGCGCTTTATCCAGCTCGTCTTTGAGCTGCTGACTGCCTTTAACCAGTGCCTTTTCTGATTGCCAGATTTCGTTCAAGTCAGCGTATTCTTTTTCTAACTCCTCAATTTGCGTATTTAGCGCTTTTAACTCGGCTTTTGCGCCCGCGTCTTCTTCATTCTTGAGCACTTCGCGCTGCATTTTTAACTGAATCAAGCGGCTGTCTAGCTTGCCAAGCGATTCAGGCTTGCTGTCCATTTCCATACGCAGACGGCTTGCTGCCTCATCGACCAAGTCAATCGCCTTATCAGGCAATTTGCGGTCGGTGATGTAGCGATGACTCATGCGCGCTGCGGCAATAATCGCGCTGTCTTGAATATCAACGCCATGGTGCAGCTCGTAACGCTCTTTTAGCCCGCGCAAAATGGCGATGGTGTCTTCGACGGTCGGCTCATCGACCAACACCTTTTGAAAACGGCGCTCAAGGGCGGCATCTTTTTCGATATATTGGCGGTACTCATCCAGCGTGGTCGCGCCAACGCAGTGTAGCTCGCCACGTGCCAAGGCGGGTTTTAGCATATTACCCGCGTCCATCGCACCATCGCTCTTGCCCGCGCCAACCATGGTATGCAGCTCATCGATAAACAGGATGACATTGCCCTCTTGTTTGGCAAGGTCGCTGAGTACCCCTTTTAGACGCTCTTCAAACTCACCGCGATACTTAGCACCTGCAATCAGCGCGCCCAAATCGAGCGACAACACTTCTTTACGGCGCAAGCCTTCAGGCACATCGCCATTGATGATTTTTTGAGCCAAGCCTTCAACAATCGCGGTCTTACCAACACCTGGTTCACCAATCAATACAGGGTTGTTTTTGGTACGGCGTGACAGCACTTGAATGGTGCGACGAATCTCTTCATCACGCCCAATTACAGGGTCAAGCTTGCCCATTTCTGCACGCTCGGTGAGGTTGATAGTGTACTTATTTAGCGCATCGCGTTGGTCTTCAGCGTTTTGGTTGTTCACCGTATCATTACCTCGTAGCTGCTCAATGACGGTCTTTAGATTGCTGGCAGTGATGCCCGCGTTTTCAAAGATTTTTTTGGTATCGCCCTGCTCGGCTAACGTGAGCAATACCCATTCGGTAGCGATAAAGTCATCGCCTGCCTTTTGCGCTTGGCGGTCAGCAAGATTCAGTACCTTTGCCGAAGCGGGCGATAGGTTCACTTCGCCTGTCGGTTCGCCAATTACCGCTTGGTTGTCCAGCGCCTTTGCCACACCGTTTTTTAGCGCCGCAATCGAGCCGCCCGCCTGCTGGCAAATCGACAGATTGGCTTCGTCTTGGAGCAGCACCGCCAAAATATGCATGGGTTCAATACCTGTGTGGTCGCGACCCAGTGCCAGACTTTGCGCTTCTTGAATAGCGGCCTGCAGTTTTTGTGTAAATTTGTCAAATCTCATTGTCAAATCCTTATCAGTTCAATGTACAGCGGCAGATTGTTTTAGGTATGTTACCGCTTGCTATCATGCTAATGATATAGGGTATGTGCAGATGCGTTTCAAGTCGATCGACTTAAATTTGTTAAGGTCTAAAACATCGACTGTTAATATCTACTTATACCCATTTTATAACTATTGATATGCTTCTGTTTTTCTATATCGGCGCTTATTTATTCTTTTTCAAGTCTTTTTTATAATTATTTATGCCATTTTCTCATGACAAATGCGTGACCAATTTGCATAAGAGAGGCTTTCGATTAAATGCTATTTTTTTAGCCATTTAATCATCATGGCGATTATTGTGCTGCCATATCTTCTAAAAAGCTAAGCAGCGCCTTTTCTTCGCATTGCTGATGGTTACGTGTGCGTCCACGGCGAGCATTCTTATAAGGCTCATAAAAATCGCCTGCCAAAAAGGATTCAATAATCACAGGATGAATGTAAGATGTACGGCATACGGCGGGCGTGTTGCCAAGCGCAGTGGAGACAGACTTGACCATATCGACCACCACTTGCTGGCGCAATTTGCTGTCAGGTTCGCTGGCAAGAATATCACTACTCGCGGGCGGGACGACTTTTTCGTCTATCGGGTTTTGCTCGGTGGGCAGGTTGCCTTGGCACGCGTGGTACAGATAATCGGCGGCCAGTACGCTTGCCATCCATGTGCGAAAGTCTTTGGCACTGTATAGCACGCCCGTTTCGCAGTCCAGGTGCTCGCGTACATAGTCATTAATATCGCTGCTATCCACGACTTGCTTATCACCACCCTCATCAAGATATTTAAAAATTTGATAGCCTGGCAGCTCTGAGCAAGCGTGAACAATCTCAATCAAGCGCTCGTCTTGCAGCTCAATATGGTGCTGCTTAGCACTTTTACCCACAAAATCAAACGCCAGCCCGTCTTCGGTCTCGCTCAGATGCTTACTGCGTAGCGTACTTAGCCCATAGCTTTTGTTTTGCTTGGCATAGCGGCTATTGCCGACACGGATTAATGTCGTTTCTAAAAGTTTCACCACCGCCGCCAATACGTTAGCGCGAGACAATGCCACTGCTTCCAAATCACGCTCAACCTGTGCGCGCAGACTGGGTAGCCCATGCCCAAAACCAATCATGGCATCGAACTTGGCTTTGTCGCGGGCGCTCTCCCAATCGGGATGATACAGATACTGCTTGCGCGCCTTGTCATCGCGTCCTGTGGACTGCAAATGTCCGTCTTCATGCTGACAAATCCACACCTGTGACCACATCGGCGGGATACCTAAGCCATCAAAACGTGCGCGCAATGCCTTATCTTTGACAGTGTTGCCATTAACATCGCGATAGCTAAAGCCGCGACCCCAGCGGCGGCGGGTATAGCCTGGCTCTTCGTCACTGACGTAGCGCAGGTTGGCACAGCGCGCCAAATATTCGTAATCGTGGCGCAGGTCGGTACTGGTTTGGGCGGTGGTGGTACTCATAAATGGCTCTAGTAATGGTTATTAAGATAGTTGTTGTTATAAAAAAATTTAACCGCTTAGCATTGCTTAACTTTTAAAAGACGTTCGTTTAAAAAGTAGAAATAAGACAAGCCATAACGCGACGATAATATGAGCATAAGGCGTTCATGCTTATGATGCTGTTTGTTTGCCAGCGGCAATATGTAATACTGTGTAAGCTTGTCACCAACCCTCAACATTAAACCCATAAAGAAGAGAAATGCCATGACTGCTACGCCTGAGATACGGCCATTGACTGCTGATGATTTTGAAACTTGGCAGACGCTATGGCATAACTATTTGCGCTTTTATGATACCGACTTGCCAGCGGAAACAACGGTTGCGACATGGCGCAAAATTGTGGATACAGACAGTGCTATTTTTGGTTTTGGCGCGTGGCGAATAAAACCGAGATGGTGCAATACCGCAAGGATTTATAATTAAGGCGCTGCTTTACGAGCAGCATAAAAAAACGCCAAACCCGTGTGAGTTTGGCGTTTGTTGTTTTGAGCTATTTGTCTACTTATTTATTCACCATAGGTACACAAGTAAGCCGTTTCGACATCTACTTTAACACCGAAGCTTTTATTGGCTTCAACATTAAACTGCTCACCAGCATTAAAGGTCTGCCAGTCGTCTGTATCAGGCAGCTTTACGGTCAGTGCGCCGCTGACGACAGTCATGGTTTCAAATTCACTCGTATCAAATTCATATTCGCCAACACTCATCACGCCCACAGTGGCGGGCTTGCTGGTGGTTTGAAAGGCGATAGAGGTCACACGGTTGTTAAAGTATTGGTTCACACGAGGCATGGTCTGTCCTTAGAAATAGTCATTAGGGCGTGTTGCTCTGTCATTTTTACGCTATCACAGCCGTTTTGTCACCTATATTTTTTACCTGTTTTTAATAAAGCGATACGCTAAGCACAAACCTTTGGCACTGACCTTTATAATTATAGCCCCGCTTTTAGGCTCGCGACAATAAATTGATCAAGGTTGCCATCCAGCACCGCGCCTGTATTTGAGGTCTCAACCCCTGTACGCAAGTCTTTAATACGCGAGTCGTCCAAGACGTACGAGCGAATCTGACTGCCCCAACCGATATCCGACTTGCTGTCTTCTAATGCTTGCTGTTTTTCCATGCGTTTTTGCATTTCTAATTCATACAGCTTGGCGCGTAGCATTTTCATCGCGGTGTCTTTGTTGGCGTGCTGACTGCGCTCATTCTGACAGGCGACGACCACACCCGATGGCATGTGGGTGATACGTACCGCAGAATCTGTGGTGTTCACGTGCTGACCACCCGCGCCCGATGAACGATAAGTATCAATGCGCAAATCGGCAGGATTGATATCAATCTCGACATTGTCATCAATCTCAGGCGACACAAACACGGCAGAAAATGAGGTATGACGGCCATTGTTACTGTCAAACGGTGACTTGCGCACGAGGCGATGCACGCCAATCTCAGTACGTAACCAACCAAAGGCATAATCGCCCTTAATCGCAAGGGTTGCCGACTTAATGCCCGCCACGCTACCTGCCGAAACTTCGATCACATCGACCTTAAAGCCGTGCGATTCCGCCCAGCGCGTGTACATACGCAATAGCATTTCTGCCCAATCTTGCGCCTCGGTGCCGCCACTTCCTGACTGAATGTCTAAGTAGCAGTCATTGGCGTCCATCTCGCCGCTAAACATACGGCGGAACTCTAGCTCCGCCAGCTGTTCTTCTGCACCATCCAGCTCACTATCAACATCGGTCAGTAACGATTCGTCTTCGGCTTCTACTGCCAGCTCCAGCATGGCATTGGCATCGTTTAGGCTGTCTTCGAGCGAAGTCACTACCCCGATGACGCTGTCTAGCTGGCTTTTTTCTTTACTGATTTTTGCCGCACGCTCAGGGTCGTTCCACAGCTCAGGATTTTCTAGCTCTAAGTTGACTTCTTCTAGGCGCTCTTGCTTGCCATCTAAGTCAAAGATACCCCCGAAGGTCTTGCCCGCGGGCGCTTAAATCTTTGATACGTTCTTGATACTGATTGATTTCCATAACACTTCCTAATGTCAGTCAAGGCACTGACTTTGCCATAAAAAATAAATAATATAGGCTAACAATACACAGCCCAAAGCTAGTAACTCGCTATATCGCCCAGTCTTCAACCGCCCAGCGATGTGCCAAGGCGTGCGCGTGTAGCACCTCATCAGGCGACACACAGACAGGTACATCCGCCCATTCTAATAGCGGCAAGTCGTTTTTGGAGTCCGAATAGGCGTAAGTTTTTGCGTAGTTCACGCCCGCCTCGCGCTTATTGTTTAGCCATTTTTCTAAATGATACAGCTTGTCCGCCTGAAAGTTGGGCTTGTCCGTGAGCTTACCTGTATAGCGGTTGTCTTTGATTTCAAGCGGCGTCGCCAATACATTGGCTGCCATAATATCAAAACGCGCCGCGATTGCCGATACCACAAAGTCATTGGTCGCCGAGATAATCACCACATCATGTCCGCGCTCTAGGTGACTTTTAATCGCCGCGACGGCTTGCGGGCGGATATGCGGCTCGATGTCCTGCTGGATATAGTCCTCACGCAGCGCGTGCAAACGCGCCATCGGCAAGGTGGTCAAAAACTGCGCCACAAACTCATTGTACTCGGTTGCATCGAGCGTGCCTTCGATATATTGCTCATAAAAGGCTTGGTTTGCGGTGCGGTATTCGGCTTCATCAACCAGACCGTTTTTGACGATATACTCGCCCCAAAGGTAGTCGCTATCGACATCGAGCAAGGTATGGTCAAGGTCAAACAAAGCCAGCTCGGGTTGGCTGGCTTCGGTCGTGGTCATGGGTTTAGCGGTTGGCTCGATGGTTGACTTGGTCGCTTGCGTCATAACGTTCCTATATAAAGTATAAAAATAAAAAGGATAAAATAAACAATAAGAGTAAAAGCAATAAAAAAGCACAAGTTAACATAGTCAAATTCAAACCATGCATTGGAATAAGGACACTCGATTAAACGCTATTTTTCTTGCTTACTGTGACTACGCCTTTTGATGCTACGAAAAAAAGCGTTTAATCTCGTTATACCTTTGTATGAAAATTTGACTCTATAAAATAATAAAAAGGCAAAAGGTGTTTAATAAGAAAAGCAGCGTGCTATTCGTTAGGCAGCGCCACTTCAGTCAAATGCTGGCTAAAGTCTTGCCCACGCTTGGCATAATGCGCGGCAGACAGCTTGAGCTGTTCAACTTGCTCATCAGTTAAGGTTTTGACCACTTTGGCAGGCGCGCCCATCACCAATGAATTGTCAGGAATCACTTTACCTTCGGTCACGAGCGCCTTAGCACCAATGATACAATTTTTGCCAATTTTAGCATTATTTAATATCACCGCGCCGATACCAATCAGGCTGTTGTCCCCAATCTCACAACCGTGCAGCATCGCCATGTGCCCCACCGTCACCCCTGCCCCAATCTGCATTTCAATGCCCGCGTCGGTATGAATCACGGTGTTTTCTTGAATATTGGTATTGTCGCCGACATGAATGCGCGCATTGTCACCGCGTATCATCACGCCAAACCAAATGCTGACCTGATGCCCCAAATACACATCACCAATCACGCGCGCGCTGTCAGCAACAAAGCCTTGAAATGGCGTAGCAAACTGTGGGGTCTTATCCTTATATTGAAGTATCATAACTTGTCCTTGTTGGTGCTTATTGGCTCGGGCGTATTGAACACTATTTAAAAATAAATGCGCCTTATCGCCCTTTTTTTGCAAATACACAGTATAGTAACGCGCTAGACGCCGCCCTATATGGTGCACTTATCTATATTTGATAGAGCCGCTATAAATGCCTTTATAAATAGTGACAGTATAGCGCCATGCGGGTACAGATGATAGACAGACCATAACGAGTGACCATCATGCCCAGACCGTTTTTTTCGACCATAGCTTCTCACACCTCAATTTCTTATCTTTCGCATGCCACTTTTACTTCTGTTGTGCCCGCTACTTTGCTGGCCTCTTCGCTATTTTTAAGTATAGAGACGCAAGCGGCATCGGATATTGAGCGTGCAGGCGATGTGCTGGCGCTGACCATTCCCGCTGTAGCCTATGGCAGCACCTACTATATGGATGACAAAACAGGGCGTACGCAGTTTTATAAAGCGTTTGCCGCGAATGTGGCGACGACTTATGCCCTAAAAACTGTGGTGGATAAAGAGCGCCCTGATGGCAGCGACAACGACTCGTTTCCCTCAGGACATACTGCGCTTGCCTTTGGCGGGGCAAGTTTTATTCATAAACGCTATGGGCTTGAATACAGCATTCCTGCCTATGTGGGCGCCGCCTTTGTCGGCTACAGCCGTGTTCATGCGGACAAACACGACACTACCGATGTACTGGTAGGGGCGGCGATTGGCGGCTTAACGAGCTTTTACGTGACACCGTATGAGCGTGATGGGCTGAGCGTTGCGCCCAATATCGCACCCGATTACTATGGATTCGTGGCACATTATGAGTTTTAAGAAAAATTTAACCGCCAAGCTCATATTCAAAGCTAGCCCTAATCGTAAAAGTTTAGTATAATGCGCAAAATCTGTGCCTAAGCGAGCGGACATGATGCGACTTACTCTTCACCACTTGGTGATTTTTGTAGTTCTCATTCAGATGTCTTCTCGCTTTTTTGTGGAAAATTTTTGCCTTTTGGGCGATTTTTCGTTCATTTTTTAAGCAAAAATTTGGCACAAATGCTCGGGCACTTACCTATCATAACGGAGGCAAACCTTGAATTCATCGGCAGATATACAAGCAATTTTGGCACTAGCAGATGGTACAATTTTTCGTGGTGTGAGTATCGGTAGCCGTGGTCATCGTGTCGGTGAGGTCGTATTTAATACAGCCATGACAGGGTACCAAGAAATACTGACCGACCCAAGTTATGCCCGCCAGTTGGTCACCTTGACCTATCCGCATATTGGTAACACTGGTACCAACAGTGAAGACAGCGAATCTGGCAACACCCATAAAGTATGGGCAGAAGGTCTGATTATCCGTGATGCCACTATGGCAACCTCAAGCTTTCGTAACACCGAATCATTAACCGATTACCTCACGCGCAATGACACGGTCGCGATTGCCGATATCGACACCCGTAAGCTGACGCGTATCCTACGTGATCAAGGGGCACAGCATGGCTGCATCATGACCCCAGCCGAAGGCAACACCATCACCTCTGATGACGAGCAAAAAGCGATTGAATTGGCAAAAGGCTTTGCGGGTCTATCAGGTATGGACTTGGCAAAAGAATGCTGCGACCCTGATGGCTTTGAGTGGACAGAAGGTACGTGGGAGCTGTCAGATACCCTACTCAACCGTGATGTTGAAGGCAGCTTTGACACAGATACGGGCGGCTTTTTTAAACAGCTTGGCAAACACATCGACGAAAAATACAACGTCGTTGCCTACGACTTTGGCACCAAAACCAACATCCTACGCATGCTCGTTGACCGCGGCTGCCGCGTGACGGTCGTGCCTGCCGAGACGCCAATCGCTGACGTACTGGCGATGAATCCAGACGGCATCTTCTTATCAAATGGCCCTGGTGACCCAGCAGCCTGTAGCTATGCGATTGACAACGTGCGTCACATCATCGAAAGCACCGATATTCCGACCTTTGGTATCTGCTTAGGCCATCAGCTCGTTGGTCTTGCCAGCGGCGCGAACACCATGAAGATGAAAACAGGTCACCACGGTGCCAACCATCCTGTACAAGATGTGGACGCAGGCACGGTGATGATTACCAGCCAGAACCACGGCTTTGCGGTTGATGAAGCGACTTTACCAAACAATGTCAAATCAACGCACCGTTCATTGTTCGATGGTACTAACCAAGGCATCGAGCTGACCAACAAGCCTGTCTTTAGCTTCCAAGGTCACCCAGAAGCCAGCCCAGGTCCACACGACTGCGCGCCATTATTTGATCGCTTTATTACCTTGATGGAAGCAGCAAAAACAGAACAAGCATAAGCGTATGCGGTCATTATCTGCCTAGCGGATAGGACGACAGACAGGCGCGGTACACCCTATCGCGCCTGTTATGCCGCACCTAGCAGATAACCAAGTACCGTGACTTCTTTTTTTCATACTTATTTTTTTAATATTTAACGAAGGTTGCCACAACTATGCCAAAACGTACCGACATAAAAAGCATTCTTATCATTGGCGCAGGCCCTATCGTCATCGGTCAGGCGTGTGAGTTTGACTATTCAGGCGCACAGGCGTGTAAAGCACTGCGTGAAGAGGGTTACCGCGTTATTTTGGTCAACTCAAACCCTGCGACCATCATGACTGATCCTGTCATGGCAGACGCCACCTACATCGAGCCAATCACTTGGCAGACGGTTGAGCAAATTATCGCCAAAGAGCGTCCAGACGCAATTCTGCCCACCATGGGTGGTCAGACGGCACTAAACTGCGCGCTTGAATTAGACAAGCACGGCGTCTTAACCAAATACAACTGCGAGCTGATTGGCGCGACCAAAGACGCCATCGAAATGGCAGAAGACCGCGACCTATTTGACAAAGCGATGAAGCGTATCGGTCTTGAGTGCCCACGCGCTGAAGTTGCTGAGACCATGGAAGAAGCCTTTGCTACCCAAGCAAAAATGGGCTATCCGTGTATCATTCGTCCATCATTTACCATGGGCGGCTCAGGCGGCGGTATCGCGTACAACCGTGACGAGTTCATCGAGATTTGTGAGCGCGGCTTTGATTTATCACCGACCCATCAGCTACTCATCGATGAATCGCTCATCGGCTGGAAAGAGTACGAGATGGAAGTGGTTCGTGACAAAAACGACAACTGCATCATCATCTGTGCCATCGAAAACTTTGACCCCATGGGCGTGCACACAGGCGACTCAATCACCGTTGCCCCAGCGCAAACCTTGACCGACAAAGAATATCAAATCATGCGTAACGCCTCACTCGCGGTACTGCGTGAAATTGGTGTCGAGACTGGCGGCTCAAACGTACAGTTCGGTCTGAACCCAAAAACAGGTCGTATGGTCGTCATCGAGATGAACCCACGTGTATCACGTTCATCGGCACTGGCCTCAAAAGCGACAGGCTTCCCTATTGCCAAAATCGCTGCAAAATTGGCAGTAGGCTATACGCTAGATGAGCTACAAAACGACATCACTGGCGGCAAAACCCCAGCAAGCTTCGAGCCTGCGCTTGACTATGTTGTGACTAAGATTCCACGCTTTAACTTCGAAAAATTCTCAAAAGCGGACAACGTGCTATCAACGCAGATGAAATCTGTAGGCGAAGTCATGGCAATTGGTCGTAACTTCCAAGAGTCCATGCAAAAAGCGCTACGCGGCATGGAAACAGGCGCAAACGGCTTTGATGAGCAAATCGACTTTGCCAAAGTCAGCAAAGACGCAGCGCGCACTGAAATCACCAACCGCCTAACCTTGCCAACGCCTGAGCGTATCTTTTATGTTGCAGATGCGTTCCGCGTGGGCATGAGCGTCGATGACGTGTTTAATTACACCAAAATCGACCCATGGTTCTTGGTACAAATCGAGGACATCGTAAAAAGTGAAGCGGCAGTCAAAACCCTTGGCTTTGGTGGTCTAAATGCAGACAACCTACGCAGCTTTAAACGTAAAGGTCTGTCTGACTTGCGTCTTGCTGAACTGCTTGGCGTCTCGCAAAAACAGCTTCGTCAAAAGCGCTGGGACTTGGGCGTCTATCCTGTATACAAGCGCGTCGATACCTGCGCCGCAGAATTTGCGACCAGCACCGCGTATATGTACTCAACCTATGACGAAGAGTGCGAAGCAAACCCAACCGACAAGAAAAAAATCATGGTCATCGGCGGTGGTCCAAACCGTATCGGTCAAGGCATTGAGTTTGACTACTGCTGTGTACACGCGGCACTTGCCATGCGTGAAGACGGCTTTGAAACCATCATGGTCAACTGTAACCCTGAAACGGTATCAACCGACTATGACACCTCTGACCGTCTGTACTTTGAGCCAATCACGCTAGAAGACGTGCTAGAGATTGTCCGTGTTGAAAACCCAGACGGCGTTATTGTCCAGTTCGGTGGTCAGACGCCACTAAAACTGGCACGCGCACTGGAATCTGCGGGCGTAAAAATCATCGGTACCAGCCCAGACGCTATCGACCGCGCTGAAGACCGTGAGCGCTTCCAACACATGATTCAGCAGCTGAACCTAACCCAGCCATCCAACGCGCTAGCGACCAGCTTTGAAGATGGTTTGGTAAAAGCCAAAGACGTGGGCTACCCACTCGTTGTCCGTCCTTCTTACGTCTTAGGCGGTCGTGCGATGGAAATCGTCTATAACGAAGACGAGCTAAAGCACTACTTGCGCACTGCCGTACAAGCGTCAAATGAAGCGCCTGTGTTACTTGACCGCTTCTTAGATGACGCCATCGAAGTTGACGTTGACTGCGTCAGTGACGGTAAAAACGTCGTTATCGGCGGTATCATGCAGCATATCGAACAGGCAGGCGTCCACTCAGGCGATTCAGCATGTTCATTGCCACCATACTCGCTATCAGACGAGCTGTGTGACGTGATGCGCGCGCAAACTGTTGCCATGGCAAAAGAGCTTGGCGTGGTTGGTTTGATGAACGTACAGTTCGCAGTAAAAGGCGAAACCGTATACATCCTTGAAGTGAACCCACGCGCCGCGCGTACCGTACCGTATGTATCAAAATGCATAGGCACGTCACTGGCGCAGGTTGCTGCCCGCTGCATGGCTGGCTCTAGCCTAGAAGAACAAGGCTTTACCGCAGAGATTAAACCATCATTCTACGCGGTCAAAGAAGCGGTATTCCCGTTTGCCAAGTTCCCTGGCGTTGACCCTATCCTAAGCCCAGAGATGAAATCAACTGGCGAAGTGATGGGCGTGGGCAAAACCTTTGGCGAAGCTTTCTACAAAGCCATCATCGGCAGTAACGAGCGTCTGCCAGGCTTGCCTGTTGACGGCGAGACCAAAACCGTCTTTATCTCTGTACGTGACAGCGACAAAGCGCAAATCCCAGCGGTTGCGAAGCAATTGGCAGATTATGGCTTTAAACTGGTCGCGACCGAAGGCACGCAAAAAGCCATCGAAGCCGAAGGCATCGAGTGTGCGCGTATCAACAAGGTCACCGAAGGTCGTCCGCACATCGTTGACGCGCTAAAAAATGGTCAGATTGATTTAATCATCAACACCACCGAAGGCAAGCAGGCACAAGAGGACTCGTTCTCTATCCGCCGCAGTGCGCTACAAGGTAAAGTGTTCTATGTGACCACGCTTGGCGCGGCTGATGCGGTCTGTAAGTCATACGCCATCGACTTGCCATTTGAAGTCTACAAACTTCAAGACCTACATGCACAAGCAGAAACTGCTGAGTAAGTGTAAAATAAAACGTCTGTTACTGGCAGTAGAATCATTGTTTTATTCTACTCTCAGGGATTAAAAACAGACGTTATACTATGCCCTGATATCATTTTGCTATCGGGGCATTTTTAATTTTATAAGACTCAAAATACTTACAATCTTTTACCCATATTGCCGCTCAGCCCCTTGCTTAGCAGCACCGCATACAGGTAGAATAAATGGATTGTTGTAAACCTTATTACGCAAAACATGCCCTATTTGAATGCTATCAAACATTCTAACCATTGGTGTTTTTGCAATAAAAATACAAACATAATGATTTTTTGACCACAAAAACGCCCAGTTTCTTGGGCGTTTTTGTTATCGTGCGTCTATAATTTTGGCAACCTACTTAACCTACTGTCGGTTGCTGATTGTATGATTTATGCGCGCTGTATCGCGCCAAAAACCTGATTTATACCATTGAACCAAAGCAATTAAAGGACATCACATGCAACGCTACCCTATGACCCCGCAAGGACACGCGACTCTAGAAGCTGAGCTCAAGCAGCTCAAAAGTGTCGACCGTCCACGTATCACTGCCGCCATCGCTGAAGCACGCGAACACGGCGACTTAAAAGAAAACGCCGAATATCATGCCGCCCGTGAGCAGCAAGGATTCTGCGAAGCGCGTATCCGTGACATCGAAGCCAAGCTCGGTGGCGCACAGATCATTGACCCAACGACCTTACCTCAAGAAGGACGCGTGGTCTTCGGCGTGACCGTTGTCATCGAAAACATGGACACCGAAGAAGAAAAACGCTACAAAATCGTTGGCGATGACGAAGCCGACTTTAAAGCGGGCAAAATCTCAGTAAACTCACCTATCGCTCGCGGCTTGATTGGTAAGTTTGAAGGCGACGAAGTACGCATTCAAACCCCGAGCGGCACGGTAGAGTACGAAGTGATGGAAATCATTTACGAATAAAATTTTCGTCTGGTTAGGGCGTGCATTTATTTCAGAACTTGTGATAAACGTTTGAATTAGAGACACGCCCTGATTACATAATACTGCTTTTTTATCACGCCTTAATTACCGCATAATTTACGGTACGTCCCGTGTTAAACGTCTTGTGACCACTGATGCAGTGCTATCGTCATCAGCTTTTGCGCCCTCGTGTTTTGACATTGATAGTGTTAGGACACGGGGGTTTTCTGTGTCTATGTATGCAGATTTTATCTTATTTACGTTGTTTTTCCATGCTTGGGTTTCGTTATTTAGGAGTTTGTTATGATGATGTCTTCTGTTTTATCACGTTCTACGCGTATCACTGCCCCCTTAAGCGCCTTATTCGCCGCTATGCTAAGCATCAGCGCATACGCTGCCACCGAAGTGTACGTAACCCCCAATGTCGGCGGCACAACCACCGTGATCGAGCAGCACTCAGATGGCTCGGTATCAACCATCAGCGCCTCGCCCAGCGGTATTACCATGCGTGATGGTATGCCCTATTCGGTCACGACCATCAACACCACACCGCGCTATAGCATCCGTCAAGGGGCGACCACGGCTATGACCTTGCCCGCACCTGTGACCGTTGCCCCGACTGTGGTTGCTGCGCCAGCGGTGACAGTCACGCCAGACACCACCGTTATGACGCCCGTGACCACAGTTGCGCCGCCTGTTATCACGACAGCGCCCGCAGTGACCACCGTTTCGATTGACACTTTGCAGTTGCAGCCGACCTTTAGCACGCCAAATGTGGTTAATGCCAATACCAAGATTATGAAAATTTTAAAAAATAGTGATGGACGTGATGTCGCTGTGCCTGCCAATCACATCGCCCCTGGTGACGTGATTGAATACCGCACCACCTATACCAATACCAGCGCGCAACCGATTAGCAATGTCAATGCAACCGTTGCCCTACCGAGCAATGTTCAACTGGTCTCTTTAAATAGCCCGCTACCGACACTTGCTACCACGGGCAATGGCTATCAGACCATCCAGCAGATGGGCAACACCACGGTGATTCAAGAGAACTATTCTGGACTGCGCTGGGATTTGGCAAACGTGACCACGGACGCACCGCAAACGGTGGTGATTCGTGCAAAAGTACAGTAGGTTTTAAGGATTTAATACCATATTATTAAGTCAATCATAGTGTACTAGAAGAAGGCTTTGTACGTTTTAAAATAACGGAAAAAGCCTTTTTTGTTTGCTAAAAATACATTTTTATAATCAGAATTTTGCTATAGTGCTGATAATTAAAAACAAATATCTGGTTATTATTTGCATGTATAGAGTGACTTCTTTTTGTTCATTGATCTTCATAATTTACGGTTGTATTTTGAGTTCCACTTCTTGGGCGAAATCCACTGAACCAGAATTTGACAATAGCTTTTATATATCAAAAATTTGCACTTCTTATATGACTCAAAATGACGCTGAATATTGCGACGATGGGTATATTCTTAAAAGCGAAACATTAGCAAATGGTCAAACCAAAGAAACCGTCTTAATGGATGAAATTGGTGCTTACGGTTGGAATCATATTTCTATTAATAAAATTGACACTGAGACTTATCACGTCTATGTTGGCTGCGGTACTTCGTGCGGTGCAAATATGCTATTTGGTCGTGACAGTAAGGAGCAAGACTTTGGTCTATACTTTGATCGTCATGCAAACAGTCGATGTACTATTGAATACGATAATGACAAAAAACAATGGGTTGCGCGTCGTTTCTTTTCTAATAAAGAAAGTTTGTTGCCTTCGACCTATGACCCTGATACATTTGCGTTTGCCGCTTATCCCAAATATCGTGTTGAGTTTGACCAAAAAGGACGTCTTATTGTCAAAGAAAATTTCTCAGATGAAGTGATTCAAACGTTGCCCAATCCCTGCGACCACTAACGCGATAGGATACGATGATTTATAAATAGGAAACATATGAATTATTACTTATCCCAGTTAAAATGGATTATTAATGCTTTAGCTTTAGATCCAAAGCAGTTATATAAATTGTTACCAGTAGGAGATTTTGTCCCTCTTGAACTAGTACAACAATATGAAGGGGTGGTAGATGAAGACTTATCTAACATCCAATGTATTTTATCTGCTGATCAACTTAAGGAAATTGAACCTTTAAATACCTATCTATATATGATCATACAGAAAGAAGAATTGGCAGACTGCTGGTACGATAATAACTTTGTCTATAGTCCAGAATGGCAAGTCCTACATACGATGGCAAAAGATTTTGAACAGTATATGGGCTGGCAGATATCAGAACCACTACCGCCGTTGTATAGCCAAGTTATTGATGTAAGCGACGGCTTAGCGCAACGATTTTTACTATTCCAACCCATTTATACAGCGCTTCAGTTTATAAAGCGACGTTTCAAATAAAGCTTTCATACTGCTTCAATACATCCATACCCCTTACCACAAGCGACACCAGATGTCGTTTTATTTTTACCAATTTTTCTTATTTTACAATCACTTATCCTATTTTTGATAAAATAAAGGTTATAAAAACGCGAACAATAATGACCACTGACGCGATAGGATACGATTATGGCAGCCATCAATTATGAACGATTGCAAGGCAAGCTCAATATTTTGGCAGATGCGGCAAAATACGACGTGTCTTGCTCCTCCTCTGGCAGTACGCGCAAAAACCAAGGGGACAGCTTGGGCAATGCCGCACAATCGGGCATTTGTCACAGCTACACCGAAGACGGGCGCTGCGTCAGTTTGCTCAAGATTTTATTGACCAATCACTGTATCTACGACTGCGCTTATTGCACGTCACGGCGTAGCCACGACACGCCGCGCGCTGCCTTTACGGTTGAAGAAGTGGTCGAGCTGACCATGCAGTTTTATCGCCGCAACTATATTGAGGGGCTGTTTTTAAGCTCAGGTATTTTTAAAAATGGCGACTACACTATGGAGCGTTTGGTTGAGGTGGCGCGCCTGTTGCGTGAGCGCGAGCGTTTTAACGGCTATATCCACTTAAAGACCATTCCCGGCTGCTCGCCTGAACTGCTCAAACAAGCGGGACAATACGCCGATCGCTTGAGCGCCAATATCGAGATACCCACCAAGTCAGGGCTGGCATTGCTCGCGCCCGAAAAGTCACACGAGCAGCTCAAGCAGCCGATGGAAACCATCACCGAAGAAATCATCACCATCCGTGACAGCCAAAAAAAGCACAAAAAAGCGCCCGCCTTTGCGCCCGCAGGTCAGACCAGTCAGATGATTGTCGGTGCGGGTAAGGAGACGGACTTGCAGATTATCCAGCTCTCCAGCCACTTTTATCAGCGCTATGACTTAAAGCGTGTGTACTATTCAGGCTATGTGCCGATGCTGAGTGACAAGCGCTTGCCCGCCATTGGTACGCCTGTACCGATGGTGCGCGAGAACCGCCTGTACCAAGCCGATTGGTTAATGCGCTTTTATGGTTTTGGTGCGCATGAGATTGTCGAGAGCGATGCGCCTTTTTTGGACTTGGATTGCGACCCTAAGCTTGCGTGGGCGATACGTCATCGCGCGCATTTTCCTGTCAATATTCAGACTGCGCCCTATGAGATGATTGTGCGTATCCCTGGGATTGGCGTAAAGACGGCAAAGAAAATCTTAAAAGCGCGCAAATTTAATCAATTAACGCTTGAGCACCTTAAAAAGATGGGCGCGGCGGTCAATCGCGCCAAGTACTTTATTGCCTTAAACGGTAAAAACGAGCATTTAAAACACTTAACCCGTGAGAACTTTCGCCAATATGTGCTCGCGCAAACGCAGACCAAATTTGCCGACCAGCGAAACGGTCAGTTGGCATTGTTTTGATACAGTTATGTTTTTACAAAATTGGCATAGCAAGATTAAGCAGTATTTTGCGCAGCATCAAAAGACGTAGTCACAGCAAGCAAAAAAAATATCGCTTAATCGAGGATGTTTACTTAAGTGTTAGAAGGACGCGCGTATGACTGAACTGACCCACATCCAGCCAACCGTGGTCACTTATGAGCCATGCTTTGAGGGCTGGCTGAGCGCAGTATTTGCGGTGTATGCCAATCACTGGCAGGACAATGAGGCGCTGCGCCTGATGACGCCTGAGGATTTTGTGCCCTCCTTGCTCGATACTGTGATTCATGTACCGATTGATGAAGACAATGCGGCGCGGGTGTTTAAGCGCTTAGAAAAACAGCTTAGGCCATCGGGCATGCGCCAGCTGCTGTGGGGACTACTCTCTGAGCAGCCCAATATCGGCACATGCCTGCTGCGTATCGTGCACTACGCGCTGGCCTACCCCAAACGCGACATCATGCAGGACTTGGGCAATATGGACGTTTTGACTTTTGCGCAGACGGTCAAATCGGTGGGACGCGAAAAGCACCGTATGGAAGCTTTTGTGCGCTTTGAGCATACCACAGAGGACATTTATTTTGCCCGTATTGACCCTGATTTTAATGTACTGCCGCTGATTGGCAGTCATTTCCGCCAGCGTTATCAAGACCAAAACTGGGCGATTTATGACTTGCGCCGTGGCTATGGTATTTATTTTGATATGGCGCAGAGCACGCCAAAACGCCTTGCGCCACTACAGACCATCAGTGATATTGATGAGCAGGTATTGCGCGCCCCAAGCAGCATTCACAGCGCGGAGGAAGCGCGCTACCAGCGTTTTTGGCAAGGCTACTTTGCCAACGTGAATATCAAAGAGCGCAAAAATCCCAAATTGCACCGTCAATACTTGCCGCAGCGCTATTGGCGCTACTTGAGCGAAAAGCAAGTTGCACCCAATGCGGCGCATTTAGAAAAGCGGCGCGGCGTTTAAGGTTGAGTTTTTGCCGCTTTTACTTGACAATAGCGGTTTGATATTCGTTCTTTGAGACCTTGCCTTTATGAAAGTGATGCGCCTGCTATCGTCGCTCAAACATGATGAATCCGAACGCGGTATTTTTCATCTGGGGCGCGCTTTGGTCAAAAACGGGCATACTTCGATCATTGTGGCGAGCGCAAATGAGGATAACAATCTGGTCAAGCGCCTTGAGCGCGACGGCAACCTCTATCACCAGCTACATATCGGTAAAAAGTCTTGGCTGGCGCTCATGCAAGTGGCGCCGCTGCGTCATCTGATTGAGCAATACAGTCCCGACATCATCCATGTGCATTCGCGCACACCTGCATGGATACTGCATTTGGCACTGCGCCGCGCACGCGTCAAGCGTATGCCCAAGTTGGTCTCCACCATGTATGGCTTTTATCCGATTAATAAATATTCGCAAGCGCTGCTCGATGTTGATACCTTGATTACGGTATCCGATAGCGTGACGCAATATCTGTCCAAGCGCCTATACCGTGAGGACGCGCCGCCCAAACGCCTCAAGCATGTACGGCGTATCTATCGCGGAGTGGACACACGCCGCTATCCGTATCGGCACAACCCATCGGTGTATTGGCTACGGCGTACCTTTGCCGAACATCCTGAGCTTGAGCACAAAAAATGGCTGGTTTTTCCCACTATTATCGGCGCGGAATATGGGCAAGAGTGGCTGATTGATATTTTGGGCAATCTGCAAGAACAGTTTCCCAATTTGCACGCCGTGATTATGGATGATGACAAACGTGAAGGTGATGTGGCCTACGAAGACTTTTATCAGCGTACTGCCGCACTAGGGCTGGACAAGCGCATTACTTATGTCGGCTGCAAGCGTAATGACATGCGCGAATGGTTGGCGGCGGCAAACGTGGTGATGGCACTTGCCAATCAGCCTGAATCTATTGGTATCAATGCCCTACAGGCGCTGCATCTGGGCACGCCTGTCATTGGCTGGGATCAGGCGGCGTTTCATGAGATTTTGCAGCCACTCTACCCTCAAGGATTGGTCAAACAATACAACGCGCAAGCGCTATGTAAAGCGGTCAAGCATCAGCTCGATGGCGTCACTCGCCCGCAGATGACCACCAAATTTACGATGCGCCAAATGATTGACGAAACCTTGGAAGTGTATCAAGATCTGTATAACGAGCTGCAAGAAGAAGCACAAGCGTTCAAAGAGCAATACGCACTGCGGCGGCATAAGAAATAGTCGCTGTCAGTGCTATGGTCGAACGGTCAACACGCCCTAATACGTTGCAGGCGTATGCGCGCTGATAATGCGTGTGCGCTGGTTGCTCGGATTGATAAAGGTGTGCGGGTGTGAGGTATTAATGACATAACTGTCACCTTCGTTCAGCACATAAGTCGTATCATCAATACGAATCATGATTTGCCCTTCAATCACCGTGCCAATCTCTTCGCCTTCATGGGTGATTTTGTCTTCTGTTGAGCTGTTTGGCTCATACATTTCAATCAAAAATCCCAAATTTCGACTTGGGCTACAGTTATACACTTGCTTTAAAGACACGCGGCTGTTCGGCTCGCTCAGTTCAATCAAGTCGTTTTGCGTCACCACCACGCGGGGTTTGCGCTCTTTCCATTCATCACTAAAAAACGTTGCCAAGTCTGAACCCAGCACGTTTAAAATTGCTTTTAAAGTATTGATAGCAGGACTGACCTTGTTACGCTCAATCGCACTGATTGAGGTGTTGGTCAATCCTGCCATCCGTGCCAACTTACGCTGAGAAAACCCTTTAGCAAGGCGCAGCTGGTTGATTTTTTTACCCACATCTTCTTCATCAAATTCGACGTGCTCAGTGGGCGCTTCAGGCTTGCTCGCCTTGGCTTTCGGCGGTAGAACGGTGTTTTTTTCTTCTGGCATGATCAATAAATTCTCTAAACAAAAATTTGGACAACTCATCATTATCATAACTGACTTCTGGATGCCATTGTACACCAATCATGAAAGGATGTTGTGACAAACTGATGGCCTCGACCAAACCATCAGGAGCATGCGCCTCAACCGTAAGTCCATCGCCAACACGGTCGATTGCTTGCTTATGAAGCGAATTGACACGCCATGTCACCCCTTGGTCTTTCGTAAAGGCCGCCAAGCTGCCCGCCTCGTCTATCACCACATCATGTACCGGCTGATACTGTACGGCTTGTGGCGCGGTACTGTCTTCGAGGTGCTGCTCATAAAACGTCCCAACCGTACGCCAATCAGGATATAGCGTCCCGCCGAAATAAACATTCATCTCTTGTAGGCCGCGACAAATAGCGAGTAATGGCACGTCATTGTTTTTGGCGTGGTCGAGCAACTGAAAGCTGAGCGCATCACGGTCTAAATCTTCTTTTTCTTCAATATGCGTTGCACCATAACGCTTTGGCGATACGTTACTGTAGCTGCCTGTCAACACAATCCCATCGACCATCGGCATCAGCGCACTGAAGTTGTCCGCTTCGGCGGCTGTGTTGGGTAACAAAATCGTAATGCCGCCATGAAACTCTATGGCATCAATATATTTTTGATATACCGTTTGCGAGGCTTGGTTGTCTACCATCTTATGACAGCAGACAACAGCGATGATGGGTTTGACTGGCTTCATAGTACCTATCCTTTTGATTTATAAGCATTAACCTTGCGCAATTAAGCAAAAACATTCCAACCTTAAGCGTCGTCATTGATACGCTAACGCCTCAAATCTAGCATAACTTCACTTAAAATGTAAAATATATATAACGATAAATTCTAAAAAATTTATTTATGTCGTATATAAATTACTAATACGAGTTTAAAAATAAAAATTGACATATATAAATTTCACCCATATATTGAGTATATGCTTATGCGAGATGGCTATAACCGTTGAGACTAAGACAAGCACAAGATTGACGGCTCATGGACAGACCATCTCTTATTAATACCCATAATAAGGATATTGGATATGTTAGTAACCGAAGGAATGGTCGATACGATTCGTGATAGTGAGTATGTCTATGTTGCGGTCAGTGATATCAATGGCTTGTTGCGTGGCAAGCGTATTCCTGCCAAGCAATTTGCCAAGGTCAGCGATGATGGCATCCGCCTACCGCTTTCTGTACTGGGTGTGGATATTTGGGGCGCGGACGTTATCGAGTCGTCTCAATGCAATGGCGATATTGATGCCATCGCAAGACCCACAGGACGCGCTCCTTTTCGTTTGATTAACACCAACAGCCCTTCCTCACTACTGCCCGTCTGCCTATTTCATGAAAATGGCGACCCTTATTACGGCGACGCACGTCATGTTCTGCGCCACATTACCGAACGATTCAAAGCCTTAGAAATCACGCCTGTCATGGCGACCGAGCTGGAATTTTATTTGCTCGACTATACTGAAGGCGAAACCCCAAAACCGCCCATTCGCCCCAAAAGCGGCCTGCGCCTCAACAAAACCTCCATTTTGAGCATCAATGACTTATTGCAATTTGATGATTTTTTAGATGATGTGTACGCCCAGTGCCGCAAATTAGACATCCCTGTCGATGCGGCGCTGGCTGAAAATGGCTGTGGTCAATTTGAAATTAATTTATTACACGTCAATGATCCATTAAAAGCCGCTGACGATGCCATTTTGTTTAAACAAGTGGTTAAGGCGGTCGCTGCCCAGCGCGGACTGACAGCGACCTTTATGGCAAAACCCTTTGGTAAACAATCGGGCAATGGCTTTCATGTGCATTGCAGCCTCTTGGACAAAGACGGCAACAATATCTTTGACGACGGCTCAGATGAAGGCTCTGACATGCTGCGCCACGCGGTCGCAGGTTTGCTAGAGACCATGCCTGCCTGCACACTGCTCTTTGCGCCGCACGTCAACTCTTATCGCCGCTTTATCCCTGGTACGCTTGCGCCCAATAACATCTCTTGGGGCTATGAAAACCGTACCGCCGCCGTACGTATCCCAGGCGGCGACACCAACGCCCGCCGCATTGAGCATCGCGTTTCAGGTGCCGATGCCAACCCTTACCTTGTTTGTAGTGCCGTGCTGGCTGGCATGCTCTATGGTATTGAAAACAAACTGACGCCCCCAGCCCCTATCAATGACATCACCTACGATGCTGATGATATCGACACGCTGCCCCTCGACTGGCTGTCGGCCATTCGCGAGTTCGAAGACAGTGAGGTGATTCACTCGCTGTTCCCTGTCGAGATGATTGAGCTATTGATTGCGGTAAAAAAACAAGAAGCCAAACGTTTTGCGCAGCAAGTCACCAATCTTGAATACCTCACTTATCTACAGGACGCCTAATATGACTACGACTACCAACACCAATACAAACAACAGCGTAAACAATAATAAACGTCAGATTCCGCATTATTCTGACCATGGCACCTATCCTGACAGTTATTATGCCGCGAGCCGTAATCCGAAGCCTGACAGACCAACCTTAAAAGACGATATCGTGACCGAGATTTGCGTGGTCGGCGGCGGCTACAGTGGTTTGTCAACCGCACTACATTTGATTGAAAGTGATCATGAAGTTGTGGTACTAGAGGGCGCGCAGATTGGTTGGGGCGCCTCTGGGCGCAACGGCGGGCAAATCGTAAATGGTCTAAACGCCAGTCTAGAGAAAATCAAAAAATCTTACGGACAGCAAAATGCTGACTTTGTCGGGCACTTGGTGACACGCGGGGGCAAAATCATCCGCCGCTTTATCCGTGATTACAACATTGATTGTGACTTAAAAGAAAAAAACATCTTTGCCGCCTTTAACCAAGGACAGATGCGCGATTTGCAAGCCACGCACGCGCTGTGGGAAAGCTACGGCATGCACGACCGTGAGATGCTGGGCAAAAACGCGATTCAAGAATATGTCAATACTGACGCCTATGTCGGTGGGATGATTGACCATTCAGGCGGACACATCCACCCTTTAAACCTTGCGCTTGGCGAAGCGGCCGCGATTGAAAGTGGCGGCGGCATCATCTATGAAAACACGCTCGTGGTCGATGTGGAATACGGCGATGATAAGGTAAAAGTGATTACCGAATTTGGTACAGTCACCTGTAAAAAGGCCGTCATCTGCGGTAATGCTTACTTAAACAAAGTCATTCCCAAACTGACTGACCGCGTGATGCCTGTGTCTACGCAAATTATTGCCACCGAACCGCTTGGCAACCTTGCCGATGAGCTGATACCCTCTGATGTTTGTGTTGAGGACGTGCGTTACATTCTCGATTATTACCGTCTATCAGCGGACAAACGCATGCTGTTTGGTGGCGGTACAGTTTACGGTGGTCAAGACCCTGCCGACATCACGGCAAAAATCCGCCCGAATATGAATAAGATTTTTCCGCAGCTGCAAGATGTGAAGATTGATTATGCGTGGAGTGGCAATTTTGCCTTGTCGTTCTCCCGCGTGCCGCAAATGGGTCAACTGCATAAAAATGTCTATTTTGCACACGGCTATAGTGGACACGGGGTGACAGGCTCGCACTTATTTGGACAAATCTTAGCCAATGCCATCAACGGCGATACCAAAGAGTTTGACACCTTTGCGCAGATTCCATGGATTCCGTTTCCAGGTGGTCGCGCCTTGCGTGTGCCGTACTCAGTGGTCGGCTCATGGTGGTATGCGTTTAAAGACCAAACGGGATTGTAAGGCGTATTGACTTTTATACTGTGCTGCTATAAGTCATCTTTTTAGCCCGCGTAAGAAGATGACGCTATCAAATCATGATGAATGGATTCAACGTTTACAAGGAAAGGTAACTATGAATATGAATCTCAACGATGCGGTTGAGCGACGGTATGAGCCAAAACGTTTTTTCTTAATGCTGCTGGTCGGTATTGCAATTTATGTGGTGTTTGTCGGATTGTCTTATGTACGGGGTGACACAGGCTCTTGGGGCCTGATGTCGTTATTACCCACCTTACTCGTATTGGTCGTGGCCGTAATCTCGCGGCGACCTTTTGAGTCTATGATTGCAGGCTGTGTTGCTGGCCTCGTGATGCTCAACCCCTTTGATCTTATCGGCCCTTTTGCTGACAATATGTCGACGGTACTTGGCAATGAAACCATTATTTGGATTGTTCTTGTTTGTGGTCTGATGGGGGGGTTGATTCAACTCTTTGAAATCAGTGGTTGCTTAAACGGCTTTAGCGATTGGCTCCAGCGAGTCATTAAATCCCGCCGCCAAGCCCTCACCGCCACCGCTGCCCTCGGTATTATTATCTTTATTGATGACTATCTCAACTGCCTTGCCGTATCTACCTCAGTCAAAAAACTCACCGACGTGTACAACGTCTCTCGCGAAAAACTTGCCTATATCGTGGATTCAACCGCAGCGCCGATGTGTGTCATCGTGCCTATCTCAACGTGGGCCGTCTACTTTGCAGGCCTACTCGAAGAAAACGGCGTCGCTGGTGAAAATCAAGGCATGAGTGTGTATATCAGCGCCATTCCTTATATGGCGTATGCGTGGCTGGCATTGATTATTGTTTTCTTAGTGGTCTTTGGGGTTATCGGTAACTGGGGACCGATGAAAAAGGCGGAAGAGCGCGCCGCACAAGGCAAACCTGTGCCTGAAGCCTTTGAAGAACAAGAGCTGGTATCTAACGTGCAAGCCAAACGTGACGTCTCTTTTCGCGCCAATATCATCAACTTTTTATTGCCAATGGCATTGCTGATTGGCTCAACCGTTTACTTTGATGTTGACCTATTACAAGGGGCGTTGTTCACGTGCTTTGTGACGGTCATCTTATATTGGGTACAAGGCATCTTAAACTTTGATACGCAGGTCGAGGCGATTTTTACAGGTTTTAAAGTCATGCTATACCCACTCTCTACGGTTATTGGCGGCTTTTTCTTAAAAGCCATCAACGATGAGCTGGGTATGACCACCTATGTGATTGAGAGCATCACGCCATATATGACAGCGTCCACTTTCCCAGCGGTTATCTTTGCGGTCATGGCGTTCTTAACCTTTGCGACCGCTTCGAGCTGGGGTCTGTACATCTTAGCAATGCCGATTGTATTTCCTGTGGCAGAGGCGCTCGGCGTCAGCACGCCGTTGATGATTGGCGCACTACTCTCGGCCTCATCCTTTGGTAGCCATGCGTGTTTCTTTAGTGATTCTTCGCTACTCGCTGCCCAAGGCGCAGGCTGTACGCCAATGCAGCACGCATTCACCCAGTTTCCGTACGCCATGCTCGGCGCGGTATTGGCCATTTGTACCTTCTTAGGCTTAGGCATCATGATGGCATAAGGCAGCCACTGACCGCATTTGCGCCGTGATGTTTGCTGGCGCAAATGTTATACACTGCCCGATGTCTCGTTGATGGTTTACCGTGATTACGCACCCATTATTTTTATTATTGATTAAAGGAACTTGTTATGAGAAACGTCACCGTCGCTGCTACCCAAATCGCTTGTGGTTGGGACAGACAAGAAAATATTGACAAGGCCACTGCGCTGGTCACGGATGCGGCCAATGCCGGCGCGAATATCATTTTGATTCAAGAGCTGTTTGAGACGCCGTATTTTTGCCAAGTGCATGATTTTGAATATCAAGATTTAGCCACTTCGGTTGAAGACAATCCTGCCATCGCCCACTTTCAAGAAATCGCAAAGTCGCTAAATGTGGTGCTACCGATTAGCTTTTATGAAAAATCAGGAAACGCCTTGTTTAATAGCGTGACCATCATTGATGCCGATGGTGCCATCTTAGGCACGTATCGAAAAACGCACATTCCCGATGGCATTCCTTATGCGGAGAAGTTTTATTTCACCCCTGGGGATACAGGCTTTAAGGTGTGGCATACCAAGTTTGCCAAAATCGGTGTGGGCATTTGCTGGGATCAATGGTTCCCTGAGTGCGCACGCAGCATGGCATTGATGGGCGCAGAACTATTGTTTTACCCCACCGCCATTGGTAATGAGCCAACTCTAGATATTGACTCGCGCCGTCATTGGCAGCGCTGTATGCAGGGACATTCTGCGGCGAACCTGATGCCTGTAATTGCCGCAAACCGTATTGGCACAGAAACCATCACCCACAAAGGCGCTGATAACACCATGACCTTTTATGGCACGTCATTTATTACTGACGGTCGCGGCGAGGTGATTGAAGAGGCGTCAACCGACAAGAGTGAATTTATCAGCGCGACCTTTGATTTGGATCAGCTGGCGCGTGAGCGTATTCAGTGGGGCGTGTTCCGTGATCGCCGTCCCTCTATGTATGCACCTCTCTTAACGCACGGTCAGTAATTCTTCTGCGCTTACCCTAATTTTTTGCAGCACGCGCCTCGTGCTACCACATTTATCTTACTGAGACTGCATTTATGTCATTAGTGATTACCAAAACTACCCCGAAAGAAGATGGCTTTTTTATGCCTGCTGAGTTCGCCCCGCAAGAGCGCGTGTGGCTGATTTGGCCCTATCGTTTGGACAACTGGCGTGATGGGGCGCGTCCTGCACAGGCGGCGTATGCGGCGGTTGCCGAGACCATCAGCCAGTTTTGCGATGTGACGGTCATTGCGACCGACGATACCTTTGCCGACTGCCGTGCTCATTTGCCTGAGTCGATTGACATTATTACCTTACCCAGCAACGATGCGTGGGCGCGAGATATTGTGCCGACCTTTGTGATGAATAATGACGGTGAGCTGCGCGCTTGTGACTGGCATTTTAATGCATGGGGCGGCGACTTTGATGGACTCTACAGTCCGTGGGATGATGATGATAAGTTGGCGGAGCGCCTGACTGCCAAGCTTGGTATCCCGCGCTATCGTCCTGATAACTTTGTGTTAGAAGGCGGTGCGTTTCACGTCGATGGTGAGGGAACGGTACTGACCACGCGTATGTGCTTGCTAAGCGAAGGGCGCAATCCGCACTTAAGCGAGACAGAGATTGAAACGTATCTTAAAAACTATCTGAACGCCGAAAAAGTACTGTGGCTCGATGATGGCATCGACCCTGATGAGACCACTGGGCACGTCGATGATGTGGCCTGCTTTGTGCGTCCAGGTGAAGTTGTCTGTCTATACACTGATGATCCTGAGCATACCTTTTATGAAGCGGCACAAAAGGCCTACCAGCAGCTAAGTGAAATGACCGATGCTAAGGGGCGCAAGCTGACCGTGCATAAGCTGTGCTGCACCAAGGGCAATGTGACACTGCCTGAAAGCCACGATGTCACAAGCTCTGAACACGCCAAAGATCGCAACAGTGACGACTTATGTATCGCCTCATACGTCAATTTCTTAATTTGTAATGAGGGCGTCATCGTGCCACAGTATGATGATGCCAATGACGCGCTGGCTCTACAGCAGCTTGCGGCGATTTTTCCCAAGCATCGCGTGGTCGGCGTGCGTACCCGCGAGATTGTCTACGGCGGCGGCAACATTCACTGTATTACCCAGCAGCAGCCATGCACTCAGTAAAAACGATAATAACGTAACGACACGAAAACGATAAATATAAGGGCGTATCAGCGCTTTATCATAAAGCGCTGGTCACTCAAAATTTATCAAAATGAAAAGACGACCCACCGATTAGCCTTTGTAAATGGAAGAAATAAAGCTATCGGCAATAATAGACTTCAATTATTTATCATCTATTTATAAATAAACCAAAGGAATAAAAATGACACAATATCAAGTAAATAACCCTGCTACAGGCGAAACCGAAGCCACCTTTGACACCGCAACCGATGCGGCAGTGACGCAAACGATTGAGGACGCCCACAGCGCCTACGCCGCATGGCAGAGCGTCTCGCTGGACGAGCGCAGCGCCTTACTGCACAAAATCGCTGACTTATATATCGAACGTCAAGACGAGCTTACCAGCATCGTCACTCGTGAGATGGGCAAACCCATCGCGCAAGCCAAAGGCGAAGTGGCATTTGTCGCCGAGATTTTTCGCTACTATGCCGACAATGCCAAGCAGTTTTTAGCGCCCAATACCATTGACGTGGACAGCGGCAGTGCCAAAGTCGAAAAGCGTCCTGTCGGCGTCATCTTCGGCATCATGCCGTGGAACTATCCGCACTATCAAGTGGCACGCTTTGTTGCGCCCAACCTAATGGCGGGCAACACAATTATCCTAAAACACGCACCGCAATGCCCAAGCACCGCCAATGCCATTGCCGAGATTATGGCAGCGGCAGGCGCGCCCAAAGGCATTTATAACAATGTATTTGTGACCAATGAACAAGCCGCCGATATCATCCATGATGCTCGCGTTCAAGGGGTGTCGCTGACAGGCTCGGAGCGTGCGGGACAAGCGGTCGCTAAAGAAGCAGGACAGGCGCTCAAAAAAGTGGTGTTAGAGCTTGGCGGCTCTGATCCCTTTATTGTGGCGGCGGATGCTGATATTGAGCTGGCAGTAGACAACGCCATTTCTGGACGTTTTGGCAATGCAGGACAAGCGTGTAACGCGGCAAAGCGCTTGATTGTCGTCGATGATATTTATGATGACTTCGTTGAGCGCTTTACCGCGAAGGTAAAAGAAATCACGCCTGCAGATCCCATGGACAAGCGCACCAAAATGGGGCCATTATCCTCTGTTGCGGCGGCGGAAAACCTACAAAAACAGCTCGATGCTGCAATTAGCGCAGGCGCGACCGTCTTGGTCGAAGGCGGACACCAAAGCGATAAAGCGGGCGCATGGTTTGCCCCTGCCGTGATTACCGATGTTGATAGCAGCATGGATGCCTATCGCGAGGAGCTGTTCGGTCCTGTCGCAGTCGTCTACAAAGCACGAGACATCGACCACGCCATCAGTATTGCTAATGATGTGCCGTTTGGTTTGGGTGCATCGATTCAGACTCAAGACAGCGCCCTTGCCGAAGACATCGCCGAGCGTTTGGATGTGGGCATGGTCACCATTAACTCAGACTCAGGCAGTGAGGCAAACACGCCATTTGGCGGTGTCAAGCGATCAGGCTTTGGGCGTGAGCTGGGCAACCTTGGCATCACGGAGTTTTTAAACTACAAGCTTATCCGTGATAAGTCACCAAAGAGTGCGTAATCTTTGATGTATTGGCTTATAAGAGTAAAGTCGTTTGATAATGAGATATAGCCAAGTGTGAATAAAGCGCTCAATAGAACGGCACTTTTCTTGCTTGCTGTGACTACGTCTCCAGAGGCTGCGAAAAATGCCGTTCTATCTCGCTATATCTATTTTATAAAAATTCGGCTGTAAGCCTTATTTACTGCTTAAATGTTTACATACACAAAAAAAATAAAGCCACAACGCTGGGTTGTGGCTCTATAAGAATGCTTATAAAAGCGGCGTTACTTTAATGGATTCAACTCTTAAAGTAATCAGCAGGGATTTTAAAGGTAACCTTTAAGCTTATTTATAGCCTTGCTCTTTTAGCCACTCTTGGTTCAAGGCTTTAAGCTCTACCAGCTCATGATCCATGATTTCTTTACTCTTACCTGGGTTTTTCATTGACGCATAGCCATACATCGCGATACCAAGCACGGTCCAACCTAGGAAAATCCACCATTCGATAGGCACAAGCGCAGATGGCATACCAGGGAGGTATAGCGCAACCATACCAAGGCTTAAGATAATGGTGATGACGCCGACCAATTTACCCGCAGGGATTCTAAATGGACGTACCATCTCAGGCTCACGATAGCGTAGCGCTAGGAATGAAATCGCCACACAGGTGTACGCGATGACGATACCAAAGCCGCCCGCATCGACAATCCAAACCAGCATTTTGCGACCGAACAGGGGCGCAAGTGTCGCTAGACCACCAATCAATAAAATTGCATTGACTGGGGTATTGTACTTTGGATGCAATTTGCACAAAAACTGTGGCAGCATGTGCGTTTTGCCCATCGCATATAGCAAGCGGCTACCACCGATAAGGAACGCGTTCCAGCTCGATAGAATACCCAAAACACCACCGATAACCAGTAAGATACCTGCCCATTTGCCATTCCATGCATTGGTCATTGCATCCGCTGTGGCTAAGGTAGAATCTTGCGCTTGTAATAGTGGCAAGGTTTTGCCCACACTCCATGCCACGCCGATGTACCACAGTACCGCGATGATGATAGAGACAATCAAAAATTTACCGATGTTTGGACGGGTGAGGTTAATCTCTTCGGCGGCCTGTGGAATCACGTCAAAGCCAACGAATAAGAAAGGAACCATCACCATGACGGTCATGATGCCGCCGATACCGCCGATAAAGTTCGGTGCTTGTACCGAATCTGAGGTCTCAGGGCTAAACAGCAATGCGCCCACGAACAACAAGATACCGACACAGAAGATGCCCACAACCGCAAGCTTTTGGAACCAAGCACTGACTTCCATACCACGGATGTTGAGCCATGTAATAATGATAGAGCCGAGCATCCCGACCGCGACCCATGTGGCATAAACGTCCCAGCCTGCGACATTCCATAAATAGCCTTGGCTATAATTGGGCACGATGTACTCGACCACCGTAGGTAGTGCCACTGCCTCGAAAGCAACGACAGAAAAATAACCGAATAAAATGCTCCAAGAGCAAATAAAAGACACGTTCACACCAAGGGCACGGTGTGTATACGTGTGCTCGCCCCCCGTAATCGGCATGGATGCGGCAAGCTCTGCATAGGTCACACCAATTAAGATAACGACGAGACCGCCGATGATAAAGGCACTGATTGCGCCCCAAATACCTGCTGAGATAATCCAGCTGCCTGCCAGAACGACCCAGCCCCAACCGACCATTGCGCCAAATGCCAGCGCGACAATGTCAAATACCCCTAACGATTTTTTTAAACCAGACATACTCTACTCCTTGTCCGTTTGTCATCCATCTCAATCCTTTACAGACTGCATAAGCTTGCCCTGCTCAAACAGTCCCTATATATCATGATGCATCTGCGGTAACGTACTGTCCTATCGCGGTATGCACCATTCATTTTTGCAAAATCCTTATCTGCCCCTATCAAAAGCGACCATTCCTTAGCGGTCTATTCCTGACTGCTTTTGACTTTGGGCGTGGTATATGTCAGCTAGCGAGTGCAGCCTTGTATACGCTAGATAGGACAACGAACCTGCACCGTCTTATCCCTATATCGTTATTTTTTTAGCCTTTAATACACGTAGCAGAATAATCGTCCTGCCAATAAAAAAGCGCCTTGTTATTACAAGGCGCCGTTATCTAGCATATGCATGACGCGCTATGCTGCAAAAGTGACCTTGCGTATTTAAAGGATTCACACACCATCAAAGGATGGTTTTAAAGCAACTTAGGCGACGAGTATAGACTTGATGATATCAAGACCTTCTTGTAGCACCTCGTCTTCAACGGTCAGTGGTACCATGATGCGGATGGCATTGCCGTACATGCCGCAAGAAGCCAATAATAGACCTTGCTCAAAGGCTTTTTGCTTTAGATTCGCTGTGGCTTTAGGGTCAGGCTTGCCTTCGCTGTCCACCAAGTCAAATGCCAGCATCGCGCCTTTGTAGCGGATATTGCCAATGGTGTCTAAGTTCAAGTCTTTTAAGAAATTACCAATCTTATCGCCCACTTCGACACTGCGCTCGAGTAGGTTTTCTTCTTCGATGACTTCGATAACTGCTAATGCTGCTGCGATAGCAATTGGGCTGCCTGAATACGTACCACCCAAACCGCCAACTTGTGGCGCATCCATGATGTCTGCACGACCAACAACCGCCGAAATCGGATAGCCGCCCGCCAAGCTCTTCGCGGTGGTCATCAAGTCAGGCTCAACGCCCAACTGCTCACCCGCAAATAGCGTACCTGTACGTGCAAAGCCGCACTGTACTTCATCAAAAATCAGCACGATGCCATGCTCGTCACAAATCTCGCGCAGCGCTTTGGCAAATGATGGGGTGACTTGGTGGAAACCGCCCTCGCCTTGTATTGGCTCAATAATCATGGCTGCCACTTCGCTTGGGTCGATATCCGCTTGGAAAATCATCTCAAGGCTGTGTAATGCTTGCGCTTCGGTGACGTTCAGCTCTTCTGCTGGGAATAGCGCGTGGAAAACAGGACCTGGCATTGGGCCAAAGTTCTTTTTGTATGGCAATACTTTACCCGTTAGGCTCATGCACATCAGGGTACGGCCATGCCAGCCACCCACAAAAGAAATCACACCTGGACGGCCTGTTTTTGCACGGGCAATCTTGATGCTGTTTTCGACCGCTTCGGCACCTGTGGTTAAGAACAAAGCGCGTTTTTCACCACTGATAGGTGCTTTTTCACACAGCTTTTCTGCCAAATCAACATAGCTTTCATAGCTGACAATTTGCGCCGCAGTATGCGTAAACTTATCAATCTGCTCATGCACGCGCTGGGTGATTTTTGGATGGCTGTGACCTGTATTTAATACAGAGATACCACCAATAAAGTCGATATAGCGCTGGCCTTCAACATCCCAAAGCTCAGCGTTTTTGGCGCGCTCAGCAAAAATAGGAAACGCAACGCCAAGACCTTTTGGCAATACCGCTAGGCGGCGCTCAAGTAGTGATTGATTGGTGCTCATAAAAATATCCTTGTCTTTATATCATTAGTCCTACAATGCTTTGCTGGCAGACAGCAGTTGCCTGCCAGCAAGACATTATTTAGCTGACGTCCGCGCACCAGTACTTGGTGACGACGTATTCATCCATACCATACTTTGAACCTTCGCGGCCAAAGCCTGATTGTTTAACGCCACCAAACGGCGCAACTTGTGTTGAAATCATACCTGTATTGTGACCAACCATGCCGTACTCTAGCGCCTCAGTCACGCGCCAGCCTTGAGCAAAGTCACTGCTGTAGAAATAAGCTGCCAAACCATAAATGGTATCATTGGCTTCTTTAATCGCCTCAGCTTCATCATCAAAGTAGAAAATCGGCGCTACTGGGCCAAAAATCTCTTCAGAAGCGATGTCCATATCGTCGGTCACACCGCTGATAACGGTTGGCATATAGGTCAATGCCGAGGCGTCATGACGCTTGCCGCCTGTCACGATGGTCGCGCCTTTATCGGTCGCGTCTTTTAGCAGACCTTCGACTTTTTTCAGCGCATCTTCAGTGATAAGCGGGCCAATATCGGTGTCTTTATCAATGCCGTTACCCACTTTTAGGGCTTCAACTTTCTTAGTAAAGATGTCTAAGAATTTGTCTTTAACGCTTGATTGTATATAGACACGGTTGGCGCAAACACATGTCTGACCTGCGTTACGGAATTTTGAAGCGATTAAGCCTTCAGCCGCTTTTTCAAGATCTGCACTTTCAAAAACGATAAATGGCGCGTTGCCACCCAATTCTAGTGACAGTTTTTTGATGGTAGGCGCACACTGCGCCATCAATTTACGGCCAATGTTGGTTGAACCTGTGAATGACAGCTTTTTGATACGCTCATCTGAGGTCAAAATGTTACCGACCATCGCCGCATCACCTGTCACCACTTGAATCACGCCCGCTGGAATGCCTGCTTTTTCGGCCAACGCGACCAAGGCAAGTGCAGAATAAGGGGTTTGCGAAGCAGGTTTAATGACCATCGTACAGCCAGAAGCCAGTGCGGGCGCGGCTTTACGCGTAATCATCGCCGCTGGGAAGTTCCAAGGTGTAATGGCAGCGCAGACGCCAACAGGTTGTTTTAAAACCACATAACGCAGCTCAGATTTTGGTGCAGGAATAACATCGCCATAGACGCGCTTGCCTTCTTCCGCAAACCAGCGGATAAAGCTGTTGGCATAGCCAATTTCACCGCGTGACTCGCCGATTGGCTTACCTTGTTCGGTGGTCATGATAATAGCGAGATCTTCTTTATTTTCGTCAATCAAATCTGCCCACTTTTGTAGCAGTGCGCCACGCTCTTCGGCAGTTTTGGCCGCCCAGCTCACCTGTGCGGTGGTGGCATGGGCAACGGCAGCATTGACATCATCTTCGGTTAAATCAGGTACATGACCAATGACGCTATCATCAAAAGGGTTGGTCACTTCAATACGAGCGCCATTACTGGCATCTTGCCAACGGTCATTGATAAGGCACTGTTCTTTAAACAGTTCGGGGTTGGTTAGCGATTGCATAAAACACTCCTTGTGATGTGGTTTGGTCATCAATCTATCTGTCGTTAGAAATTCTAATCTTTAGTGTATTTAATGATTGATGCTTCCCTACTTGTTCAGTATAATGAACATTGATTCAATATATGAGACATCATTATAGAAACAACGGATTGTATTTTGCAACCCTTATTACGATTTAAAATCTGCATTTATTGTCTTTTATGGGATTTTTTGTGGTTTGATGGGTGATTTGCCTTGATTTAGATGCTATTTTTGCCTTTTTTATTCTCTTTTTGATATTTATGAGCTTTTTTTATGAGTACGACGACGGTTCCCGCTTTAGACAAGACTTTTGACATTCTTGATTTGATTACTGCGCACCCGCAGCCCCTTAGCGCGGCGCAGATTGCCAAGACGCTGGGCTTTGCCCGCAGCTCCACCCACAATATTTTGCAAAGCTTGCTTGATAAGCATGTGATATTTAAAGATACCGAAAACCGCTTCCACCTTGGCTCGTATTTGCTGTATTGGGCGGGAAGGTATGAGCAGCAGCATGGCGTGGTTGAATTGTTTAAAGATTTAATCGTGCAGTATCCTGCGCTGCGCCAACATACAGTAACGCTGTCCAAGCTCGATGTGGGTGAGGTGGTGTTTTTGACCTGTCATGAGACGCCCGCGCCGCTGGGCTTTACGTTTCGTGCTGGCGTGCGTATTCCTGCGGTGTTTTCGGCGACGGGTAAGGCGATGCTCTCGACCATGTCGATGCCTGCGATTAAGGCGTTGTATGGCGGTGTGTTCCCCACCCCGCTCAATCATAATGGTGTGCAGAGCTTTGAGGCACTAGAAGCAGAGCTGTTAGAAGTACAAAAAACGCGCATCTCACTCGATGATGGGCAGCTGCGCGATGGGATGTACTGTATGGGCACGTATGTGCGTAATGCGTCGGGGCAGGCGGTGGCAGCGATGGCGGTGAGCTTTTTGCAAGCAGAATATGAGATGAAACGTGAAGAGGTCAGCGCGCTATTGATTGATTTGGCCAAACAGATGGAGCAGCGTTTGGGCTTTGGGCACAGTGGTTAGTAGGTGTTTTGGGACATGGCGGCGCGGTTTCCGCCATGGTTTTCAATAAAAGCAGCCAGTCAAAACAGTATCGATTTGCTTTAGAGTTTATCCGTTATTTATTCATTAAAGCCATGAAGCCCCGACAAAAACGCTTGTAAATTTTCATTAAGCTTGGGCAAATAATAGCCGCCCTCGACCAAGATGATGATGGGTTTGTTCAGCGCGACCATCTTTTGTGCCAATGTCTTAAAGCCTTCGGTACTGACGCTGCAGCGCGCTTCAGGGTCAGATTCATAGACATCAAAGCCCAAAACGTGAACAATCACATCGGCATCGAACAGGGCAACCGTGTCCAGTGCCTTATCTACATAGGTAAAAAATCCTGCCTCGTCCGTGCCATGCGGCATGGGATAATTGACATTGTAGCCCTCGCCTGCACCTTTGCCTTGTTCAAACTCGTGCCCTGTAACCGCAGGATAAAAGTTAACAGGGCTGCCGTGTACCGAGGTGTACAGCACATCGCTGCGCTCATAAAAAATCTCTTGAATGCCCTGCCCGTGGTGCATGTCAGTATCTATAATGGCGATTTTGGCGTATTTTTGCCGTAGATGCTCAGCAATGATGGCAGCATTGTTCAGATAACAAAATCCGCCTGCCGCACTTTTGCGCGCATGATGACCCGGCGGACGCGAAAAGCACAGCTGAATGTGCGTGTCTTTATCATCACTATTATTTAATAAGGCTTCGGCGGCGTTTAGTGCCGTTTGTGCCGACCAATAAATTGACGTCCAAGAATGCTCGCTGATGGGCGCGCTGTCATCGGCTTGGTACTTGGCGGCTTTTGCCATAATGCCGATGGCTGGATTGTCATAAGGCACAAAAATGCCTGTCTGCACCTGCGCGCCCAAGTCTTCCTCCAGTGCCATCCATTCGTGATAGCCATTTTTTAGAAAGTCCACATAACCAAAATCATGCACCGCCAATATCGGTGCCATACCAATGTCTATGGCAGTCGTCACATCCAAGCCAAGCGCGGCGGGCGCTTTTAATAGCTCGGTCATGCGCTCGGGTATCTCTAATGGCTCGAACATTTTGCCATAAGAATAATACGGTAGCGGACGGTGCAGGCTTAAATTATCATGGCTATAGATTTTCATGTGGGGCATTCCTTTGCGTGGGGTTTTTATGAATCGATTATACAATCCCATCCGCTTTAAGCTTGGCAATGGTTGCAGCGTCATAGCCGAGCGCTTGTAACGTGCTGTCAGTATGCTCGCTCAGGCGTGGCGGCGGGCTACGATAGGTGACAGGCGAGGCTGAGAGTTTAATCGGATTGCCAAGGGCGCGAACAGGGCTGCCACTGTCGGTAAAGTCCACAATCATCTCTCGCGCTTGTAATTGCGGCATGGCTAGAGCCTCCATGACGTTATGAATCGCACCGCATGGCACACCTGCAGCATTGAGTTTGTCTAGCCAATAATCTCGCGGCTGCTGGATAAAATGGTCGGCAAGGAGCTTGGTCAATGGTTCGCGCTGTGCCACGCGGGCGGGATTGGTGGCGTAACGCTCGTCTTGATATAGGTCAATGTTAAGCAACTGGCAAAGCTTGGCAAACTGGGCATCATTACCGCAAGCTAAAATAAAATAACCCCCATTCGCCGCAGCAAACACTTGGTATGGTACGATGTTCGGATGGTCATTACCAAGGCGCGGCGGCACATCGCCTGTCGCCAGATGGTTCATACCGACATTAGCAAGCATGGCAATGGCGCTATCGAGTAGCGCCACATCGACGTGTTGCCCCTCGCCTGTGCGTGTGCGCGCAATCAGCGCTGCCTCAATACCAATGGTCAGCTGCAAACCTGCAAACAAGTCCACCACCGCGACGCCAACCTTGTGCGGTGCGCCATCGCTTGGCCCTGTGACGCTCATCAGCCCTGACAAGCCCTGAATAATATAGTCATACCCTGCGCGGCTGGCATCGGGGCCTGACTGTCCAAAGCCTGTGAGTGAGGCGTAAATCAGACGCGGATTGATGGCTTGCAAGCTGGCGTAATCCAAGCCGTATTTTTTTAGACCACCGACTTTGAAATTTTCGACCAGCACGTCGCTGTCTGCGGCGAGCTGCTTGATGATGGCTTGTCCTTCCGCGGTGGTGATGTCTACGGTGAGGGATTGTTTGTTGCGGTTGATGGTGGCGTAATAGGCGGAGGTGTCGTCACTAAAAGTCGGTGGCGCCCAATGCCGCGTTTCATCACCGATGTTGGGGCGCTCGATTTTTATCACTTCTGCGCCTAGGTCTGCGAGTACTTGCGTGCAGCTCGGACCTGCGAGGACGCGGGACAAATCCAGCACTTTGATGCCATGCAACGCGCCTTTGGCAGGGTAGTTCGGTTGTTCGCTATCGCTGTACTCGCCTGCCTGCACCGCGTGGGTTGTCTGCTTGTTGTGCGCCATGCTCATGATTATCCCTTATCGCTGATGGTTTGCTATTTCCCTTGTACCGCTTTTTTGCTGCTATGCTTTGTTATCTATGACCGCCCGTTGCGTCCTGCTTGAGGCGGTCTGATACTGCTGTTAATAAAATGCTTGAATACCCGTCTGCGCACGACCCAAAATCAGTGCGTGGATGTCATGCGTGCCCTCGTAGGTGTTGACGGCTTCTAGGTTCATCACGTGGCGGATGATGTGGTACTCGTCCGAGATGCCGTTGCCGCCGTGCATGTCCCGCGCCTGTCGCGCGATATCGAGCGCCTTGCCGCAGTTGTTGCGCTTAATCATCGAAATCATCTCAGGCGCGGCTTTGCCTTCATCCATCAAGCGACCGACGCGCAGTGCGGCTTGTAGCCCAAGCGTCACTTCGGTTTGCATATTGGCAAGTTTTAATTGCATCAGCTGAGTGGCAGCCAGCGGGCGACCAAACTGGGTGCGATCGAGGGTGTATTGGCGCGCCGCTTTCCAGCAGAATTCCGCCGCGCCCATACTGCCCCATGCGATGCCGTAACGCGCTTTGTTTAGGCAGCCAAACGGTCCTTTAAGACCGCGAATATCAGGAAAGGCGTTGGCTTCGGGCACAAAGACTTTGTCCATGACAATCTCGCCTGTAACCGAGGCACGTAATGAAAACTTACCCTCAATCTTGGGCGCGGACAGCCCCTTCATGCCTTTGTCTAAGATAAAGCCGCGAATATCGCCCGCATCGTCCTTTGCCCAAACCACGAACACATCGGCAATCGGACTGTTGGTAATCCACATTTTCGAGCCTGAAAGCTGATAGCCGCCGTCCACGGTGCGCGCACGCGTTTTCATCGACGCAGGGTCAGAGCCAGAGTCAGGCTCAGTCAAGCCAAAGCAGCCGACATACTCGCCACTTGCCAGCTTAGGCAGGTATTTTTCTTTTTGCTCCTCGGTGCCATACGCCCAAATCGGGTGCATGACAAGGCTCGATTGCACACTCATCGCCGAGCGATAGCCTGAATCCACCGCCTCGACTTCTTTGGCAATCAAGCCATAAGCGACGCTGGAGAGCCCCGCACAGCCGTAGCCGTCAATGGTCACGCCGAGCAGTCCCATCTCACCCATTTCGCGCATGATGTTGCGGTCAAAGTGCTCGTTGCGGTTTGCCTCGATGATATTGGGCATCAATGATTTTTGAAAAAACTGATGTGCGCTGTCAGTGACCATGCGTTCATCGCTGGTGAGCTGCTCGCGTAATAAAAATGGGTCTTGCCAATCAAAGTGTGCGCGTTGTTGCTGTGCCATGTCGTGCCCCTTGTCCTTGGTGTGCGTGTCATAGATAAATAAAAACGGAAGAATAAAACAGCGAGCGCTACTTTGACGGTCTGTCCTCAGCTTACTGCTTTTGCTTGATTATCTTTGCCTTGCCGTTTTATTCTTGCCATCTTTTTCTTAATAATTGCTTATTGCTAATTTAGTTCCATTATGCGAAACTAAGTTTCACATTACAAAACCATTTAAGCAGAATACCTGTATCTTGTAAACCCATATTTATGAATTGGCGATAAAATGAGCGTATCTAATCAGTACCCGACCCCATTACTTGAGACCTTAAATACCCGTCTTGCGGACAGTAAAGACAATGGCGACCGCCAGTTTGTGACCGCACTTGGGCGCGGGCTTGCCTTACTTGCCGCCTTTGAACATCACGACCAGTTAAGCCATCAGGCATTGTGTCAAGCCGCCGTCTTGCCTAAAGCCACAGTGACGCGCCTGATTCATACGCTAATAACATTGGGATTTTTGGCGACGACAAATGATGGACAATACCGCTTGGGCAGCAGTGCGCTACGCCTGAGCATGGCAGCGTGGGGGCGGCATGATATGGTGGCGCTCGCTGAGCCGCTGCTGCGTGAGTTTGCGCGCACGCATGAAGTGTCGGTCAATCTGGCGACCGAAGTGGATGGTGAGATGCGTTATTTGGCGTGCTGCCGTAGTCCTGCTCGCCTGTCGGTCAATCTGCAAGTTGGCTCGGCAGTGCCCGTTGACGATACGGCGATTGGACGCGCATTTTATGCCATCAGCACGCCGAGCAAGCGCGCGGACATTGAAGCAAGATTACAAGAGCACTTGCCCGCCCCTGCCTTTACCAAAGCAAAGCAGCAATTGGCGGACGCCACCGTGCATTATCAAACGCACGGCTATACCTTGTCCGATGGCGAGTTTTCGCCCGATATTCTTGCGGTTGCGGTGGGAGTATATGATGTGGTGACAGGCGCATATGCCTATTCGCTGAACGCCAGCGTGCCGCGTGCCAGCCGAGACAGCGATGACTATGCGGCGCTGATTGTGCCTAAGTTACAAGCGTTGGCGGAACGTATTGGGCAAGGTGACGCGTAAAAAAACGGTCTTTAAAAGGTTATAAACAACACGAGCAATTGCGCTTGGTTTTTGGCATTAGGCCAATACCTGGGTTAAAGCTATTGGTCGGGTCAAGGCGCTCATAAAACTGCTGTAAATCAGGCTCAGCTTCGTACAGATGCCCCACATTGTGCTCAGCGGGATATTTTGCGCCGCGCTCGTTTAATAGTTTGAGCATCATTTTTTTGACCATTTTGGCATCGCTGCCTTTTTTTAGGATGTAGTCTTGGTGAAAGACATAACAAAAAAAGTGTCCGTAATACAGCTGCTTTTCTAAATGCTGGGTAATGGACTCGGGCAAGATTTCCAGCCAGTCGAGTTCGTTACGCGGGATAGCAATGTCGAGTGCCAGCATCTCCCCGACTTCTTCCTCGTGCATGACTTCATAGCGTATCGCCGCGCCCGCAGCAGCAAAGCGGTGCAAAAACGCGCTTTCGGACTCTTTGGGCGTACAGGCAAAATAATCGCCCGTGCTTGATGCGGCAAAAAACTGCTGTAAAAAGTGTGCCGCCTCATCAACCCCCGCATCGCTCATTTTAATAATCAAATGATGCTCATATTGGTTGCGGTACTCAAGCATGCGCTTGGGCAAATGCTGCGGCAAGACTTGTGCTGTCATTTGCATCAGTTTATCGGTCAGATGATTGGGCAGCCATGACCACTTATGCAGCTTGGCATCGATGCTCCCTTTGATAGCAAACAGTTTGGGTAGCGCGTCCGTGCCCAGATGCTTGATGCTCAAAAAGGTATCTTTGCCATACTTTGCTGACACATCAAAGATATCGCGGTGCAGGTATTCGCCCACCTCAGGCATATTTTTAAACGTTGACAACACTTGCCGTCTTAGCTCGGTAAGCTCGCGCACGCTGTTGCTACCGACATAAAAGGTCTGCTCCGCTTTCGCTGTCGGATACGTGTCTAGACGCACCGCAAATACCGCAATCTTGCCCGCGCAGCCGCTTGCTTCATACAGTCTGCGCTTATCGGCATTAAAGCGGCTCGGCGTACTGGCATCAATATCGCGGATGCGCTCGATATACTCCTTGTCCGACGCCAGCTTGTCACTGCTTGGCACGCCATCCATATCAAAATGCCCATGTTGCAAATTGGTCAATATCTCTTCAGGCGAGCGTCCAAGCTGCATACCCAGATGATTAACCAGCATTAATTGACCGTGCCGATTGATTTGGGCAAATAAAGACAGCTCGGTATACGCAGGCCCACGCTTCACGAGCGCGCCGCCTGAATTATTGGACACGCCGCCAACGATAGATGCGCCCAGCGTGGACGAGCCGATCACCGAATGCGGGGCGCGATTGACCGCTTTGAGTTCATTTTGCAACTGATGCAGTGTCGCCCCTGGTAGGCTGATGATTTGCTCGTTGTTATTAATCAAATACAGCTGATTGACCGCGAGCGTATTGATGACCACCACAGGGCGGTCGTAGTCATTGCCACTCGGCGTTGAACCTTCGGTCAGCCCTGTCTTGGCCGCCTGCATGATGATGATGCAATCACCCTCTACACACACCTCCAAGCACTGCCAAATCTCAAATAAGGTCTGCGGAAACAATACCGCAAGCGCGCTGCCTTCGCCCGAGCGCCACCCTTTACGGTAGTGCTCATTTTTCTCAGGGTCGGCTTGCACATGGTTTGCGCCCAATATCTGAGTAAACTTATCGAGTATTTTGGACGAACTAAGCTCACGGTTCACTGCTGCATTAGACATATAATGCTGCGCGCTGTGTGTTGCCAGTTGCTGCGTCATCGTATTTATCATGCCAAAGGCCCTTGGAAACCAAAAATATAAATCGCCGCCATCACAATAATACCGCTAAAGGTGACATAATAAATCGTTGGTAAAATCGTCTTGCGTAATGTCGCGCCTTCCATACCAAGCAAGCCCACGGTCGCCGACGCCGCCACCACGTTATGAATCGCAATCATATTGCCCGCCGCCGCACCGACTGCTTGCGCCGCGATGATGATAGAGGGCGAGATATTCAGACTCATCGCCGCCTCGTATTGAAATTGGCTAAACATCATGTTTGACACCGTGTTAGAGCCTGCGATAAACGCCCCAAGCGCGCCAATGGTCGAGCTGACCAGCGGAAACGCATTGCCAAAGGTGCTGGTAAACAGCTCGGCACTGGCGACAGGCATGCTGGCGATGTCTGACATATTCACGCCTGAATTGATAAAAATACGCACCATCGGAATGGTAAAAATCAGTACAAATCCTGCGCTTATAACCGTCTTTCCCGATTCGCCAAAGGCTTTACTCAGTGCTTTGGTCGGTGTTTTGGTTTGCATAAATGCAGCGACTAAGGCGCTAATCAGTAGCAAACCGCCTGGCAAATATAAGGGGCTAAAGCTCGCGCTGATATCCGCCTCACCAAGAATGGTCGTAAAATCAATCGTCGCACTGTTTAGCAAGGTCTTAAAGCCTGCAAACATACGCGAGCACACGAGCAGCGCTGCGACCAGTAGATAAGGAAACCACGCCATGAGCGTTGACATGGTTTTGCTGTCCTCAGGCAGAACGACGTCTTCTTTTTTGACCACCAAATTGCCCATCCATGCGCTCGGCCACAACTTTTGTGGCTCAAAATCCCATGTGGTTTTGGGCACCAAAAAGCCCTTTTTGGCTGCTTGAATCACGATGGCAATACTGACCAATCCGCCAATCAGTGACGGAAATTCAGGACCCAAAAACACGCCCGTTAATGCGTAAGGAATGGTAAAGGACAGACCTGCAAAAATGGCAAATGGCAAAATCTCCAAGCCTTCTTTCCAGCTTTTATGTTTACCAAAAAAGCGCGTTAGCATCATCACCATAAACAGCGGCATAAAGGTGCCAATCACGGCATGAATGATGGCCACCTCACTGGTAATCGTCTGCAAGAACGCCGCCCAGTTGCTGCCCTCTTGCGCCAGCTGCGCGCCAATCGCGGTGGTATCCAAGCCTTTTTCGACGCCAATCACAATCGGCGTACCCACTGCACCAAAAGACACGGGCGTGCTCTGAATCATCATGCCCATTAATACTGCCGCCAGCGCTGGAAAACCAATTGCCACCAAAAGCGGTGCGGCAATCGCCGCTGGCGTGCCAAAGCCCGATGCACCTTCCAAAAACGTACCAAAACACCACGCAATAATGATGGCTTGCACACGTCGGTCAGGTGAGACATTAATAAAGCCTGCGCGAATCACGCCGATAGCACCCGTGTGCTTGAGCGTATTTAATAAGAACAGCGCGCCGAACACAATCCACAGCACCGATACCGTAATTACGCTGCCTTCAAGAATCGAGGACGACACACGGTTAAACGTCATGTCCCACACAAATAGCGCGATGGCTGCCGTCACCGCTAAGATGATGGGCATGGTTTTTTTGGCGGACCACTGAAGGCCGATAAGAAAAATACCACAAAGTACTATTGGCAAGAGGGCAAGTAGCCCGTAGATGGTCTGATTCACAGTCCCTTCTCCCTGTTATCGTGAATGCTTCCTTGACATATCTGCCAGCACATCACCCATCTTTTTCCTTGATGGCTGCATGGTTATTGGGCAGAAACCTGACACTCTACGCTTTGTTCTCCTCAAAATAAATTGCCTTTACAGACAATGTTTTTTTCTTTTTTTGCTATAATCAAATTTTTATTATTCCAATTATAGAACAGGCAGGGACAAGGATGACCAAAGCTGATGACATGATACTGTTCGTTTTGGTGGTGGATGAAGGCTCGTTTTCTCGCGTTGCTGAGAAGCTAGCGCTCACCAATTCAGTGGTCAGTAAACGCATCGCTCGCTTGGAGGACAGTCTCAACGTGCAGTTGCTGTATCGCACCACGCGCAAACTCAGCCTGACCGATGCAGGGCGCACGCTGTACAACAAAGCCAAAATCGCGAGGCTCGCGCTACAAGAGGCCGAAGACGCGGTCACAGGCTACGGCGAAAATATGACAGGTCATATCCGTATCACCACCCCTGTGGTGTCCGCAGATTTGTTATTAAGCCCAGCGATTGCCGAGTTTTGTAAAAAATATCCTGAAATCACCGTTGAGCTAAAGATTACCAACCGCATCATAGATTTGGTCGAAGAAGGCTTTGATTTGGCCATCAGAACCGCCGAGCTTGAGGACTCCTCCTTAATTGCCAAACGCTTGATTGACAGTCAATGGGTCATCTGCGCCACGCAAAACTATCTCAACCAATACGGCACGCCAAAGACACCAAAACAACTGCAAAACCACGAATGCTTGATTTATAAATTTGACAATACCTGCAGCGACTTGTGGCCATTATTTGAAGACGGCACAGAGCTGTTGCTGCCTGTCTATGGACGCTTTTATAGCAATCATTTAAGCGCGATCAAGCACGCCGCGCTTAGTGATTTGGGCATTGCCTTTTTGCCGCAAGCCTTGGTCTATAACGCGTTACAAGAGCAGCGCCTCACGCAGATTTTGCAGCCCTTTACCCGTAAACGCATGGGCATGTACGCGGTGTATCCTAAAGCGCGCCAGCCTGACCAAAAGCTCAAACAACTGGTCGCGCATTTGCAAGACGCGCTAAAAGACAAAGAAGCCTACTACTGCTAAAGCACTAGTTTTATAAGCGGCCTCACACCCAACTGTTTTATCAAACATAAAAAAGCCACCTGTTTGGGTGGCTGATTTAGGGCGTGTTGAACATTCGCAAATAGGCACTGCTGATTGCTAAAATTGTTCCAGACAAGGCACAAAGCGACGATAATGCAGATGCCTTAGCGAGATTTGTAACGCAGTATGGGGCAATTTTAGCATCAGCCCGCAGGG
>NZ_JACDXT010000011.1 GCF_016464015.1 Psychrobacter sp. bablab_jr014
ATTGTTCCAGACAAGGCGCAAAGCGACGATAATGCAGATGCCTTAGCGAGATTTGCAACGCAGTATGGGGCAATTTTAGCATCAGCCCGCAGGGACAGGACTCTTTTTTGCCGCTTCATCGTTAAAAATAAGCGCTTAGAATGACTAAACTTATTATTTTTAACATCGAATCGCCTAAAAAATAGTCGCTGTCAGTGCCATGGTCGAATGGTCAACACGCCCTAAGGTCAATGATAAAACTATAGCATGCTAAGCGCACGCTGATGCTTTAATCTACTTATCCGCCGTCAAAGGGCGCTGCAGACGAGGACGTGTAGGCGATAAGCTGTCAAGCAAACGCTGCGAGACAGGTGGGATGCGCCCTGCCATCATATCGACCAAAATCTGCGCGCACAGGGGCGCAAACGCATAGCCTTTTGAGCCCATACCGCACAGTGTCCAAATACGCGCTGTGTCCGCCACCGGCCCGACCAGCGGATGATAATCAGGCGTCTGCGCGCGAATACCCACGCGAGCTTGCCAGTCGTGCACATCGTTTGGCAACACCTCATCCAGCTCAGGAATGGCGCTGATCAGCTTATCGCGGTTGTGCTGATGCTCATCCACGCGGATAGTGGTATCGGTATCATTACGCACAAAGCTTGCGCCCAATAAAAACTGCTGTTGCCCTGAGCGCACAGGATTGAGCGCGGCATCCGATGCAGTCGCCACAAATGGCGCACAGTAGCCGCCGTATTTTAGCGGCAGGGTGGGTAAGTTGTCTTGCTGTTTGGCATTTGGCGTAAACCAAGACAACTGCCCACGTATCTGCCGACAGGCAAACAGCTGCGGCGCAAGTTGATGACTCTCATAAGCGCTACAAACAATCGCGGCATCGGCTTTAATAGTGTCTGCTTTAGCGTTTGATTCTGCATCTTTGACTTGCAGATGCACGCCATCAGTCGTTTCGTCTAATGTCTCTACCATCGCCGTACGATAGGTAATATTCGGATGGCTGAGGACACTGTGGGCTAAGGCTTGCGGATTAATCAGCGCGGCGTTGGGCAAATACACATGCGGCTGAACGGTGCTTGCGGACAAACGTGTTTGTGCTGCTGCCTCCTCGGTTTCCAGCACTGTTGCCACATCACTGGGATAAGCGCAGGCTTGATCGGCGGTTATATTGGCTTTGGTCAATAAATCCATCGTCCCTGTCGGCGTCACGATGGGGTCGACGTGGTTTGCCGTTTGGAGACCTGCATCCAGCTGCCGATAAAAACGCCCACTGTATAAATAACTGACGGTGTGCAGATGCTCTGCCGCGTGCGCCAAGGGCGTCATTTTGGGCGCGAGTAGGGCGCGCGGATTGCCTGATGCGCCTGCAAGCGGTGCTTGTTTGTCAATTAGCGTCACCTGCACGCCGCGCGCTGCTAATGTATACGCTGCCATTAAGCCCGACACGCCCGCGCCGATAACTGCGACATGGCGATAAGGTAAAATAGGCGCTGCCTGCGTCGTAGCATCGGTTTCTGACGCGTCGCGCCACGCGGTCAGCATCTCACGCTTACGCCCAAAGCCTTTGACTTTTTTAATGCTAAAGCCGTGTTCTTTTAACCCGCGCTTGACCACGCCTGCACAGCTAAAGGTCGCGGCGGTCGCGGTTGGGGAAGACAAACGCTGCATGGCTGCAAAAATCGCTGTCGCCCACAAATCTTCATTGCAAGAAGGCGCGAAGCCATCCAAAAACCAGGCATCGACCCCGCCAAAGTTTGGCTTTACAAGCCGTGCTAAACTCTCCTGCGCATCACCCAACCAAATATCGAGTGTCAGATTGTCCGCGGCAAAGTTTAAACGGTGACAGCCTGCAAGCAGCGGCGGATAGGCAGCCAATAGCGCATTAATCATCGCGCCAAGCTCAGGCGCACGCGTCTGCCACATGCGCAAAATCTGCGTCAAATCGCTCAGCATCAGCGGATATTTTTCCGTGGTGATGATGTGTAATTGCGCGTCTTTCAGGTGGGTATGCTCGCTACGCAATGCACGCCACAATTGCCACAGCGCTAGTACGTTCAGTCCTGTACCAAAGCCAATCTCCGCCACGGTAAAGCTTTGTCTTGCGCCGAGTGCTTGCAACCGCGCTGGCAAGTGATTGTGCTCAATAAACACATAGCGCGATTCGGCGAGTCCGTCGACCTGTGAAAAATACACATCGCCAAACTCACCCGAGACAGGCACTAGGCTGCCCTGATCGTCAGGTTGCCAGACAATGCGCGCAGGAGTGATGGTGGCCGCTGCATCAGGATGAGTCGCAGTCGTTACCGTAGCAGACGTAGTGGAGGTCATAACAAATACCAGCAAAACAAAAAGATAAGGGAAGATAGATTGTAAGCGACAATGCGTTTTAAAGATCCAAGCTTACACGCCTCAGTAAACAAGAGTGGACTACCAGCGCGATGCCTGTCGCCAAAACAGACGTGCAATACCTGCGCCAATGAGCATACTGACCAGCACCGTTACCGCACCGTACAAAAACAGCTGCCCTTGGCGCTCATATATCAGCACATCAACTTGGGTTTGTAGGCTGTCCACGCGCTGCTGCAGGGTCAGATTTTGCGTAAGCAAGGCTTTGTTTTGTTGGTTTAGCGCGTCAATTTTTGGGGTGTAGGTGGCGGCGATGGTGCGCTCAAGTGCGGCTTGGCTTGCGTCGTTAGTAGCGGCACTATCGACGTCGGCGTTGGTTGCATCCGTGTCAGTATCGTCACTAAGATTAGCATCGGCGTTATTGTCAGACACGTTCGCCGTTTGCGCAGCGGCGTTGGTATTTGGCGCGCTTGTGGGCGCTGCTTGTCCGCATACAGGCACCAACAAAAACGCCCACAAGACGGCCGTTAGTAACGACTTAGGGTAGGCGTTTGGGCGCAGGGGATTATTCTGATTTTGGTAAGACATGGACAAATGGCTTGATATCCACATGACTGTACACACCGCCGCGTAGATACGGCTCTTCATCTGCCCACGCTTGCGCGGCCTCTAGCGAATCAAATTCGGCAATCACCACGCTGCCTGACATAGCGCTGTCACCATGCGCGATGGGCGTAGGTCCTGCGATGAGTAAGCGATTTTCACTGTCTAGCGCCTCTAAACGTGCCAAATGCGCGGCGCGCTGGGCTTTACGGTTGTCCGCACTGTCGGCGACATCATGACCAATAAACACAAATAACGACATACTGATTCCTGTTTTATGAATAAGTTATGAATAACTAGGGTGATTATTTAAGCATCTTACTGTGGCGGCTTATCGAGTAGGGCGGGGTTCACGTACTTTTTTAGCACCATAAACTGCGCGCCAATAAATACCAGCATGATAGGAATCCAGCCGTAGGTCTTAAAGTTAATCCATACCTCGTTTGACATCATAAAAGCTGTCACATAATGCAGCACCGCCATCAGCGCAAAAAAAAGCGCCCACGTTGCCGTCAGCTTTTTCCAGCCGCTTTGCGTTAATTCAAACACGTCTTTCATGGCCATTTTCATCAAGGGCTTATTAATGACGACGCTACCGAGTAAAGTTAAGGCAAAGATACCGTTAATAATCGGTGACTTCCAGCGCAGATAAATATCATCGCGCAAGAGCAGCGTGCCACCACAGAACACAATGGTCAATAGCAACACGACCCATTGTTGTTTATCAAACTTACCCTTTTGGCGAATAAAGTGAATCGCATAAATAATAAGCGTCGCCACCAATAACGCGCCTGCTGCTGGTAAAATACCGTAATAGCGGGCAGCAATAAAAAAGGCAATCAAAGGAATAAAGTCAAGCAAGGCTTTCATGACAGAGAGGGCATCCAACAAAAAACGTATAGGCTAGTGTACACGTCTGCTGGCGTAAAAAAAAGCAATCTAAGTACAAAGCCTATGGCTATCTGCGTTATCATAAACCATCAACCAAGACAAAGATAACGGTATGAAAATAGATTTACATTGTCACAGCACCTGCTCTGATGGCACTTATGACCCAAACGTGGTGATTGAACGCGCCCATCAAGCAGGCATCGATGTACTGGCGCTGACGGACCACGATACGCTACGCGGCATCGAGCCTGCGCGCATTGCGGCTAGCGCCCACGGTATGACCCTGATCTCAGGGGTAGAAATCAGCTGCGAGCACGAACTCTCAGGCGGCTACGGCAAAAACAAATCCACCAAAAAAATCATCCACGTCCTCGGTCTCGACTTTACTGACCACGCCACCATGCAAGCGACCCTACAATCGCTCCAAGACAGCCGCGCCACGCGTGGGCAACAAATGACCCAAAAGCTCAGCGAGTTGCTTGATCTTGAGTTTGCGCCACTTTGGCAGGCAATTTGCGAAAAGGCGGGCGGTAATCCGCAAGCGGTTGGGCGCGCGCATATCGGGCAGGTGCTTTATGAGCAAGGACTGGTAAAAACAGTGCAACAGTCCTTTGATAAGTATTTGGCAGACAACAAGCCTGCTTATGTGGCGATTGAGGCCATCAGCATGGCGGACGCCATCGCGCTGATTCAGCGCTGCGGCGGTAAAGCAGTGCTGGCTCACCCAACACGTTACCAATTGTCTGCTACCCGTGTGCGTAAGCTCATTAGCGAATTTGCATCGCTTGGCGGCGATGGCTGCGAGCTGCCTGCCAATAGCGAGCCTGTCAGCACACGCAAAATGGTGGATAGAAGTATTGCTGAGCACAAGCTTGCCGTTTCAGTGGGTAGCGACTTTCATGGCAGTAATATGCCGTGGCGACGTTTGGGCGATGTGCCTAGATTGGCTGAAGCGCAGCGAGGCATTTGGCAAGATTTTACCGCCTTGGCCTAATATTTGCATTAAGTGCGCATGTTGATCACACCGAACATGGCATGACAGCGCTTATTATTAAATGATGGTAATAGGCTTGTCTCGTTATCAGCGTGAGCGGCTTTACTTTTTGCACAACATAGGTAATCACCCATATATGTCTGTATCTCTACGTCAGTTGAGCTATAACGAGCTTTCGCGCTTGATTTTTAAGTGGCGCGATGCAGATAGAGCCTCCTTATTATCGTTTTTGGTAGCTTTAGAAATAGGCATGCACTGGCTGTGGTGTGGCTTTGTGTGGTGGCAACGCGAGAGTGTCGGCGTTTTTGTTAATCTGCAGCTGCTTTATATCGCATGGCTATTTGTCAGTTGCTCGCTCCTCTTTTTTTTATGGCTCAGCCGTCATTTTTTAACCATCACAGAGAATGACACACGTCTCAATTTTTGGCAGATTGCGCTTGTTAGTGTCTATAGCTTATATATTGGCTTTGAAATATTGATTATTGGGCACAGCAGCTTGGTCTCTGGCGTCTCTTTGGTGGGCGGTGCGATGCTCGGTATGATGCTGGCACGGCGTCGTTACATTTGGCTGGCGTTTTTAGCACAAATTGCACTGATTGTTATAGTCAATATTATTCCTTATATGGGTATGGATTTACCCAGTTTACGCGAGATGCATTTGGCGCATGACGGGGTCATACACAGTCACAACTACCAAACCTATAATGAAGCTGTGACGATTGAAAATGCCATCGCTTCTGCTATTTATCACAATGGCACGATTCCGCTCAATGATGGACATGAGCTGCATCGCAATTCTGCTTTATTTTGGCGCTCAACTCACATGTATTTGGCCTTACCTAAGGCAATCTTTATCGTCTACGTGTTTCGAATTTTACTCTTGATTTTGGATACCAGTAAGCGTGAAATCTTAAGCTATGCCAATCAAGATGAGCTGACAGGCCTGAATAACCGCCGTCATGGTCTGGGTCAAATGCGTGAGACATTAATGAACATGAATGATCAGCACGATTACAGTGTGGTGCTGTTTGATTTGGATTGGTTTAAAAATATTAACGATGATTATGGTCACGAAGTGGGTGACAAGGTGCTCAAGGAAGTGGCAGAAATTTTGGACAATGCCTTTACCGACAGTCAGATCATCAGTCGTTATGGAGGGGAGGAGTTTTTAATTGTGCTTCCTGAAACTGGACATTATACCGCAATGACCATCGCTGAGCAGCTGCGGGCAGATATTGCCAAACACAATATTTATATCAATCCGATTCATAGTTTTCAGGTCAGTGCTTCGTTTGGACTGTATACGCTCACTCATGGCGAGCGCACGCGCTTGATTGATGAGTATATGAAGATTATGTATCAACAAAAATATCAAGATGATTTGATGCATTCGGGCGCAAAGGTTTATCGTCAAGCGCGTGAGACGCAAAGTGTCAATGAGCTGTATCAAGCGTTCGATGAATCAAAGAAAATGCAAATCAGTAGTGATATTTGCCAGCGCCTTATCAGTATCGCAGATAAAGCACTGTATAAAGCCAAAGACCGCGGGCGCAATCAAGTAGTGAGTGCCAATGAGCTGCTTGCAGAAGGCAAAATCATGGAAGTCAGTCATGCGCCAACACAGCAGTGGGGGCAGATGCCCTAACCATAGAGTGTATTGACAATACTGGCAAGCACACTGGTAGCAAAGCTGCCTGTCGGTAAAATAAAGTCTAACTGCAAACCATCATCCAGCCATTGCCAGTTTAATGCTTCAATAGGCAATCTAAGCGCACGGCGCTGCGCCTTAAGCTCATGCCGTTCAAGCCCACTTGCCAAAGCTGTTAATAATGGCGTGCCTTGGATGACTGCTTGCTCAAGCTCGGCAGCTGCCCCGCTGACCTTATCATTATGCGTGCCCCATAGCGGCGCGGTCGGATGAATGTCTAAGATGTGCACGCGCTCGGCAAGCGTCTCGTCCATCTGCGCGCTGGTAAAAATCGAGCCTGATCCCGCCAGATTAAATACCTCACCATCCAAACCTGTATTCCAGCTGCCATCGCGCACACGCGCCGCTAAAATATGATTAAAAATGACGCTACGGGCAGCGGAGAGTAGCAAGGTGTCGCGCTCACGTGGCGCTGGTCTGCGCTTTTTACCTTTATTTGCCTTAGTAGGGCGTGGCGGACGCGCAAGAAAATGAAGCGCATCGCGGACATTATTACCATGATGACCAAAGCGCTGCACACCAAAATAATTGGGCACGCCAACTTTAGCAATATGGGACAAATGACTGTCTACCGCTGCTGTATCTACGCCCTTAATATCAGCATCAATATCACGCAGCGTAACTATAAAGCGGTTGGCACGGTGCGCGCCGCGTGACAGCTTTTTATTGTGCCACTGCTCAGCCAAAATGCTAACCGACTCGCCATCATTTAAGTCCGTCGGCGCAAATGGCGTGCTGGGCGCGGTCTTTTTAGGCAAGCGCAAACTAAACCACTGCGTCGTCAGCGCGTGGCGGTCTTTGAGTCCTGAATAGCCCACATCGCGTAGCGGAATCTCTGCCCACTCCGAGAGCAGCTGCGCGACAAACGCAGTATTCATGCCCACCTTTTGCACATGCAGCCACAGATGCTCGCCATCTTCAGTAAAGTCGATATCCATCACTTCATGCACCACAAAGTCTGTCGGCGCAGCCTTGTAGCGCGCAGCCTTAATTGGCGCGTCTTGAGGTTGTGGTAAGGCGCTGGTATTGCTCATAGACGTGATGTGTTCGGCGCTAAAGCTTGCGGCAGTAGGCGCATCATTAGCGGCGGGCGTATCGGTCGGGATAGGGCTGGGCATAAACGGGCTTCACTTATGACAATAAAAACAGGCTTACGTTTTGCAACGCGCAAGCCATACAAAAAAACATCGATAGAAACGGCTGCTTGTTATGATAAATACGTTCCGCTGAACAATCGCACCGCTGTGCGCTAAAACCAGCATTGCTCAATAAGCCGTGCGCTAAGAAAGCATTACTCAATAAAAATAACAGCCACAGATTATTTGTAGCCCTAATAATAGAGAATAACTAAGGACAGATTATGAGTCAGATTCGCATTCAAAAAGACGACATCGCAGATGGCGGCATGAAATCCTACAAGCAAGACGACGATAGTATCATCTTAATTACCCGCGATGATAGCACCTATCGGGCGTTTGATGGAAAATGCCCGCACGCGGGTGCGAATCTCGGCGACGGCTTGCGCTGCGGTCATCGCATCATCTGTCCATGGCATCACGCGACCTTTGACAGTCGTGATGGCACGCTGCTTGAGCCAGTCGCCACCGAAGGCTTGACGCAATATACCTTACAAGATAATGGCGACGCATGGTTGGTCGATACCGATACAGCGTGCAATCAAGCGGATGATGCAACACAACTGGATGACACGCATACACTCATTATCGGTGGCGGCGGCGCAGGCTTTATGACCGCGCATCAGCTGCGCCAAACGGGCTATGGCGGACGCATTACTATTGTCAGTAAAGATAAAGACGCGCCCTACAACCGCCCGCTACTGTCCAAAGCTTTTTTGGCAGGCAAAATGGACGAAGACAAGCTGGCACTCGGCGGTAAAAACTGGGCAGCCGATAATGATATTGACCTGCGCCTAACTACCACGGTTACACGTATTGAGCCGACCGAGCGCACTGTTTATATTGATGACGAAGCGCTAAGCGCCGATTATTTGGTCGTTGCCACAGGCGCACAGCCCACCGTGCCCAATATTAAAGGCGCAGACCTTGACGGCGTCTACACCTTGCGCAGTATGGCTGATGCCAAAGCCATTAAAGCGGACAGCAAAGACAAGCACGTGGTCATCGTGGGTACAGGCTTTATTGGGATGGAGGTCGCCTCCGCCTTAGCGCAGGCAGGTGACTGCGCCTCTATCACCGTCGTGGGCATGAAGCCGCGCGTCATGAGCAATATCGTCTCCGAAGCGGTCAGCGATGCTTTGATTAAACTGCATAGCGAAAACGGCGTCCAGTTCGTATTGAGCGACAGTGTTGACGCCATTGCGCCAAGTGACGATGACAATAAACGCGCAGGTAGTGTGCGTCTAGGCAGCGGCAACACCTTAACTGCCGATACCGTCATCTTAGGCACAGGCGTCGCACCATGTACGGACGTGCTCGCTGCGGTCAATGATGCCGATGGCGTACAGGTAGACAGCCGCCTAGAGCTGCGCGATGGCACCTATGCGCTCGGCGATATTGCCAAAGCTCAAAACCAACTCGGTCGCCAGCGCGTTGAGCATTGGCGCGTGGCGTTGCAGCATGGACAAGTGGTCGCTGCCAGTATTCTTAATAATGAGCGCATTCCGACATTGGAGGAGCGTATTCCGTTCTTTTGGACAATGCAGTACGGCAAAAGCCTACGCTATAGTGGACACGCGGCAACGCCTGATAACAACTTACTCGTCGGTAATCCGCAAGCGCTGGACTATATCGAATACTACTTCGATGATGAGGGCGAAGATACCCGCGCCAGTGCCGCCAGTACCCTCGGTCGCGATAAAGAGCTGGTCGCGTTCTCTGAGCTGCTGCGTCGTGGTCACGCGCCCACCCGCGCCCAACTGCAAGCCGATTTTGATATCATTGACCAAGCACACGCGCTGTCTCGTTAAGTGCGTTTATTGGCATTGATTTTTATTGGTTAAGAGACCCTTGATGATGGCAACGACCGACACACCCCAATTGCATTTACGCCAAGCCGAGCGTGCGGACATCCCCGCGCTCGAAGCCTTATTAAACCACTGCTATCGTGACGATGCAGGCTGGACGAATGAGGCTGAGCTGATAGGCGGCATCCGCGCCATGCCGACTGATATTGCTGCCGTCATTGACGACCCCAAGCACTACCTGTTTGTCTATCCAAAGACCGATACAGGCACGCACGAAGGGCAAGAAACAGGCGATATTTTAGGCTGTATCGCGGTAGAGATACACGAGACGGATGCGTATATCGGTATGTTTGCCGTATATCCGAGCTTGCAAGGACAGGGCTTGGGCAATCAAATGCTGGCAGCGGCGGAGACCTTTTCCATACGCCATCTACAAGATGTGAGAGAGCCGCGCTTGACCATGAGTATTTTAAGTGAGCGCCCTGAGCTGCTTGCGTATTATGAACGTCGTGGCTATCGACTGACAGGAGAGCAAATACCGTTTCCTAATGACGGCAATAATGGACAGCCAAAACGTGATGACTTGGTGCTATTAACCCTACAAAAAAAGACAGGCTAATATGTTAGCCTTGGCTTTGCTGGGCAAAATAACCAAAGGTCAAAAACAGCCCGATACTTAAAAAAACAAACGCAACGAAAATCAAGCGCTTAAACCAGTTAAACGCAGGTAAGCGCGTGGCGTTGTCGTCCGCTATTAAGTAAATAAACAAACCAATCAAACTCGCCACCAGCGTTAAAATCCCCAAACCAATGGGTAAAATAAACAAATACACCTGCCACATCATCGCGTTCACTTTTCCTTATATCCATGCGGCATCATATAGTCAGTTTACTATAAAGTCGATACAATGAGATTCAACGTTATTTTTCGCAGCATCAAAATACGTAGTTACAGCAAGCAAGAAAAATAGCGTTGAATCAAATGAATTTATTGTCCTGTATCTCTTTTATTTAGACCTTGCTATAGCAGTATCGGCACGATGCTGTCTGTAAGGGCGGGGATATCGCTCAAACAATCGCCCGTCTGCGATAAAACAGCAATCCAGGAATGGACAAGCCGAGTACCAAGGCGGAGGTGACAAACAGCGCCTCGAACAGATAGCCCATCATCTGGCTAAACAGCGCGTCCGAATAGCCAAAGTAGCCAATCTGCACCATACTCACCATCGCCTTATACGCCGCAATACCGGGCATCATACAAATCAAGCTAGGTGAAATAAGTGCCTTGGGCGTTAAGGTATATTTTTTAGAAAAGTACACCCCCAAAAAGCTGGCGAGCATCGCACCAAAAAAGCTCGCAATCACCAAATGTACTTCGTAATACACTAGTGCCGTCTTTAGCCCAAAGCCAAATGCCGTCATCAGCAAGCACGGCAAAATATAGCGCTTGGGCACGGTGAACATCAGCGTCCAGCCGAGTGTAATGATGCATGAGAGCACCACCGTTTCAACGAACCACATGCTAAAACCCCCAGTGCTGAATACGCAGCACAATCAGCGCAATCACAATGCCCACGCACGCCGACAGCGTCAGCATATAGGTAAATACCGCGCGCCCAATGCCAATATTTAGATAGCCCTTTAGAATATCGGACAGCGAATTAATCAAAGGAAAGCTAGGCACGAGCAGCAGCACGCTGGATGCCACCGCAATATCAGCATTATTACCAATATCAAAATAATAAGTCGTCGCGCCAATCACCGAAGCGATAAACGCGGTGATAATGACCGTAATAAAAGGGTTAAAGTGATGCCTAGCAAGGTAAATGCGCGTCAGCATCGCCACCATCCCCGCGATGAACGTCACTGCCGTAATTGCCCAACTGCCGCCATGCAAATTGGCAAATGCCGCGCACGATGCCCCTACAAAAATCCCCACCAGCCACGGCGGATACACTGTCTTATCCAATGCATCGAACGCTTCCGTCGTCTGCGCCACCAGCGTTGGCGCGTCAGTCGCCGCCTCAGTTTTATTGACAATCTGCTGAATCTGCACCAGCAAATGCACATTGATGCTCTGATTAATCGTATCGCGGGTGGTCGTGATACAGCGCTCGCTACAGATAGTGGTCAAGGTGATGGCATTAAAATTCAGCGAGCATTCCACGCTGTTCATACCGAGCGCCAGTCCTAAGCGCTTGGTTAAGTCCACCACCACGGCAGACTCAGCGCCATACTGCATCAAGAGGAGTCCGCAGCGCACGCACAAGCGGGTGATGCGCTGCTGCTGTACATAGCTGATAGAGGTCATGGGTCATCTGTATCGATTGGGGATACGTCATTATAAAGGGTTGCGGCGGGGTAAAAAACGATTATTCGAAAAAGTTGTGCGCCGCAAGGTACAAAAAAGGTCATGAAAAGCGATAGGTCACGTGCGCTATAACGACTATGATAAAAAAAGGAATTAATTTAAAAAGGACGCCGCATGCACATCGCCATCTTAACCATCAGTTTTTCCTTAATCGGCTGTCGCTCGCTCAAAGAAAAGCGCCAGCGTATGGGCGGCTTGCACGCGCGTTTTGGCAATACCCCAAGCGTCGCCGTCTGTGAAAGCGGCGAACGTGACCGCCATGAGGCAAGCGAATGGACATTCGTGATCGTTGGACTCTCTAAACGGGACATCGAGTCGCAATGCAGTCAGATCGAAGAAAAAATAGAACGCACGGTAGATGCAAGGGTGATGAATGTGGAGCGGGAGTTTGTTTAGGTTAAACGATAATTATCTTAAGTCTGAAAAATGTCTAACCTATAGTTTGGGTGTCGCAAGCTTCACTCAGCCTGCGACGGATTTAGTGTTAACTATGAACAATACAAGGTAGGTTGGTATCGAGAAACGAGACCCAACAAGATAGTTTTGGGTAATATGAATCGTTGGATTTCCTTCGTCAACCCATCCTACGGGCTGCAAAAAACTATTTATCTAAGTTTTCAGTCAAGTTGTTAGTATAGTTAAGCCAGTCTTGAATCGGTACCTTACTATGTGAATTATATTTAATTTGGTCATTTAAAATATTAAGAATCCATTGTCGAACCTCAGCCTTATTACTTAGATTAGGGTGTAGTAGAATAGATAATATAAAACGTTTACGCTCTCTTGAATCAAAGCCAGTATCAGACCATATAATTTCGCTTAATATCTCTTGATCAAGTTTGCTTAAGAACATCTCATCATTATCATTATGGCCCTTATGCTGATAGTAGCGCTGAAATATATCTTTAATAGAGTTTTTACCTATAGAATTAAGCTCGTGAGCGGCGATAGTATTTTTAACAAAATCGTAGTATCTTTCATGGTTAGATCTACCAAAAAGATACCAGCTATCTAAGTCAGTAATTCCATTATGTTGGTTAATTTTAGATACAATATGCTCTTTAACTTTTTTATCGAAACTTGCCGCCCATTCTTCCTTACCGTAATCTTGTAAAACTTTATAATAAAAACTTAAATTATTAAGATTCTCTCTTCCTATTCTCTCTTTAGCAACTTTGTACCAACGTTCAATAAAATCTTTGCTAGGATTTAGGCTATGATACTCCGTCAAGAGTTGATCATGTTGGTGATCATTTAAAATTTTTGCTTCAGTCATGATATCAGAATCGACTAAAGACTTAGTTTGGTCATCATTAATTGATAGATCTTTTACCAGACTGACAATCACTTCTCCCCAATCCCTAATTAAAAACCGTTCAGTCAATGGTTTAAAAAAGTCATCAATCTTTAAGCGAATATCCTTCTTGAGTTGTTTCTCTTCATTGGAAGCTTTAGCTTTATTAGTATTCCCTACAAAATAATCATCGCTTAATGCAAGTGCGTCCTGACTACAGTGTTCTACAAACTGATCGAATGTGAGTCCTCCATAAATTAGATTAGGCATGTCATAAGCTAATCGAATAATTAAGATTGAATCCAGTATCTGTCGTTTACTTACTAAACTCAAAGTGTCAGGTAGATTTTTTGTTAATGTATAAAATGTTTCAATAACGCGTTGATAAAACCTTATATTCTTAATACCCATCACTTGATAGAATTTATTGTATGTCGCAAATAAGTCATTGTCGTTGACCAATTTTTCTATAGCTGTCAAGGACTCATCTAAAATAAGTACTTCATCAAACACCTTTTCTTTATATTCTTGGAATTGCTCATTTGCTTTAACATCATGTAATATCACTAATACCTTACAGTTTTTTTCTAAGCTTAAATGATTGACTAAACCCATAACGTCTTTAATATCTAGATTCTCAGACAGCCGTTCAATATCGTCAATACAAATTAATGTGTCTCCGATAAGACTAGACATAGCGCTGCTTATCATACCTTTACTGAGAGACAAAGTGACGCCTGTACCTTCGAGTTTTGGCAAATCTATAGCCTCTAAACTTTTTTTAAAAATACCTTTGAGACCAGAAAGATAGTCTTTTTTTTGAGTAGTCTCATGGGTGCTAAGTGCAATTTCAAACTTCAATGCTTCTATTGAATCTATGCCGAAAAGAGAGACATAGGAATATTTGTTAACACCTAAATTTTTATGATTTTCCTCATAAAAGCTTTTCCAAAATTGCGTCTTACCAATACCCCATTCGCCAGTTAGCGCGATAGCAAATGAGCTTTCTTCATCAATCAAATCTATAAGTCGTTTTTCAAGATTTTCTACATTTGCCATCACTAATACCCTACAGATGTTCTTAAAATAATGGTTATATTAACATCAAGCTTAAACCTTAACCAATAAAAAAAGGCCACCCCAAAAGAGTGGCCTTTAAATGACAACCGAAACTAAAATACTAACCCGCCTCAGAAACCACCTGCGTAAGCATCGGCTTTAAAAACTCGCCCGTGTGTGAGCCTTCGACTTCGGCGACGTCTTCGGGCGTGCCCTCGGCGATAATCATACCGCCATTTTTACCGCCTTCAGGACCGAGATCAACAATCCAATCGGCAGTCTTAATCACATCAAGGTTGTGCTCAATGACCACGATGGTATTGCCCTTATCACGTAGCGCGTGCAGGATGTTTAACAGCTTGGCGATATCATGGAAGTGTAGACCTGTGGTCGGCTCATCCAAGATATACAGCGTCTGTCCTGTATCGCGTTTTGCCAGCTCGCGTGCCAGTTTGACGCGCTGCGCCTCACCGCCTGAGAGTGTCGGTGCCGATTGACCGAGGCGAATGTAGCTCAGACCAACTTCCATCAAGGCTTGCAAACGGCGATGAATGGCAGGAATCGCAGAGAAGAACTCGGTCGCGTCCTCAACGGTCATCTCCAGCACATCGGCTATGGTTTTGCCTTTATAGTGTACTTCGAGCGTCTCGCGGTTGTAGCGCTTGCCATGACAGCTGTCGCAAGGCACGTACATATCAGGTAAGAAATGCATCTCTACCTTGATTAAGCCATCACCTTGACAGGTCTCACAGCGTCCGCCTTTGACGTTAAAGCTAAAGCGCCCTGGTTTGTAGCCGCGTGCGCGCGCTTCTTGGGTTTGCGCAAACAGCTCACGCACAGGGGTAAAGACGCCTGTGTAAGTGGCAGGGTTCGAGCGCGGGGTACGGCCGATAGGGCTTTGGTCGATGTCTACCATTTTGTCCAAATGCTCAAGTCCGCTGATGCTGTCGTAACTCTCAGGAATGAGGGTCGAGGCATTGTTCAGCTGGGTCGCGGCGAGCGGCATCAAGGTGCGGTTAATCAAGGTCGATTTGCCCGAGCCTGACACGCCCGTGACGCAGGTCATCACGCCGACAGGAATGCTCAAATCCACGTTTTGTAAGTTGTTGCCGTTTGCGCCTTTTAACTCGATGCTCATAGGCACTTGCTTGGGCTTAGCTTTGCCTTTAGCGACCACTTCCATGGTTTTGGCAGCGTGGCGGATGCTGGGCACTTCGATTTTCTTTTCACCCGACAGATATTGCCCTGTCAATGACTCAGGCTCTGCCATGATGTCTTTTTCAGTGCCTTGTGCGATGATGTGCCCGCCATGCACGCCCGCGCCGACGCCAATATCGATGATGTAGTCGGCTTGGCGAATCGCGTCTTCATCATGCTCGACCACCAGCACAGTATTGCCAAGGTCGCGTAAGCGCGTGAGGGTCTTTAATAAGCGGTCATTGTCGCGCTGATGCAGACCGATTGACGGCTCATCGAGCACGTACATCACGCCCATCAAACCTGCGCCAATCTGACTGGCAAGACGGATACGCTGCGCCTCACCGCCTGAGAGCGTTTCAGCAGAGCGAGCCAGCGACAGATAGTCCAAGCCCACACTGACGAGGAAGTTAAGGCGCTCGTTGATTTCCTTAAAAATCTTTTCGGCAATCTCGCCTTTATGCCCCTCAATGGTCAGGCTTTTGTAGTAGCGCTCCGCATCACCAATCGACATTTTGACGATATCGGCGATGGTGCGTCCATCGACGCGTACATTGCGAGCGATTTCGTTCAGACGGGCGCCATCGCAGACATTACAAGTGGTATCGGCGAGATATTTTGCCAGCTCATCGCGCACAAGGTTACTTTGTGTTTTCGCGTAGCGGCGCTCAAGATAAGGCAGGATGCCTTCAAAAGGCACAATCTTATTGGTTTTACGTCCGCGCTCATCGGTAAAGTTAAAGCTGATTTTTTCTTTGCCCGAGCCGTGCATGATGATGTCTTGATGCTTTTTAGACAGGTTTTGCCACGGCGTATCCATATCAATATTAAAATGGGTACAGACGGTGCTTAGTAAACCAAAATAATAGGCATGACGCTTGTCCCAACCATTAATCGCGCCTTGATTGAGCGTTTTTTCGTGGTGGGTAATCAGTTTTTCTGCCGAAAAATATTGACGTTTGCCCAGACCATCACAGGCAGGACACGCGCCATACGGGTTGTTAAAACTAAACAGGCGCGGTTCAAGCTCCGACACCGCGCGGTCACAGACAGGGCAGCTGTGCTTGGCAGAGAGGACTTGGTCGTCACTGCCGTCTTCTTTCGGGTTGCCGTCCATGTGGTGCAGCGTCACTATGCCTTGACCCAAGCGTAAGCCAGTCTCTAAGCTCTCAGCGACACGGTTGCCCAAGTCATTGCGCACTTTAAAGCGGTCAATCACCACCTCAATCGTGTGCTTTTTATTCTTCTCAAGCGTTGGCAGCTCATCCATATCGTAGATGTGCCCATCAATACGTACGCGCACAAAGCCTTGTCCGACCAGCTGCTCCAGCAGGACGGTATGCTCGCCTTTACGCTCACGCACCACAGGCGCAAGAATCATCAGCTTGCTGTCTTCGGGCAGTGCCATGACCGTATCGACCATTTCGGTGACGGTCTGCGCGACCATTGGCTCGCCATGCTCAGGGCAGTACGGCGTGCCGATACGCGCATAGAGCAGGCGCAGATAGTCATAAATCTCGGTAATCGTACCGACCGTCGAGCGCGGGTTGTGGTTGGTGGATTTTTGCTCAATGGCGATGGCAGGGGACAGTCCCTCGATGCTATCGACTTCTGGCTTTTCCATTTGAGACAAAAACTGACGCGCATACGCCGACAAGCTCTCGACATAGCGGCGCTGCCCTTCGGCATAGAGGGTATCAAAGGCAAGAGACGATTTGCCCGAGCCTGACAGACCCGTTATCACCACGAACTTATCACGCGGAATGTCCAAATCGATATTTTTTAGGTTGTGCGTACGTGCACCACGTATTGCAATATGGTCGTTTGCCATCGGTTTTTGGTTTCCTATTGGTTAATACACGTTTTTTAAAACCCAAAATTAGGGTTTGTCACAAAGAATCAAAACAAAAAAGGAAATCAACAAAGATTGCCTTTATCAATGAAGTAAAAACAGACGTTATAAAAAGTGATTAATCAGCGATAAATACACCATTGTGTTAAAAGCCACCATTATTTAATAGACATGAATTCACTATAAAGAATGGGGATTAAGCGTACTGTTATCGTTATAAACCAACCATGCGAAGATAGTTAGTACAAAATAGTTTTACGATTATTCATCTCATTGTTTTGGCGTTCTTACTTCAATCAATCGCACTTTTAAGCAGTAGGAACAACAAAAGCAGTAAGGTAGTGTCTGTTAAAAAAGGATTTTATTTTCTGTCTTTGGACGCATTACAGTGGCTGGCTCGTTATTGACGTTCAGTCATTATAGTTAGCCTGTTCATGCTAAGTTATCACGATAATTTGTTTGGTTATGCTGATAAGTTGTTTGGCGTTGTTGATGCTGTGTTGTTTATTGTTGGGATGCCGTAGCGCTGATGGGCAATAGGCATGCCTATGTTGACGCAGTTACTTGTTTGGGTACGTCTCTTTATTGTTGTGCTAAGCGCATTATTCAAGGTCAAAGGGGCATATCATTGCTGGCTTTTGCCATTTTTTTGTATCTGAATCATGGTGTATAGAGCGTAGATACGCGGCGCAGCGTGGTGCGTGCGTCATGCGTCTAATACTTGTATTTGAGCAATGAGAGCGAGCGGTAGAAAACCTTCAGCAGTATAAGGCTGAATGTTTTATAATGTGGGGCTTGATTGACACCTATACGGTCAGTTGATTCGTAGTAGAGCGGTGAGGCGAGTATGAATAGCATAGAAAAACGCGCAACCTTAGGCATCGGAAGTATCTTTGCCTTGCGTATGGTTGGTCTGTTTATGATTGTGCCAGTATTTTCGGTTTATGGAGACAATTATACACATGCCACACCTTTTTTGATTGGTCTTGCGGTGGGCGTCTATGGACTGGGACAAGCGATATTTCAGATTCCGATGAGTATTGCTGCTGACAAGTTGCCGCGTAAGCCGATTATCTTTTTGGGGCTGGTGCTTTTTGCCTTAGGCGGTATTTTGGCAGCGACCGCGACCGATATTTACCAAGTAATTTTGGGGCGTGCGCTGGCGGGTAGTGGCGCGGTGTCGGCGGTGCTAATGGCATTGCTTGCAGACGTCACGCGCGAGGAGTTTCGCACCAAGGCCATGGCAGCGATGGGCTTGACCATTGCCAGCTCAATCATGCTGGCGTTTGCCTTTGGCCCTTTATTGGTCGGCTCGATTGGCATATCAGGATTATTTTGGTTGACGGCGATATTTGCAGTGTTTGCCATGGGGATTTTGTGGGCAGTGCCATCGCCTGTGCGTATGCTCAAGCACAACTTAGCCAATAAGTCGATAAAAACCCAGCTGGCAGAGGTGCTCAAAATTGGCGATTTAAATCGTCTGCACCTCACTATTTTTGCGCTGCATTTGACCATGACGGCGATATTTGTTCTCTTACCGCATCAGCTGTCAGAGGTGCTGGGACTGTCAGTACGCCAGCAAGGCATGGTGTATTTGCCGCTTCTGTGTATTGGTTTTGCCATTGCCATTCCCTTTATTATCATTGCTGAAAAAAAACGTAAAATGCGCCAAGTGTTCTTGGGTGCGATTGCGCTTATGAGTGTGGCGTTGACCGCTTTGGCACTCGGCGCACAGTGGAGTGTGGGCATCATCGGTGGCCTGCTATTGTACTTTATGGGCTTTAATTTGCTTGAGGCCACCATTCCTTCATGGATATCTAAGCGTGCGCCTGTGGCGAATAAAGCAACGGCAATGGGGATTAATTCGTCCAGTCAGTTTTTTGGGGCGTTTGTCGGTGGCGCGCTTGGCGGTAGTTTACTCAATCAATCTGTAGGCTTATCGTGGGGTATTTTGGCGGTCATTATGGTTGTTGCTTTACTGATTATCGTACCGATTGCTCAGCCGCCTTATTTGTCAAGTACGACCGTTACAATCCCCAAAGACACTGATATCCAAAAATGGACAACGGCGATGCTGGCGGTCGAAGGCGTGGATGAGCTGGTCGTCATGGCAAAAGAGCGTGTGGCGTATTTAAAGCTCGATAAGCAGCGACTTGACGATACTGCGCGACAAGCACTGTCGCAACTCTCAGCAAGCACCCTAGATATTTGAACTAAAATTGGTTAAAGTAAACCATCAAAAACGATGCTCGCTATCTATTTGCAAACAACCGTTTATAGAAAACATTTATAGAAATAAGGATAACGATTATGCGCGGCGTAAACAAAGTAATCATCGTGGGTAACTTGGGCGCGGATCCAGACAGTAAAACCTTTAGTAACGGTGGTACGGTAACCAATATTTCGGTTGCTACCTCAGAGCAGTGGACCGATAAGCAAAGCGGTGAAAAGCGCGAAGCGACCGAATGGCACCGAATTGTACTAAACAACCGTCTTGCTGAAGTGGCAGCGCAGTATTTGCGTAAAGGCAGCAAAGTGTATATCGAAGGCAGCCTACGCACACGTAAGTACCAAGACCAAAACGGTCAAGACCGCTATATTACTGAGATTCGCGCCAATCAAATGCAAATGCTTGACAGTGCAGGCGCAGGCCAGCAGCAAGGCCAAGGCTATAGCAACAACAATGGCTTTAACCAAAATAACGCACCGCAGCAATACAACAATGCGCCACAAAATCAAGGCTACCAAAACAATCAAGGCAATCAAAACAATTTTGGTAACCCCAACCAAAACAGCTTTAACCAAAATAGCCAAAACAATGCGTTTTCAGCGCCCAGCCAAGGTGGCTCAAACAATGCTATGCCAGACAGCCCTGTCGACGACGACATTCCATTCTAAGTCGCTCTATATGCGTTCCTATCACCGCATTACCTAAGTGATGATACCCAGCCTTTGTGCTGGGTTTTTTTATAGCCACTGTAGTCTGACGACGTCTTATCAATACGCTTTTAACCTTTTACAGTTCTGTATAATAAAAGGTTGTTCTCTTATTTTTTGATATTTATGTTTCCAATAATCACTAAAAACATTTAATGTTAAAAAAGAAAAAATGTTCATCAATGATTGAGGAGAATAATAAAGATGCCTTTAGTTTTATAGAATAGCGCTATCGGTGCATTTAATGGTAACTGCATGATAAGCATAATAGAGTAACACTAAATAGCATTCTAGGCCGTTCATGCTCGTTTGGTTACAGTCAACAAGAAAATTACCGTTTAAGCAAGTTTATTCTTCATTGAGTCTCTTTTTTTATTAAGTAGTGACTAGGTATTTAATAATAAATAATAATATAAAAATAATAAGAGATATAAACATTATATATTCATTATTGAATAAGAGTATGTTAATATTTTGCGCTAACATGGCTATGGTTTATTTTTTATAAAACAGACGCGATAATAAAA
>NZ_JACDXT010000012.1 GCF_016464015.1 Psychrobacter sp. bablab_jr014
AAATGGGCTAAAAATGGCTAAATCTTTGGCAAACGGTGTCAAATAGCTGGCCAATATCTTGATATTACCTGCGCTATTTTCCTTGTTTGCCTTTAATTTATCTCATTTTTATCACCATTTTTAAAATAGGGACACGCCCTAAAATGATGAATGATAGGCACCAGTCTGATTTTGGACTGGTGCAATCGAGCTTAATGTAATGTAGGGCGTTATACAGCTGCGGTCATTTATTGTGGCAACGTCTCAAGGCCATCGATACGCGTGACGATACCATTGGCATCAAAATAGACAGACAGATGCTGGCTGGCATTGAGGATATCAGCTTTGCCCGAGCGTTTGCCTTCGGTGCCCGCACGGTAATCATAAATGTAATCCCAGCGATTGGGCGCAAGGGTGTCTTTGATGGCGGGGCTGCCTAAGATATAGAGTACCTGATTTTGATTCATACCCACGCGCAGTTTATTGGCTTGAGTCTGCGTGATGGGTGTGCCTTGTGGCAGGTCAATCTTATACACGCTGAGCAGTGAACAGCCAGATAAGGTAACGGTCGCACTCAAAGCAGCGGTGAGCGCAAGATGTCGAACAGTGCGGTAGGTGGGACGTAACGTAAATGGCATTTGCATGATAAGACTCACAAAAAATGAAAATGGTACAGTCGGACGTCAGTGTCCGTCTTACTGAGAATCACTGACAGATGATACGTTATTTACTGCCTATTGCCTACCATTTACCACATTTTTACCACAGCACCGTTAATATACGTTATGATTTATCCTAGTATTTATCAGCAGGTATTTAATTCTAAAGAATGACCTGCTGGCAATAATCATAATCAAATCATATTTTTATTCACCTAACGTTATCAGACGTTTACTGTCGTAAGGGATATTATGGCTTTTACCAACCAAGATTTAAGAAAAGCAGGTTTAAAAGTAACCTTGCCGCGTATCAAGATTTTAGAGCTGCTTGAGCAGGCTGAAAACCATCATATGAGCGCTGAAGAAGTGTATAAATCACTGATTGACCAAGGCGAGGATGTGGGCTTGGCGACCGTATATCGCGTGTTGACTCAGTTTGAGCAAGCAGGTATCGTTGAGCGCCATAATTTTGAGAACAATCTATCGGTCTTTGAGATCACTCAAGATGAGCATCATGACCACTTGGTGTGTGATGTGTGCGGCAAAATTATCGAATTTCATAACGACATCATCGAAGAAGAGCAGCTGAAAGTGGCGGCCGAGTATGGTTTTAAACTCTCAGGTCATTCATTGGTGCTTTATGGCATTTGTAACAATCAAGCGTGCCGTGATAGCGCCAAATAACGCGTGACAGTATTTTTAAACAGCACACAAAAAAACAGCGTCTTTGGGCGCTGTTTTTTTATAAAAATAAGATTAAAACTACAATATCAGCTGATGTCTAAAGACAAACGGTCTGCGCCTTCGTCCAAATTGCCTTCTTTATGCTTACTATTAAGCTTAATCTGCAAGCGCAAATCATTGGGCGAGTCAGCATGAGTAATGGCATCTTGATACGTAATTTCGCCGTTTTCGTATAAATCAAACAATGCTTGGTCAAAGGTCTGCATGCCGCTATCGCGTGAGCGCGTCATGACCGCCTTAATCTCATGTACCTCACCTTTACGGATATAGTCACCAATCAGCTGCGAGTTGAGCAAAATTTCAATAGCAGCGCGGCGGCTCTTGCCATCTGGCGTCGGAATTAATTGCTGCGCAATCACAGCCTGTAAGTTTAAGGACAAGTCCATAAACAGCTGGCTGTGGCGGTCGGCTTCAAAAAAGTGAATGATACGGTCAATCGCTTGGTTGGCATTGTTAGCGTGCAAGGTTGCAAACACCAAATGGCCTGTCTCAGCATATTGAATGGCGTAACTCATGACTTCACGGTTACGAATCTCACCAATCAAAATCACATCTGGCGCTTGGCGTAGGGTATTTTTTAGTCCTGCTTCAAACGATAAGGTATCAATGCCTACTTCGCGCTGGGTAACGATGCAGCCTTTATGTTTGTGTACAAATTCAATCGGGTCTTCGATGGTAATGATATGACCGTGTGAGTGTTGATTGCGATAACCAATCATTGAGGCGAGGGTGGTGGATTTACCTGTACCTGTCGCGCCGACCAACAAAATGATGCCGCGCTTTTTCATTGCCAACTCTTTTAGGATGGGTGGCAAACGCAGCTCTTCTACTGTTGGGATTTTATTTTCAATTTTACGCAGAATCATGCCCGCCATATCGCGCTGCATAAAGGCACTGACGCGAAAACGCGCCGTTTGCGCGCGGTCTGAGATGGCAAATTGGCACTCATTGGTGGTTTCAAATTCTTTACGTTGATCTTTGGTCATGATGCTTTTGACCAGTGCCATGCTCTGATCAGCGCTCAAGGGCACTTTACCAACAGGCAAAATCTGCCCGTTGACCTTCATAGAAGGCGCGACATCGGCAGTGATAAATAAATCAGAGCCGTTCTTTTTAATCATCAGTTGCAATAGCTTATCAAATTCCATAACGCACCTACCTATATCCCTATCTGTCTTTAAAGCGTCTTACTTCTGTGCTTGCTGTCCTACTGGCGATGGAGTCATCTTTTTTATATCCGTCGCTGTCTTAGTGGTTCACGGTTCATCGTTAATCAGCTATGGGTCTTGCTTGTTTTTACTATTATAAAAAGGCATCAGGCTGCTTGGCGTAAGGACGTGCCGAGTCTTTACTGATGGTGCCTTTTGCGACCAGATTTTTTAGGGTTTGATCAAGGGTAATCATACCGTCACCTGCACCCGTCTGAATGGCGGAGTACATTTGCGCGATTTTATTTTCACGAATCAGGTTACGAATCGCTGGCGTGCCCAGCATGATTTCGTGGGCAGCGACACGGCCGCCCGTTTGGCGTTTTAATAGTGTCTGTGAGACAACAGCTTGTAGGGATTCTGAAAGCATGGCGCGAATCATATCTTTTTCTGCAGCAGGAAATACGTCAATCACACGGTCAATCGTCTTAGCAGCCGAACTGGTGTGCAGTGTGCCAAAGACCAAGTGTCCTGTTTCTGCGGCAGTGAGGGCCAAGCGGATGGTCTCAAGGTCACGCATCTCACCGACCAAAATCACGTCAGGGTCTTCACGCAGTGCCGAGCGCAGTGCAGGTTCAAAGCCCAAGGTGTGACGGTGAACTTCGCGCTGGTTAATCAGGCTTTTTTTGGATTCGTGGACGAATTCAATGGGGTCTTCGATGGTTAAGATGTGCTCTTTACGCGTTTCGTTAATATAGTTAATCATCGCCGCAAGGCTGGTCGATTTGCCCGAGCCTGTCGGACCTGTGACCAAAACCACACCACGTTTAAATTCAGAGATACGCTTGAACACATCACCCATGCCTAAGTCTTCCATAGTTAAGACTTTGGAAGGAATGGTACGAAAGACCGCGCCTGCGCCACGGTTTTGGTTAAAGGCGTTGACACGAAAACGGGCAAGGTTGGGAATCTCAAACGAAAAGTCGGTCTCAAAAAATTCTTCAAAGTCCGCACGCTGTTTATCATTCATGATATCGTAAATCAGCTGGTGCACGACCTTGTGGCTCATGGTGGGCATATTGATACGCGTCATCTCGCCGTCCACACGAATCATCGCAGGCATCCCAGCAGAGATGTGTAAATCTGAGGCATTATGCTTAACCGTAAAGCGCAGCAAATCTTCGATACTTAACGTGCTTTTTTCAGACATGATTAAACATTCCTTTGAGCCTAAATAACTTGAGCTTAAACGACTGACAGTGACTTATACATCATAAGTCATTCATGCAGTCGTAACAAAATTTGAGTGCTGTGTTTGTGTCTATATAATAACAAAACCTGTACAATTCGACTATCAATGATAGGAATTAAATACAAAAACGAAGCGCGGTGCAAGTGCTATCGCACTGTATGGTATTTTTAAGCGATAATTAAATACTTTTAAGAAAAAGAGAGGCGTAATGAGCACATCTTTAATAAAGCGCTGGCAACAGACCTTAGCGTCAATGAAACAGGCCGAAGCGCAACATCAAGTGTCGCAGCCTGTGACATTGCTTGCGGTCTCTAAAACCAAACCAAGCGAGATGATACGTGAGCTGGCAGTCGCAGGGCAGCGTGATTTTGGGGAAAACTACCTACAAGAGGCTTTAGAGAAAATAACGGCATTACAAGATTTAAAGGCAAAAGGCGTGATAACGTGGCACTACATCGGTCACATTCAGCGCAATAAGACCCGCGATATTGCTGAGCATTTTGATTGGGTGCAAACGCTGGAGCGTGACATTATCGCCAAGCGGTTAAACGAGCAGCGCCCAGATGCGCTGCCACCGCTGCAAGTGTTGATACAGGTCAATATTGATGATGAAGACAGCAAATCAGGCTGCACACCTGAAGCGTTGCCTGAGCTGGTTACTTTGATAAAGGATTATGAGCGCTTAACTTTGCGCGGCTTGATGATTATCCCAGCGACCGACAGTACGGACGCTTTTGTGCGTACGCAAGTGCTATTTAATGAGATACAAGCGCGTCATCATGAGCTGACAAACTGGGATACGCTGAGCATGGGTATGAGTGGCGATATGGCAGCAGCAATCGCGCATGGCTCGACCATGGTGCGGGTCGGCAGCGCGATTTTTGGTGCCCGTGATTAGGAACGTGCGTTAGTCAACGTCCTCAAATTTGGTCACCAGCAATTGATTGATTTTTAAATGGTTGGTGGCCAAAATCTCAAACCGATAATTGGCGTGCTCAATGGTGTCGGTCTTTTTGGGGATTTTGCGCAGCATAAACATCATAAAGCCGCTGATGGTTTCATAATTTTGACTGTGCGGCAGATCCACAATGCCAAGGGCGCGCACCACATCTTCAATCGGTGTCATGCCATCAATCAGCCATGAGTTGTCCGTACGCTGTACAATCAGCTGATCCTCTAAAGTCACCAGCTCACCCATCACAATGCTCATCACGTCTTTGAGCGTAATCACCCCAACCACCAGTGCATATTCATTCACAATAACGGCAAAATCTGCCCCTGTCGATTTAAAGGTCTCTAATACCTCAAACAGCGACAAGGTATCGGGAATAAACAGCGCAGGCTTTAATAGTGACTTGTCTGTGACGCCGACTTGTTGTTTCTCAAGCACCGCCGCCAAAAAGCTACGCGATTCCACATAACCGATAATCTGTTCAAGATCGTCATCATTACACACCAAAAACTTATTGTGCGGCTGGCGAATCATCACCTCGACCACTTCATCGGCGCTGACGTGCGTATCAAAATAAACAATATGCTCGCGTGGGTTCATGACGGAGGTGACGGTACGTTCTTGCATCTCAAAGATATTCTCAATCAAATGATGCTCTTGCTGCTTTAATATGCCTGCCTCTGCGCCTGCGTCCATCACCGCATAAATGTCCTCAGAGGTCATGTCATCTTGGCGCACGGTTGAAATGCCCAGTATTTTAAAAATCAAATTGGCCGCGCCATCGAACACCCAAATCAAGGGTTTTAATATAAAAATCAGAAAAATCATTGGGCGCACGACTTTGACCGCAATGGGTTCTGAATTGGACATGCCCACGCGTTTGGGCATCAAGTCGGCAAACAGCACAAACAAGCTGGTCACAATGGCAAAAGACACGATGGATGAGAGCGCCTCATGCCCCAAAAGCTGCTGCAAATAAGGACTGATGGCCGACTCACCGATGGCCCCTGCCAAAATTGCAATCGCATTTAGCGCAACCTGCACCACCGTAATAAAGCTGCCTGGGTACTCCTGCATCTTTAGCACGTCTAAGGCGCGTACATCGCCTTCTTTAGCCATCACTTGTAGCTTAATCTTGCGCGAGGAGGCAAGCGCCAGCTCGGAGCTGGAAACAAGGGCACTTAAGGCGATAAGAAGAAAGATAAACAGACTGGCAGTTAGCAGGCTCATGAGATACTCAAGAAAAGATAAAGTAGGGGTTGATAAGTGAAAGAAACGTTATCAACATGCGGCCTTGATAACGGCGCATGGCAATAGTGACCATAGAGTGCAGGACAATGCAGCACAGATATCAACAATGACAGAAACGTGTTGCTATAGAAGTAGGGCCGTCATAAACGTCCGTTAATTATCGTAAGCGCATTGACATACATTAAAAAGACAGATACAGAAAAAGGGACGCAGGGCATGGCGAGCACACGCTGCGTTGGTATAGAGAAAGAAGAATAAGGCGCCTATTATACCCCAATTGACAGAAAGACACCTACACCAAAAAAAGCTGAGGCATCCCCCAGCTTTGTGTTTATTATACCGATAATCAAGCAGCGGCTATGATGCGCAAACCCGCTGCTGATTGACTGTTAGCCTTTGATAGACCACTTATTAACGAGGGGATAACGACGCTCACGACCAAAGGCGCGATGGCTGATTTTGGTGCCAATAGGCGATTGCAAGCGTTTGTATTCGTTGTTATCGACCATCTTGATGGTTTTGGCGACCATCTCAGCATCAAAGCCTTTATCAACGATGTCTTGGTAGCTTGAATCTTCATCAATATACAAGCTCAAGATACCGTCCAATACGTCGTAATCAGGCAAGCTGTCTTGGTCTTTTTGGTCAGGACGCAGCTCGGCTGATGGTGGACGGGTGATGACGCGCTCAGGAATCACAGGCGTGTCTTCTAGGCGATTGCGATAGTTGGCTAGGGCATACACTTGCGTTTTGTACACGTCTTTTAAGACGTCAAAGCCGCCCGCCATATCGCCGTATAGCGTTGAGTAGCCGACCGCCAATTCAGATTTGTTGCCTGTGGTGATGACCAAGTGACCAAATTTATTAGACAAGGCCATCAAAATTACACCGCGCGCACGCGCTTGAATGTTCTCTTCGGTTGTATCGGCTGGCGATTCGCTAAACAGCGGCGCGAGCGTATGACGAATGCCTTCGACCGCATCAAAAATCGGGCACACGGTATATGAGACATTGAGGCGGCGCGCTTGCGCTTGGGCGTCTTCTAGGCTGATTTGTGAGGTGTACTCATAAGGCATCATGACGGCATACACCTTGTCGGCACCAAGTGCATCAACGGCGACGCATAAGGTCAATGCCGAATCAATACCCCCTGAGAGGCCAACAATCACGCCTTTAAAGCCTGAATGGTTGACATAATCACGCAGACCGACGACGAGCGCTTGGTACATCTCTGATTCGGTACTTAGTGATAACGGCGCTTTAACTTGCGTATCAAACTGATGCGCCTTAACATCAAGGCGGGCAAGCAGTAAATGATTTAAAAAACGCGGTGCTTCGTGCGCGATGCTGCCATCTGCCTGTACTACCAGTGAGCCACCATCAAACACCAAGTCGTCTTGGCCGCCGACCGAGTTGACATACACAATCGGCAGTTGATGCTCGCGACTGCGTTTGGCCAATACGGCTTTACGCGCTTCTTGTTTGTCTGTTTCAAACGGTGAGGCGTTGAGGCTGACCACCATATCCGCGCCTTGTTCTTTAAGCGCTTTGATGGGTTCTTCTAGCCATAAATCTTCGCAAATCAGCAAACCAATCGTAATGCCTTTATAGTCGAACAAGACTTGGTTGCGCCCTTTATCAAAGTAACGACGCTCATCGAACACGCCATAGTTGGGCAGTGACTGCTTATGATAAAAACCTTTTTGCTGACCGTTGTACAAAATCGCCGCTGAGTTAAACGTGCCATGATGGTCAACGTGCGGGTAACCGACAATCATCACGATATCGTCAATGTCGCTTAAAGAGGCAAGCGCACTTTTGACGCGGCCTGATAAGCTCGGACGCAGCAGTAAGTCTTGGGGAGGGTAACCTAAAAGCGCCAGCTCAGGAAACACAATCACATCCGCGCCTTGCTCACGTGCTTTTAGCGCCAAATCGCGCATCTTTTCAGTATTGGCACTGATATCACCGACCAAAAAATGCGCTTGCGCCAACGCAAAGGTCACGCTACTAGGCGTTGCTGGGCTTACGGTCTCGGGGTCTTTTGCCATTGTTATTGTTCCTATCAAATATCATCAACATCGAGTATATGCGCACGCAGGCAATCGCCATGGCGCATTGTTGTGTAAAAATTATTCCAAAACTATCACAAAGCGGCGTCAGATGACACAAGTCATCGTGTTATCACCGTATAAATAGGTTTATGACAGCGAGGTGTCGGCAGTATTGCCTAGTACTATGTATTTAAAATGTAAATTCGTGCGTTTAGTATATCATCAATTATTAAGGTCACGGGCACGCTGTGTTTTTTTGCCCATTATTCTTACTTATGTGTTTGCTTTTGTAGAACGCGCTCTATTTTAGGGTGAGTCACGCCCATGATAAATGACGTACGCAAAATTGTAAGTAAAAGTTACAACATAGCATTATATATTTATCTTGGCTTATTGCATAATAAGTGGCTTGACTATGCGGCGTCAGCTGAGCCTTGTTTAGGACAAACAAGCTTTAATGTCGCTTGCGGTGCGGTATTTTTTTAAAGTAAGCAAAGGCACATGGGCTTTTGCTGTCAGTATCTGGTTGGTACGCTATGATTGAAAACTGGACCAAAGAATTTGTTATTCAGCGTCTGCTTGCGATTACGTTATTGGTTGTGCTGTTTATTCTGTGTTTTCAGGTGGTGCGCTTTTTTATCGTGCCTGCCATTTGGGCGGCCATTTTGGCGTACGTTACCTTTCCTATTTATACCTTCTTTTATCAAAAAGTACATCTAAGTCAAGATTTTAGTGCAGGCATCATGACGGTGATTGTCTCGCTATCTATTGGTGTGCCCTTAGTCATCGGTCTCTTTATTTTGCAGCAAGAAGCGCTCAGTCTGTACAGCAATTTGATTTATCGCGTCAAAGTCGGCTATCTAGACGTACCTGAATATTTTAAAAATCTGCCAGTCGTCGGTCAGCAAATCAAAGATGTGTTGTGGAGCATCAATAAAGACCCAGAAGGCGCGCTTGAGGCGTTTCGCGCATGGGTACAGTCGCATCTGTATTACGGAAAAGTGGCCTTTGATGTGGCATTTAGTGGCCTTGCCAAAGCAGGTATGGCACTGATGACGCTGTTTTTCTTTTACCGTGATGGCACCAGTCTTATCCGTCAAGTTCGCCAAGCGCTGCGCAATATTATTGGCAATCGTATTGATGGCTATATTGATTCGGTGGGTACGACCACCCGTGCGGTGGTATACGGTATTGGTTTGACGGCGCTGGCGCAAGCACTGCTCGCAGGCATTGGCTACTATTTTTCTGGTGCGCCCAATCCCATTTTATTGACACTTGTGACCTTTGTGGTCGCGCTGATTCCCTTTGGTACACCATTTGCGTGGGCAGGGGTGTCTATTTGGCTGCTCAGTCAAGGACAGACCACAGAAGGTCTGGGGCTGGCGCTGTGGGGCATTTTAGTCATCAGTTGGGTGGACAATTTGATTCGTCCGATTGTGATTAGTGGCGCGACCAAGATTCCGTTTATCATTATCTTTATTGGGGTGCTGGGCGGCTTAACGGCGTTTGGTTTTGTGGGTTTATTTATTGGGCCTGTGGTGCTCGCGATTGCGCTTGCCGTATGGCGCGAATGGATATCGCAGCACAAAAGCGATTTATTCGCCGCGCAAACGGAAGCAGACGCGCATGCCAGTGCGGCACTCTTTCCTGCTGCCAGCTATGCCACTACCGAGGAAGGGCGAGAAGATAATGCAGACAAAAAATAAATTCGCTATCATGGCGTTATAAACCAGCCAAATCAAATATGGCGTGTTAACCACAGCAGACTGTCAATCGTCAAAAGGCACCGTGTTGTGCCTTTTTCACGTTTTGCGCCATTCATTATCCAAATACTTATAACAAGAAGCCAACCATGTCTGATACCCTCGCTGCTAACACCAACACGCAAAAGCCCCACACGCTGACCATCGTTGCCGACAGCAATATTGCCAGTCTCAATGATTTTTTTAATGCGCATAATCTTGCAGGCGCGGCAGAGAGCGTGGAGATTGTTACCTGTGCAGGGCGTGAGATTACCGCCGATTTTTTGGCAACTACCCAGCCTGATGTGCTGCTGGTGCGCTCGGTCACGCCTGTCAATGAAGCGCTTTTGGCGAATAATAACAGCGTGCGCTTTGTCGGCTCAGCGACCATCGGCACCGACCATATCGACCAAGCGTATCTAAAAGCGCGTGGTATCGCCTTTGCCAATGCCGCAGGCTGTAGCAAGCATTCAGTGGCGCAATATGTGCTGACGGCAGCCTTTACCTTGCGCCCTGAATATTGGCATAGCGCGCCGACACTCGGCATCATCGGGCTGGGTAATATCGGTAGTACGCTTGCCTTATATGCCAAAGATTTGGGCTGGCAGGTCTTGGGTTACGACCCGTTATTGCCCGCATCTGATGTCAATAACAGCACGCTCGATGAGGTGCTACAAAGCAGCAGTATTATCAGCTTGCATGTGCCATTGACGAGCGCGCAGCAAAGCGACTATCCGACCGAGCATCTGATTGATGCCAAAGCGCTGGCAAAGATGCCCAAAGATACGTTGCTGATTAACAGCGCCCGTGGTCCTGTGATTGCTGAGGCGGACTTGCTCACAAACATTGCTAAGACTAAGCGCCAAGTGGTGCTCGACGTGTTCGAGCATGAGCCAAGCATTGCCGCCGAGACGCTGGACGCGCTCAGCATCGCCACTATGCATATCGCAGGCTATACGCTGGAAGGAAAACTGCGCGGTACGCAGATGATATATGACGCGCTGTGTCAGACGCTTGGCTTGCCGATTGTGCAAAGTATCGAGCCGCTGTTGCCCGCCAATCCGTACCACTGGGCAGCGCTAAAAGATGCGCCACAGCTGCTGCCTGAGTTTTATGACATCATGCAAGACGATGTCGCCTTACGGGCAGTGGTGACAGAAGGGCAGGTGCAGGGAAAAGACTTCGATGGCTTGCGCCGTAACTATCCGCTACGCCGTGAGTGGGCGTTTATGGCGTCCTAAGACGCTTATTCAAACCCAATACATTTAAACCTTTGATAACCTTTGTTTATTGCCCGTGATAAAAAGACACTGCCCATGACCGCAACCGACACCCAAAATAGCAAAAATCAAAACGCCGATGCCGATACTATGCCCAGCTATGCGCCCACACAATCGCTGGCAATGGCGCAAAAACGTGCGGCGATGATGGCGCAGATACGCCAGTTTTTTGCGGCGCGGGATGTGCTAGAGGTGCAAACGCCGCTACTATCCAACGCGGGCAATACCGATACGTTTTTGCAATCGGTGGGCGCGGCGGTGACGTATCAAGACAAGCCGCAGACCTATTATTTGCACACCTCGCCTGAGTTTGCGATGAAGCGGCTGCTCGCCAGCTGGCGCGTGCCCATGTATCAGATTTGCCCTGTGTTTCGTAATAATGAAATCGGCTCGCGCCACAATATCGAATTTACCATGCTTGAGTGGTATCGCCCGCAGTATGATTTGGACGCGCTGGCGGATGAGCTGACCGCGCTGTTGAGTACGCTATACGGTCGCGCCGTTAGCGTTCAGCGTTATCGTTATATTGATGCGTTTATGGACACCTTGCAGATTCACCCACTGACCGCAAGCGTACAAGCGCTAGAAAACTGCGCCAAAAATTTGGGACTGACGGGGTTTGATTTTAATCAATCGGGGATGGACAGTGAGGACGTGCGCCAAAGCTGGCTGGATTTATTATTCAGTCACGCCATTGAGCCGCATCTTGGTCATGATATGCCGACGTTAATCATCGACTATCCGCCTGCAACGGCAGCCCTCGCAAAAACGGCAAAGGACGCCGATGGCAATACGGTTGCCAAGCGTTTTGAGCTGTACATTAACGGTATTGAGATTGCCAATGCTTATGATGAGCTAGCAGATGGTGAGGCGTTGCGTCAGCGTTTTGAGCGCGATAATTTGCTGCGGGTGCAGCACGACCTGCCTGTCATGCCAATAGATACGCACTTACTCGCTGCGTGCGATGATTTGCCGCCTTGTAGCGGTATTGCGGTAGGGATTGACCGCTTGCTGATGGTGCTTGCAAGCGCAAAAAGCTTACAAGCTGTCATCAGTTTTCCAAGCGGTCTGGCGTAATGCTTACTTTGCTTTTATGGTTGATTAGACAATACCAATCGCTTGCTTAATCGGTGTTTTGCCATTTTGCATGGCGAACACTTGCTTATAGGTGTTTTCAGCAGTCAGTACGCCTGCCAATGTTTCTGCCACATCGCTAATGGTGTTGCTGCCCGCTTCATCACTGTTAATATCAATCTGATGCGTTGGCGCGTCTTCGGTTAACGAACCAGGCTGCACGATGGTGTAGTCCAAGTTGGTACGGTGAATCAAGAAGTCATCCGCGTAATGCTTGGCGATGTAATAATCGGACAAGGCTTGTACCGATGGCGCATCCCATTTTGAAGTATCAAGCGAATAGACCGCGCTTAGCATGATATAGCGTGAGATCCCTTTGACTTCTGCCACCTGCATGGTTTTGACTGCGCCATGCAAATCAACTGCCAACACGTCCTTGCCGCCCGAGCCTGCGGTAAAATAAACCGCATCAAAGTCTTCAGTAATCTGTGCTTCAATCTCTTCATTGCTCGCGGATAAATCCAAATCCAGCTGGGTGTAGTTGTTATTATCAAACAGCGTGTCTTTATCGCGCGCGGTACCCGTCACTTTATGTCCCGCGTCCAATAGCTGCTCGGTCAGTTTCTGACCCACGCGTCCACTTGCACCAATGACTAAAATATTCATAATCGTTTCCTTTTTATTGTGTATAAGTTGATGTTCTTAAAATCGACCTATAGCGTAACAAGCGCATGCCGTTTATACAGTGATGATGTGTAGGCGCGCTTTAACGGTTCGATATATTATGTAGTGGATTTGCAAACATGCTGTTTCTTATATCTTGATAAGCAGCATAAAAACAAAAAACCGCCATCTATCGACAGCGGTTGTGTTATACCAAATAGCGAGACTGCGTTAACTGCGTTAAGGTCGCACCAAACGGTTTAAGCCATCGGCAAAGGCTTTTTTGTCACGCTCGCCGTAAGGCTTTTGCGTACTCATCTCACCAAGCTCTAGCACGCCTGTGCCGCGCATGGTGTCCATAAAATCGCGCATGTTCAGCTTTTGCTTGATGTTGCGCACGTCATAGACAACGCCGTGCGTGGTCAGTACCTGCCCGCCTTTTTCAATGACGTCATTGGCAAGCGGGATGTCATTGGTAATCACCAAGTCTTTAGGCTCGACATGCTCAGCGATGTAATCATCTGCCTTGTCGAAGCCCTGCGGAACGACGTGCATGGCGATGATGGGCGATTTACGCAGTTTGATGGCTTGATTGGCGACAAAGATGGTTTCAACTTGCGTGCGCTCGGCGGTTTTAATTAATAGCGCTTTAGCAATCGCAGGTACGGCATCGGCATCGACCCAGACGCGCATTATTTTTTGCTCTCGCTTTGTTTTTTATCGAGACCGACTTTGTTCGGTAGTATGTTGACCAGCTGACCAAGTGCCGTTTCTAGGTCGGTCACGTCATTGGGCATCAAGGTGATGTGCGCGATTTTACGTTCAGCGCGCTCAGATTTGTGGTAGCTGTGGTAGTGCGCGCCGTCGATACTGAGCACGTCACTGATGCTTGGGTATTCGCCCAGCACATTGACCATAATCGAAGGGTGTACATTGTCGGTATCGCCGAGCGGCAAATCAACCACCGCGCGGATATGGTTTTCAAATTGGCTGGTCACCGCGCCTTCGATGCTCCAGTGTCCTGAATTGTGCACCCGTGGGGCGATTTCGTTGGCAAGTAGGCGGTCGTGTCCGCGCGCGTCTTTACTGACGAACAGTTCTAGCGCCATCACGCCCACGTAGTCTAGATGGTTCATGATGGTGGTAATGGCTTGCTTTGCTTGACCAAACAGCTGGCTCGTGCCTACCGCAGGCGCGTTCGTCTTAGCAAGGATACCTTGGTGATGATGGTTTTCGACCAAGTCGTAGCAGCGAATCTGTCCATCTTGAGCACGGGCAGCGATGATAGACACTTCGCGGCTAAAGTGAATAAAACCTTCGGCAATCAAGGGCGCGGGCGTCTGAGTTAGGCTGCCTTTGCCGCTGACTGCGTCTTTGAGCGCTTGCCATGCTGGGGTAATGTCGCTGGTCTCTTTGATGACGTATTGACCTTTGCCATCATAACCGCCGCGGCTGGTTTTGAGCACAATCGGTAAGCCCAATTTTTGGCAGGCAGCGTCTAATTCTGCTTTACTGCTGACCGATTCAAACGGCACGGTAGCGATGTCTAAATCATTAAACATCTGCTTTTCTTTTAAGCGGTCTTGCGCCACTTCAAGGGCGATGGGCGGCGGAAACATGCCTTTTTTCTGCCCTTGTTTGGACAAGGCTGAGAGCTTTTGTACCGTATCGGTCGGGGTGTTTTCAAACTCAAGGGTAAACACATCGGCGGCGCTGATAAAATCATCAAGCTGCTCGCTGCTATAGACCGCACCGTAAAGGCTGGCGGGGCAGTCGGTATTGTCTTCTAAAAACACACAGCGATAACCGAGCGGCAAAGCGGCTTGCGCCAGCATCATACCGAGCTGACCACCGCCTAAAATCCCGATGGTATGAATGGTTTGGGTGGTTGGATAAGCGTTGGAGGTCATGATTGCCCTTTTGTTCAATAACGTATGGTAAATAAAGTTAGTTGTACTGTGGTAAAAGTCATCATCATAAAAATATGGGTTTTAGCAAGCGGGGATGCTAAAAAACAGAAAAAGGTGCAGCGTATGCACCTTTTTTTAGTTAGGTCGTGACACTCATTGATAAAGTTGCCACACCTTAGTAAAACCTATCTAAAAACAAATAGCAAGTCAAGAATGGCTGCAAGCTATTAAGGGTTAATAATGCCAGGGGTTGGGCTGGCTAAAATGGTTTCGGTTTGTGTTTGACGCATGGTGTCAAGCTTGGCAGCGATGTCGTCATCATGAAGCGCGAGCATTTGAATGGCAAGCAGCGCCGCGTTATATGCGCCCGCCGTACCGATAGCCAGCGTACCGACCGCCACACCTTTTGGCATCTGTACGATGGACAATAGGCTGTCCCAACCACTTAGCATAGATGACTTTACAGGCACACCGAGGACAGGTAGCGGCGTTTGGCTGGCGCACATACCTGGCAGATGCGCGGCGCCACCTGCGCCCGCGATGATGATTTGTAAGCCGTTGCCTTTGGCGCTTTTGGCATACTCAAACAAGCGATCAGGCGTGCGGTGGGCCGAGACCACTTCGCATTCAAAAGCAATGCCAAAATCTGCCAGCAGCTGAGCGGCGGCGCTCATGGTCGCCCAATCGGACTGTGAACCCATGATGATGCCGACTTTGGCTTGACCATCTGGAGAAGGGATAGGGGCAGGTTGTGCGGCGGCTGTACTCATGAGGCAATATCCTAAAAATAGACCATCATACAAAAGTTTTACCTATGCCGTAAAGTCAAGTTTGCCCGTGGTCATGCTGAATAAAATTATCAGCATGTAGCGGCAGTGGCGCCTCGGTATCCAGCTGATAGCAGGTCAAATAACCGCTGTCCGCTGCGGCAGAATAGTCAGTACAAATCACTTGGCTGCTGAGTGGCACAGGCGCACCCGTCAGCCAGTAATGCCCGACGAACACAGGCTTGTCAGTATGCAGCGCAAAATCAATATTACACGCCATCGCATCCGCTGGAATTTGCGCCAGCTCATGTTTGGGTGCCCGCGCAATCTCGTGGATGCTGCGCGCGTGTAAATCATCGAGCCACCAGCGCACACGCACACGTTTACGCGCCGTGCCTTCTTTATCGACCATCGTGATGCCATCAGGTAGTGGCGCTTCGACACCTTTGAGCACCCGTTCAAGGGCATCGTATTCAGGCGAATCTTCCTCGGAGGTCGCGACCAGCGCTTGATAGGTCAAGGTGTTTTTTGCGGTTAAGAGTGGCTGTAGCACCGCCATACTGCGCATATCCCAGCAGGCATGGACAAAGCAGCCGTATTCGGTCTCAAGCCATAGCGGCAATTCATACAGGCGCGCCAACCAATAATGATGCTCCCAAGAGCCAATGGGCGCTTCGTTTAAAAATGCCTCGTGCTGGCGAATATGCGCATCCGAGTGCGAGCGCAGATAGCGCGTGCTATCCTCAGGATGCGGCGTGGCAAAGGCTAAGGCATTGTATTCATGGTTGCCCATGACAGCATCAGCGACGCCTGCGTCTATCATCGCAAACACAACTTCAAGGGTCGCAAGCTGCGCTGATCCGCGGTCAATCAAATCACCAATAAACAGTGCCCGATGTCCGCTTGGCGGCGCAAAATACGTACCATTGTGTACATAGCCGAGCTGCTTAAGTAAGCCTATCAGCTTGTGCGCATTGCCATGAATATCGCCAATCACATCTACAATCATAAATTATCAGTCATCTAAAATTATAAGTCATCAAAAGTATTGAGAACGCACAACGCCCTAGCCAAACGGATTTAATAAAGAAGCAAAAAAGTGCGGCAAAATCTGCGGACGCAAAATAATGGTCGCCACCACACCGAACGCGCCGCCCCACAAATGTGCCATGTGATTGATACGCGAGCCGCCGCGTTTATCGGCATAAATGCTATACGCCACATACGCCACCGCAAATACAATCGCAGGAATTGGCAGAATGGCAAACAGATAAATGCTCTCCCACGGTGCAATTAAGATAAATGCAAACAAGACCGCGGAGACACCGCCTGACGCGCCAAGGCTCAGATAGCTGGCGTTGTCTTTGTTTTTAATGTAGCTTGGAATCATCGCGGCCACAATAGCGAGTACATAAAACAGCACAAAACCGTAGCCAAAAACAAAGGGACGGTACAGTCCTTCAATCACGCGACCAAAAAAGTACAGCGTAAACATATTAAACAACAAATGCATACTATCGGCATGAATAAAGCCATGCGTGACAAAGCGATCCCATTGCCCGCGCGTCACCGCTGGCGGGTAGAAAATCAAACGATTGAGTAAGGTTTTGTTTTGCCAAGCGGCGATGCTGACAATCACGGTAATAATAATGATAAGTGTGGTGTGATTTAACAAAAGAGATGTCCTTAGTCCATAAATCAGCGCCCGCTACAGACCCTGTTTATTATCATTGACGACACAGCTTTGTGCTTGATAGTAGCGAACAATTATCTTAGTTATTTTTGTCGTTAGCCTCAGTTGATATCCTGTATCCTTTACATACCCATACAAATTAACCGTCATGAAGCGGGTTTGAAATAGATTACTATAAGACATTAACAACGCGCTTACTTATCACAAAAGCGAAGACAGCGTAAGAATAACAATCACAATCACTACCCAGCGGTCGCCCTGCTGCCAAGATTGGCGCGGATATTACAGCGTACTGCAAGGATTACACCAGTATTGGTTAAGGACGCCTTATGAGCCTCATCGATCGACTCAATCAAACGGTCACGCCCGCCATCTTAGGCACGACTGCGACTAAGGCGCAGACCGATGTATTGGAGCAGTTTTACGCTATTTTAATCACCCGTTTGGCGCAGCCTGAGATTCATGCGCAGCTGCTCGCTGATACTGCAGCTGCCAGTGGCGCACCGATTTTGTTTGAGCAATTGTGGCAACAGCCAGACCAGCGCGCATTATTAATTCAAGAACTGGCTGAAGCGCATCATGTCGATGCCAAGAGCACCGCGCAACTGCTCATCAGCGCTGCGCATTTGGGCTATCAAGAGTTAAAAAGTCAAGCCCAAGACGTGCATTTACCTACTTATCTAGAGCCTGAGACCGCCAATGTTCGAGCTTATTTGCCCGCATGGAGCGCCAGCGTCCTCGCACCGACGGTAGCGGTAGTCAATCAAGACCCAACACGCGCACCGACCGCCTATGTGTATGACAACCAGCCCTTACCTAATGCCACCGTACCAACAGGGCAGGCGATGAATAACCCCGATGTTCCTGTGATTGTGGATAAGGACACGCCCATCGCTGATGAAGTGGTGAGCAGCGCCATCCACGCCAGCCCGCTGGCTCACCGAGGCTCTGAAGCGCGCGCTGCTGTACGTGAGCGTAACCAGCGTAGTGACTTGATGATACGCTTAGGGCTGCTCGCTGCGGCACTTATTGCACTTGGTTTGCTGTGGGCGTTTGTGTATAACGATGCGCCTGAAGAAGTGGCCGCACCTGTCGTTGCCGCTAAGCCTGCGCCGCCGCCCCCTGCTGAACCTGTTGATTTGACGCCTGCTGAAGTCATGGTCAGTGTCGACGACGCGGGTAATCTATACAGCTGTACCGCGACTGTAGGCGATACCAATTTACAAGAGCGTCTCATGCAGGCAGTGACCAGCAGTTTTAGTACCCAGTCCAATCTGTGTAATGTGACTGTACAAGAAGGCTTTGCTACCGAGCTTGAGAACATCAATGCCTCGACCTTGCCAGAAGTGTTTAACGTCATGCGTAACACACCGTTTTCGCGCTTAACCATTCAAAATGGTAATGTCTCTATCGAAGCGCCTGACAATGTGCAGCTGCAACAGCTAACAGGCAATGTGCAAACCTTATGGCCTGCTGCGACCATTACGCCTGTCGCACCGACTGCTGCCGTCGCGCCACCACCGAACACGTATGATGAGACTTATAATAACGCCAGTTATAACACCATGCCAAGCAACAACATGCCCAATGCCAGCGCGCCCATTACCACCAGTAATAATATGATGACTAATGTGCCGCAGCAAAACCAGCAAACACCAACCGTAAATAGTGGCGCACCGCAAAGCAATACCACAGGCATCAATATGCCGCAGCAAAGCAGCCAACCTGTCACCCCGCAAAACCAAAACAACAATTCGGGCAATTTGTCGCCAGAAGAAGTCGATGATTTAGCAAACAGCAGCTTCCGTGTCGATCCTGTCACCATTAACAACACCGCGCAGTAAATAGGCTCTAAGTGCCGTGATAGCAAAGCCAGTAAACTCTATCACGGCACGTTTTGCCTTATTAACAAACAACAGCATTTATACAACACCCATGTACTGACGTATTCTATTGCTCAGCCTTATAATAAGAATTTTCGCATTCTAGCCGCCACGTATTTATCATGTGGACACCACACTTTAAAAGCGCTGTGGTCACGACAAATAAAAGCAAAATGACAATGACCACTATGAGCTGCCGTAAAACTGTTGGCTATCGTAAAAGAGACGTACGGCATTGTGTGCAAGGATAGGTTGACGCTATTATTTTAAGGAGAATTTTTGATGGACATTATCAGTCATTTAACCCGTACCGTGACCCCTGCGGTCATCCATGACGACATTCATACTCATGAACACGCCAATATGCTTGAGGCATTTTATGCCATTTTTGCAGCGCGTTTGGCAAATGAGGGCACCTACAACAATCTCGCCCGTGACAATATTGCTGCTGATGATGGCTCGTTGTTAAGCAAGGTTTGGACGGATGACGCCCAAAAAGAACAACTTACCGCTGAGCTGGCAAGTCATCACCACTTAGAAAAAGATGAGACCCGTGCGCTTATTACAGCGGCTGCGCCTTTGGCGTATCACGAGCTGCACAGCTTAGCAGGTGCGACGCCTTTACCTGAATTTTTGCACAACAACCACAGCCGCTATGAGCCGCACATTCCGCTATGGGCCAGTGCTTTGTTGCCCGCAGCAACCGTTGCTACTGTACACGATGCCGAGCCTGTTGCCGCGACACCAGTTGGCAACGACAACGCCAAAGAAGGCAGTTTTATGAAGGCGCTATTGCCGATTGTGGGTTTGATTATTTTAAGTGCTTTGGCGTGGGCATTGTTAAAGGGGTGTCAGACCGATCCTGAGCCTGTCGGTATGCCAATGCAAGATGAACAAAGTGCTGAGGTGGCTTCAAACGGGACGGATAATACGGCGAATACAAACGATACATCCGCTGCTATGGCCAGTCCTGCACCTGCCTCACTACGTATTGCCACAGGCACAAACAGCAGCTTGTATGCTTGCCGTATCAATGTGGGAGATGCTGCCTTACAATCGCAGATTATCAATGCAGTAAGCCGTGTATTTAGCGATGATGTTAATAAATGCCAAGCAGACGTGGATGATTATTATGCGATGGACATGCCAGCGATAGAGCAGCTCACCTCTGTCTTGCCCATTATCAAAAGCGTACCCAATGCCAGTATGCTCATCGAAGGCGATACCATTACCATCAACGCACCCGACCAAGCAGCATTGGAAAAAATGCTGGCTGACGTTCAGTCTGTTGCTCCAGCGATGCGTATCATCGCCGCGCCGCCGCTTGATGTAGATACCGCAGTCGCCGAGAGTATTGATGCCAGTGGTAATGCGCTGGATAATCTGAGCGAGCCACCCAATCCCCTTGACGTAGCGCGCGCGCTGAGCATGCAGGTGATTAACTTTGAAGTCGATAAAGCCGAGATTCCTGATGCCAACAAACCGCTACTTGACCGTGCGGTGGCCTTAATGCAGCAAGTACCCACCATGAGTCTGATGATTATCGGGCATACCGATAAACAAGCCTCAGCAAGCTACAATATGCAGCTGTCAGAAAAGCGCGCACAAGCGGTTAAGGACTACATGGTCGCCCAAGGTGCCGATGCCAGCCGTCTGATGACCAAAGGCATGGGTGAGACCGATCCTGTGGCTGATAATGCCACAGAGCAAGGACGCTTCCGCAATCGCCGTATTGAATTTACCGTTTACGACTCGGCCATGAGCGAAGGCAACGGCATTAGCCTAACTGCAGGCGACAGCGGTGACATTGATATGCAAAATAACAGTTTGAACGACACGGAAAATACGAGCGCGCAGTAATTTTACATATTTGAATAAGTAAAAACAGTTAGGTAGCAAGAATCGCCAATAAGTTGAAAATTATTGGCGGTTTTTTTATGAGTAGTAGGGCGATGGTATTTATTATCATATCGGTTTACGCGCTTGCTACTGTTGATACCGTTAAGCCTTTTTTATAAGTAAACAGGATATAAAGCCATCATTTATAAAAGTCATTTTTATAAACAAAAATTCTTTACTAATTAAAAAATATTTTCTCATTACTTGACAATATTCCAACAATTCCTATAATTCTGAAAACCCTTCTTTTTAGTCTCGCTTATCATATCGTCCACTTGATGATAAGTCATCAGGACACTTTTCTTATGTTACTCAAAGATACCAAGCTGCATTACCTTGATATCAAGCACGATACGCTTGCCGCTGATGTGTTTGCCCCCGTTGCGTTTATCAGCACGCATGCGGTGAATGCGCATCAATCGATAGACATACTTGTGTTCAGTTACGAGTTTTTAGATAGGATAGATTGTTTATCAATTGTCGGCAGTCAGGTGTGTTTGTCCACGCGGGCAGCGGCTTACACCCCCGTGACGCGTACGGGTATCGTACGCGGCGTGCATTATCAATACTCAGATGGTGCGCTGCATTTTTATCAGCTGTCTATTGTGTCGCCTGAGTGGCTACTCACCCAATCGGTGCACACGCGCAGCTTTTATGACCAGTCGTGTCTAGACATCGCAACCAGCGTATTAAGTGGTTATGGCTTTACGTGGCAAGTCGATGACGCGCTTGCTGCTATAGATATATTGCACCAATCCTATCCACTACGCACTCAGCTTAATATGAGCGACTGGGAGTTTTTAACAGGCTTGTTTGCAGATTTGGGATTGATGTTTTATTGGGTCGCTGCCCCTGATGTGGACACGCTCGGCTATTGGCGCATTAGCAACACCGTGGGCAGTGATGAACAGGGCTTGGTCTATACCTACGGTCATGCGTCTGTACAATCAGGACAAGACACGCTAGAGGACATGCAATACATCGCCAAGCGATTGGGGGCTCAGCAAGTCACCGTACGTGCTGATGGACTGGCAGCGGATACCGTCTTTGAAGGCAGCGCTAGTGATGATGGTGAATTAAATGACGGCACGTCTATTACCTTACTGGCGACCCCATCACGAGTGATGAATGATGCCATGGCGACCGCCCTTGCTACACAGTGGGTCTCTGCCAACAAAGCGCATCGAGAAGCGCATTACATTAGTGGCGGACTGCGGGAAATGGCTGTTGGTCAACACGTCAGCGTACAGATGCCCTACATGTGCAATACCCTCTCAGGCTACTGTCTGCGCGCACAAATCCTCGGTATCGAGCCTGATGACGACAGTGTCGCCTACCAGCACCAAAGTATGATTGAAGCTTGGATCGATAGCGTCACGCAACACCAGCCCATACCCAAGCACGCCTATCAAAGTGCGCGTCATAGCGGCATCTGGGTATCGGCAAAGCTGCTCAATGATACTATCTCTTACGTCCCTTATCCCAGTCTTCAAGCCTTTGCCCATCGTCACTATCAAGGACTCACCCAAGCACGCACAGGGCAGAGCGTTGACCCCAGCTACCAAGCACCCATCACCACAGACGGTCTACACCAAAGCATCACCACCCCTGCCTATTCAGGTATCAGCGAACACGACGCAGGACGCACACCGCCACTGCGCCAACTGCAACTGTCTTCAGGCAGCAGTCATGGCTGGCAATTTGCTGCCCGTGAGGGACAGCCCGTCTTACTGAACCACTGGTACGGTGATACCGACAGCCCCATTATCCAGCGCGCACTGTACGACGGTATCGGTATGGGGGACAATGACGAGCGTGACATCACCGTAAGCAGTATAAACCCCGCGCACCGTCACAACACCCAAGGCGGCGTCTCTCCAAGATGGCATGGCGCAGGTCTTGGACACTCACAGATTGATGATGATGACGGACATAGTGGCTGGGTATCTGGCATCGCCCAATACGGACTCAGTGCTGCTACAGAAACGTGGCTGGGCTTTGACGACACCCCAAACCGTCTGGGTATCCAGTGGAGCGTCAACACCGAGGCGCGCGCTAATGCCGCAGACCCAAACAAGAGTAGCATTGCCAGCTACAGCCCGCAGCAGCACAGTATTGAGCTTGGCGCCTTGCGTCATCGCTTTAGCAACCACCAATCAGCAGACAGCGGACAAGGCTTTAAAGTCGTCACCGACAACAGCTTACACCTCACAGCACAGCAAGGCGTCCTCTTATCCACCTTTGGCATTCGTCACAGTCAGACCGAGCACGAGTCGGCATGGGTCAATGATGCAGGACAGCAGCAGCTTAAAATCAGCACCGAACTGTCCACCACCTACCAAGAGGCCAAACAAGCACATCTACAAGACCCAAGCGCCCTACAAGCCGCCACCAGCGAAACTGAGCTCTTTAAGACTGCCGCGCAAATCATGGATGAGCGTCTAAACACCGAAGTCATGGGCGCCGCCGATGTGCTGATGGTCAGTCGTGACAGTATCTATAGCGCAGCGAGCAATACTCTAACCAATGCCCATACCATCATCCGCCAGTCTGGCAGTACGCAATCGGACATGATTGCAGGCAATAGCCGTATCGCTGCCGATAGCATCAGCTCACTATCAGGGGTAGGTGGACAAGCAGATAAGTCAGGCTGGCATATGAGTGCCAACACCAAAGCCGTAGCGATACAGGCACAAGGTGGTGAGCTGCAACTGCACAGTCAAGCGGCGATGACCGTTGGCAGTGAGGCAGGACAGGTGAATCTGGCAAGTCCAAAGCGCATCAAGCTACAAACCAAGGGCGGGGCGTCCATCACGATCGATGATAGTGGGGTGAAGCTGGTCTGCCCAGGGGAGATTAAGGTTAAGGCGGTGAAGAAGAGTTTGGTGGCGGGGATGAAAGTGAATGCACCAATGGTATCGCTACCAAAGTCTGGGTTGTTTAGTCGCCGCTTCGATTTTAGCCAACTGCTAGAAGAGGATGTTTTAACGGTAGGTAGAGAGTACAAAATTATTAACCATACTAAGGGGACTGAGTTTAGAGATGTATTACCAGAGGATGGTAGAACACCTAGAATATATGGAACTGAACAAGACCAGATTGAAGTCATTATCATTGGTCATGAGGATGCTGAAAAGCTACTAATGATAGAAAATGAAATTGACAACAGTAACCATGATCACAAAAACGAAGAATGCTGTGCTCCTGAGGAGACTGATGACAGTAACACAGTTGAGTTTGATTCAGAGACTGACACGAATGACAATTTAGAGGATGACTATCATGCGTTTGGTAATTAATGCTTTATGTAAAATGGTACTCTTGCCTGTAATGTTAGCTGCCAGCGCTATCAGCTGTGTAAGTGCCAAGCCTTTGTCCGAAGTTCCGACAGCATCTGCAATAGTAAAAAATCAAAATGTGCAGTTAGAGTTCGATACCATTTACGGGTTTGATGAGATATGTAATCGAAGAAAATCTGTTATCACATGGTCTACTATAGAGAAGGATCTAACGAAATATGGTATAGGAATGGATAAAGTTAACTGGTTATTTTCCTCTGATACCTGCACTAAAGTAGTTGATCCAAAGCTCAACTACTTAACCATTAGAGAGCTTAGAGACAAAGATAGCTCTCTATATGTTTATTATATTTACCATACTAGAGAAAATAAAAGAGTTTTAGTAAAAATTATCCGTAATAGTAGTATCCAGCCAATGTCTCAAGGTAAACGTGAATATTTTGGTGATATGAATGACTTTCCTGATGGGAAGTTTGTTATAGATAAGTATATTGATAGTAAGAAATATTTCTACTAAATAATTAATATTGCAAGTTAATTTGATATTTAAATCATCGAAAATTTTTCAAATAATATTTAATTCATCTGATTAATTTTTTAAGAATTAGGATATAAATGATGTCATATCCAAAACCGCTACCAATTCAAAATATTCAATTTGATGCTGATAGGCATGGTTTTATGTGTGCGCTTTCTCGTAGAGAGTCTAGCTCAAATTTATTACTTCCTCATAGTGATGAGATTAATAAAAATGCAGCTTGGAATAAAAACTCTATCGGTTTCGTTGGTTATTTTCAATTTGGAGAGGATGCTCTCATTGACTGTGGTTATTATAATCCTAGAATAAAAAACACAGATAAATATAGAAGTAATGATTGGACTGGTAGTTGGACAGGTAAGGATAATATAAAAACCTTTCAGGATTTTAGAGTTTCTGCTGATATTCAAATAAAAGCATTCAATATGTGGATAGATATTCAATGTTATCGAGCACGTAATTTAAATATTAACGAATTTTATGGAGTATGTATTGATAAGGTAGAAATTACAGAATCAGGATGTATTGCTGCTGGACACTTAAAAGGGCCAGAATCTGTATTAGAGTATCTTACGTCTGGAGGGGGTGTTAATGGTAAAGATAAATTTAATACTAGTGTTGGGAACTATATCAGAGAGTTGGCTCACTACGACCTCGAAACCTGCTGTAATCGCAAAATATATATCACAGTTAAAGATAATAATAGCCCAGTGTCTGACATTGCAGTAAAAGTCGAATCTGAGTATAAAGCTGGAAAATACTATTCAAAAATAGGTAAAATTACAAATACTTATACTACAAACAAAGACGGTAAGATTCCTGTCATCATTCGCCATCCTGGTGCGGTAGTCAAAGTTACTGTTAATGGTAAATCGCAAACTATAACTCAAAAAGCTGATCAAAGACAAAGTTACACTATAGACATAACAGGTAGTATCAAAGCAACTGGTACTCTCAGTCAGCCTGACACACCCAAGCCGCGCCCAGTTCCAAACAAATCACCTCAAGACCAACGTAACGAACAAAACTTACAACAGCAAGCACAGCAGCTTTCTTCGTCCGAATCGCTCAAAGATGTTACCTTCAATATTACAATCGTTGAAGGTGATACCAAAAAGCCAATTACGAATATGCGCTATTACTTGGTGTATAAAAGCAGTTCAAAAGAGCATCGCACTAATAATCAAGGTACAGAATCTAATATTACAGCAACTGTAGGTGAAGATATCGAAGTATGTGTCGCTGGTAAAAAAAGTTTGCAAACAGTAGGGAGTTTTACAGTAAGTAGCAATCATGAAGGTAAAACGATAAATGTCTCACTACCTGTAGAATCTTTCAAATTAAAAGTTATTGATACAAACAAGGCTGTTGTCAAAAATTCTTATTTTATGATCTTTTACAGAGGTCGTAAAATTGTCAAAAAAACTAACTCTCAAGGGTTTTTTAGTCTAAAGATGTTAGTAGGGTTTGTCTACGGATTTGGGCAAACTAATGGTACAGAACTTTTAAAAATTAGATGTTTGGAAGGGATTGGCGAACAAATTATAGAAATTAATAGCTCAGCAAAATATACCGCGATGAGCATTAATATTATGCGTGGAATACCAGGATTTAATACTAAAAGCCAACATGTATCTAGCAGTAGTAATTCGTCTAAAGCAAGCCAAAAAAATGTAGAAACAAAAAAAATAGAGTCTAATACCCAAAAAAAAGGTAATCCTATTACTAGTGTGGTAACTTCTAAACCTACTAGTGATACGACTCGATATCATATTTATCATAACGGTAAAATAAAAAGACAAAATGCGAATGCTACTGGTTATGCTGAATTTATCTATTATGATGAAAATGGGGACAAACATAATCTAGGGAAGTCAAGTTACATTAAAGTTTCTAAGCTAAAAGCTGGTAATAAGGTAATTGCTGGCAATGTTTATCTCATAGATCAACGGAAGCATACTTCATACAAAAAAGGTAATATTGGATATAAATGGAAAATAGTAAGTGATAGTAAGCGATATTATCTGAATGGAGTAACATTGGCTGCTACACTTGGTACAATGATGAGTTATGGGTATGAGGAATATATTGGCTCAGGTTGGAGTAATGTAAAAGGTCAATCTGTTGCGCCAAGTAGGACTCATAGGAATGGAGAGGCAGGCGATTTTAGATATCTTGGTAAGAAAAGAGCTCATATAAATGGTCCTGTACATACGACTTCGTCTACATTTGACCTGCAGGCAAATACTAGATTAGTAAAGCACTTTAAAAGATTTAAGTTTAATACTTTTTATACGGGAAATAAAGCAGCTAATGGAGTAGCAAAAATTTCAGGTACTTCTTGGGCCCCAAATCACCATCATCATTTACACGTAGGAGGACATAGTTATGAAGTTGAAGATATATAGAGAAGCTATTGTAATTATTTTATTAGGAATTATGTTAATATCTTGTGATAAGCCTAATAAGAGGGTTGGCCTAAGTGATGATGGTAATAAATATTCCAATGATATTATTAAAAATATAGAAAATTATAATGAAATCGGAAAGAATGGATATAAGAATATTTATGTTGGTAGTAAGTTTGATAGTAATTTCTTAAAAAAAAATACAGAGATTGTAGATGAATGCTTTAATGCTATAGAGAAGAATGGGGATGAAGATACATATTACCAAATAGAGAGAGGTGTGGTCTCTTTAATATATACTTCAGATATTAACGTTAAGTCTTATACTGGTGTAAAAATAGGCGATAGGCTAGAAGACGTGTATAGTAAGCATAATAATGAGACTGCTGCGGTTTTAGATAACCCATATGGAGAGCCTAAAAAAAATATAATAGTTACTTATTGGTACTCTCCAAAAAAAGATATGGGAATTCGTTATGATGTCGATGATGGTTTAGTCTCAGGAATAAGTATTGGTGACTCCTCACTAGTATTCTTAGAAGGGTGTTTATAAAATATTAAGAATGTACTATGAGATAAAGAAAAAATTTACAATATGGCTTAAGCTCTACCACAGAAACGTGGCTTGGCTTTGACGACACCCTAAACCGTCTGGGTATCCAGTGGAGCGTCAACACCGAGGCGCGCGCAGATGCCACAGACCCAAGCAAGAGCAGCATTGCCAGCTACAGTCCGCAGCAGCACAGTATTGAGCTTGACGTCTTACGTTATCGCTTTAGCTACCATCAATCGGCAGACAGCGGACAAGGCTTTAAAGTCCTTATTGACAATAGGCTCTTATAAAATCAATGATTAAGTTGCAGACAAATAATCAAACCTCACTTATAAATCGTCGGATCCACACCGACACTATTACCATCCGCTACACCAAAGAAGGCCTCAGTGATACGTGATTTTGCGTCCTGCCAATGTTCAAACTGCATGCAGGTCTCTTCTAAGCTGCCTTGCCATACAGGAATTTTGCCGCACATGCGCTTAATGCGCGATTGCTTAGGATAGGACAGCTCTTGTGCAGCCAATGCGGCATCATGCGCGGCAATGCGGTCATTACACACGAGTGCCATATCACAGCCCGCCTGTATCGCCGCGCTGACCCGCTCACCGATATCACCTGCTGCCTGTGCGCCCGCCATAGACAAATCATCTGAAAATATCACGCCATCAAAGTTTAAACGCTCACGTAAGATGTCTTGTAGCCAAATTTTTGAAAAGCCTGCTGGCCGATTATCTACCTTCGAGAAGATAACGTGCGCGGGCATCACCGCATCCAGCCACGGCATGGTTTGGACAAACGGCTGCATTTCTTTTGCCATAATCTCATCAAAAGAGCGGTCATCTATCGCTTCTGCCACGTGCGAGTCAGGTGCGCAGCCGCCATGCCCAGGAAAGTGCTTGCCTGTGGTCGCCATGCCAGCCGCTCTCATGCCGCGCATCAATTGGGTTGCCAAGGAGACGATGACTTCTGGGTCTTTATGAAAGCTGCGATCGCCAATCACTTGGCTGATGCCATCGCGGTCGAGTACAGGCGCAAAGCTCACATCAATACCTACTGCCAAGACTTCTGCTGCCAGCACATAGCCGCAATCGTATGCCAAACGCAGTGCGCGGCTTGGCTCACGGTCGAACCACTCGCCCAAGCGTCCCATCGCAGGCAATTTGGTAAAGCCCTCACGCAGACGTGCCACGCGTCCGCCCTCTTGGTCGACACCGATTAGGATATCAGGATTGTGTCTGCGGATATTGTCGCACAGTGCGCGTACTTGCGCGGCGTCCTCGACATTGCGCGCGAACAGAATAACGCCGCCCACCTGCGCTTGCTGTATCAGGCTCACGTCCTCTGCGTTTAGGGTGGTGTTGCCAATATCGATCATCAAAACGCCGTACATGCCTGCTCTCCAGAAAATCAGCTGCGCCGTCAGACGGCGGTGGTGGTCTGCGCGCTCGTAATTGCACGCAGAGAAAACCTTGATGATACCATTGCCACAAAAAACCACAACCGATAGCGTGGTGTGCGCACGTTAACTGCCGATATGGTGCTGATATCAAAGGATAGTGATGACATGATTAAAACGCGCACATCTCTTGATAGTCCATACCGCTGCCCGCATTTTAATGCTATGTTGAGTTACCGTGCGTTATCTTGCGCACAGTACGTCAGACAGAGGCGGGTGTAAGGTTGTTTATACAGTTTGAGACAGTTTTTAAGCAGGACTCATGCTAGTATAGACCGTCTTTGGTTGACAGATATTTATCAGACGATTAGGTGTATATGATGAGAAAACAGCCCGCACAGTGGTTACTTAGCGCAGCGTCAATAGGTATTGCTGGCGTGATTTTGACACAAAGTTACGGCACAGCGGTTGCCAATACCGATACCGAAGGTTTTGTCGCCACGCCTGAGCAAAAAACCACCGCGCGGCAGGTTGCAGCTTTGCTCGATCGCAGCCATTATCTTAATCAGCCCCTAGACACTAAGATGGGTCGCGAAATTCTGTCGATGTACATTGACAGTCTTGATCCCAATCACAGCTTGTTTTTGCAGTCGGATGTTGATGAGTTTCAGCGCAAGTATGGCGACAACTTTGGCGAGCGTTTAAAGCGTGGCGACCTCTCGGCAGGCGTGGATATCTTTGAGCGTTATCGCACCCGCTCTAATGAATATTTTGATTTAGCGGGCAAGCTGTTAAAGAACGACCTTGATTTGACCACAGATAAGACCATTATCTTAGACCGTGAAGAACTGCCCCACTTTAAAAATAAACAAGCGCAGCGCGATTACTGGACACGCCAAGTACAATTTCAGCTTATCAGTATTACTTTAGGTCAAGAAGATGAAAAGGCTAAAGAAAAAGTCTTTTTAGACAATCCAGACATCACCCGCGGACAAGATTTGGTGCGCAATGATCAGCGCAGCCCCAGCGAGATTTTACTCAATCGCTTGACCCGTCAACACGATCAGCTCAGCCGTATCAAAGATGATGAAATCATGGAAACGGTGCTCAACACCGCCATGCTGACTTATGATCCGCACAGCAACTATTACGCCCCCATTCAAGCGACAGAAATGCAAATTCAGTCAAGCTTGCAGCTAGAAGGTATCGGTGTCTCTATCCGCCCTGACCGCAAAAATCCTGACTATACCAGCATTGCGACCTTAGTCGATGGCGGGCCTGCGGCAAAAAGCGGTCAGATTAAGCCCAATGATTTAATCATCGGTATCGCCAAAGATGGCAAAACCATGACGGATGTGGTGGGCTGGTCGACGCGCGAAATTGTCAGCTTAATTCGCGGCAAGCGCGGCACGCCTGTGACGCTAAAATTGCGTCAACCCAACGCCCCTGAAGCCAGCGCGCGTACGGTTACGGTTGTCCGTGACATCATTCAGCAAGAAGAAGCAGGCGTGACCCACCGCGTGATTGAGGTGCAGCGTCCTGATGGTGACAAATCCATGCAGCGTATCGGTGTACTGGAAATTCCCAGCTTTTATCTTAACTACCGCGCACGCCGTAATGGTGAAGATTATCGCAGTGTGAGTATCGATACCGAACGTGCCATAGAGGCGCTCAATAAAGAAAATATCGATGGCTTGGTCGTAGATTTACGTAACAATCCAGGCGGCTCACTCGATGAAGTTGCCAAAATGCTGGGCTTGTTTATCAAAGAAGGGCCACTGGTACAGATTCGTGACAATCGCGGCAATGTACAGATATACCGTGACGATGACGGCGGTGAGCAGATGTATGATGGCAAAATGGTGGTCCTGACCAACCTTGCCTCAGCCTCTGCCAGTGAAATTTTTGCCGCGGCCATTCAAGATTACGGTCGTGGTCTGGTTGTAGGCAATACCACCACAGGTAAAGGGTCTGCGCAGATTCAGCTTGATAACCTAGCGCTTGGCTCGGCGACCTTGACGCAGCGTAAATTCTACCGCGTCACAGGCGGCAGTACGCAAAATAAAGGCGTCGTGCCTGATGTGTCGATGGTCAACATCTATGATGATGCGACCTTTGGTGAGCGTGCACAAAAGCATGCCTTACCGTGGGATACCATCCGTACCGCCGCTTACAAGCCTGAAGGCAAGTTTGGCGCAACCACGCTGGCAACCTTAAATCAGCAGTCAAAAATCCGCCAGCAGACCAACCCGCAGTTCGTCTACTTATCAGAACTGAACAACATTCGCGATATGGAAGATGAGAAAAAACCCATTTTGCTCGACATCAACAGTCGCCGCAAAAAGATGAAACTCGTTGAACAGCGTACGTTGGAGGCAGAAAACAAACGCCAAGTCGCGACAGGCGAGCGTCCGTATGCTAATTGGAACACCTATCAAGCGGCGATTGATGCCAAGTTTGAAGAGCGCAGCCAGATGAAGAAAAACGAACGTCCCGAGCTGCCAGAAGACGAAGCGTATGTTAAAGAAGCAGCGTATCTGATGCTGAGCGCCAACCCACGTAAGGATATGAGCCCCTAATAGCTACGTTATACAGATAGATAGGGTCAGAAAAGCGCCGCTCAATGGTTATGCACAATAACGATTGAGCGGCGTTTTTTATTATCGACTTTAGATAAAGCAAAGTACCAAACCTGCGCACAAAAAAAGCCAGCGACGAATCACTGGCTTTTTTGCTTTTTTCTTGATGCTCTTTAATATGAGACAAAAATCAGCCTGATATTAAAGCACGCTGTAGCGCTGATTAGTGCTCAACGCCGCCTGCGCCATGGACGTGACCATGGTTTAGCTCGTCTTCAGTCGCTGCGCGCACTTCTTGGATTTCAACGTCAAAGGTCAAACGCTTGCCAGCAAGTGGGTGGTTAGCATCAACGGTAACTTCTTGATCGTTAACGTCAGTCACAGTCACCAGCATTACTTGACCGCCCGCTTCTGACTGGAACTGCATGCCAGGCTGGATGTCGTCAACGCCTTGGAAGTTTTCGCGTGGTACGCGCTGTACTGCTTGGTCTTGGCGCTCGCCGTACGCATCTGCAGGCTCAACGACAGCTTGTAGTTTTTCACCAGCTGACTTGCCTTCTAGTTGCTGCTCTAGACCTGGGATGATGTTTTGGTGACCGTGTAGGTACGCTAGTGGCTGACCTTCTGGCGATTGGTCAATCACGTTGCCTTCATCATCAGTCAAGGTGTAGTTGAATTTTACAGCGGTGTCTTTTGCGATAGTAGTCATAATTTATCCTAAATATTTTGTGAAAAACTAGGGTAATAATGCAATAAACCTAAAAAAGCCAATTTAATAGCCAAAAGCGGTATCATCAGTTAATTATCGTCAGTTTATTAAAGTAACTTTAGCAGTTAGCGTATTTAATTGAGATGACGAGAATAACTTTCAAGGCAAAAAGGATAAAAAAACGCGATTGTACCCAATTTTGTGTAAAGCGCCCAAAAGACAAAGTGTATAGCGGTTAAATAGCGTATAAAAAACCAACAGCGCCTTATCATTGGCGTGCTTTTGGTGCGCTAATCTAAAGATAATGCCAATAACCGTACGAACGACTTGGTAAATATAACAAGACGCCTTATGGTATAGGTAACGCGGCATCTTGGTTTATGACCCAGACCATGAGCACCGATTAAAGCAACCGCATTTATTCATAAAAAAGACAACAAGAGGACTTATGAGCCACATTGACACACAACAAACAGAGCCTACCGAGCACGACAGCCACGCAAAAGTAAGCTATCATCTCGATTTTGCGCGCTTTTATGAGCATATCGTCGACATCACTGTCCGCTTTGAAGCGACGACAGACGCGCCGACCTTGTGGCTGCCAGCATGGATACCTGGCAGTTATCTGATGCGCGAGTTTGCGCGCAACATCACCAGCGTGCAGTATCACAGCGAATCGGATACTGAAGATAAGCAAAACAAACCGAAGCGCGCACAAAAAATCGACAAGCACACATGGCAGCTACCCACGATTACAGCAGGCGAGTGTGTGTGCGTGTGCTATGAGGTGTACTGCTATGACTTGTCGGTACGCACTGCCTACGTTGACCAAGAGCGTCTGTATGGCAACTTTACGTCATTGACGCTCGCGGTCGCAGGCCAAGAGGCGCAGCCAATACAAGTGACTTTGCTTGTGCCCAGCGCCTTTGTACAGCAAGCGGCGGTTGCCGATAAAGCGCTGCATTTGGCGTGCGGGTTGCCTGCCACGCATATTCATAGCGATGCACGCCACGCCTACCAGCTACACGCGCCCGACTACGACACGCTGCTTGATAATCCGTTTGAGCTGGCGTACCAAGACCGTTTTGACTTTATTGTTCAAGACGATAGCCATCAGACGCTGGCGCATCATTTTTATCTCTCAGGCACACATCATGCTAATCTAGGACGCCTGCAACAAGACGTGATGCGAATTTGCCAAGGCTATGTGAACTGGCTGGGCGATGCGCCATTTAGCGATTATACCTTTATGACCTATGCCAGTGGGCAGGATTACGGCGGGCTGGAGCATATTAATTCGACGAGTCTCATTACCCCGCGTGCTGACTTGCCGAGCAATAATGAGCCTGAGCTGCCAAGCGAGGACTATCAGCGCTTTTTGGGCTTGTGCAGTCACGAGTATTTTCATGCGTGGTGGGTCAAGACGGTGCGCCCTGATGTGATGATGAATGTCGATTTGCGCCAAGAAGCCTTTACCCCGCTGTTGTGGGTGTTTGAAGGATTTACCTCGTATATTGATGACTTTATGCTGCAAGCTTCGGGCGTGATTGATAAAGACAGCTATCTAAAACTGTTAACAGGGCAAATCAGCCGCTACTATCAGACCGCAGGACGTCAGTACCAAAGCGTTGCGGAGTCGAGCTTTGATGCGTGGATTAAGCTGTATCGCAGCGATGAAAACACTGCCAATGCGGGTATCAGTTACTACAATAAAGGCGCATTGGTGGCGCTGTGCTTGGACTTAACCTTGTTAAAAGAAAGTGGCGGGCGCTATCGTCTGTTTGATGTGGTCAAGGCGTTTTATGCGCGTGCCAAAGCCAATGACAATCAGCGCATTGGCATGCACAGCGCGGATATGGGCGATGTGGTGGCGCAGTTTATGCCCCGCACTGTGTGGGATGACTTTGAGCGCCATTATGTCAATGGCGTGGAAGAGTTGCCCTTAGCCGAACTGCTTAGCGATCAGGGCATTGAGCTGCGCCTTGATGACAGCAAACAGCACAGTGATGCGCCGTTTGGTATACGCTACAGCGCTGGGCAGGCGGGCTTGAACATCAATCGCGTGTTACGCGGTAGTGCCGCCGCCAAAGCGGGCATCTCAGCAAAAGACGTATTGATTGCAGTCGATGGCATCAAAGCCGATGGTAAGGCGCTTAGCAAACTTGCTGCCGCACAGGTAGACACGCCGATTCGCTGTCATCTGTTCCGCCGTGATGTGCTGTTGACGGTGGATATTTTGCCTAATGGCGCAAAAGATGCAAATGGCGAGCAGGACGCCAATACAGACAACGTGTGGCAACATGTCAGCTTGCACCACGCTAGCGACAATGACAACGATAAGGCAGAAAAGCCGTGGCAAACGTGGTTGGACGCGCTTAATAACACGCCAAACACCGCAGCAAAGTAACGGCAATATGTCTTTAGAAGGCAAAAAAGGCGCCGTGTTTAAAATAGCACGGCGCTTTTTTATTTTATTTATGACTTATATATTTTACAGCGTACACGCATTACTTATTGCGCACTCGCAGGCTTGTCGTTGTCCGCATCTGCTGCCATGTGTGCGGCATGCTCATCCATCGGCATATCGTCGCTGGTCACTTGGGTATTGGGGTCGACATCATCTGCTGCGACCACAGGCGATGCCGATTCGATTGTGGCAATCAGATACAGCATGTCGGCGACTTCTTTTAATTGCGCATCAATAATGGTTTGCGCAAGGCTGCGCATTTCTTCATCAGTGCCGTATTTTAGCTCTGATTTTGCCATTTCAATCGCGCCGATATGGTGCGCGAGCATACTGCGGGCAAACGCCAAATCTGGAGTCGGATCGCTCATGCCTTGTTCCATGCTGTAGTGCATGATGCGCATACTCTCGGCGTAGTCTTGCTGCATCGCTTCGGTATTGGGCTTGGGATTGACCGAGTCTAGGTGGCTCGCAAGCCATTTTTTAAGAATATCAATCTCACCTTGCTGGGTGTCAATCACTTGCTGGGCAAGGGCAGTCAGCTCGCTGTTGCTGCCGTATTTGAGTTGCAGTTTTGCCATATCAATCGCGCCGCGATGATGTCCCAACATGCCTTTAGCAAAGGCGACATCAGGGTCTTTATAGTCCGCCGCAATCATCATCTCGGTGTGCATCTTCTCCATCGACTGGACATAGTCTTTATACACATCGGTATCGAGTACGGAATCTTGGGCAGGCTCAGGCGTCTCGCTGGCAGGGTCATCCGTTGGCGCTGTCGTGTCCTCTGTGGCAGGCGTCTCATCGACGGCGACCGTCTCAGGGGATGTCGTTGTTGCCTCCTCTTTGGGTTGACAGGCACTCAAGGCAGCAGCGGTCGCCAAACAAAGTGCAAGGGGGGCAAAACGAAAAGATGTGATCATGGTGCTCAGTGTCCTTCACGTAGCGGGCGGGGGCGTATGCTAATGGGTCAGCCGTGTCCATTCACATACGAGTCGTTAGGGGATAAGTCAGAAACTAAAATGTTAACAAATAAATCTTGCCAATTCGAGACGCATTGTAGGGATAATGCTACTTACTCAATAAAAATTTGCATAATGGTCATTAATTCTACTGATATCAGCAGTGCAGCACCTGTATACCATTGTGTTGGCTGCAAGCAGACGCTCACTATTCGTTATAGCCCAACAATTTCAGCATAGCGTTTGCTATTGACATGCACGCGTACAAACTGACCAACTTCTAGGCTGCCAAGCTCAAACCCTGCGACCGACCAGCGTATTAGGCGCAGGCAGGGCAGGCCGACATGCGCAGTCATGCGTCTGACTTGGCGGTTTTTACCTTCAAAAATGGTCAGCGTCAGCCATGTGGTCGGCACATTTTTGCGTTCACGTATCGGTGGATTGCGTGTCCATAGCGGCATCGGCAGCGCGTCTTCTACGACGATTTCTGCCTCTGCGGGCAGGGTCATGCCATCTTTGAGCAGCACGCCTTGGCGCAATGCGCTCAGCTGCGCCTCACTCACCAGCCCTTCAACTTGTACCAAATAGGTCTTGCCATGCGCCTTTTGCCGTCCGCCGCGTGCTGGCTGGGTGATGGCGCGATTGAGTCGACCATCGCTGGTGAGCAGCAACAAGCCTTCGGTGGTCGCATCCAATCGTCCCACCACGCGCAGTGATTTGTCCGTAAAATACGGCGCAAGGGTGTCGTGGTCGTTGTTGCCATCGTTGCGAAACTGGCTTTGCACCCCGTAGGGCTTATTAAACAAAATCAGGCTGGCAGTCGGCATAACAAGCTCTCGGTAGGGTGACTAAAGGTGACTAAATGGGCGGTCGCGGTTCGCTTGGCGGCGTCATTATACCAGTCTTGTCCGCGCTGTCTTGGCTTATCCTTATTTTTCTTTAATTTTACACAAACGCGCATAAAGCAGGTGTACACAGTAGACACATATCACAACACAAGAGCGTTCATGGGGTTTGTTACAATCAATTTTGCATATAAAAATACGGCCTAGCCATTTAAAACCAATAAATATAGGCACTCATAACAATCAATAAATAACGAAAGGAAGCAAAACCATGTCAACCTATCAAAAAGTCACTGTACCTACCGATGGACAAAAAATCACCGTCAATGGCGATTTGTCCTTAAACGTGCCCAACCATCCGATTATTCCGTTTATTGAAGGCGATGGCATCGGTGTCGATATCACGCCTGTCATGAAAAAGGTCGTCGATGCGGCGGTTGAAAAGGCCTATCACGGCAAAAAAGCCATCGTCTGGATGGAAGTGTATTGCGGCGAAAAGGCGGCGACCATCTATGATGGCGAGTATCTGCCCGAGGAGACACTAGACATTTTGCGTGATTATGTGATGAGCATCAAAGGTCCCTTGACCACGCCAGTCGGTGGCGGTTTTCGCTCGCTCAATGTCGCACTGCGCCAGCAACTTGACCTATATGTCTGTCAGCGTCCTGTGCGCTGGTTTGAGGGCGTGCCCAGCCCCGTCAACCATCCTGAACTGACCGATATGGTCATCTTCCGTGAAAATTCTGAAGACATCTATGCAGGGATTGAGTGGGAAGCAGGCAGCGATGAGGCCAAAAAAGTCATTGACTTTTTGCAAAACGAAATGGGCGTGACGCAGATTCGCTTTTCTGAAGACTGCGGCATCGGCATCAAGCCTGTGTCTAAAGAAGGCTCGCAGCGTCTGGTGCGTAAAGCGATTCAGTACGCGATTGACCATGACTTGCCCAGTGTAACCTTAGTACACAAAGGCAATATTATGAAGTTTACCGAAGGCGCGTTTAAAAGTTGGGGCTATGAGTTGGCGGCTGAGCGCTTTGGCGCAGAGCTGCTCGATGGTGGTCCGTGGATGACGTTAACCAATCCAAAAACAGGCAACGAGATTGTCATTAAAGACGTGATTGCCGATGCTTTTTTGCAGCAAATTTTGATGCGTCCTGCTGATTACTCAGTGATTGCCACATTGAATTTAAACGGCGACTATATCTCGGACGCGCTGGCGGCAGAAGTCGGCGGCATCGGTATCGCGCCTGGTGCCAACAAGGGCGGCTCAACCGCCGTGTATGAAGCCACGCACGGCACCGCGCCCAAATATGCAAGACAAAACAAAGTCAACCCAGGCTCCATTATTTTATCGGCAGAGATGATGCTGCGCGATATGGGCTGGACGGAAGCGGCAGACTTGGTAATTACAGGCATTCAAGGTGCCATTGCCGCCAAGACGGTGACTTATGACTTTGAGCGCTTGATGCCTGATGCGACATTGCTCAGCACGTCAGAGTTCGGTAACGCTATTATCAAGCACATGGACGCGTGAAGATTGCCTTAACATCTAAAGGTTTTGAAATACGGTTAAATTAAGGCATAAAAAACACCCCAACCGCAATAGCGCTTGGGGTGTTGTGTTATGAGGATAACGAATTTGGGCTAAAATTACGCGGCGTTTAGTGAGGCAATCGCATCATTAAATAGGCTGCTTGGGCGCATGACTTTTGACGCAGCTTCTTCATCGGCGTAGTAGTAGCCTTGGATATCAACTGAATTGCCTTGAGCGTTGTTTAGCTCATTGATGATAGCGTCTTCGTTGTCACGCAGCTGCTTGGCAAATGGTGTGAATAGCGCTTTTAGCTCGGCATCTTCATCTTGTGCGGCCAGTGCTTCTGCCCAGTACAACGCCAAGTAAAAGTGGCTGCCACGGTTGTCAATCTCGCCTGTCTTGCGTGATGGCGATTTGTCATTGGTCAGTAGCTGCTCAGTCGCTGTATCTAGCGTGTCAGCAAGGATTTGCGCTTTTGGATTGTTGTCGTTTTTCGCTAGGTGCTCAAGCGATACGGTCAATGCCAAGAACTCACCGAGTGAATCCCAACGCAAGTGGTTTTCTTCTACCAACTGCTGTACGTGTTTTGGTGCAGAGCCACCCGCGCCCGTCTCAAACAAGCCGCCGCCCTTCATTAGTGGGACAATCGACAACATCTTGGCACTGGTGCCCAGCTCAAGGATTGGGAATAGGTCGGTCAAGTAATCGCGCAAGATGTTACCCGTCGCTGAGATGGTGTCCAGACCACGTGCCACGCGCTCTAGGGTGTAACGCATCGCACGTACTTGCGACATAATTTCAATGTGTAGGCCTGAGGTGTCGTGATCTTTTAGGTACATTTTGACTTTCTTGATCAGCTCATTCTCGTGCGGACGGTATGGGTCGAGCCAGAAGATAACGGGGGTGTCTGACTCACGCGCACGGCGGACAGCCAGCTTGACCCAATCTTGAATCGGCGCGTCTTTGGTCTGACACATGCGCCAGATGTCACCCTTTTCAACGTGCTGCTCAAGCAAGACTTCGTCAGTATCGTTATCAACGATACGCGCCATACCTGCATCGCTAGATTCAAAGGTCTTGTCGTGCGAGCCGTATTCTTCTGCCTTTTGCGCCATTAAGCCGACGTTGGGTACAGTGCCCATAGTGGTTGGATCAAAGTTGCCATGCCATTTACAGAAGTTGATCATCTCTTGGTAAATACGCGCAAAGGTAGACTCAGGCATGACCGCTTTACAATCTGCCAATTTGCCGTCTGAATCCCACATCTTGCCGCCGCTACGAATCATCGCTGGCATTGAGGCATCAACGATAACGTCGCTTGGCGAGTGGAAGTTGGTGATGCCTTTGGCTGAATCAACCATCGCTAGGCGTGGGCGATGCTCTTGGCACGCGTGCAAGTCTTCAATAATTTCTTCACGCTGAGATGTGGGTAGCGCGTTGATTTTGTCATATAGGTCGGCCATGCCGTTGTTGACGTTGACGCCCAGCTCATCAAAGGTCGCGCCGTGTTTGGCAAACGCGTCTTTATAATAGGTTCTGACCGCGTGACCAAAAACGATAGGGTGCGAGACTTTCATCATGGTCGCTTTGACATGCAATGAGAACAAAATACCTGCTTCGCGGCAGTCTTCCATCTCACGCTCATAGAATTCAAGCAATGATTTTTTGCTCATAAACATCAGGTCGATGACTTCTTTGTCTTGCAGCTTGAGCTCAGGTTTTAAGACTTTGGTGTCGCCTGCGTCCGTGACCAGCTCCATACGCACATTGCGCGCTTTGTCTAAGGTGATTGATTGCTCACCGCTATAAAAGTCGCCTTCGTGCATGTGCGATACGTGCGTGCTTGACCACTGTTTCCACTCACCCATAGAGTGCGGGTGTTTTTTGGCGAAGTTCTTAACCGCTTTGGGTGCGCGGCGGTCTGAGTTGCCTTCACGCAGTACAGGGTTGACCGCACTGCCAAGTGCCTTACCATAGCGCTTACGGATTTCTTTTTCTTCTTCGGTTTGTGGGTCTTCTGGGAAGTTGGGGATGGCGTAGCCTTTGCTTTGTAGCTCTTTAATACAGGCCTTTAGCTGCTGTACTGAAGCACTGATGTTCGGCAGTTTGATGATGTTGGCATTGGGGTCTTGAGTCAGACGGCCCAGTGCTGCCAAGTTATCAGGCACTTGCTGGTCTTCTTCTAGATAGTCGGGAAAGGCGGCCAAAACGCGAGCGGCAACAGAGATATCAGAGGTCTCAATGTCAATGCCTGCGGTGTGCGTAAAGGCTTGGACAATCGGTAAAAATGATAAAGTAGCCAGCGCTGGAGCTTCGTCAGTTTTTGTATAAATAATCTTGGACATATAAGCTCTTCCTTGTTTGTCAGTTGTCTTGCTCATGGCGGCATACGGATATGTACGCCTAAATTCTGTTTTGCAAAATGCGCGATTATTTTAGCAGCCATCGACATAAATATCATCCGCCAGCGTGTTGGTGATTGATGACAGAAGTACCGATATGCTACCAATAAGGCATAAAAAAGGGGCAAAATACGCTACTATATCGTTACGCATATAATGAAAATAAGCGTTCGCTATACCCAATTATTCATATATATGTTTATACGTATAAAAAAATGGCGTTGCGAAAAACATTATGATGATAAAAATAGACCGACTGTCTTTGCAAATTGTGACAGCAAGTACAGGTAGATTTGGTTAGGCTAAAGACAGTTTATGACGCTGTGAATAGCGTAGTGAGTACTTTATTTTAGACCTTTATCTTTAGCAAACCGTGAGCATTATGAGCATACAATACGCGCTACGAAACGATACCGATTGGCACACCGAAACCGCATGGCAAGTGCCCGACACGCCCTTTATGTCGTTTGCCTTTTGGCAAGCGCTTGAGGATACAGGCGCTATCGGCGAAGACGCAGGCTGGCTGCCGATTTATATTGCGCTGTATGAGACGGACAATGAGGCAGCAGAGGCAGCAGACAAGGCGGATAAGACGCTGCTTGCGGTGCTGCCTGTGTTTATCAAAGGGCACCATCACGGCGAGTTTGTGTTTGATTATCAATGGGCAGAGGCCTACGCGCATTATGGCCTCGACTATTATCCGCGCCTTGTGACCTCGGTGCCGTATACACCGATTACGGGGATGCGCTTTTGGCTGCGTGAGAGCGTAACGCTGGATGCAGAGTTGGTCACGGCAGCAGTGGCGGCGATAGACGATATCGCGCGGCAAACGGGCGCGTCAGGCTGGCATGGTCTGTTCGTGCGTCGCGCGCTGGCTCAGCTGGCAGGTCAGTTATTTAGCTATAAAGACGTCAGCACGGCTGCGCCCAATATTAAGCTTGCGCATATTGACGCCAATCTGCCGATACTTGAGCGCCAAGGCTGTCAGTTTTTATGGCACAATTATCAGCGTGACACCGAGCAGCCCTTTAGCGATTTTGACGACTTTTTGCAAACCTTGACCGCCAAAAAGCGCAAAACCATCCGCGCTGAGCGTCGAAAAGTGGCAAATGCGGGCATCACTTGTGTGCGTAAGTGCGGCGCGGACATCACGCACGAGGATTGGCAGATTTTTTATCAATGCTATGTGATGACCTATGCCGAGCGCGGGCAGCGTCCGTATTTGAGCCAAGCGTTTTTTATGCAGCTGGCAACTACTATGAGCGCGCATCTAATGCTCGCGCAAGCGCTGGATGCGACAGGGCAGGTGGTGGCGAGCAGTCTGTTCCTTTATGATACCGCTGAGACGGCGGGTGATGTGTCCAGCCTCTATGGGCGCTATTGGGGGTCGCTCGCGCATTACGACAGTTTGCATTTTGAGCTGTGCTATTATCAAGGCATTGAGTTTGCTATCGAGCGCAGGCTACAGGCGTTTGACCCTGGTACGCAAGGTGAGCACAAGCTGATACGCGGCTTTGTGCCGACGCGCACCCATTCGTTGCACCGTATGTATGATGTGCGTTTTGTACCTGCGCTGGCGCAATTTTGTGCCAAAGACCGCGCGCATATGCAAGCCTATCGGCGCGAGGCGCACGCGGCATTGCCGTTTAATATCCATCATACGCCGCCCATTGAAGACGCTTTGTGATGCGGTGGCGCGGGTATTAAATGAAAACGTTGTAAAAATAGCGTTTGATCGAGCGTGTTTCTTATGTGGTATCCATTTTATTTAGGTTCTACTATCGTTTAACGTACCTATAAAAAGTGGCGTTGACCACAGGTTTTGATTTTTTGGTTTTGTCCGTTTTGGGTGCTTGCATGTCGTTATCTTTTACCTCGCGCGCTGACAATCAGCCGCCTGATTATTTGCTGCCGTGGCTAAATACAGACGGCTCGCTCACCGCAATGATAGAAGCCTTGTCAGGGCAACCGCTGCGGGTTGAGCGCCGCTTTGAAGGCTATCGTGCGCTAACGTTTGCTGAAAAAAAACAGCTGTGCCCACAAGGAACGTGGCATCAGCCGCAGCTGGCGTGGGTGCGTGAGAGCTATCTGTACGGCGATGCCGACACGCCGTGGGTCGCGGCAAAAAGTATCTTTCCACTACCTAGTTTGCAAGGGGATGCCAAACGTCTCCAGCATTTAAAAGGTGTACCGATTGGTTATGTCTTATTCAAAAATAAGCGTGAGCTGCCCAATCAGCGCAATATTTGTCTAATCGATTTGGGCTGGCAACGGCAAACGCGCTATGACTGGTACGGGCGAAAATTGCTGATTAGCGAGACTTTTTTAGAGGCGTTTATTAACCGTGTGCGTCCTCACTCTGACTGAGTATTTCGTAAACCTCTTGACTTCCTCCCCTCCCTAAAATGAGGGGATTCCCTCACTTTGCATAGCAACATTGCTATTGGGTGGCGATTTCTCCAGCGAGACGGTCAAGCCCGACCGCAAGAATGTTCTTACTGGCATTGATATCTCTATCATGCCGTGTGCCACACCCAGCACAAGTCCATTCTCTTATTCCAAGACCTGCTCTACCTTTCGGACTGTTGCTATCTATCTGCTTGCAACACGAGCAAGTCTGGGTAGTGTAACTCTCATTCACAATTTTAAAACGGCAACTTGCGTTCTCGCATTTGTAGGTCAGTTGCCGTTTGAGTTCAAACCAACCAGCGTCATAAGTTGATTTAGCCAGTTTGGTTTTTTTGCTCGTGAATGAGTGTGATTTAACGTCACCGACCACAATCAAAGCGTTTTGCTTAATAAGATTGGTGGTGAATTTGTGTATTAAGTCTTGGCGTGTGTTTTTAATCTTGGCATGAATAGCCTTTGCACGCTTTTTGTTCTTGGCTCTTTGAGCAATCGCTAGCTTCTTTGGCCATTTTTGCGTTTGTTTAATTTGTAACTTGTCGCCGTTTGAAGTGATGGCAGACTCTTTTAAGCCTAAGTCAATGCCAACGCTATCAATACCGCAGATTTGTTTTGGAAACTCCTTGACGGTGATACAGGCATACCATCGGTTACGGCTATCTTGGACGATTTGTAGGGTGTTAATTTGGTATAAGCTAAGGTTGTAGCTGTCCCATAGGTCTATGGTTAGCTTTTGTCCTTTGGCTAGGGATAGCTGTAGGGTAGATTTAAGTGCTTTTTTACCACTTTGACGTGTGGCTAAATGTTTGACGGCAGATTTTTTAAAGGGTATCCAGCCTAGACTTTTGCGTTTAGCATCGGGTCGATTAGTTCGCCAGTTTAGTTTAGCCTTTTTAAATTGTTTTCGGTTTTTGGCATGGGTTTCGTTGACGGCTTGAATGGTTTGTGAGTGTAACCCCAGTAATTCGCCGCTACCTTTAGTGTACTCGTTAAGGTCATAAGCTGAAAAAAACTTGCCTGTTCGTTTTAGGTACTTGTAACTCAAGTCATTGACGTAGTTCCACACGAAATTAACCGAACCGCTTAGGCGGTTTAGTTGGTCTGTGTGTTTATCTCGTATGCGTAGCTTGAGGGTTTTCATGGGGTTAGTTTATACTGCCATTATTCTTTGTTCAACATTTGTCTACTAAATATCATCTATGGATAAGCGTGGTTATGAAGTTGACTTATATCCACCGCCTAAAGTCGGTGGTTTTACGGCAACGGAAGATAAAATGCAACGCAAAGCTGTCAGACAGAGGGTTTTCTTGTCGTATAGACCAAAAGCAGGCGCTATTTTGCATTTTTAGCCCCGCTTTTCATGTTACACTTGCCTAACTTAAATGGCTGCTGGGTAGCAGGCTTTGCTACGTGATAACGGCAGCGGTACGTTCCCGCAATTCATGCAACTTTCTCCTTTTGCTAACCGTCACTATATAGGACATCGATATGTTTAAAGATATTTCTATCCAAGAATTTGACCCAGCACTTGCCGAAGCTATGGCGGCCGAAAGCGCACGTCAAGAAAGCCACATCGAACTGATTGCTTCAGAAAACTATTGCTCACAAACAGTGATGCAAGCACAAGGCAGCGACTTGACCAACAAATACGCAGAAGGCTATCCAGGCAAGCGTTACTACGGTGGCTGTGAGCATGTCGATATCGTTGAGCAATTGGCCATCGACCGCGCAAAAGAATTGTTTGGCGCAGCGTACGCAAACGTCCAGCCACACTCAGGCAGCCAAGCCAACTCAGCCGTATTCCTAGCATTACTTGAGCCAAACGACACCGTACTTGGCATGAGCCTAGACGCAGGCGGTCACTTGACGCATGGCGCGCACGTGAACTTTTCAGGCATCAACTACAAAGCCGTACAGTATGGCCTAAGTGACGAGACAGGCGAGATTAACTACGAAGAAGTCGAGCGTCTGGCGCGTGAAAACAAACCAAAAATGATTATCGCTGGCTTCTCAGCGTACTCACAAGTGGTCGATTGGGCACGTTTCCGTGCTATCGCTGACGAAGTGGGCGCATATTTGATGGTCGATATGGCACACGTGGCAGGTTTGGTCGCAGCTGGTGTTTACCCAAGCCCAGTACCATTCGCAGACGTGGTCACCACCACCACGCACAAAACTCTACGTGGCCCACGTTCAGGCCTCATCATCTCACGTGACGAAGTGCTTGCTAAAAAGCTAAATTCAGCGGTATTCCCAGGCAACCAAGGTGGCCCACTCGTACACGTTATCGCGGCTAAAGCGGTTTGCTTTAAAGAAGCGCTAGAAGACAACTTCAAAGCCTACCAGCAGCAAGTGGTCAAAAACGCTAAGGCGATGGCAGAAGTCATCCAAGAGCGCGGCTATGAAATCGTCTCAGGTGGCACTGAAAACCATCTGATGCTGATCAGCCTAATCAAGCAAGAAATGACGGGTAAAGAAGCGGACAAGTGGTTGGGTGATGCGTACATCACTGTTAACAAAAACGCGGTACCAAACGATCCAAAATCACCATTCGTAACCTCTGGTATCCGTATCGGTACGCCAGCAATCACGACTCGCGGCTTCAATGAAGACGACGTGAAAGAACTGGCAGGCTGGATGTGTGACGTACTAGACAGCCGTGGCGATGAAACCGTCATCGCTGAAACGCGTGAAAAAGTAAAAGCCATCTGCGCGAAAAAGCCAGTGTATACCAAAAATCAGTAAGCATTGATTAACGCATAACGGTCGGGCAGGTGGCTTATGTCATCCTGTCCAAACTAAAAAACCGCCTATAAAGGGCGGTTTTTTTATATTTACCATTATAAAAGCGAATCTTACATAAACGGCAACTGCGTAAAGATTTGCAGCACGGTCGCATTGACGATATCCACAAAGAACGCGCCGACCATCGGCACAATCAAAAATGCCTTACTCGATGGCAGATAGCGGTCAGTCACCGCCTGCATATTGGCAATCGCTGTTGGGGTTGCGCCCATACCAAAGCCGCAATGACCTGCCGCCAGTACCGCCGCATCATAGTCTTTACCCATGATTCGAAAGGTCACTAAATACACATAAATGACCATGACCAACGTCTGGACGAGCAAAATGCCCAGCACAGGCAATGCAAGCCCTGTCAGTTGCCACAGCTGCAAAGACAATAGCGCCATTGCCAAAAACAGGCTGAGCGACGCATTACCAATCACATCGATAGCGCGGTCGAACATCTCAAAGTTAAATACCAAGGTTAATGTATTGCGGATAATGACGCCGCCTGCCAGCGCCCATACGAAGGTCGGCAGCTCAAACCATGTGCCTTCGGCGACCATCGTCATCAGCTCAGCAAAGGCCAGTGCCCCTGCGAATAAGGCCAACGACTCGATGGTCGAAGAGGCGGTAATCAAACGAATATTGTCAGGCTTGGCGAACATCTCCTTGGTTTCGTGCGCTTCATCTTCGTTGTGCTTGGTGCTGTATAGCGACTGCTCGCTGGCGAGTTTTTCGACCTCGCTGGGGTTGGGATTGTCCGTGCTCGGTTTGATACCCATGCCATTAATCAGTTTGCGCGCGACAGGGCCACCGATAACCCCACCTGCGACCAAACCATACGTTGCCACAGCGATACCCAGCGTGGTTGCGCCCGCCACGCCGTATTGTTCCTCAAGCGTAATGCCCCAAGCGCCCGCTGTACCATGACCGCCTGTCAATGCAATCGAGCCTGTCACTAAGCCCAGCATTGGATCAAGACCAATCATCTTGGCCATGGCCACCCCAACGGTATCTTGGAGGATAATAAACACCGAAACCACAACGGTAAAAATAAGCAGCGGTGTACCGCCCGCTTTTAAACGGCTAAAGTCCGCACTCAAACCGATAGAGGCAAAAAACATCAACATACATGCTGTTTGTAGTCCTTGATGAAAATCAAAACTGTATCCCCAAAAGAAATTGAGCGCATAAACCACAATCGCAGCGACCAAGCCGCCCGCCACGGGTTCAGGGATATTAAAGTTTTCTAAGAATTTGATATTCTTAACCAAAAAGCGTCCCAGCAGCAGTACCAGAGTTGCCAATATCAAGGTGTAATAACCGTTTAAGGTCACTTCCATAACACTATCCTTTCTGTATTACTTAGTTCACATTCTGTTGTCGATAGTCTATTTCACTATTTAGTCATCACTATCAGCAACAAAACTTTTATAAAAAAACGCCAGCATGTTAACTGGCGTTTTCAAACTTGTTTACTATCAATAAGACCATTTGCCCTTGTTTATACGTGATTATTTATACCACGTTGGTGTGTATCATGAATTATGACAAACACATAAAGTGTCACTAGCCCAGTTGGTGCAGTCCAAAGGCCATTATCAAACCAATGGCCGTGCTGATGCCTGCCCAATGGTTGCCGCGTTTAAAGGCAGAAGGGAACACTTCGGTCGCAAGAGAGGCAATCACTGCCCCTGCTGCCAAGCAATCAATAATGCTAATCACATTGTCCGACACGTCTTTGAGCAGCACTTTACCTGCAATAGCCGACGCTGACAATAGCACCGCCGCACCAATCCACAGCATCAAGATACGTTTGTGGCTGTTGCCGTCTTCCTTCATTTGCTTGGCGCCGCCTGCGGCTTCGGGCAAGTTGGACAATAAAATAGAGCCCGCAAGTGCGGCAACCTGCATGGCGTCGCTACTGATAAGGGCGACTCCAAGCGCCAAGTTTTCAGGCACCCCATCTAGCGTAATGGCGGCAAGTAAGCCTGCGCCGCCTTTGTTTTGCATCTTTTCATCAATCAGATAATCAACGCTGGTAAAAACAATCGCACCAAGCAACGTAAAAACAGCGGTGGTCATAAGCCCGCTATCTTGGATGGCGGGCTGCACCAACTCAATCACAATAGAAATCATCAGCGCGCCGCCAGCAAGGGCGAGTAAGTTGCCTTGTAACCAATCGGGCATATAGCCGTAAAGGCCCCAAAGCGCACCAATAATCAGCGCGCCTGAAACCACCAAAATCACAGCAAATACGAGCATACACATCCCTTTTTATTATGGTTTGTTGTCTGCGCGTGCCATTGTAAGGCGCTGATAGGCGCACCGTGTATGGACTGCGTAAATATTGCATTACGCACTGATGAAAAGTAGTGATATAACAGCAAACCCTTGGCACAGCACGAGAAAAATCACCATAAAAAAATACCAGCGGGCGGGCTGGTATTTTGGCTATCACACTCTTTAGCGGTTAGGCACGCGTTTCGCCATGACCGTAGACAATCCATTTTTGTGACGTTAAACCCTCAAGGCCAACAGGGCCACGCGCATGAATTTTATCGGTAGAGATACCAATCTCTGCACCCAAACCGTATTCAAAGCCGTCGGCAAAACGGCTAGAGGCGTTAATCATCACGCTGGCTGAATCCACCTCGCGGATAAACTGCTGCGACTTGCTGTAATTGTCGGTGATAATCACATCGGTATGCTGACTGCCATGCGTATTGATATGCTCAATCGCTGCGTCAATACCATCGACCACTTTCACTGCCAAGATAGGCGCGAGATATTCGGTGTCCCAGTCTTCATCCGTTGCCGCAGACAGATGACCGTCTAGAGCCGCGACATCTGCTAAGATGCTTTGAGCGGTGTCATCCACGCGCAGCTGCATAGCATCATCGGCCTCAACAATCGCAGTGGCAATCTTTGGCAATAAGTCTTTGGCGATTGGCGCATCGATGAGTAGGGTTTCCATAGTATTACACGTGCCATAGCGATGCGTTTTGGCATTCACACTGACTTTGATGGCGATGTCAGCATCAGCGTCACGGTCAATAAAGGTGTGACAGTTGCCGTCCAAGTGCTTAATCACAGGCACGCGCGCGTCATTGCTGATACGCTCAATCAGACCCTTGCCACCACGCGGGACAATCACGTCGACATAGTCAGTCATGGTAATCAGCTCGCCCACCGCGGCGCGATCGGTGGTCTGTAATACCTGTACGCTGTGCTCAGACAGACCTGCTTTTTTTAGACCTTGATAGATACATTTGGCAATGGCTTGATTGGACTCAAAAGCTTCTGAGCCGCCACGCAATATGATAGCGTTGCCTGACTTAAGCGCTAGTGACGCTGCCTCTAGCGTGACGTTGGGGCGCGATTCATAAATCATGCCGACCACGCCAAGCGGCACGCGCATTTTGCCCAAATGAATGCCTGAGGGGCGATAGGTCATGTCGGTCACTTCGCCAATAGGGTCAGGTAGGGCGGCAACGTCTTTTAAACCTTGTAACATGCCATCAAAGCGCGCATCGGTCAGCTCAAGGCGATCGAGGAGGGCAGCGTCGAGGTCATTGTTGTGACCCTTATCCATGTCTTTTTTATTGGCGGTTAAGATGTCGTCTTTAGCGCTGACTAACGCGTCATGGATGGCGAGCAGCGCATCGTTTTTTTTGCCTGTGTTGGCAGCGGCTAGGATACGCGAGGCTTGGCGCGCTTGTTTGCCAACGGTCTGCATGTAGGTGGTAATATCAGTGGTGTCTTGACTCATAAAACACAGTCCTTATGTTTGATTGGTTTATAAAGTGAAAATGAATAAGATAAAAAATTAAACAGTGAAAATAGTGCCAAAACAAGGCACAAACAAAAGGGCGAGAGTCCAATGCCGAACCATCACCCTTTTACGGCTATAGGCATCTGTGAATACCCATTTATGGCATTTATTGTCATACACGCGCCGTGTTATGCCTTTTAACATAGAGGATAGCCGTGTAATAGTAAAGGCGAACTTTGTGCCAAAGGGTGTCAGCATGTGTTTGAGTGGTGATGATAGGCTCAACTATTGATAAGTAAGTCATAAAATATAAATGCATAACAAGTGTATAAAAAATGCACTTTATTTATCGTTAAGACTTCATTGTAGTATCGTGACAGCTTTACCTATACTGTGTATCCCAAGTTACGTATCTTGCACAGAGGGCACTTGAAGCATCAACAGAATCTAAGAGCAGACGCCGTATAGTAGAGGTCAAGACGCAGCGCTCAGCGCTTATTTACCATGCTAATTTATAACGATACTAATGAGGTAACACCATGACCACTATTCTAAAAAAAGCCATGCTTACGACGTTTGCCGCCTGTGCGTTGTTTTTAAGTGCTTGTAGCAATAACGCGGAAGAAACCACCGACGCGGCAGCAGACGCGCCTGTACAGCAGCCTGAAGACGATGTCAGTACCACCGATATGGCAGAAGCTCAAGGCAACGATACCGCGATGGCAACCGACAATACCGCAGTTGCGACCGCAGACGGTATGAACTCAACTGACGATATGAACAACATGGACAATATGGATATGAGCAATGACGATGTTGCCGTAGCGACTGCTGATGATACCGCGGTGCTAGACGGTACAGAGTCAGAAGAGCATGTCTCAACGTACTAAAATATCCAATGCTTCTTACAACCCATTAAAAAAGGCAGACCCATCATGTGTCTGCCTTTTTTAATGTCTAATCTTTAGGATTCATATCCGTTATCAGTTATCTCCTTTTGGCAAGAGCCGTTAAGAGACACTGAGTTTTTCTTTATAAGTACACATGCCTTTTAATGCCTCGTCTATAGCTGCCTTCATGTTTAGCAGCTCAGCAATCTTTTTGTCAATTTGCTGGCTTTTTTCCACGAGCTTTTTGCCCATATTGGCTTGACTTAAATTATTGGCATAAAGTAATTGTGTCAATTCTTTAATTTCACTTAGCGTAAATCCCAAGTTTTTGGCCAAAATAATCATATTGAGTTGTTCGACATTTTTATTGTCGTAGTCTCTATAGCCATTTGACAGCCGCGCTGGGGGCGATATCAGACCCTCTCGTTCATAAAAACGAATCGTATCTTTACTTAAGCCTACGGTATCAACCAATGCTTTGATGTTCATAGTGGGGTCTCACAATTAACGCTTGACTGTGGAGTAAGGTCTATAGTTTATAGTAGTCCGCAACTGGCAACAAGGAGGTTGTGTGATGGACTGTATGACAGACATTGAGGTATTGACAAAAGATAGTGTGACCTTGCGTGCGAGGCTATATCGTGCGCGCGATGCTCGTGGCGTCGTCATTATAAATCCAGGCACAGCGACCAAAACGTCGTATTACCTGCCTTTTGCACGCTATCTTAATGCGTATGGGCTGCACGTGATGTTATGGAACTATAGAGGGTTTTGTGACTCTAAACTTGGGGACTTAAAGGGCTGTCAATACCGCTACTCAGACATAGGGCACTATGACATTCCCGCGGTCATAGACAGCGCAAAGCATCTGTTCCCTGATTTGCCGTTATATTGTGTCGGGCACAGTACAGGCGGTCAACAAGTGGGGCTGGCATACAATGCAGAGACACTCGATGCATTGATTGCTGTGGCAGTGTCTGCAGGGTATTTTGATTATATGCCCGCACATTATCGACTTAAAGCCAATTTGTTTTTTCGGGTGTTTGCTCCTGTGAGTAGCAAGATTTTTCATTACGTTCCTGCCAAAAGTTTACATCTCATGGAGGATTTGCCATCGGGCTTTACAGAAGAGTGGGGCGCGTGGTGTAAAGAAAAGCAGCTCTTTTTTTCTGATAAGTTTTATGGCAAGACCATTTCCAAAGACGCATATAAAGATTTTAATGTGCCAACGTTTGTGTTTACGGCGGATGATGATGAGATTTGTACCGAGCGCAATGTGCATAATTTTTGGTGCAATGTGACAGCCAGCCAGCCCATCACTTTCAAGCGCTACCAAACGCAAGGCAGCACAAAGCCTGCGATTGGTCACTTTGGCTATTTTAGAACCAAGAACCGTTATATTTGGAAAGACATTTTAGAGGCGATTGATAAGGTACATTATGGTAAGGCAAGACACTTTGAATAAACGGCTCATCGCAATTGTAGTGCTCAATATTTTTTCGAGCATTCTTCATTATGTACATAATGTGATGTATTTTTCGCACTATCCTGAGCCTGATTGGTTGTCGCCGCAGCTGGTTGATTATTTTTGGTTTTTTATGACCCCTATCGGTATTTATGGTTTGGTATTGGCACTAAAAACCAAAAGAGCCAAAGGCGGTTGGTGGCTGTATGCGTATGCTGCGATGGGGCTGCTCTCTTTATTGCATTACAACATCGAGACCGACAATGTCATGACTGTGACCATGCACAGCTTTATATGGTTTCAAGCCATTGCCGCGTTGATGCTGATTGTGTATGTACAGCGATATTTCAAAAAACAGGCCACACGTAGCACCTAACAGTAAGGGAGATAACCATGACGACAGATGACACGATAGCCCTATGGGAAGCAGAGGAAGCGCGTATTAAAGCAAATCTTGGTGAGGCAGGCGTGGTGTCGCTGTCTGAGGCGACCACGCGCAGCGGTATGGAGATATTTGCCGCGATGTTCTCAGGTGAGCTGCCTCATCCGCCTATCGGGGTGACGCTTGACTGTACGCCCATTCATATGGAGGTAGGCTTAGCCGTCTTTCAGGGACGTCCGCACCTGCATCATTATAACCCCTTAGGCACTGTACACGGCGGCTGGTTTTGCACGCTGTTAGATTCTGCGGTCGGCTGTGCGGTACATACCATGCTACCAGCAGGTAAGACCTATACCACATTAGAAATTAAAGTGAATATCGTCCGTGCATTAACTGTCGCGACGCCTTTGGTGCGCGCTGAGGGCAGGGTCATACATTCAGGTCGCAGAACAGCGACCGCAGAAGGCAAAATTGTGGGGCCTGATGGGAAATTGTATGCGCATGCAACCACGACATGCATTATTTTAGATGTGTGATGGCAGGCGTTAGCGCGTCTAGGGCGTGTCATTAATGTTTGTATCGAAAATTCGGCCTAATCAATAGGCGCTAAGAACAATAGGATAGTGTTTGCTATGCATAAAAAATCTGCTAACAGTCAGTCTGTAGGTGTGGATACTGATATGGACAGTGCAGAGCGTGAGTTTCAAAACGCCGCCATCAACTGGATACCTGCAGCGGTTTTATTGACCACACCGCTTGCGGCAATAGTCATTACGCCTTGGTACTTGATGACGCATCATGTCAGCATGTCTGTGTGGGTCATGTTCATCGCCTTTATGATTTGGACAGGGATGAGCATTACCGCAGGCTATCATCGCCTGCTGTCACACCGTGCTTATCAGGCGCATCCATTGGTCAGAAACTTTTTGTTGCTTGGTGCGACGTTTGCGGTACAGGGCTCTGCGTTTGACTGGGCATCGAGCCACCGTGATCACCACCGATATATTGATGACCCCTTAAAAGATCCCTATTCTGTAAAGCGGGGCTTCTTTTTTAGTCATATTGGTTGGATGCTGCGCAACTATCCCAGTCGTACTCAAGATTTTAAAAACATTCCTGACTTAAAAAGAGATAAGTTATTACAGATTCAGCATAAGTACTATGGCCTATGGGTTTTGGTTACTAATGTGGGTTTGGTTGCGGCACTAGGCTGGCTGTTGGGTGATGTTTGGGGGACACTGGTCTTGGTCGGTCTACTACGGTTTGTACTGACCCATCACTTTACTTTCTTTATCAATTCTTTGTGTCATATGTTCGGCGCGCAGCCATATACCGACACCAATAGCGGACGGGACAATGGCTTTTTGGCTGTCTTTACTTGGGGTGAGGGTTATCATAACTACCATCATTTTTTTCAATATGACTACCGCAATGGGGTCAAATGGTGGCAGTATGACCCAACCAAATGGCTGATTGCCACTTTAGCCGTAGTCGGACTGACCAGTAATTTGCGCAAAGTAGATGACGCTAGCATCAGGCATGCCGAGGTCAGTATGCAGTTTAAACAGGCGCAACAAAAGATTGACCTGCTGGCACGCCATAAGTTTCATTTTTCTCAAACTGTGGAGAACGTGCAAGCACGAGTTCAGGCCGAATATGCCGCATTTACGCAAACAGTAGAAGAATGGCAGGCTTTGAAAATGAAAACGGTTGAGCTAAAAAAGGACGCCTTGGTCGATTGCTTGCATGAGGTGGATAAAAAGCTAAAAGCAGAATATACCAAAATTGAGCGTAAAATTATCGCCCATGAGCATAACTTAAAAACGGTCATGCGCGCTATACGGTCTAAGCCGCAACGCCTATAAACGCGAAAAAATAACCAAAACTGTTTTGTTAACGTAAGGCTTGGCAGTCATAGCTGAGCCTTTTTTTTGTCAAGTCACTGATTGTACAGGCAGAATAGTTGCCTTTTTACGGTGTTTTGAGCGACAATGTGCCTAAGCTGAGCTGCACGTGACCCTAAGCGCTGCTGTATCCGCTTCTTTTTTTATATTAATTGGAAATCTGCACAACCATGCCTGAGACTGCCTCAAACTCGACCCATCCGATTGCCTTAGACTTGCAAGACATTCATAAAAGCTACGGCTCATTGGCGGTACTCAAAGGGGTATCGCTCACCGCGCATGATGGCGACGTCATCTCTATTCTCGGCTCGTCAGGCTCAGGCAAGTCAACCTTGCTGCGCTGCATTAACCTACTAGAGAAGCCGACCCAAGGCAATATCGTCATTGGTAATGAAACGCTCAAGCTAAAGGCGAACAAGTCGGGTGAGCTGCAAGCGGTCAGCAATCAGCAGCTAGAGCGTCTGCGCGCGCGCGTGGGTTTTGTGTTCCAAAACTTTAACCTATGGCCGCACAAGACTATTTTGCAAAACATCATCGAAGGGCCGACCCAAGTCCTTAAGATTAAAAAAGATCAAGCCATCAGTGATGCCGAAAAGCTGCTCGATAAGGTAGGGCTACTCGATAAAAAAGACGCCTATCCTGCCAATTTGTCAGGGGGGCAGCGTCAGCGTGTGGCGATTGCGCGCGCGCTTGCCATGCAGCCGCGTGTCTTATTGTTCGATGAGCCAACCTCCGCACTTGACCCTGAGCTGGTTAATGAAGTGCTCGCTGTGATGCGTGAGTTGGCTGAAGAAGGGCGCACCATGCTGATTGTCACGCACGAAATGCGTTTTGCCCGCGAAGTGTCTAACAAGGTGGTATTTTTGCACCAAGGCGTCATCGAAGAGATGGGCACGCCTGAGCAAGTCTTTGACAACCCCACATCCCAACGCGTTAAAGATTTTATGGCCTCACATCATTAATTCCGTCACACCTTGTCTGTACAGGTATACCGCGTGTAGTTGTACAGACACACCGTCCGATTACCTTACAGCCAATCATTAGCCTATCTACAAAATCTTTTTATTTTTTGCCTTGTTCGTAGCGTAAAATTATTACGCCATGATGTCAGCGGGTACGCAAAGCGTTTGTTTTTGATAAATGACTCAGGTATTATCAAAATTTTATCGCCCATCAATTACTTATTGCTAGTATCAGTGCGTGTTGGTATGGAAGCCCATACGCCGATTGATGTTTGCCTATCTAAGACTAAGGAACATATGATGCCTGAGACTCGCCTATTGTGGTCGTCATTAACCCTCTCGGCTGCCCTTGCCCTAAGTGCTTGTAGCGCCTCTGATAACACCGATACTGCCACTGACGCTGGCACCGAAGCCACAGGCAAGACGATTCGTATCGCTACTGAAGGCGCATACCCTCCATTTAACACCACCAATGCCGATGGCACGCTAAGCGGCTTTGACATTGATGTGGCCAACGCTTTATGTGACCAAATGCAGGCCAAGTGTGACATCGTCGCTCAAGATTGGGACGGTATCATTCCAGGGCTCTTAGCGCAAAAGTACGATGCGGTGGTTGCGGGGATGTCTATCACCCCTGAGCGCCAAGAAAAGGTCGATTTTACTGAGCCGTACTTTGCCAATACGATGGTATGGTTGACCGATACCAACAGCAACTTTGACCCCAATGCCATCAGCAATCTAACTCTAGGCGGACAGCGCTCAACCACGCCTGGCGCCTATCTACAAGACAATTATGATGGCAAAAACGGCAATACCGTGCGTCTGTATGACAACTATGACAATGCCTATTTGGATTTAAAGTCAGGCCGTAGCGATGCCGTACTGGCAGAAAAAGTCTCTGCCAAAGCATGGCTAAAAGACAACCCTGAAGGCTTTGGTATCGTTGGCGATGAAATTGACAATGATGACAATATTGCTATCGCGGTGCGTAAAGGTGACCCACTCAAAGACGAGTTGAACAAGGCCATGAGCGAAATCCGCAGCAATGGTACGCTTGAGCGTCTAGAAAAGGCCAATTTTGATCAATAGGGTGCCAATCATAGGCTACCCTCTAGTGCTTGATTTTCAACTCATATAGGAATGACCGTTATGTCACTATCAACCTCTTCTAAAGTTTTATGGCTTGCGCCGCTAAGCGCTGCCATGCTTATGCTTGCTGCCTGTAGTGGCGGCGGCGATAGCACAGACGCCAGCGCAGACAACGCAAGCGGCGAGACGCAAGGCACGCTCAGAATCGCAACCGAATCGAGCTATAAGCCTTTTAGTTATACCGATGCCAATGGCAAAGTAGTGGGTTATGAGATTGAGCTGATAGACGCACTATGCGCCGAAATGAAAGTCACTTGTGATATCAGCTCGCAAGACTGGGATGGTCTGATTCCAGGTCTAAACGCGCAAAAATTTGATGCGGCGATTGCAGGTATGTCTATCACCCCTGAGCGTCAAGAGGTGGTGGATTTTAGTGACCCGTATTATTACAGCGGCATTGTGCTTATCGGTAAAAAAGGCGATGACATCACGGTCAATGACCTAAAAGGGCAGCCAGTTGGTGCGCAGCGTGCGACCGTCGCATCGCAGTACCTACAAGATGAACACAAAGATGCCAGCATCAAACTGTACGATACCCAAGACAATGCTTATCTGGATTTGACCTCAGGGCGTACGCGCGCCATGATGTCTGACCAAGTGACTGCCGTTAATTGGCTGACGACTGATGCAGGTCAAAACTACGAAATCAAAGGTGATGAAATCAGCACCAATGATGATGCGATGGGCATTGCCTTTCGTAAAGGTGACCCTTTGGTGGCTAAGTTTAATACGGCACTTGCTGCCATTAAAGACAATGGCACGTATGACCAAATTACCAGCAGCTATTTTGGTACCAAGTCAACCGCCGCCGCACAGCCAGCTGCATCTACTGAAGCTGTCGCGACAGATACGCCAGCTGCCGCCGATACGACAGCAACGCAGTAAGCGTGATGCGTATCTAACGAGAGAGGACATGACCATGATGGTGATGTCCTTTTTTTGTGGTTAGGCCTGACGTCTCTTGCTAAATCAATGATAGCTAAGCTATTTTAGGACGCCATGCTCTCTATAAAAAAAGCATTCTCCGACGCTTTAGTCAGGGGAAAGCGCGGTTTTTATTGTTGCGTCATAACATTGCAAGTAGGGGATATGCTAAAATCACGCGTTATTTTACGACGGCCTTATTCCGTCAATGACTGATTATTGCAGTCATGCACACGGATGCGTAGGCTAGTACCTTTTTTAACAGCTTATATAAAGAGACTGAGTGGACAACTGTGTTTGACTTACAAGGATTCGGCGCGCTATTACTAAGCGGCGCTACCGTCACGATAAAGATAGCCTTGACCAGCCTAGCCATTGGTATGGTCTTGGGGCTGCTCGGGGCGACGGCCAAACTCTCTAATGTGTGGCTGCTACGCAAGCTGGCAACGGTGTATACGGCGACGATGCGCGGTATTCCTGAGCTGCTGCTCGTATTGTTTATCTACTATGGTGGCTCCATGCTGCTGATGAGCATCCTCAAACAATTTGGCTACAACGACTATATCGAGATTAGTGCGTTTTGGGGCGGGGTGATGGCGCTGTCGATTGCCTTTGGTGCGTATGCGACCGAAATCTTTCGTATGGCGATTCAGGAGATTCCTGTCGGTCAGCGGGAGGCAGCGCAAGCGATAGGTATGCGTCCTTTGCAGATTTTTTCGCGCATTACATTGCCGCAGGTGTGGCAGATTGCCCTGCCTGGTTTGGGCAATTTGTTTTTGGTGCTCTTAAAAGACACGGCGCTCGTGTCTGTGGTGGGTCTGAAGGACATCATGTATCAGTCTTCGCGAGCGGCGCAATCCACGCAGCAGCCATTTACCTTTTATATGGCAGCCGCCATCATTTATTTGGGGCTGACGATATTGATTACTGGCTTTATGATGTGGCTGGAGTGGCGCGCCAATCCAGCTGCGCGCTATGCCAAAAAACTAACCCGTCAATCGACTGCAGGGTAGAGGAGAGAGACTCATGGATTGGAATTGGCGGATTATTTTCGAGCACATTCCCGATTTGCTTGGCGGCGCGGTATTGACCACGCAGTTGGTAGTCATCTCAGGGATTGTTGGTTTGTTTTTTGGTTTGATTTTAGCGCAGCTGCGTCTGTCCAAAAGCTGGGCGGTACAAGCGCTGCCCTTTGCCTATATTTTCTTTTTTCGGGGTACGCCGCTCCTTGTACAAATCTTTTTGATTTATTATGGTTTGGGTCAGTTTGATGCAGTGCGCAACTCGTTCCTTTGGGAGCCCGTCTTAAGCCAAGCCTATTGGTGCGCCATCATTGCCTTTACTATGAATACCAGTGCGTATCTGGCGGAGATTATTCGCGGGGCGATTCAGGCGATTCCTGCAGGCGAGCTGGAAGCCGCTGACGCGATTGGCATGTCATATTGGCAAAAGCTAACACGCATTACCTTGCCGCGTGCCTTTGGTATCGTCATTCCTGCGTACAGTAACGAAGTCATCTTTATGCTCAAGGGCAGTGCGCTTGCCTCGACCATCGCGTTGATGGACATCACGGGCGTGGCGCGTACCATCAGCGCACGCACCTATACGCTGATGGAGCTGTTTTTTGCGGCAGGTATCGTTTATTTGCTGCTATCATGGGTAATCTTGTTTGGGTTTAGATTGTTTGAGAAAAAGCTCAATCGCTATATGAGCTATGAGCCACCTGATGTGGTGACGCGCACCATTCCTTAATACGGCGCGTTTGCTGTGTGGCTTTTTTATTAATAAAAAAATAAGGTGCCGTTATGAGTCAGTCGCAAAGTCAATCAACCGCAAATACCATCGGTAAAGTGGTCTGCGTTGGGCGTAACTACGCCGCGCACGCCGCTGAGCTGGGCAATAGTGTGCCAAGTGCGCCGATATTGTTTATGAAGCCTGCGTCCAGCATTGTGCATATCTATGCTAACGCCAATGACAATGTGGTTATCCGTCCAGATGAGGCGACTTATGGCGAGACGCATTACGAAGCCGAGCTGTGCGTGCAACTGGCAAAAGACTTATGCCGCGCTGATGCGTCCGAGGCGGCGAGTGCTATGGGTGCGGTAACCTTGGGGCTGGATTTGACTTTGCGCGGGCTGCAAAGCACGCTCAAAGAAAAAGGCTATCCGTGGGAGCGTGCCAAGTGTTTTGATGGCGCGTGCGTGCTTGCTGATTGGGTCGCGCCTGAGGCGTTTGGCGATTTACGCGCAGTCAACTATCAGCTGTATATCAATGACACGTTGACCCAAGATGGTGATACCCGTCTGATGCTGTTTTCGGTCTATGAGCTGCTCGCGGATATCAGTCATGCTTTTTCCTTAAAGGCAGGCGATGTGGTGATGACAGGCACGCCAAGCGGTGTCGGCGTGTTGCACGCGGGTGACAAACTACGTTTAACCCTTGGCGAGCACAGCTGGCAGGCAGTGGTCAAATAAGAAACGCCCTAAGGCAATTGTCTTGACCAATCGCTTATTTAATCGTATTACGCCCTTATATCCCAAACGCTACGGTGTTTGGGATTTTTTTTATTTTCGTTTTTATTTAATAGGGCTTTGGTGTCTTTATGCCAGTTTGTCATCAAACCGTCATCTAATCTTCAACGTTTTGTCATATAGCCAACGTAAACTCAGCCGTGATTTATTACTTTACGTGCTGTTTTGACCGACCAAATGCTTATAAGACCCCAATACAATAAGGTGACTGACTCATGACTCGCATCACTACGCCAAATGCCCTGAATAAACAAAACCTTGCCCACGAAGTGGTAGAAGACTCAAACCCAACCAACAACCCAGAGATGCAAAGCGTCATCAGTCGCCGTCTAAGTCGTCGTAATGTGCTCAAAGGCGGTACAGGCTTGACCGCGGCGGCGTTCTTTGGCGCATTGCCACTGGTTGGCTGTAGCGATGATAATAATGGCAGCCGTCCTGTGGTCGGTGCAGGGGACAATGCCGCGGTGCCTGCGTCAGGTGATTTGGCGCGCCCGACGTCACTACAGTTTAGCGCGGTTGCCCACTCAACTGCGCCTGAAATGAGCGTGGCAGAAGGCTATCAAGCGGAAATGATTTTGCCCCTTGGCACGCCATTAATGCCTGGCATTGCTGATTGGAAAGACAACCGCGAGCAGTCAGCTGAATCGTTTGAACATCGTATGGGCGACAACCATGATGGTATGTGGTTCTTTGGCAAAAATGGCAACAAATATGATCCAAAAGCCTCAGAAGGCGGCCTTTTGGTCATGAACCACGAATACGTGAACAGCGCTGAGCTGAGCCCGTTTGGTTATTATGTCCAAGAGGATAAAAACGCTGCGCCCATTTATCAAGAGTACCGTCTGGCATCGGATGTACGCCGTGAGGTCAACTGTCATGGCGTGGCCGTGGTGGAGATGAAGCGCCGCGCCAGTGGCATCGGCTACGAGATGGTGCCTGTGTCCAACTATAACCGCCGTATCACCAGCAGTACCGAAGCGATGCTGACAGGCCCTGTGGCAGGCTCAGCGTGGGTACAGACCAAGTTCGATCCGACAGGCTATAAGACACGCGGCATCAATAACAACTGCGGCGCAGGACTGTCACCATGGGGCACGTATCTGACCACTGAAGAAAACTTCTTGGGCGTGTTTGCTCGTGGTGCGGACGCCAGCCAATTAAGCGCCAAAGAAAACTACGGTCGCACCCGCTATGGCGCGAGCGAAAACTTCCCAGGCTGGGACTATCTGTGGCACACGCCGCCTGCGAGCGACGCCATCTTTACCGATGAGTTTGCCCGTTGGGACATGACCGCATCAGGCGCGAGCGCCACTGATGACCACCGAAATACCTTTAACACCTTTGGTTTTATTACGGAGATTGACCCGTTTGACCCTGTGTCTGCGCCGCGTAAGCGTACGGCTTTAGGTCGTTTTGCGCATGAAAACTGTGCCTTTGCGCCTGTCGAAACGGGCAAGCCTGTGGTGTTCTATATGGGGGATGACTCACGCGGCGAGTACATTTATAAGTTTGTCTCGACCGCGCTGTGGTCAGACAGCGACATCGGCGGCGGCTTGGCAGCGGGTGACAAATACATGAATGACGGCACACTCTACGTGGCGGTGTTTAATGACGATGGCAGCGGTATGTGGCAGCCATTGGTTTATGGACAAAACGGCTTAGACAGCAGCAATACCAATCTGCCATTTGCAGGTCAAGATGAAGTGTTGGTCTTTGCTCGTGCCGCAGCGGATGCGCTTGGTGCTACCAAAATGGACCGTCCTGAGTGGGTATCGGTCAGCCCAATCACGGGTGAGGTGTATGTGACCTTGACCAACAATAAATATCGCGGTGAGCGCGATGACCAACCTGTTGATGGCGCCAATCCGCGCAGCTATAACGGCAAAGGCAATGACCACGGGCACATCATCCGCTGGGCAGAGCAAGGCGGCGACCATGCGGCAACGAGCTTTAGCTGGGACATCTATCTGTTCGCTGCACCAAGCGACCTTGCGGCACAAAACCTATCAGGTCTTGATAACAATAACGACTTATCCTCGCCAGATGGTTTGTATTTTGACCCACGCGGTGTGTTGTGGATTCAGACCGATGACGGCGCGTATACCGATACCACCAACTGTATGCTGCTCGCCGCATTGCCTGGTCAAGTCAATGACGGTAAGCTGGTTAGCACCTCGGCAGGTCAAGAGACGCGCCTTGGGATGCAGGCTGATGATGGCAATATCAAGCGCTTTTTTGTCGGACCAGAAGGCTGCGAAGTGACGGGCATCACCATGACCCCAGACTTTAAGACCCTATTTATTAATATTCAGCACCCAGGCAATACATGGGGCGCTGTGGCAGGCGGCTCAACACCGCGCTCTGCGACCGTGATGATTACCCGTAAAGATGGCGATGTCATCTTGGCAGAATCGTTTGCTGCACCTGCTGCCAGTGCATAAAACTGCGCCGAGATAACGTTTAAACAGCACAATAGTTTTTATGTCACATTTACCACCCAATGCAGCGGCTTTGGGTGGTTTTTGTGGTTATCTATATAGACGCTATCCTACAAAGTCTGCACATCATACCAGCAGTGACATATTGACCCGCTCTGCCCAACAACGGCTATACACGAGATACAAATCCGCGCTTGGTTTTAGGGGCGTCAAACCGCTAGTATTAGCATCTAATGAACATGTTATACCACTGTATTGGGTCTTTATGAATGACAACCTGCTGAACTTCAAACGCCGCCAACGGGCAAGACGCATTGCCAAAGCAAAGCGCGCGCGCGACGCTGCGTTTGATGCTGAATTGTACGCGCAGCTGGAGTCGATAGACATGGCAGACATCGAGCCTTTATTGTCTGAGCGCCGTGCGGATGATGCACGTAAAAGCGCGCCGCAATCGATTGCGGATGTCATAGAAGGGTTGACCCAGCTGGCAACTGTAGGGGTGGTTGGTGCGACCGACATTACCGAAGCGCTGCATCGGGAGATTATTCTGCGGCCGCTTGGGCGCTTGAATGAAAAAAACATCAATAAATGGCCGACAGGTTGTATTGGCCGCGTTTATGGTGGGGTGCGCAGTCTGACCACATTTGTGGGTGACAACATGACCTCTGGTATGCGCTGGTACAATCAGTTGCGCCCAGCCAATAAGCCTGTATCTACACGTTTAAAACGCCTGATTAATGTCTTAAATGGGGTGATGGGTGACCATTTGGTGCGTCTAAAAAATCCTCTTGCCATCAGCATGAGCCTGTATGATTATACAGGTCAGCGCCCAAAAGCACCGCTGTCAGGTCGGGTAATTATCTTATGTCATGGGCTGTGTATGAGTTATTTGAGCTGGGAGAACAGCTACGGCGACAGCTTAGGCCGCTATTTGCATGACGGTCTTGAAGGCACGACGGTCTTATATCTGGACTACAATACAGGGCGGCGCATTTCGGATAATGGCCTCAGTTTGGCGGCTGAATTACAGACGCTCGTCACCAAGCATCCCGACATTACCCAAATTGATTTAGTAGGGCACAGTATGGGCGGTTTGGTGGCGCGCAGTGCGCTGTTTTATGCGCGTCTGCAAGGGGACAGCTGGGCGCAGCGCGTGGGCAATCTCATTACTTTAGGCTCGCCACATCATGGCGCAAGCCTTGAGCGTATCGGCTACTATATTCATGATTTGTGGGCGCGTATTCCGTTCGCCAGCTCGTTTGCTAAGCTTGGTGATTTGCGCAGTGCAGGCATTATTGACTTGCGTTACGGCAGTATCCGCGAAGCCGATTGGCAATCGCTTGAGGGGCGAGGCATCTTGCCACCAGAGTTTTTACATCCCGCGCAGCTGCCTTTAGACATTTACAGCTATTTTGTGGCAGGTACGCTGATGGAGGAGCATTACGACGCCCGCGCCAGCAGTTTTTTGGGTGATGGCTTGGTCACAGTCGCTTCAGCGCTTGGCGAGGCAGAAGATGACGAGCATGTACTCTTTGTGCCTGAGTCGCACAAGGCAGTGTTTTACGGTGTCAGTCACTACAACTTGTTGTACAACGAGCGTATTCATCAGCAAGTATTGCTTTGGCTAAAAGACAATGGGCGACAAGTGCTTGATGATGATTATGCCTTACGTGGGCGCATTCATTCTTATCCTGAGCATTTTGAATTGTTGTGGTAAGAGCAGCTTACAAGCTCATCATTATTTTTTTAAATACAAAGACCGCCCATAAAAAAACACCGCGTTTCTCTTTTTAGAGGCGCGGTGTTTTTTTAAGTGCTGTCAGTCATGTCTTAGCATAACTAAGCGTGAGGGTAAGGCTGTTATTCAGCAAAAATCTCTTGCACATCAGCGGTATCAAAGCGGTAGACCGCGCCGCAAAAGCCGCAATCCATCTCAAATATGCCGCCCTGTTCTTCAACGATGTCCAAGGCTTCGCTTTCGCCGATTTGCTCAATCGCCATCGCGCATTTTTCTTTTGAGCAGGTACAGCCAAAGCTGAGCGCCGCCGACTCAGGCAATACCACTTCTTCTTCATTATACAAGCGGTACAAAAGCTCGGTCGCAGGCAGGCTGGTCAGCTCTTCAGGCTTGATGGTACGCGTCAGCATGGATAAACGTGGCCATAGGTCGCTATCGACTTTTTCTTGCTCTTCATCGTCACGACGCGGCAATAGCTGCACTAGGATACCGCCCGCTTGCAAGCCGTCTGAGGCAAGGCTAATCAAGGTCGGAATCTGTGCCGATTGCTTTTGATAATGCGCAAGGCAGTCAGCAAGGTTGTCATGACTGCGCTCAACGATACCTTGATAGGCTTCGCTGCCCTCAGGGTGAATGTTAATAAATAACACGCCTTCGCCCATTGCGCCCAATTCTGCAAAGGCTTCTTTGGCAAGGGTTTTTTCGTTCCATGCTTGCACTTGTTCTTCGGTGTCCGCTTTCCAGCTGGCAAGCGCACGAATCACGCCGTCGTGGTCGCACTCTGCCATTGCCCAGTTGAGCAGGCTGTTGTCATCAGACGATTGCAGCTGAATCGATAGGCGACCGTTGACCTTGAGCGTACCAATCAATAGGCTGGCGGCGGTCAGCATTTCCCCAAGCAAACGCTTGATGGCTTCAGGGTAGGCTTTTTGCGAAATGATGGTCGCATAGCTGCGCGATAGGCGCACCACGTCACCACGGACGGGCGAGTTTTCGATAAAAAAGCGCTGGCGAATGTCGTTGTGATAGGCGTCGGCAGCTGAGATTTGGTGGTCTGTCGTGTCTTGTGTCATAAGGGTTGTATACCATTAAGAAGTTGCTAACTTTATGGGGACACGCGTGCATTTATCAAGCGCTTACCTGTGCTGCTAGAGAGGTGAGCTGGGTGGAGATAGCTGCTACAATAGCGCCAGTCATGCTGCCAAGTCGTGCGCTGGCAGCTACACAGTTGAGAGCCATAAAACAAATCAATAAGGAAGTCGTTATGAGTAGCGAGCAAACGAACCAGCAAGGCGTGGTGGTGATTGGGGCAGGTCTGGCAGGCTGGCATGTGATTGATGCCATCCGTAGTAAAGACAAAGACGTGCCGATTACCCTTATCACGGCGGACAATGCCGACCGCTATCACAAGCCGATGCTGACGATGGCAATCAGCCAAAACAAACGCGCCGCCGACCTTGTGCGCGCCAGTGGGGCAGATGCCGCGAGCGCGAGCAATGTCAATTTGCTTGCCCATACCATCGTGACCGACATCCATGCGGACAACCAGACCATCAGCATCAAGCCTGCAAATGCGGAGGGTGACAGCTCTGAGACCATCGGCTATGACAAGCTGGTCTTAGCCATGGGCGCGCATCCGATTTTTCCGCCGAGTTTGCCGCGTAATGTGGTCTGGCACGTCAATCATATTGAGCAGTTTGGGCGTTTGCAAGATGAGCTGGCAAGCGGCAGCCAGCGCGTGGCGATTGTCGGTGCGGGTATGGTCGGCACCGAGATTGCCGAAGATTTGCTCAAAGCAGGGCACAAGGTCACCTTGATTGACCTAAACGATGCGCCTTTATCACAGATGCTACCAGCGACCGCCACGGCGCGTATTGCCAAGGCGATTGATTCACAAGGCATTCGCTTTTTGGGCAATACCCAAGTCAATAACGTCAGCCGTTTGGACAATGGCGCCTTGCAAGTGGACTATCAGCATAATGATGCTGATGAAGATAACGGCTTCTCTATCGAAGTTGACCACGTCATTGCCAGTACAGGCTTGATGGTTGATGAGGCGTTGCCGAGCGCTGCAGGTGTGGGCTTCGACCGCCGCACGGGTATTACCGTGGATGCCAGCACCTTGCGCACCGACGCCGACCACATTTACGCCATTGGTGACTGTATGTCGATTGATGGTGTGCCCTGCCGTTATGTCGCGCCGCTACGCGCGCAGGCGGCGACCATCGCGGATGATATCTTGGGCGCAGAGCACGCAGGCTACGCGCACAAGCCGCCGATGATTCGCCTAAAAAACAAAGCCATCTCGGTCATGGCGACAGGTACGCCGCACGTCTCAGGTAACTGGCAAACCACCACCGAAACCGAAGACGAGCTGGTCATGGAGCGTCTTGACGATGCGGGTAACGTCATGGCAACCGTGACGATTAAGTCGCCTGCGGCTTAATTCCTCACGTTTCGTTTAAGCAAACGATTCAAAAACCGCGCTGGCATAAGCTGGCGCGTTTTTTTCTTATTTATAAATTGATAAACAAAAGTAAATTTAAAAATAAATTATGCTATAGTACACAGCACAAGAATGATGGCCTTTCTTAATATTTGCGTATTTTGGTTATATTTTAATAAGGAATTTACTGGTTTTATGTCTGTTTATTTTCGAGCTGGTTTTATAAAAAATAGCGTGGCGGCAGCGCTATTATTGGGTGCAATGGCGACGGCAATACCCAGCCATGCCGAATTGATTGAGGATTCAAAAACGGTGATACGCTTTAGCTCGTCAGATGCGCGCTGGATTAGACCGCCTAACTTTTCCGAGCTGAGTTCCCATCGTGAATTTCTGCATAAAGAGATTGCGCTTGAGGTCTCTATGACAACGAATAAGCAAGGCGATATTACATACGTGCGGATCACCACTAATACACCCACACTCAGCGAAGAGTCACGTCTCATGTTAGAAAGAATAGTCAAAAAAGCATTTTATCGCGCTAAAGTATCACCGTTCGTCATCGATGGCCATGCTGTCGAGGGCATGGTAACAGTACCTGTTAGACTGCAATAGATAAGGAATAAATAAAAAATGAGGCTGCTTAACAGCAAACTTTTGAACAGGATGGTTGTGAATGCTTTGCTGATTAGCAGCGTTTTGACCGTGATGACACCCAGCCATGCCGAACTGATTGAGGACTCAAATACGGTGATACGCCTTAGTGCGTCAGATGCGCGCTGGATTAGACCGCCCAACCTCTCTGGTATTTTTATTAATAAGTCAGGTAAGGATATTGAAATTTCGGTAACATTTTTAGTCAGTACCACAGGAAGTATACACAACATAGCAATTAATGGCAGCATAAGTAGAAGAGAAGCATACGACTTAAAAGAGGCGTTTTTTCGTGCTCGGCTCAAGCCTTTTATGAAAAATGGCGTCGCGGTACGAGGCGTCGCGACCTTGGCAATAATCATCGAAGCGGATGAGTATTATCCTACTCATCCGCAGGCTGACGTCTGTGCTCAAAATAGCGCGCCAGACCGCCCAGCAGCAGATTGTCGCGCAGATGCACAGGGCGAGAGATATGCTGAGCAATAATGCTGGCATCGCCGCCTGTCATAATCAGCTCAAAGTTCGGATGACGGCGGTGGATTTCGTTGACCGCGCCGACGATGGACAGCAAAATCCCGCGATGCACCGCGTTTTGTGTGTTGATGCCTTGGTCAATGCTGTCAAAAGTACCGTTTGAAATGCTGATTTGCTTGGTGCCCGAAAACAAGGCCTCGCGCTGCAAATAGATATTGGGAAAGATATAGCCGCCCAAATGCTCGGCATGGTCGATTAAGTCAATGGTCACCGCCGTACCGCAGCCAATCACGCATTGGCGCTTTTTTTTGTCCACCGCGCCGAGCATCTGTAGCCATCTGTCCACGCCCAGCTGATTGGCGTCGTAACGGCTTGAGAGCAGCGCATGATTGGCATCGACATGCACAAACTCAAAGGGAATGTCTAAGCGGCTCAAGGTTTCTGCCACGCGGGTATTAATCGCCGCGCCCAGCACCGAGGAGATACCGATAAAATCAGGTGCGTAGCGCTCAAAGCGGTCGGTCAAACCCATCAACAGCTCAGCAGGCGACTGCAAATGCTGCTTGGCATCATGCGCGACAATCTGTCCGATATCATCGGTCAGCCAGTATTTTAACCGCGTGTTTCCCAAATCAAGCCAGAGCATGCGTATCCTTTTTCGCGTGAGGGTCGATGACATCAATGCGACCTGTGAATAATGAAATGACCTCGCCGTCAGCCAATACCAAACGCAAGCAGCCGTGCGCATCAATGCCATCGGCGCGCCCCGTTACCGTGCCGTCTGCCAGTTGTCCTGATTCGCTGATGCGCAAAGTCTTGCCGCGCAACACATCGGCGGCGGCGAACTCGCGGAGTATTACTTGCTCGGCTGCATCGGTGTCATCAACTGAGAGGGCAATAAATTGCGCGACCGCCTGGGTTAAGGCATTGCTGAGCTGTGCGTATAAGTCAGGCAGCGTAGGCGCAGTAATGGGCGCTGGCAAGTCATTGATGATGTCTTGCACGCTGATGGCGTGATAGCTCATGCCTTCAGCGGTGCGGGCGGTCAGCTGCGGCGTGGTTTGCACATTGACGCCGACGCCGATGACGATGCCAACCAGTTTGCGCGCATACCACACAGGCTCAATTAAGATGCCTGCCAGTTTTTGAAAGTAGGGCAGCCCTGTTGCCGTATCCGCTACGTCTTGATAAAAGCCCAAATCGTTTGCCCATTTTACGCCGATTGCGGGTGCATTATCAGCCCGTGCGTCATTTAGCATTTGAATAATCGGCATTGCTGCAAGCTTGCTGCCGATAATCAGCGATAAAATGCCGCTGAGAGGTACGGACAGCGGGTGATAGAGGGACAGATACACATTGCCCTTGGGCGATTGCCATGAGCGCCCATGCTGTCCGCGCCCGCCTGATTGGGTGTCTGCGGTCAATAAATGTCGGTGCGTGCAGGCCAATTCGCCCGCTTGCAGCGCGGCAATCAGCTCGCTGTTGGTCGAGACACTTTGCGCCACATGGCGATGAAACAGGGGCGGCGTATGGGCAGCGGACATGAGGTACTCATTTGTATCGGGCGGTGAGAGGGGCAGCGTTGCTATGTGAGGCGGTCACGCTTGGCGCGTGCGTTTGCCGAGCAAGTTGGCTATTATGATACAAAATTTTGTGCGATGAAAGGTTGAAGCGATAATGTTATATATGTGGTTTGTTATCGCAGGCGCGTTTGCGGGTGTCTGTGCAGGACTGTTCGGTGTGGGCGGCGGTATGATTATCGTGCCTGCGCTGGTGTGGATTTTTACCGCCTATCAGATGCCGCCCGACGTCATCACTCATATGGCGGTCGGCACGTCACTCGCGACCATCATCGTCACCTCTATCAGCTCATTAAGCGCGCACCACAAGCGCGGCGGCGTGCGCTGGGATATCTGGCGATATATGGCGGGCGGCTTGGTCATCGGCAGTATCGTCGGTGCAGGCGTTGCCGATAATATTAATGGCGATGCTCTCCAAGCCATCATCGGTGCAGGCGCATTGCTCGTCGCCTTTAAAATGCTGTTCATCCCCAATAAAGAACAACTGGGCAAACCCTTGCCACCCAAAAGCATCCAATTTGGCGCGGGCACAGGCATTGGACTGGCGTCCTCTATCTTTGGTATCGGCGGTGGCAGCTTGACCGTACCGTTTTTAAACTGGGCGGGACTGCCTATGCGGCAATCGGTCGGCACCTCAGCGGCGTGCGGTCTGCCGATTGCGGTGGCGGGCGCGCTCGGTTTTGCGTGGTTCGGTCAAGACGTGCAAAACCTGCCTGATGGCGCGGTCGGCTTTGTGCATATCACAGGCTTTTTCTTTATCTCGATTGCCAGTTTTATTATGGCAAAGCTCGGCGCAAAATGGGCACATCAACTACCAGCGGCAACCTTAAAACGCGCCTTTGGGATTTTGCTACTGATTGCAGGCGGTCAGTTGTTGTTAAGCGGGCTTGGGGTGTTTTAATAACAATCTTGTGAAACAGTCATATCAGTATTAATGTCATCTTGTGGTCTACAAACAAACCTAACTGCGAAGAAGCATGATCATGAAAGCAGCAGAGAAATATCGCAAAGTATTTGGCTCAATCAGCCATCTTAAAGAGCAGTTGCCGTGGACTACAGGCTTATCCAATATGGCGGAATTTCTCGTTTGGGAGCCGCAGCGCGTTCTTGGCGTCAGTAAAAAACAATATGTACAACAGATCATCAAATGGGCAACGCAGCCAGAATTAAGCGGTAAAAGCTTTGCAGAAATAGAGAAAGTAGTTAATAAAAAACTCATTCAAGAAATGCAAGCATCCGAGCAGTTAGAGACCTATTCTGAGCAAACGACTGGGATTTGTAACGCTCGAGAAGCTGTTCGCCGTATGACGTTTTTTTCTGAGGCGTATCTGAATAAAGAGTTCGATATCTTTCTCAGTTTATGCAGTGATGTTTATCTAGACTTGTTTTACAGTCAATTTATTGATTTTAATAAAGGCGGGTCATGGTCAACGCATGGCAACAGTTGCTTGTTTGAATATAGCACTGAGCTACAAAGTATGGCGATGGACAATCTCGCCTATAACCACCATGCAAATATCTTGGTTGCTAATGAGCTAAAACTTAATGGCAGTAAAAACCCTGACCAAATCTTAAAATACTGCCTAATGTATGCGCATTTATTGGATAAAGGGTTTATCAAAAAGGACACCAAATTTTTGCTGCTATTTATTGGTAGTAAAATGTTGGTAGGAGACAAGCAAAGCCTCGTTGCGCAAGAGATTGAGCGGTGTCAGAGCAACCCTAAAAAGTATCAATATCTATTAAAAGAGACGCTGCAAGACGTCATTGCGCATGTAGACGTCATTGGCAGTACATGGACAGCGCTGATTGATTTTAATGAAGCTTATTTAACACAGTCGATGCCTTGCCAAGTCGAGCGAAAATTGCTTCAAGGTTTTAATCAGAGCTTACGGAAAAAATCCTTTATGGCACTGGCTGACCAAAAACGGGCTGAAATAAAGAGCGGCTCAACAGATTAGCGTGCTGGGCGCTCGCTTAAGCTAAGAACACTTCCACAAACCCTAAAAACCAAGCGCGATTTACGTTAAAATGGCGCTTGGTTTTTTTTGTAGATGAATTGACACGCCATGCGCCTAAAATCCTTAAAATTGGCAGGCTTTAAGTCTTTTGCCAATGTCACGACGTTCAATTTTCCCAAAGGCATTACCGCCATCGTTGGCCCGAACGGCTGCGGCAAGTCCAATGTGATTGACGCCATTCGCTGGGTGCTGGGCGAGACTTCAGCAAAGCAGCTGCGCGGCGGGGCGATGAGTGATGTGATTTTTGCAGGGACAGAGTCCCGCGTCGCCAAAAGTGTCGCCAGTGTTGAGCTGACTTTTGAGCACACCCAAGACGAGCACACGGGCATCCGCCACGAGCTGAATCTGTATCACGAACTGTCGGTACGCCGTCAAGTCAATAAAGAGGGGCGCTCGGATTATTTTATCAATGGCACGCGCTGTCGCCGCCGCGATGTGGTGGATATCTTTTTGGGCACAGGCTTGGGCGCACGCAGCTATGCGGTGATTGAGCAGGGCATGATTGGGCGTATTGTTGATTCTAGCCCGTTGCAGCTGCGCGAGTTTATCGAAGAGGCGGCAGGCGTGTCGCGCTATCAGGTTAGACGCGAAGAAACCTACAAAAAACTTGAGCAAACCCGTGACAATCTGGCGCGCCTACACGACATCCAAAGCGAGCTGACCCAGCAGCAAAAACGCCTGAGCAAACAAGCCGAAAGCGCCAAAACGCACGCCGCCTTAACCTTGGAACAAAGCGAATTGGCACAAGCGCTCAGCATCCAAGCGCTCTACCGCGCCAAACAAACACAAATGACGCAAAAGGCGCAAAAGAGCCAGAGCGAAGCCGCCGCCAGCGAACAGCAGCAGGCTTATGCCTTACTCAAACAAAAACAAGACACCCTAAGCGCGCGCATTAATGAGGCACAGTGGCTCAAAGACGAGGCGCAATCGAGCTTTTATGAAGAAAAGCTCGCGCACCAACAAAGCGAGCATCAGCGCAATGAGCTTGCCGCCCAGCTTACGCAAATCAACGAGCAAATCACCCAAATTGAGCGTCAGCGCGAGCGTCTTGATGCCGACATCGAGCGCCTAGAGGCAGAGACTGCGGCGCAAGCGCAAAGCCTGAGCGAGCTGCGCCCTCAACTGACCGAGATTACCGAGAAGCGCGCCCGCTATGAGTCTTCTAGCGCGCCACTACAAGCGGCGTGGGATGACGCAAAACAGACCTTGCACCAACTAGAAGAACGCCTGCGTACCCTTGAGCAGCAGCGCGCCATTGAGCGCGAAGCACAAAAGCGTCTTGAACGCAGTGAGCACAAATGGACGCAGCAGCAAGAGAGCTGGCAAAATCGCCTCGCGCAGCATCAAGCGCAATGTGAGGGGCAAAAGAATGACGACAGCGCCGATAGCCTAAAAGACAGCCGTGCGCATATCGACACCCTAAATGCGCAGCAGCAGGCGCTACAAGAGCAAATCCAAGACACTGAGCCACAAGCCGCCAAATTGCAAGCCGCACTTGACGAGCTTACCCGCGCGCACAGCAATGATGAAAAGTGCCATGCCACCTTAGCGGGCGAATATGACGCCCTGCACCGAATTCTTCATCCCGCACCGACCAAAAACGCGCCTAGCCAAGCGAGCAGCCTAGCCAACAGCGCCACCCCATACGCGGTCGAGGCACATATTCAGACCCTACGCGAGCACATTGAGCTGACCGCAGCGGGACAAGCGCACGCTGCCACCTTGGATACATGGCTTGAAATGTTACTAGAGACGCACGTCTTGGACAGCAAAGCCTTGAGTATCGATGCGTCATTAGGCGCATTATTGTGGCAATATCAGCAAGGCGTTGAGACAGACAACGGCCGCGACAATAACAGCAAGAACAATAAAAACAGTGCTCAGGATAAGAAAAGCGGCGCCCATATCGGCTTGTGGCTACCCGCGCAACAGACAATCAAAGCTGCTGAGAACTTGCCGCCCGATGTGTTCGCTGTCCGTGAGTTAATCAAAGCGCCTGCACTGTCCATTTTTCAGCATTGCTATCTGTACGCGCCTACCACCGAGAGCGACAGCAGTACACTTGCCGCTATCTTGGCAGGCTTGCCGCCGCACGCTTTACTGCTCACCACCGATGGTTGGCTGGTCAGTACGCATGGCACATGGCATTTGCGTAAGCTGATGGGCAAAACCGACACCAGCAGCGCCTTTTTAAGTGAGCGCCTTGCCCAGCGTCATCGCTTGACTGAACTCGAAGACGCGCTCGATACGCTTGAGGCGGCGATGGACACGCGCAGTAAAACCATCAAAGCGCAGACCCGCGACTATGACGCCATCAAAATTAACCTCGAAGAATTGCACGCCCAAAGCCAGCGCTTAACCCAAGACATTCACCGCGCCGAGCAAGCCTACAGCGCGCGTAGTGCCGCCTTTGAGCGCAACCAAAGCGCTGCCCAGCGTTTGGATTCGGACAAGGCGCTGCTCGATACTGAGAAAAAAGAGCTGGATGACGAGCGCCAAGCGATCACCGACAGCATGGATACACTGCAAGCAAGCATCAACGAGTTGACGCCCAAGCTGCACGCCGCACGTGCCGCTTGCGACAGTCATCAAGCCGAGCGCCAAGCCATGAGCCAAGCGCGCCGCGCCGATGACGACACCTATCAAGCATTGCAGCTAAATATCCAGCAGCAAGAAATCCGCCACGAGCACAGCAGCAGCAGTCTGGTGCAAGCCAAAGAGCGCCACTACCAAGCAGGACGCAAAGCGCAAACGCTACTTACGCGGCAAAAACGCTATCAGCAGCAGCTGCCCGAGCTGACCGCCGAGTGCGCCCGCACCCAAGCCGCAAAAGACGCCAAAACCGCGCTGCTCGCCGAGCGTGAGCAAGAGTTAAGCACGCTAAAAGCTGACTACAGCACCCGCCAAGCCGCCCTTGATGCTGCAAGCGAGCTGCTGCAAGTCAAACAGCACGCCGCTGCCGAAGCCGCCACCGCCTTAGCGCTCAGCAATCAGCGCCTAGAAGACGCGCGCGCGCATACCGAAGCCGCTATTGCCGCTTATCAAAAACATAGCCGAAGCGATAGCCAAAAACAGGACAGCCAGCCTCAGCACGTTGGCTCACTGCTCAGTGATTTTATTGCCCATCCGCATCGCCTAAGCGAAGACAAGACCGCCGAGCTGACCGCTCAATATGACGCGGTGACGCGCAAGCTGTCGCGTATCGGTGCGGTCAACCTTGCTGCTGCCGCCGAGCTTGCCGATGTGGAGGCGCGCCTTGAGCCGTTAGAGGCGCAAACCACCGACATTCGCCAAAGTATCGAGACATTAAGCAGCGCCATCAGCGCGATTGATGAGACCACCAAAAGCCTGTTTATGCAGACCCTGAGCGCGGTTAATGCTGAGCTTGAGCGTCTGTTTGCCAAAGTATTCGGCGGTGGTAAAGCCAGCCTCAGTCTAAACATTGACGAGCTGCCCGCTGGCACGCCAAAAGCCGAGCACTGGCGCGCAGGTCTGACACTAATGGCACAGCCCAAAGGCAAGCGCAACAGCCGCCTTGCGGTACTCTCAGGCGGGGAGAAAACCTTGACCGCGCTCAGCCTAATTTTTGCAATTTTTAAGCAGCATCCCGCGCCGTTTTGTGTGCTTGATGAGGTCGATGCGCCGCTTGATGATGCCAACGTGACGCGCTTTACCAGCCTGATTCACGAGCTTGCCGAAGAGGTGCAGTTTGTCTTTATTAGCCATAACAAATTGGCCATGCAAATCGCGCATGAGTTAAAAGGTATCACCATGCCGACGGCGGGTATCTCGACTTTGGTCAGTGTGTCGCTCGACGAGGCGGCGCAGTATATCGAGAGCTGATGGTAGCGCGAAAGACCGCGCCCTATGTGCGCTATAGACCGAAATCGGCACTTGACAAAGCGCATGAGAGAGACAAAATATAGGCGGTACTTGGCGCACGCTGAGCGCGACAATGTGGTGACGGGTAGGGCGTAGCGTGCTAGACTGTTTCCGTTTATACCGTCTTTGCGGGTCGGTTATTTTTAGGTATTTTTTGTTTTTTCTTTCCTTTATCTATTGCATCAGGATGTGTTTCTCATGACTGCTATTCAGTTTATATTGATTGTCATTGCCGCATTAATCGTTTTGGCAGGGCTGCTTATGGTCATGCGAAGCCTCAAACAGCGTCAGGACGTTGACCAACCTGTCATCAACTATGACAAAAATGGCATTCCTATCATTCCGCGCCACGAGCGCAAGTTGCCCGAAACGCTGGATGCAGATGAAGACGACGCGCCAGAAGCCGACAGCCAAACGGCACAAACGCCGTCTGCTGAAGTCGCGAGCAGTCGCGTCAAAGAACACACCAGCAAACAGCCAAAAACCTATAAGCCCAAAAATGTCGTGACCGATGACAATGCGTTTGCTGGCGATAATGACAGTGACGCTGCCACAACCCCTGCGAGTGGCAGCAGCGCCGACACCCAGCAGCTAGACGCGATGCTGGCAGCTAGTGCGCCAAGCGATGACGACTACGCACCGCGCATCATTGAGGATGATGAAGACGATGCGTTCTCAAGCCTTGTCTCGGCGACCGACCACATCATGCCGCCGATTGAAACCGCGGACGAGCCTGACTTTACCGAAAACAGCCCGATACTGGATCGCCATTTGATTGAGTCGGCAGACGACGCACAAAACGCGCCGCTAATCTATGCCGAAGACAACCTGAACATCACCATCATGCCGCACCAGTACCGCGACCGCCCAGCGAACATCGTGCGCGGACGTGACCTCTTGGCATTGGTGGACAAATACGGCTTGCGTTTTGGTGCAATGAACATGTTCCACCGCTACGAAAACAAAGACGGCACAGGCATCTTGTGGTTTAGTATGATGGGCGTGACCGACCAAGGCATTGCGCCGTTTGACCCGCACAATGTCGCCACCAGCACCTATAATGGCGTAGTGTTGTTCTTATCCTTGCCTCATCCGCAAGCGGTCATGGGCTTTGATGGTATGATGAGCATCGCTTATATGATGGCGAGCGACTTAAACGCTGAAGTACTGGATGAAAACAACGACCCCATCACCTCAGAATACAAGCAAGTCTTGCGCAACCAAATCCGCGAATACGGTATCTAAGCCAAACCTACATCCCGCGCTTATCACGTCAACATCTGTCGTGATAAGCGCACGCCCCAGCCAAAACTGTCCGCAAAATTTGTTATGATATCGGCATCTTTTATTAGCCAGATGCCGACTATGACGACTACAAAACCAACAACTACTGCCACTGACAATACCGACATCCAAGCGCACATGCGCCAGCTGATTGACGCGCTCAAAAAAAACAACTATGCCTACTATGTCCTTGATGCCCCAACGCTCGAAGACAGCGAATATGACCAACTGCGCCGCCAGCTGATTGAACTAGAAGACGCCTATCCCGACCTGATACAGCCAGACAGCCCGATCAACAGCGTGGGCGACCAGCCGTTATCCGCCTTTACTCAAGTCACCCATGATGTGCCCATGCTCTCACTCGGCAATGTGTTTGAGATGGACGACTTGCGCGACTTTATGCGCCGCATCAATGACCGCTTAAGCGCCGCCCAGCAAAACCCTGAATATGAAATGGAGCTAAAGCTGGACGGTTTGGCAGTATCGCTCAAATACCAAAACGGCAAACTCATGCAAGCGGTGACGCGCGGCGATGGGCAGACGGGCGAGGACATCACCCAAAACGCCAAAACCATCCGCAACCTACCGCAGTGGCTGCCCGAAGCCTCAGACATTGACCTGTTAGAAGTACGCGGCGAAGTGTTGATGCCCAAAGCAGGATTTGAGCGCCTAAACCGTATCGCCAGTGAAAAGGGCGACAAAGTCTTTGCCAATCCGCGTAACGCCGCCGCAGGCAGCTTGCGCCAGCTCGACCCCAGCATTGCCGCCAGTCGTCCGTTGGCGTTTTATGCCTATTCGGTCAATCAAGGTTTACCCGAGAGCATCGATACGCAATCTGAAGTACTTTATTGGCTTAGTCGTTTAGGATTCGCGGCTAGTATATTAAAAATAGTCAATGGTCTGCATGAGGCACAAAATTATTATGAGTCAATAATTCACGAACGCGCCAACTTGCCCTACGAAATTGACGGCATGGTTATCAAGGTTAATAGCCTTGCGCTCCAGCAGCAGCTTGGCTTTTTATCGCGTGAGCCGCGTTGGGCGACCGCCTACAAATTCCCCGCTGAGACCGTCATGACGCGTCTGCAAGCGATTGAATGGCAGGTCGGGCGCACAGGGCAGATTACCCCTGTGGGTAAGCTGGAGCCTGTCAAAGTCGGCGGCGTCACCGTCAGCAATGTCACCTTGCACAACTTTGGCGAGATTCAGCGTCTTGACGTGCGCGCAGGCGACATGGTCAGCGTGCACCGTGCAGGCGATGTGATACCCAAAGTCACGCGCGTTTGGACAGACCAGCGCCCCGCAGACAGCGAGCCTGTCACCTTGCCCAGCGCGTGCCCTGTCTGTCATTCGCCCGTCATCTTGCCCGAGGGCGAAGCCTTAGCCCGCTGCACAGGCGGACTGTATTGCCCCGCGCAGCAGCAAGAGGCGCTCATTCACTTCGTCTCGCGCCGCGCCATGGACATTGATGGCTTGGGCGAGCGCTGGCTGATCAGCTTTTTTGAGCACGGACTGATTAAGACCGTCGCCGATATCTATCAGCTGCACAAGCACACCGATGACTTGATTAACTTTGAAAAGCTGGGTGAAAAGTCAGTCAACAACATCCTTGCCGCTATTGAAGCGAGCAAACACACCACCCTTGCGCGCTTTATCTACGCGCTCGGCATTCGCGGCGTGGGCGAGAGCACCGCGCAAAACCTCGCGCAGCAATTTGGCGAGCTTGCCCCCTTGATGCAGGCAGACATCGAGGCGCTACTACAGACCCCCGACGTGGGCGCGATTACCGCCGAGCTGGTGCATGAGTTTTTCCGCGCCCCGCACAATATCGAGGTGATCGGCGCGCTACAGGCAGCGGGTGTGCATTGGGACGCGGTCGAGGCGGTCTCGGCAGCAGGCTTGCCGCTCGATGGGCAGACGTGGGTCATCACAGGCACACTGCACGCCATGCCGCGGGACGAAGCCAAAGCCAAACTGCAAGCGATGGGCGCAAAAGTCTCAGGCAGCATCTCCGCCAAAACCAGCGCGCTGCTGGCAGGCGAAAAAGCAGGCTCAAAACTCACCAAAGCCGAAAAGTTGGGCGTAAAAGTGGTGAGTGAAGATGAGTTTTTGGGAATGGTTGGGGAGTAGGTTATGGAAGATAATTTATTTGATGGTTTGGATGAAGCAACGCGTAAAGAACTTGAGAAGTTACTGCAAGTAACGCGTGAAAAGGATGGAAATAAAGCCTATGCAAATGCTCAAATCGATATATTCAGATATATATTGGAACCATATGAGTTTGGTCATGATAAACTTGATAATGGTATATTTTATTTACGTAATGTGAAAGAAGCAGATGGAAACAATTATTACTTAGCAATATCTTTTATAGCCTTAACACAGAGTATTCTTAAAAAAAATTATGATGAAAATTGCCTGTTGTTTATAAGGGTTTTAGAAGAAGGTAAATGGTCATTTGATGTTTTTTTCAATAATGCTTTTAAAATTGCTAAAGAGTGTCTTGAAAATGGAGATTGTAGAAATTCTAAGAAGTTGTTTAGTTTGATTGGGGGTTCATATTCATATCAAGCGACTTGCTATGAAAGAGTATGTGAATTAACAATTAAGATGGAGACTAAAAGAATAGGAGAGTTGAGCGAATCTCTGATAAGGAAGGTAGAGGAAATCATAGATATTTTAAGACTAGATTTTCTTCCTTTATCAGAAGACGAGCAAGCTCCTGAAAGAAAATTAGCACATTATACAGGTACGTACACCACGAACAAGTTACTTTTTAAAGAAGAAAATAAAGACAAAGCAAGCGCTTTCCGTCTAAATACTATTAATAATGTTAATGACCCTAGCGAAGGTAAATTACTCAAAAATTATCTTGAAGATGTGAAAGAAAGCTCTTTCTACAAACCTGATTTTGATGAAAAATTACATGCGTTTATTAGCTGTTTCACTTTCAACCATGACAGTTTAAATCAGTTTAGGCTGTATGGAAAAGAAGATAACAAAGAAGCCTCTGGCGTAAGTTTGGTATTTAATAAGGAGTTCTTTAAAGAGACTGATAGCCAGTCTAGTATGACTAATATATCTATTGATAGAACGATAAAAAATGTAAATGATGATTCAGATGAAGAAAAAGGTGATAGTTCAACTAAGAGAATAGAAAAACAATCAGTGATGAGATGTGTGTATATTGATCCTACTTCTGACTATATCCATTTAGCTCAAAGAAATCGCCTGACATTTTTCCGTGAGTTTGGTCGTGAAAATTTGGAAGGAAGTAGTACTGCTAAAGCTGAAGCTGAGTGGAATGAGTATAAAAAATATATAACAGAGAAAACAGAGGAGTTTAAAAAAGCATTTAAAGAGCTAAAAGAGATTTATCGTGCTGCTATAGCAAGCAAGAAATCCTTAAAAAATGTAAGTGAAGAGGATATAAATGAGATAGACAGCTTGCTAGACATGATAATTCTACCTCTAAAATATCTCATCAAGCATTCAGCATTTCAAGAAGAGCAGGAATGCCGTATGGTGTATATCACATCATTGAAAGACGAAAGAGTACAAATGGATTTCGGCAAGTTTCTATACGTAGAGTACGAGCCAGAGGTAAAAGCAAATTTGGACAAAATTTATATCGCACCAGCCGCAACACAATATCAGACTTACTTAGCAAAACTGCTGTGCGATACTGATGTCAAAATCGAACTCTCAAATAACCCTTTCCGCTTACCTACGAGCCACTAAAATTAACACTTAAAACTTTTTCTTTCTTGCTAATACGGGGGTGTCACGATGTTTGAGATGATACAAGCCATTCCTGTTTGGCATCTGGTCGGGCTGTTTGTGGCAGGGGTGATTGCGTTTGTTGTCTCGACCATTTCAGGAGGTGGCGGCGCATTGCTATTGATTCCTGTTACCTCGGCGCTGATTGGTACGTCCGCCGCGCCGCCTGTGATTAACTTGGGGACTTTTATTAGCCGTCCCTCACGCCTTTATCTGTTTTGGCACGATATCGACTGGTCACTGATCAAGTATTACGTCCCCAGCGCGATTATTGGCGCGTGGCTAGCGGCATTGTTATTTAGCCGACTTGAGGGCGGCTGGATTCAGCTGTTGGTGGGTGTGTTTTTGATATCCACGGTCTTTCAGTATCGCTTTGGCAAAGTAGACAAGTCGTTTGCTATGCCAAAACTGGGCTTTGTGTCTTTAGGTTTTATCACCGCATTTATCAGTACGCTGGTCGGTGGTTTGGGTCCTGTGCTCAACCCTTTTTATATGAATGCCGGACTCAAAAAAGAAGACCTCGTCGCCACTAAGACCGCCAATTCTTTTTTTGTGGGGCTTGCGCAGATTGGCAGTTATGCTTTTTTTGGCGTGCTTAGCCTTCAGCTTTGGATTTATGGCTTGGCGCTTGGGCTGGGTGCGGTGGTGGGCAATATCATTGGTAAGCGCTTTTTGGCAGGTATGAGCGTCAAACAGTTTCGAGTGCTGCTCATTATCTTGATGGTCGTCAGTGGCGTGGTGATGGTTGCGCAAAATGTGACGGTCTTATTTTAGCGTAAGCCCTTCTTTATACCGCGTTGCCTTTGGCGTATAGCGGGACGACAGCGCAACGCGATAAGTTACGACCCCGCGTGCGCTGCACTCATCTCATCAGTGGCGGACGTGTCTTTCACCCCATCAGGGACAATCTCAATCGGCAGCACCAAGCCTTTGCCAAAGTCGCCCGCAATCACATAGTCATACGTGGCGGCGGGGACGGCGTCGGTGGTGTGGACGACCAGTTTTAAGTCATTACCGTCAATGATTTCGTGCGACACATAGTTGGTGCCCAGCTGGTCGAGCAGTTTGGACAGCGCTTCATTGCTCGCCATGCTGACGGTTAGGTTGTATTGTGCGGTGGCGGTATCTACCCCAAAGTAGTCCATATAGGCGCGCACAGGTTGGCTGTCGGGCGCAAAGGAGTAGTCGTAGTCACTAGGCGCGACTTTGGTAACGCCTGTGTCCAGCTCTGTCCAGTCGATAGCGCCTTGTGCACTGCTTTGTGCGTCGTCCGCGCTGTTTGCGTTTTGCGTATCCGCTGCCTCAGTTGCTGTGTCTGTACTCGCATTGTCCGCGCCACTCGTTTCATTATTGGGCGTGCAAGCAATGAGAAGCAGCGCGCTAAGCGCCGTGATACTGGCAAGGTGAGGCAGACGCATGGGGCACGATTTCCTTATTAGAGGTGTTGGCAAGCGGGCAGTTTATATGCGCTCACAGGTGATGTGGTAGCTCTTACCATTGTTCCATTTCATAGCGAGGAGGCCTGCACCTGGCTTCATGTGCCAAGCGTAGATAATGTTGTCTTGCGCATCATTGATATAGCTTGCGGTGTCGCCTTGGACGCTGCCATTCATGATGATACGCTGATCCTTCCAGCCAATGTTTGGCACGGTTGCGGTGATCATGACTTGTTGTTTATTAATTGATTGCTTGGCAGTAATCACGGCATCATCGGTGCACTGATAGCGCGGTGATGCCATGCGGTCATAGGCAGCACTTGGCGTTTGACTTGCGCCGTCACTGACAGGGGCTTTTGGTAATGTGGTCGCACAGGCGCTCAACAAAGCGATGGCAGGAATAAGGGCTAGTGATTTTGATAGGGTCATGAGGTGCTCCAATCAGTATATATCGTCAAAAAACAGAGCCTTAGTGTAGCAGACCAATCGCCGCGTGCGTATAGAAAGTGCGCACGCGGCAGGTAGCTGCGGGCGCGCTATTTTTGTTTGCGTGGCGGCAATCCTGTGTGCTGGGTTTGGAAGTTGCCCTTTTGTACGCGTTTACGCGCAGGCGGCTTGCCTGAAGCTTTTTGCTTGTTGGTTTGGCTGCCATTACCGTCTTGCTTGCCGCGGCGTTTCACCGAGTCGTTACCCAGACGGCTGTTCTTTTTACGCGCCGATTGATAGCTGTCTTGCCCTGCGTCACGACCCTCAAGGCTTGCGTTAAACGGCGGAATAAGACAAGCGCGGCTCTTGCCAATCAAGTCACTGCGCCCCATGGCTTTTAGCGCATCACGCAGTAGCGCCCAGTTTTTGGGGTCGTGATAACGTAGGAACGCCTTGTGCAATTTACGTTGTTTGCCCGATTTGACGATGGTCACATCGCCTTGCTCGCGGTTGATTTTGTGCAGCGGGTCTTTGTGCGTGTGATACATAGTGGTCGCGGTTGCCATCGGACTTGGGTAAAACGCCTGTACCTGGTCCGCGCGGAAGCCATTGCGTTTGAGCCACAGCGCAAGGTTCATCATGTCTTCATCGGTGGTGCCAGGGTGCGCGGCGATAAAGTAAGGGATGAGGTACTGCTCTTTGCCCGCCTCGGCACTAAAGCGCTCAAACATGGCTTTAAACTCGTCATAACTGCCCATGCCAGGTTTCATCATTTTTGACAATACGTTGTCTTCGGAGTGTTCAGGCGCGATTTTTAGATAGCCGCCGACGTGGTGCGTGACCAGCTCTTTGACGTATTCAGGGTCTTTAACCGCCAAGTCATAGCGCAGACCTGAGGCGATAAGGATTTTTTTTACGCCCTTGATGTCCCGCGCTTTGCGGTACAGCTGGGTTAGGTTGCTGTGGTCGGTGAGTAGGTTTTCGCACACCGTTGGGTACACGCACGAGGGCTTACGGCAGTTTTTCTCAATGCTTTCATCTTTACAGCTTAGGCGGTACATATTCGCTGTTGGACCACCAAGGTCAGAGATGACGCCCGTAAAGTTCGGCGCGGTATCGCGGATGGCTTCGACTTCGCGCAAGATAGATTCTTCTGAGCGGTTTTGAATAATGCGCCCTTCGTGCTCAGTGATGGAGCAAAAGGTACAGCCGCCAAAACAGCCGCGCATGATATTGACCGAAAATTTAATCATATCAAAGGCAGGGATACGCGCATTGCCATAGCTTGGGTGCGGCAGGCGAGCGTATGGCAAATCAAAGATATAATCCATCTCTTCGGTCGAGAGCGGCACAGGTGGCGGGTTCAGCCAGACATCAATCGCGGTCTGCGCGTTGCCGCCCATGCTGTGACGCTGCACGAGCGCGCGGGCGTTACCGGGGTTGGTTTCCATATGTAGGATACGGCTGGCGTGCGCGTAGAGGACTGGGTCAGATTTGACGTGCTCATAATCGGGCAGGCGAATCACCGTCTGCTCGCGTGGCGGCAGCTTTAGTTTGTGCTTGCGTGCGGTTTTTGGCTTGTTAAACGCACTATCTAATGTGTTATCAAAGCCGCGCAGCTGCACCACTTGGGTATCGGTATCGACTTGCTCGGCGTTGATGATTTTATTGGCGACAGGCTCAGCGACGAAGCCTTGATACTGCGAGGCCATTGATGACGGCATGGCTTGACCGACAGGTGAGTCGCTCGGCTTTTCTTGTTCAATCTTGCAGCTGTCGACGTCTTCGGTCATGACATATGGGTTGATAATCGGGTCGACGCGCCCGACGGTATCAACGTCATTACTGGCGATTTCGGTCATGTCTGCTTGCCAGTGACGGCGTGAAGGCGTCAGTAAGTAGGCTGCACCGCGCAGTTTGCTCATTTGCTCAAAGCTATAGCCCTTTGACAGTCCATGCACCACATCGACGATGGCGCGTTCGGCATTGCCATACAATAAGACATCGGCGCGCGAATCCAACAGCACACTGCGGCGCACCTTGTCCGACCAGTAGTCGTAATGCGCGATACGGCGCAAGCTGCCCTCGATACCGCCTAGAATAATCGGCACATCGGGGTAGGCTTCGCGGCAGCGCTGGCTGTAGACGATGGCAGCGCGGTCAGGGCGCTTGTTCGCCACATTACCAGGCGAGTAGGCGTCGTCGCTGCGGATTTTGCGGTCGGCGGTATAGCGGTTAATCATGCTGTCCATGTTGCCCGCCGTCACGCCATACGCGTATACAGGCTTGCCCAGTTCCATAAACGCGTCTTTGCTCGTCCAATCAGGCTGCGCGATGATGCCCACGCGAAAGCCCTGCGCCTCAAGCAAACGCCCGATAATCGCCATGCCAAAGCTTGGATGGTCGACATAGGCATCACCCGTCACGATAATCACATCGCACGCGTCCCAGCCGAGCGCGTCCATCTCCGCACGGCTCATCGGCAGATAGGGCGCAGGCTCGTAGCAGCTTGCCCAATGTTTGTCGTAGTCATAAAGTGGCTTGGTGCCTTGTTTAAAGGCGGTGCGGGCGATGGTATCGGCAGACATGGGCGACCCTTTGGCTGATTGGCTGAAGTGGCGTAAAACGATGACGGCGCACCGTTTAAAAAAACGGCTCATCTTATCATGAATCACGCTCAGGTTGTGTAAAACTGCCCAAATAACTGCGAAATTATCAACGGATAAGTTATTGATAGTCTAAGAAAAAATGTCGATAAATAGCGCGCTGCTTTACTGTTAATCCAGCACGGCTTTTAATCCAGCGCAATCTTGGTTCCACTTTTGGTAAAGTTCATCACAAACTGACTTTTAAAGTGGCGCACGTTGTTTTCATCGGTCAGCACGCTGCGGGTAAAGCGGTGATAGTCGCTCATATTTTTGGCATTGACCACCAATAAAAAATCCACATCGCCTGAAATTTCATAGCAGCTCATCACCTCAGGCTGGCGCGTCATCAAGCGTTCAAAACGCTGCTGCATCACGCGACTAGAGCGCTGCATCTCTATCATCACCACAGCGGTCAGACCATAGCCGACCTTGTTGGGATTGACGATAGCGACTTGTTTGGTAATCACGCCCGTGTCGGTCAGCGCTTGGATACGGCGTTGCGCGGTCGCGGTAGACACATGCACCGCCTCGGCGACGCGTTTTAGAGGCAAGGTCGCATCGTCTTGTAATAAGTTCAAAATGGCCTTGTCGATGGCGTCGAGCTCGTGCTGCATGGTTCCTCCTATCTTGCGTTATAAAAAATAATTGCCGTCAAATGCCAACAGAAAAACATCTCCTGATAAACACGCGAGATTAAACGATATTTTTCTTGCTTGCTGTGACTGCGTCTTTCGATGCTGCGAAAAACATCATTTAATCTTACTGCATTGATTTTAAAAAATAATGTCTATATTGTGCCCAAAATAACGTATAAATGAACAGAAATTTCATGAATTTTTTTAAAATGATAAAAAAGTTGTTAAATTAACGACAATTAGAAAAATATAACCATAAAAATGTAAAATTAGAGAAGCGTTATCACCGATAGTCGTTACACTGTGCCGCATATCAACTCTTATCACAATAATGACATATGGGGTCTGCGATGCTATCTACTTTGACTTCAAAATCAAGATTTCCAACTTTTGGCTTGGGCACTTATTGGCACAGCCGTTCAGCAAGCGAGCGCGTGATGATGTCAGGTATCGCGCTGCTGCTGTTTTCTAGCGTGCTGTTTGGCGTGCTGTATTTATACAGCAATTTTTTAGCGCCGTTATCAGGCACGCAGGTGTTTTTATGGCGTATCGTTGCAATGTGGACGGCGCTGGTTTTGGTACTCATGGTCAGTGGTCGTTTGGGCGAGCATGTGGCGATTGTGCGCGGTTTGCGTACATGGCGCGCTTGGGCTTTATTGCTGCTGCCCACGCCGATTTTTCTGAGTCAGTTTTGGCTGTTTATGTGGGCGCCTGTCAATGGTCAGAGTATCCAAACCGCGATGGGTTACTTTTTATTGCCATTGACGATGGTGCTTTCAGGCTGCGTGGTGTTTAAGGAGCGTTTAAGCCCGTTGCAGTGGCTCGCGGTTGGTTTAGCGGTTTTGGGCGTGAGCGCAGAGATTTGGCGCACGCACAGCGTGTCTTGGGCGACCTTGTGGGTGTGTAGCACTTATCCGATATATTTTGTCGTGCGCCGCGTGCAGGGCATCAGCGCAGTGACGGGGTTGCTGTTTGATTTGACTGTTGCCTTGCCATTTATCCTTGCGTATTTGTGGTGGATTGACAGCAGCAGTCTTGCGGTTGTTGGCGGCTCAGGGCTAACGATTCTGCTGCTTGCGGGGCTTGGTGTGATTAGTGTCTTGGCGATGAAGACCAACATTGATGCCAGCCAGCTGTTGCCTTTAAACATGTATGGCATGCTCAGTTATGTGGAGCCCGCGATTTTGTTTGTACTTGCGGTGACGGTGCTCGGCAATCCGCTAGAAACGGCAATGCTTTATAGCTATGGCTTGATTTGGCTTGGGATTGTGTGTTTGCTCGTGCACGGGGCGCGGCAGCTACGTCGTCCGCGCGATGCCAAAAAGGCATTGCCTGTTTAAACTTTAGTGATGTATATGAAAAGAGCCGTCCTCACGTAATAACGTGGGGACGGCTTTTTTTGTGTTTGTCACTTTTGGCTAACAAAGACGTCTTAATCTGCGGCTTTTTCAAGAATTTGTAGCGGCAGGGTGACCACATCAAAGGCCAACGCAAAAGGCAATAAAATTAGCTTGTCTGCGGCGTTCTTGCCGCGATTGTTGGTTGTTTTTTGGTAGTTATAAAACGATACGGAGTAAGGTTTGCTGAGCGGGCGGTAATTGGCACGGATGACGTTTAGGTTACTGACCGCAGGGTAGATGGCGCCGCGTACAGGCACATGAAAACAAAAACGCTGCGCATTAATACGGGTATCGCTGCTGCTGGTGCAGTCTTCGCCGCCATGTTGTAAAAAGTATTGATAATCGCGCTTATTAAACTCTTCTTTGAGCTTGGCATAAGAAAAACTCATCATGCCTGTAAAGTAGCCATCATTGTTGGGCACTTCAAATTCCATGGCGTTTTTGACCGTGATGTATCTGGGGTCAAGGTTGCTCAGCAGGTTAATCATTTCGTTACCGCCTTCGGTCAGCACATAGCTTTTCTTCTCACCGATGATGACCATCGATGCGTTGGGTGTGCGCGGAAGTGCTTCAGCAGGTTTACCAAAGGCGACGATTTGGTCGGTAGACAGCGTGACTTTTTCCGTTGAACTGTATGATGAGCCATCATTGAGCACGCTGCTGGTAGCACAGCCCGAGCTGGCAAGCATGGCTGCTATTGTGCCTGTAGCGAGTAGGGTCTTGTAGGTTGGGCGCTTGAAGAATTGAGACATAACGATTTCCATTCATAATCAAAGAGAGCAATAAAAGACAAACTTTCGTTGGTATATTAGCGGGTTTGTGTTCATTTGCGCCAGTGTTTTATTTCATGAAAAGTAAGGCAGACTTTTAACAAATAAAAAAGCCAAACGCATTACCGTTTGGCTTTTGGATAAGGCGGGTAGCACGAGTACCCGATTAATCCATATGCTGCTTAAAGCCGCGCTCTTTGTCACGTTCCCAGTCACGGTCTTTGGTGGTTTTGCGTTTGTCGTGCAGTTTTTTACCTTTGGCAAGCGCGATTTGGCATTTGACCAATGAGCGCTTCCAGTAGCATGACAGCGGCACGCAGGCATAGCCTTTTTGGTTGACCGCACCGTATAAGGTGTCAATCTCGCGGCGGTTAAGCAGCAGTTTGCGCGTGCGAATGTTATCAGGGCTGATGTGCGTCGAGCTTGAGAGTAGCGGCTGAATGTGCGAGCCGAACAAAAACGCCTCGCCATCACGCAAGATGATGTAGGCTTCGGTGATGCTCATTTTGCCTGCGCGGATGGCTTTGACTTCCCAGCCTTGCAAGGAAATACCCGCTTCAAAGGTCTCTTCAATAAAGTATTCGTGCCGCGCCTTTTTATTGGCGCAGATTTGATTGTCTGGTTTTTTGGCTTTTTTTGACATGGTGTCCTCATTATTGCTTATCCTTAGTTCACGCACACCCTTTATAAGCCAAGGGACAGACGTGAATAAGTCGAACCCGCATTGTAACAAAGCCTGCGCCCGTTGTGTATGACGATAAGGGGCACAAATGTAGCGCATGAGTATTAAAAGTGCCTAAAATTTGCTAGCATACACGGTACTATTTTGCATTCTCCAGCCACCGACCGATAGCCGCCTATGACCACACCGACCCCTCAGCACACCAAAGTTTTGTATCCTGGCACCTTTGACCCCATTACCAATGGTCATGTGGACTTGGTCACGCGCGCTGTCAAGCTGTTCGATGAGGTGGTGATTGCGGTCGCGCTTGGTCATCACAAAAAGCCATTGTTTGATTTTGAAGAACGTGTGGCACTGGTTGAGACCGTATTTGCGCACTTACCGCAAGTTTCCGTTGTCGGTTTTGATGGCTTGCTCGTTGATTTTATGCGCGAAAAAAATGCCACGGCGGTGCTGCGCGGTCTACGAGCGATGTCTGATTTTGAATATGAGTTTCAACTTGCCAACATGAATCGCGAGCTGGACGACAACTTTGAAGCAGTATTTTTGACGCCGTCGCAAAATTATTCGTTTATCTCCTCGACCATGATTCGCGAAATTGCCAAATTGGGCGGTGATGTGAATAAGTTTGTACCGCCGTGTGTGTCGCGTGCTTTTACCCAAAAGCTGGGTTAGCCTGTTATTCTAAGGAGCTGTCATGGCATTATTGATTACTGATGAATGCATCAACTGTGATGTCTGTGAGCCTGCGTGCCCCAACGAAGCCATTTCAGAAGGCGAAGACATTTATGTCATCAATCCTGATTTGTGCACCGAATGCGTCGGGCATTTTGATGAGCCGCAATGCGTGGTGATTTGTCCTGTCGATTGTATCCCCAAAGACCCCAACCACGTTGAGAGCGAAAGCGATTTATTGGCAAAATACAAGCGTTTGACGGGGCAGTAGGGCGTTTTTAAACGTTCTTTATTAAGTCGCTAAAAGAGCGAGTTGTTGATAATACCGTCGTCTGCTTTTCTTCTTTATCCTTTATAAAGCGTTGCCTGTTATTTGTCTGTAGCAAAAACAAGCGCGCCTGATATAAACCATATGTCTTTACTCCCCTCTGAGCACCCCAGCAATACCAGCGATTTTGACCAACAGCATTTATGGCATCCGTATGCCAGTTTGCCGCCGACGTATCCCAATTTGGTTATTGACCGCGCCGAAGGGGTGTATATTTTTACCCAAAATGGCACGCTCCTGATTGATGGTATGTCGTCGTGGTGGGCGAGCGTGCATGGCTATAATCATCCTGCCCTTAATGCTGCGATACGTGCCCAGCTCGATAAGATGGCGCATGTGATGTTTGGCGGACTCACGCATCAACCTGCGATTGATTTGGGCAAAAAGTTACTGGACATTGTTCCCGCTGGGCTTGAAGCGATTTTTTATGCTGACAGTGGCAGCATCGCTGTCGAGGTAGCGCTGAAAATGGCATTGCAATATCAAATTGCCGCGGGTTACGAGCACAAAAAACAATTTGCCTCCACGCGCTCAGGCTATTATGGCGATACGTGGCACGCGATGAGTGTGTGCGACCCTGTGACGGGCATGCACAGCTTATATGGTCGTCAGTTGCCGATGCAGCACTTTATTGACGCGCCACCGCTGGGGTTTTCGCGCCCTTTAAAGACGGCGGAGCGTGAGCAGGTCACGGCGTTTTTTGCCGCGCAAGGTAAGGAGTTGGCGGCGTTTATTATTGAGCCGATTATTCAGGGCGCTGGCGGGATGCGCTTTTATAGCCCTGAGTATTTACAGCTTGTGCGCCAACTGTGTGATGACTACGGCGTGCTCCTGATTGCTGATGAGATTGCCACAGGCTTTGGGCGTAGTGGCAAGCTGTTTGCCTGTGAGCATGCCGATATCTGTCCTGACATTATGACCATTGGCAAAGCGCTGACGGGCGGCTATATGAGCTTTGCTGCGACCCTATGCACGCGGCACGTGGCGGATACGATTGGTCAAAGCGACTATCCTGCGTTGATGCATGGTCCGACCTTTATGGGCAATCCCTTGGCGTGCGCGGTGGCGTGTGCGTCAGTGGACTTGATTGTCTCATACGACATTGAAGCCCGCACCGCCCACATGCAGCAGTTAATGACTGATATGCTTGCGCCTGCTCAAGACTTGGTAGGCGTAAAAGAAGTGCGCTGCTTGGGCGCGGTCGCCGTGATTGAATTGATAGACGCGGTTGATATGCCGACGTTTCAGACCTTGCTGCTTGAGGCGGGTATTTGGGTACGTCCCTTTGGACGGCTTGTGTACATCATGCCACCTTACATCATTAGTGACGATGAGCTGACAACGTTATGCACGGCGCTCTTGTCCGTGGTGCGTCGCTATTTGTCTGCTGCGGCATGACTTTCTATATAGACCTTTTTGACTATACAGACCTTTTTGATAACAAAGGTTTGATACCAAACGACAGACAGCGGCAGGTTTGACCGCGTTTGTACTGCCTTATTCTGACCACCACTTATTATCGTTACTCTTATTGCCCTATTAATTTGACCTAAGGAAGTTTATGCGCGTTTTATTCGTTTCAGGCATTGATACCGAAATCGGTAAAACCTACGTCACAGGGATGCTCGCGCGCGCCTTGCAAAATCAAGGCGTCAAGGTCATTACCCAAAAGCTTATACAGACAGGCGTGCCGCAACACGCCATCTCGGATGACATTATTATCCATCGCGAGCTGATGGGCATGCCGCTCCAGCTGTGCGATTTAAACCACACCACCTGTCCGTATCGCTATATCAAGCCTGCGTCACCACATTTGGCAGCCGCGCTCTCAGGACAAACGCCAGATTTGAAGGTGGTGACAGACGCGACCCGCGATTTGTTGTCTGAATTTGATATGGTGCTGCTCGAAGGGGCAGGTGGCTTGTTGGTGCCAGTGACCAATGAATTGCTGAGCTTAGATTACATCGCTGAGCAAGGCTACCCGATTGTACTGGTGACGACGGGACGGCTTGGCAGTATTAATCACACATTGCTCAGCCTTGAAGCCATCCGCCAGCGCGGTTTGACCGTGCATAGCGTGATTTATAATCACATTCACGATGACGATAAGCAAATTGCCAATAGCAGCATTCATTATATGCGTAACTATATCCGCAAACATTATCCTGAGACCTATTGGTTGGGTATGGCTATCAGGCCGCCCGTTCCCAACAGTTTGCAATCGGCTGATGCGATGTTGCCCGATTTGCCCACAGATTTTGTGGCGACGCTGACAGCCGACTGGGAGGACAAATAAGCCAAAAAAGACAGTTCACACAGCCGATACGGTTTGCTATACTAGCGCGCTTGGTAGACTAGGCAATCGCCGCTACCTGCTGGCAACATACAGGTGGGGGAGGAAAGTCCGGGCTACATAGGGCAGCGTGCCAGCTAACGGCTGGGCGGGGCAACCCGACGACCAGTGCAGCAGAGAGCAGACCGCCTATGATTGCCTTTTGGCATCATCGGTAAGGGTGAAAGGGTGCGGTAAGAGCGCACCGCGTGGCTGGTAACAGTTCACGGCAGGGTAAACTCCACGCGTAGCAAGACCAAATAGGCATCGGCATGGCGCGGCCCGCGTTCGATGCGGGTAGGTTGCTTGAGCGTATTGGCAACGATACGCCTAGATGAATGATTGTCCACGACAGAACCCGGCTTATCGGTTTACCAAGATTTTTTTTGCTGTTCAGTGGTTTTTAGGGCGTGACCCTATACTACAGATGACAGTTTTTTAAAAAAAGCCAAAAAAAGCGCAAAAAGGTTAAAAAAAGTATGGCTCGGGGGTTGACGATAGGTCACTGCTTGGGCATAATACTGAGCCTCAAATGGCGATGTAGCTCAGCTGGTTAGAGCGCACGACTCATAATCGTGAGGTCGAGAGTTCAAGTCTCTCCATCGCCACCATATACTGCACGTTACGTGCGAAAAGAACCAATCCGCTGTGATTGGTTTTTTTTTGCCTGTTTGTTTTTGCTTGGCGCGCGCCGCCGTTTGTCTTATCTATAGCATGTAGATACACAGCTAAAATAAAATCGCCTTACTTTATAGCCGAAAGCTGGTAGAATACGGTCACGTGTATATCACTGCCAGCGCACAACAGACGCACGGTCTTTGGCTGGCAGCCAAGTGCCAAACAGGCATTTTCTTCGTACGACACGACCCATATTTTATTATTTTCCACGATGATTTTTTAATCACCATGATTTCGTAGGCGCTTTGTGACTGCACTAGCTAATATTCGTAACTTTTCTATCATTGCTCATATTGACCACGGCAAGTCGACCTTGGCTGACCGTTTTATTCAGATGTGTGGTGCGCTGCAAGACCGCGAGATGCAAGCGCAGGTACTTGATTCGATGGATATCGAGCGCGAGCGTGGTATCACCATCAAGGCACAGTCGGTGACGCTGTATTACGACCACCCTAATGGTGAGCGCTATCAGCTTAACTTCATTGACACCCCAGGTCACGTGGATTTCTCTTATGAGGTCTCGCGCTCACTGGCTGCCTGTGAAGGCGCGCTTTTGGTCGTCGATGCGGCGCAAGGCGTCGAGGCACAGTCGGTGGCCAACTGCTATACCGCTGTTGACCAAGGTCTTGAAGTCATGGCGGTGCTTAACAAAATCGATTTGCCACAAGTTGAGCCTGAGCGTGTGATTCAAGAGATTGAAGACATCATCGGTATTGAAGCCGTTGACGCCCCACGTGTATCGGCCAAGTCAGGGTTGGGCGTCGATCATTTGCTCGAAGCGCTCGTCGACTATATCCCTGCGCCAGTAGGGGATCGTGATGCACCGTTACAGGCCTTGATTATCGACTCATGGTTTGACAACTATTTGGGTGTGGTCTCGCTGGTGCGCGTGCGTGAAGGTACGGTCAAGCAAGGCGACAAGATTTATATCAAATCCACCAAAGAGGCACATCCTGTTAGCGCTATCGGTGTGTTTACCCCAAAGCCGCTAGATACAGGCGTCCTTGAAGCAGGCGAAGTGGGCTTTATTATTGCGGGTATTAAAGACATTGCTGGCGCGCCAGTCGGTGATACCATCACCCATGCCAAGACCCCAGATGTTGAGCGTATTCCAGGCTTTAAACAAGTCACGCCGCAGGTGTATGCGGGCATGTTCCCTGTAGATTCAAGCGACTTTGAAAAGTTCCGTGAAGCCCTGCAAAAGCTACAAATCAACGATGCGGCGCTGTTCTTTGAGCCAGACACCTCAGATGCCCTAGGCTTCGGTTTCCGCTGTGGCTTCCTTGGTATGCTGCACATGGAGATTATCCAAGAGCGTCTAGAGCGCGAATATGACTTGGACTTAATCACCACCGCGCCATCGGTCATCTACGAGATTGAAAAGAAAAACGGCGATATCCTCTATATCGATAATCCATCAAAGTTGCCTGAGCCAAACAATATCCAAGAATTCCGTGAGCCGATTGCGCGCTGTCATATTCTGGTGCCTCAAGATTATTTGGGCAATGTCATGACACTGTGTATTGAGCGCCGCGGCGTTCAAGTGGACATGCGTTTTATGGGCAAACAAGTACAGCTGATTTTTGATATCCCGATGGGCGAGGTCGTCATGGATTTCTTTGACCGCTTGAAATCAGTATCACGCGGTTTTGCATCATTGGATTATAACTTTGAGCGCTATCAAGACGATAAGCTCGTCAAAGTAGACGTGCTGATTAATGGCGAAAAAGTCGATGCCTTAGCGATGATTTGTCACCAAGAGCAAGCGCGCTATCGTGGCAATCAGCTGGTTACTAAGATGAAAGAGCTGATTCCGCGTCAGATGTTTGATGTGGCGATTCAAGCGGCGATTGGCAGTCAAATCATTGGCCGCAGTACCGTTAAAGCCATGCGTAAAGACGTCTTGGCAAAATGTTATGGTGGTGACGTGTCACGTAAGAAAAAGCTACTGTCTAAGCAAAAAGAAGGTAAAAAGCGCATGAAGCAAGTGGGCAGCGTGGAGATTCCACAAGAGGCCTTCCTTGCGGTACTCAAGGTGGATAGCTGATTTTCTCATTTGCAAACAAGCCGCAGTGCGATATGCGCAGATAGGTAGCTGAGTATGGATTTTGATTTTAACTTGATTTTGGTGCCCTTAACCTTGGTATTGGGCGTCATTTGGCTGGTGGAAAAATTTGCGCTCAAGCAGCGTAAGACACGCGGACGGGGTCAAGAAAATGTCTTTGTCCGCTGGGCTTATGACTTTTTCCCTGTCCTTGCTGTGGTGCTTGTGGTGCGCTCATTTTTACTTGAGCCGTTTAATATTCCATCCTCATCGATGGTACCGACGCTATACACGGGTGACTTTATTGCCGTGAACAAATACGCCTATGGCGTGCGTCTGCCATTGACTTATAATAAGATATTAGATACTGGCAGCCCTGAGCGCGGCGATGTGGTGGTCTTTCGCTATCCTGAAAACCCCAACATCTATTACATCAAGCGCTTGATTGGTTTGCCGGGCGATACGGTCAGTTTTGATAATGGTCAGATTTCTATCAATGGCGAGCCTGTCCCTACTAAAGTGGCGGACTTTGATGCCAATCCTGAGCTGACCGCGCAGCTGTATGGCGCAGGTGAGGTCGCTCCAGGTCAAATGCTAGATGCCAAGCAAGCCAAAGAGATGGGCGAATCTGAAGAGATGGGTGCTCAATATCTGCAAGAAACTCAAGGTGAACATCAGCACTTGGTACGCTATATTACAGGTATGAACAGCTCGCAATATGGGCCATTTTTACAGTCGCAGTCACCTGATGTGGTCAGCTCAGAAGGCAAGCAGTGGCAAGTTACTGTGCCTGAAGGGCATTACTTTATGATGGGTGACAACCGTGACCGCAGTGCGGACAGTCGCTTTTGGGGTTTTGTCCCTGATGAAAACCTTGCAGGCAAAGCCGTGTACATTTGGATGCATAAGCCTGCAGGCCTAACGCTGCCAACCTTTGACCGTAATGGTGCGATTGATTAAACCTTACGCGCGGTTATTGATGCATGAGAGCGACATAAAGGCTAGGGCGTGTTGAACATTCGCAAATAGGCACTGCTGATTGCTAAAATTGTTCCAGACAAGGCACAAAGCGACGATAATGCAGATGCCTTAGCGAGATTTGTAACGCAGTATGGGGCAATTTTAGCATCAGCCCGCAGGGACAGGACTCTTTGTTGCCGCTTCATCGTTAAAAATAAACGCTTAGAATGACTAAACTTATTATTTTTAACCTCGAATCGCCTAAAAAATAGTCGCTGTCAGTGCCATGGTCGAATGGTCAACACGCCCTAATATTATTATGATTTTTATACCCCTCTGCTTCCATCAACGATTTTTACATTCTCATTTTTTAATAACATGACATAGGTGACTATTTTTGGAATATTTTGACAGATATGAAGGCGGCGAACGTGCCATTTTGGTACATTTGGATATTCGCCAGTTGCAAGACCCAGACGACTTGGGCGAGTTTGAGTTGCTGGTCGATTCAGCAGGTGCGCAACGTTTGGCACTGGTCACAGGCTCACGTCTCAAGCCTGATGCCAAATACTTTGTCGGCTCAGGCAAGGCAGAAGAAATCGCCGAGCTGGTGCGCTTGCACAACGCGGATATTGTGATTTTTAACCACAGCTTGTCCCCTTCGCAAGAGCGTAATATCGAATCGATTGCCAAATGCCGCGTGCTTGACCGTACGGGCTTAATTTTGGATATTTTTGCCCAGCGTGCGCGTACCTACGAAGGTAAGCTTCAGGTCGAGCTGGCGCAGCTCAATCACCTATCCACGCGTCTGGTACGCGGTTGGACGCATTTGGAGCGCCAAAAAGGCGGTATCGGTCTGCGTGGTCCTGGTGAGACGCAGCTTGAGACCGACCGCCGCTTGCTACAAACGCGGGTCAATCAGCTCAAAACCAAGCTCGATAAGGTCAAGCAAACCCGCGCACAAGGTCGTGCGAAACGCCAAAAGTCAGACGTGCCGACCATTTCTTTAGTGGGCTATACCAATGCGGGCAAATCAACCTTGTTTAACCGTTTGGTCGATGAAAACATCTATGCCGCTGACCAACTGTTCGCGACTCTAGACCCAACTTTGCGCCGTTTGGATTGGCAAGGCGTTGGCCGTGTGGTACTCGTAGATACCGTTGGTTTTGTGCGTCATTTGCCGCACGAATTGGTCGAGTCGTTCCATGCGACGCTAGAAGAAACGCTAGAGGCGGACTTGCTACTCCACGTCATCGACGCCTCAAGTGAAGACATGCATGAGCAAATCAACGCGGTTAAGGCAGTACTGGCAGAGATTAATAACGACGTACCTGTATTAAACGTGTACAACAAAATCGATGTGACAGGCGAGCCGCCGCATGTGGGCTATGCGGACAAAGATACGCCCAATCGTGTGTATATCTCATCGCGTGAAAACCTCGGTATCGAAGGCTTATCGCTTGCGGTGCAGCAGCTCCTCACAGGGACGCTGACGACTTTTGAGCTGACTTTGCCATACGATGCAGGGCAGCTTAAAAATGCGCTGTATGAGCTAAACGTCATCGAAGAAGAAAGCTTTGACGACACAGGGCATGAGCGTCTGACCGTGCGTCTACAAAGTGACAAACTCAAGCAGCTGCTTGGGCAAGCACGTCTGTCACCAAGTGACGTGTTGCCACCTGCGCAAGCCACGCTACTGATGCCAAAGCTAGAAGAATTTGAGCAAAACAAAAGCGCCGACGTCACTGATGCATATGATGCGCCTATGGACGATGATACCTTTGACGAGGCATCGCTAGATTCTTAATCTTTAATGTCCGTTAACGTATCAATGAGCGTTACTAAAACGCGCCGCTTGTCATAAGAGGCGCGTTTTTTTATACGTGCTATTTTTTAAAAAATTACCATAGGCATTGATTGTTTAATAATATCAATAAAAACATTCAGTTACCTTAGATTGCTGCCATGACAAAAATCACATCACCACCGCTGATTGTTCAACTGGGGTTTATGATTGGTATACACAGCGTTATAATCTTGCATACCTTTTTATGACTATTCCTGTGCGCGCTTTTATGTCCTAATGCATCCGCAGGTATATTTGCTCCTCTTTCTTATCCGCAAGGACTGTTTATGCGCTCGCCCGCTACTTCTACCCTACCGCGCTGGATGGGTATTGTTATAACACTTGCCATGGTCATTATCGTGCGCGAATTGGCAGTACTGGTCTGTGCAGCGCTGGGCATGGATAAAGCCGCCAATATCGTCGGTCTGGTTGTGATGTTTATCCTATTGATATTTTGGCGTGTGTGGCGCGGTTTGCCCAGTTGGTTGACCAGTGCGAGCAACACACTACTTGTGGACAGTGGTTTTGCTTTCTTGCCTATCTCCGCAGGCGCAGGTCTTATTTTATTTGCGATGGGAGATGAGCTGTGGGGCGTGCTTGCGACCATTGTCATCAGCACCCTTATTCCACTTTGGGGCTTGGTGCATTTAGCAAAGCGCGCCTTAAAAGATACCCCAAGCGCGCAGTCCACGACTACAAAACAAGGACAATCCTAATGATAATGGCTGTAATCGCTGCTTTTGTATTGACCTTAGCTGCGCACATTGGCTCACGTATGATATCGCGCAGGTTCCCTGTGTTTCCTACCGTCATTACTGCCCTTGCTTTGGTATTGTTATTGCTATGGTTGGTTAAATGGGATTATCAGGAATACTATACCGCAGCAAAGCCTATTTTTGACCGTCTACTGGGCTATGTGACGGTGCTGCTTGCTGTACCGCTTGCCGCAATGAACTTTAAGGGCTTGCCTGTAAAGCGCCTGTGTATGATTGTCGCTACAGCAAGTGCTGCTGGCGCATTACTGCCTATGGGCTTGGCATATCTGTTTACGCTACCGCTAGATACTATCTTAGCGTTTGCTACTCGTTCTGTAACGACACCTATTGGTCTGAGTGTCGCAAGTCTGATACACGCGCCCTTAGCACTAGCAAACTTAATTATTATTGTTTCAGGGTTGCTTGGCGGCATGCTCAGTAAGTTCTTATTTGCCAATATTGACGACGACCGCGCCAAAGGTTTAGCGCTAGGCTTAGCAGCACATGCTTTTGGTACCGTTGAAGCATGGCAAATCAGTACCGCCGCTGGCCGTTATGCTGCATTTGGACTGGCGGTCAATGGCCTATTGACTGCCATTTGGCTACCCATATTTATGAGTATGCTGGCGTTACCTGCGCCTTAGTGGATTCTTTAAAAATAGATAAATTTTTAGCATCATCAGAGAAATTTTATTAAACAAAATGTCTGCCCATTTTTATAAGCTTAAAGACGCAAACTCTTAAATAGCAGTCATCTCTCTTATCATTTATTGACCGCTTAAAAACCTAACCTTTTGATATTGTAATAAAATTTACAGGTTTACAAAATATTTTCGCGTTGTATCTGCTTTATGCGCAATATCATGTAGCGGTCATATTTTTTATGCTATAGTAAGTAATTATTATATTTTGTATCTATTGCACACACTTTCGCTGCCTGCTGGGTAACTTTGTTGATCGTTAACTTATCGATTAACACAGCCAATCATTACCGCTGCCCATAGGCTGTAACTCGTCTGTGTCATCTGCGACCGTATGACCACAAGTGGTACCACTATGATAAATGCTGCTCTACCTCGTGTTTCCGTCCTTTCGCTGTCTACTCTATTTATCTTAAGCGCTTTTACTCTTACCGCTCATGCCAATAGCGGTGTCAAAATGTCGATTTATAAGGATAAAAATGGGCAAGCGCTATTGACCAATGTCAAGCCAAGCGGTCAGAATTTTCAAAAATATACCAAGCACGTCAAAACCACCTATTATAAAGGCAACAGCAGCGCTGGTAGCTATAGCAATAATTATGGCAGTAACAGCTACGGTAATGCAGCCGCGAGCAGCAGTGGCAACCGCAATGCCTATGACAGCTATATTCGCGCATCTGCAGCGCGTCATGGCGTTGACCCTGCACTCATGAAAGCGATGATGCATACCGAATCAGCATTTAATCCCAGCGCCCGCTCCCCTGTGGGCGCACAAGGGTTAATGCAGCTGATGCCAGCCACTGCTCGGCGCTTTTCAGTCAACAATCCATGGAATCCTGCGGAAAATATCGAGGGCTCGGCCAAGTATATCGCATGGCTGATGCGCCGCTTTAATGGCAATGTTGAACATGCAGTAGCAGGTTATAATGCTGGCGAAGGCAATGTCGATAAGTACGGCGGTATACCACCCTTTACTGAGACGCGCAACTATGTCAAAAACGTGATGAGCCGCTATCATACGCTGTATAAAAATGATGCAGGGCTGTATGGCGGTACAATGAATGCCAGTAATAACAGTACGGTAAATGGCTCTATGCGCAATGTCAGCTATGGCACGAGCAGCAATAGCGCCAGTATTGGTTATGCCAATGTGAATGCCAACGCCAATCAAGCGTATGCTGCTTTGCGTTAAGGTTGTAAGAATATACCCAATCAGTAACAGGCTTTAGACCAACGCTAAATACCAACCATAAAAAAACCCGCCATAAATTATGGCGGGTTTTTGCTTAAGCAATGTTTTGTTTAAGCAGTATCACGCTTATTTAGCAGCTGATGCTTGGGCAGCAGCAACTTCAGCAGCGAAATCTTCTTGCTTCTTCTCGATGCCTTCACCAACTTCTAGACGTTTAAAGCCAAGAACTTTTACGCCTTCAGCTTTTAGTACATCGCCAACTTTCTTTTCGTTGTCCATGACGTATGGCTGACGCAGTAAAGTCACTTCGTCTAGGTACTTACGCAAGCCACCTTCGATCATTTTCTCAACGATGTTGTCAGGCTTGCCAGATTCTTTTGCTTTGGCTTCGATGATGTCTTTTTCACGTGCAAGTACGTCTGCAGACACATCTTCATCGTTTACAGCAACTGGGTTAAATGCAGCGATGTGCATTGCTAGGTTTTTGCCAGTTGCTTCAGTGCCGCCTTCGTAAGAAACCACAACACCAATACGAATACCATGACGGTATGACGCTAGGTTGTCGCCTTCGATAGTTTCAGCGCGGCGAACTTGGATGTTTTCACCGATTTTTTGTACTAAAGATACACGCGCTTCTTCAACAGTTTGACTGTCGCTGTATGCCAACTGAGCAATTTCATTTACGTCAGTAGTGTTGTTTTCTAGAGCAATGTTCGCCACTTTTTCAGCAAATGCTGTGAAGTTGTCGTCTTTTGCAACAAAGTCAGTTTGGCAGTTTACTTCTAGTAGCAATGCTTTATTGCCATTTTGCGCGATAATGATAGCGCCGTCAGCTGCGATGTTACCTGCTTTTTTGGCTGCTTTTGCTTGACCTGATTTACGTAGGTTGTCGATGGCTACTTCAACATCACCATTTGACTCTTCTAACGCTTTTTTACATTCCATCATGCCAAGACCAGTACGGTCACGCAATTCTTTTACCATTTTGGCGGTTACTTGTGCCATAAGAGTTACCTCAGTATTGTTATAAAAAAATAATTGGGTGTTATGGTAGCAAACGTCAGTGACATACGTGTGACCGATACCTTAAATCTTGTAACGGCCTAATAAGAACAAGGCATGACGAGTTAGCCTACATCATGCCTGTCCATTACGTATCTGACTGACTTAAGGTGACGACGTCAGAAAACGTCTCCCTTGATAGGATTACTGGTCAGCTTGTGCTTCTTCAGTAGTGTCAGCAGCTTCTTCTTGCTCAGCAGCGGCGTTGTTGCCAGCGGCTTGAGTTTGTGCGTACTCTTTACCTGCGATGATCGCATCAGCAACAGCAGTTACGTACAAAGTTACGGCGCGGATAGCGTCGTCGTTTGCTGGGATGATGTAATCAACGTTATCTGGGTTTGAGTTGGTATCAACGATACCGATAACTGGAATACCTAGGTTTTTGGCTTCTTTGATAGCGATGGCTTCGTGGTCAACGTCAACAACGAAGATAGCGTCAGGTAGGCCACCCATGTCTTTGATACCACCTAGTGAACGCTCAAGTTTTTCCATATCACGAGTACGCTCTAGCGCTTCACGCTTAGTCAGCTTAGCAAAAGTACCGTCTTCAGCTTGCTTTTCTAGCTCTTTTAGGCGGTTGATTGACTGGCGTAGGGTCTTCCAGTTGGTCAACATACCGCCCAACCAGCGATGGTCAACGTATGGCATACCAGCACGTGCTGCTTGCTCACGGATGATGCCGCTTGCTGCGCGCTTAGTACCAACGAACAAGATTTTGTTTTTCTTGCTGGCTAGGTTATTTACGTAGTTTAGCGCTTCATTGAAGGCTTTAACGGTGTGCTCTAGGTTGATGATATGGATCTTGTTACGCGCACCAAAGATGTATGGGCCCATTTTTGGGTTCCAAAAACGTGTTTGGTGACCAAAGTGAGCGCCTGCTTGTAGTAGGTCGCGCATAGATACTTGAGTTGGGTTTTGATTCGCCATGGAATATGTCCTTTGTGTTGGGTTATGCCTCCACACCACAAAAACAGCCTATCTGCTGATACGCATCTGCGCCATCAAGGGGCAAATTAATCAAATCAGCAGACACCCAGCAGTTTTTTGCCGTGATGTGTGTGTCATTGGTTGATTAAAAATAAAGAATACTTTGATACTTATCTTATCGAGCAGTACAAGACTGAAAGATGGGAACAAGCATGCAAAGTTGCGGCGTATTTTATCACATTATCGCTCTTAACCTCTAGCTCTTTTACACTTGATCTGAGCATAAAAAAACAGCGCCGAGACGCTGTTTTTTATTTGCTATTACTGCTTTTTAAAATAAAACAGGACTAGTTGATACAAATACCAATGACGGCACTGTGGCCACGCCAGCTAAAGGGCGTGATATAACCGTTGTTCTCTTTGTTCAGATGAACCACTGGCGCACCATCGACGATACTGGGTGGTGAAATAACAAAATCAGGGCCAAATTCAGTACGCGCATTACCTGAGATAGTATTAGCCATCTCACCGAGTAAGTCTTTCATCATTGTCAAAGAAGAGTCAGGCTCTTGCATGACATTGATAATCTCACGCAGCATGATACTGGGCGCACTCACATACACACAACCTTCAAGCGGTCCTGAGATACGAATGACACCGCTATAATCATAACCAACAGCAGATTTATTGCTGTTGAGATAGGGCGTATCGAGTGCAACGGGGCTGTCGTCAATCTGCGAAAAAAAAGCACTGATTGAGCTTAAAAAAACCCCTAACTTTTCTACTTTAACCATAATATCTTATCGTCCCGACGCAACACACGCGTCATTTAGTCTTGCAAACACACCACAATTTCCCCAACTTCAGACTTCCAAGTCACAGGAATGATAAATGAGCGTTCATTTTTGGGCAGAATGATGCTCTGTGGTGAACCTTTAAATACAAACGGTACAGAGATATGGAATGTCGAACCAAACTCCGTACGCGCATTACCCGCAATGGTATTGGCTACTTCACCTGCCAAATCTACCAAATTACTTTCACTTTTGTCTGACTCACCCATGCTGTCTAAAATGCGGTCTAGTAATTTCGTGGTAGATGAAAAGTAAACCACACCCTTTTGCACGCCTGAAATACCGATTAGTCCTGTATAGTCATGGACTTTTGGCTGCTCATTTTCTAGCAGGTATGGGGTGTCTACCAACAGTTCTTCGCCACCAAACTGCTGAAAATAACCAGTGATAATATCTAAAAAAACCTGAAGTTTCTGTTCTTTCATAATCGCCTCTATAGCTTATGGTTCGGGTGTCAGTCTTCCATCAGCTCATCGAGAGCTTCTACCAATTCTTCTTCAGAAAAAGGCTTACACAAAAAGCCACTTGCGCCCAGCGACAAAGCTTCAATGCCTGTGGCTTTATCCGATAATGCCGAAACTACCAAGATACGTACATTAGGATCTTGAGCGATAATTTTTTCGATACACTCTAAACCGTCCATTTGTGGCATGGTTAAATCCATAGTCACAACATCAGGACGGTGAATATTGAATTTTTCTAGTGCCATCACCCCACTGGTCGCTGTCGCAACTAAAGTGAACTTGCCTGAATCATAAGCGCGCTGAATGCGGTTTCGAATGATATTAGAATCATCAACAATCATTAATTTATACATAAGTATTTATCATCCTTAATTTAAGCGTTTGGCAGGGTAATGACAAAACGTGTCATTTTGCCAAGCTCACTATTTACATTGAGCGTACCATCATATTCTTTAACTTGTGCTTTGATGATATCCAGACCCACACCGCGACCACCATCTTCATCCGCTGATTCTTTGGTTGAGAATCCTGATGAAAACAGTGCGTTTAATAGCTCTCCGCGCTCAAGCTCACGTGCTTCATCAATACTATAGCGACCCAGTGTCACTAAGCGATCGCGGATCTTATCATAGTCAATGCCTTGACCATCGTCTTGAATGGTAATGACAAACTCTTTGCCGTTGTTTTGCATGGTCAAGTCTGTATTACCCGCTGCAGGTTTACCCAGTCCCATACGTACTGAAGGCGACTCCACCCCATGCACGATAGCATTACGTAGCAGCTGGATGCTGATTTCTTTGACCGCTTTGTTTAGATGTTGCGGGATGCGCACATCTTTTAGGCTGTCGCTGTTTAGGTTAATTTGCTTACCTTGGCGAGCTGCAATCTCACGCGCAAAGTTTTGGTAATAGCTGTACAAATGATCGTTTTCATCATCTAAGCTGATTACTGCATCTGTGACGTCAGCCGCAATGGGGGCTGTGCTGTTGTCGGTTGCTACTGTGCTGGCTGCCACTGTACTGGTAGCTGCAGGTGATGAGCTATTAATACGCTGACCCAAGCTTTCGATGGTGTTTGATAGGCTAAGCAGTTCATCAAGCTGTACGGTCAATGGTAAGAAGTCGTTACCAGAGAGCTTGCCTTGGTTTTGTAGCGCGTATAATTTGTCTTCTGCTTCTGATGCAATCTTAGTAAAGCTGTGTAGCTTAAGTGCAGAGGCTTCACCTTTTAAGCTGTGCATTTCACGATAAATGGCTTTGAGCTTGTTCTCTAGCTCGTACTGTGAGCTACCTGGGTTTTTCAGGATATTGTTAATTTTATCGATGTTGATCTTCGTGTTATTGATAAACTCGTTGATCACTTTTGGATTTACATTCAAGATGGTGGTCAACATCTCAATCTGCATGTCATTTTGCGCACGCTCTTTTTCTAGGCGCTGCTCTAGCATGACCGCGTCTGAAACGTCACTTACGTTGACCAAAATACGGGCAATTTCTTTGTCTTCATAAACACGTGAGAATTTAAAGTCAAGGAAGCGACTGTCTTTACTTTGCTCGCCTGAGGTATTGTGTAGCATCACTTTGTGTAGCGGATTGAGTGAGTCTACCAGCTTCTCTTTTACGCGTGGGTTGTAGAGCTGCTCAATAAACTGACGCGTGGTTGATAGGTCTTTGTCTGAAATACGGCCACGAAGTACTTGCGCAAAGTTCTCACCAGCCAATTTTTGCGTACCGATAATGCCTTCTAGTGCACGTGAGTGCTGCTGACCGATGTTTAGGTCTTTATCAAGTAGGAACAGACCTGTGTTTACGGTCTCTAGAATCTCTTCGGTCTCGCGACGGGCTTCGAGTACTTCAGCATCACTTTCACGTAGACGGCGTACGAAGAAGAAGATAAAGATTAGGAAGTAGCCCAAAATCGCCGCAACACCCAAAATCTGAATCAAACGAATGGTACGCGCTTGGTTTTCAGCGTCTTCAAATACTTCGTTGGTCAAGTCGCCTAATGATTCGTTCATCAATAGACTTGAGGTTTTCGCCTGCTCTACTGCCTGAGTCAATTCATCACTAGAATCAACCATAACGTTATCTGCGTCTTTTAAATACGCCTGAATACGCGGCTCTAATAATTTCCACTGCGCATCAGCGACTTGTAGATTTTGCTGCGCTTCACCACTGATGGTTGGCAAGGTATAGCTGTTATCATCAACAGTAATCGTACCACCTGTGCCAATCTGATCGATTGATTGGTTGATTAGGTTGGTATTGTTTTCTAAACGCTCAAGCACACGTTGGATGTGCGGTGAGTTGGTATCTTCACCATAGCTGCTTTCTAAGTCGAACAAGTCTTTAATTACCGCCTGTGCGCTGTTGGCAACTTGGTTGGTTTGGTCAATCAAAACCGTATTACGCTCAAGCAAGCTTGATGTATAAAAAGTAAAGGCCAAAAGAGCGCCAATCAAAGATAAGAACAGCGCAATCGAAATAATCAAGCCACGGTAACGACCGTTATTTGTAGTAGTTGTCGCCATGATTACGCTCCCTCTTTATTGGTTGCTGTCGCGTTTTCAGGTGCTGCACCTTGCTCACCAAGCCATTTTTCACCAATTTTTGCAAACGTACCACTTGCTTTTAGTTTGGCAATACCGTCATTGACTTTGTTAATCAACTCATCATTACCTTTAGCCATTAGGATGACCTGCTGTGCTGAAGGATTGTCTTCCCCTTCATAAGCAACAATGTTTACTTTGTATTCAGGATGGTTTTTGGCGGTGTACTGAAGAATCGGCAAATCATGCAAAATGGCATCCGTTTTGCCTTGTATCAAATCTTCATACAATAAAAACGCCGTAGTTCTTGTTGAGAAGTTACTGTATTTACCCATCGCAAGTGCTTGATCGACCTGCTTAGAGCCTTCCATTGCAGAGATATTTTTACCTTGCAAATCATCTAAACTATTAACGTTTAACTCTGGTTTTGCGTACATAACGGCCGCAGGGTTGAAGAAATAAGAATTAGAGAGTCCGTATCTTTCTGCACGCTCATCTTTATAAGAAATACCAGAAATTGCTAGGTCACGACTGCCTGACTCTACACTGTCAAACATGTCTTGCCACGTCTCTTTATAAAACTCGACCTTAAACCCTTCTTCTTCACCGATAGCACGGATCGAATCAATGTCGATGCCTTGCATATTGCCGTAATCGTCTTGAAATGAGAATGGAGGCATGGTGCCTGTGGTCGCTACTTTGATAACAGGCGCATCTGCTGGCAAACTACTAACAAACGCATCTTGGCCCTTTTCTTGCGTACTATTGCTGGCGGTCGTTTCTGGTTGGCTTGAGTTGTTGCACCCAACCATACCTACGCTCAATACAAGCGGGAGTATTCGATAAAGCTGTTTCATGACACATCCTTGTTACTTCGTGAAGTTCTGAACCTGTTTTCGCATTTTTTTTACAAACCAGCAATATTAAATGACAAATATGCGGTTTATTTATTACATGCAGTTACACCGAATAATACTGAAGCAATCTAAGAAATGCAATTATTATCTAATGTTATCTTTGCAACTGAATAAATAATGAAAGAAAATAGTCTAATTATCAACAATTTAAAGAACTATTGTCTATCAAGAATACGTATACTTTTTTAAGCGTCTATTATTTTTACTCATTATGAACTTATGTTGTGTTTGAATATTATAATTCCTTAATTTTTTTATGGTTATTTTGATAAATATTATTCTGCATCATCAAGATTCAATGTTTTGTCTATTTTCCAAACCAAAAAACACCCTGTTGCCATTAAGGCAAACATGGTTATACCCAGTTTTAACACTGGATTGACAGCAAATAGATTCAATAAAAGCCCGCCAAAGATACCGACAGAAAACATCAGTGAGCCTTGTAGTGCGCTAGCCATACCTGCGCGGCGCTTTTGAAATGCGAGCGCAATCGCTGACGCATTTGGCTGCGTCAAACCCAAGCCTGCAATACAAAAGAAGATACACACCAAGACCAGCGGCAACCATGCATCGCTACCAAAGAGCGACCCCAAAACAAACAGTCCGCCTGAGGCTACGACCTGCACCAGCGCGCCAAAGCGCAATAAGCTGAGTATACGAAAGCGGTTGGTCAACCATTGATTCAGCTGGGTCAGCGCGATAAAGCCTGCAGCATTAAATCCAAATATCCAACTAAAATGTTGTGCAGAGACACCGTAGGTGTCCATAAGCAGCTCAGATGCCGCACTGATATACACAAACATAGAACCCATTAATAGCCCCCCACCGATAGCAGGATAATTAAACGTAGGGTCCTTTAATAAGTCCCAGTACTGACTGAGCACTTCTCTAGCGGGACGTAAATTGCGGTTCTCTTCGGCCAAGGTTTCAGTAAAAAAGAACTTGGTTAATATAAGATTCAATAGACCGAAGGCAGTTAAGAACCAAAAAATAGAATGCCAGCTAAAAAACTCCAAAAATTGTGCGCCTAATAGTGGCGCTAAAATCGGTGCAAGACCCATTACCAAAATCATAATTGAAAAGGCTTTTGCGGTTTGTTTTGCGGTAAGGCGGTCACGAATGGCAGCCCGCGTCACAACTGCTCCCACACAAGCACCCAAAGCCTGAACCGTCCGCCCAACAAACAAAATATATTCATTATTTGTCGTCGCGCACACCAAGGAGGCGACCACGTATAGGCTCATGCCAATATATAACGGCTTGACGCGCCCGATACGGTCACTAAATGGGCCATAAAACAGCTGACCAAAGACCAGACCAACAAAATAAGCGGGTACAGAGTTGGCAATAAAAGCGGTCGATACCCCAAAGCTATCCGCCATGGCAGGCAGCGCAGGTAAATACATATCAATAGATAAGGGACCTATAGCGACCATGAGGCCGAGCATCATAATCCATGCAACAGGTAGATCTGAGGAGCGCACACGGTCATTTGGATTGGGCAGATTGGGTTTGATAGCAGACATAAAGATAACCGTCATGTTGTGATAAGAAAAAATAAAACACCCTATGCCCCGCTTGGTAATACCCAAGGAGCAAAAATAAGGATGCTTTTACATTTAAAAATAAGGTATGTTTGAATAATCAGCTATAGTAAAACCTAAGTAAAACTGATACGGCATCAGAAACACGCTCGATTAAAGGCAGCAATATTTTTGGTGCTCTTTTGCCTCACCATTGACGCGCTAAAAAAGACACGCTACTGTCCTTTGCGCGTTGTACCGCACGCTTACGGTTTTTGCCGAGTAACAGTTTTAGCTGCCATAGCTTTTCTTTATATAAAGTGGTCGTCGATACTGATTGCATACCATTAATAAGCTGTTTACTTGCCAGCACCGCATCAGGAGAACGATTGGCAATTTGTTTTGCTAAGGCCATTGCCTCATCAGGAGGATTTACGCAAAGGCGCGTAATCAGGCCATAATCTAGCGCGGTCTTAGCATCACAAACTTCCGCACTCATCGCTAGTGCTTTAAGCGCATCGGCGCGCACCAGTCCTAGCGCCGATTGACTCAGCCCCATATCTGCGACAAGTCCCCATTTAGCTTCCATAATAGCAAGCTTTGTATCTGTATGGGCAAAGCGCACATCGCACGCCAGCGCCAGCTGTAACCCTGCGCCAAGGCAGTGCCCTGAAAGCGCTGCAATCACAGGAATCGGTAACTCACGCCATACAAGGCACACCTCTTGGAACAGACTGCGCGTGGGCTTTAGCAGTTGCCAGACAATCCACGCTTGGCGCTTTGATTGATTCAAATCACCAAGGTCAATACCTGAGCAAAAGGTATCTGCCGCGCCAGTGACGATGACCGCACGTAAGGTTTTATCCGCACGGATATGCTGCGCCACTTGTAGCAGCTCCTCCATCATCTCAATGCTCATGGCGTTTTTTTTGTCAGGACGATATAGCGTCAAAGTGACGATGGCATCATCGATACGGACTTGTAAGGTTTTATAACAATAGGTGGCAACGGCGTGCGGATGCATGGTTTTTCCTTATCTATAATAGTGGCGGTATACAATCGCCATGCATCTCGTCATTTCGTGCAAACCCTATTATCAAAAACGGTCATCGAAAAATGACAAAGCATGGCGTAAAATCAATATGACCCGCCAAAAACCATGCGTCAATGCGCGTTATTGTCTCAACCAGTCAATAAATGTTGCATCGTATAATAGTGGTTATTGTGCGCAACTGACTGAGGCAGCACCAGTCATTCTTGGTAACACATTGTGCCTTTAACCATCAAATCATTTTCCAAGTCATGTCATTTTCACTGAGCAAATGAAACTGCAGCTGTGGGTGGGCTTTTAAGTCCGCCGTTTTTAGATTATCAAGTGCATGCTGTAATGCCTCATAATAAGGGGTGAGCATGGCAAACTGTACGGAGGTGGTGTGCTGCGTGTTTAATAAGCATTTGTCTTCAAGGTTTTGGCTGGCAAAGCGCAGCTCAGGCACACCCGTATAGCGGCTGGCACCCAAAATACGGTGGGCAACTTGCCCCAACTGCTGGCGGTCATGCGCTTGCCATGCGCGCGCAAGGGCCTCTTTTTCTTCATCGACACTATCAATCATCATGGTCAATAGCTTGATGGCCAAGTCAGGCTTGTTGGCTGAGCGCATGAGCGCGTCTTCCCAGTCGAGTACTGTATGGTGCTCATGGGTACTTGGCATGGGGCTGTGTAGACCAAAATGTAACCCTGAGCTGTATTCAGACTCAGAACCAGCACCGTCTTGGGAGTCGTCAGAGGTATCCACGATAGCGCTGTTTGAGGTTGCGCTTTTAAGCACACTGTTGGTCACATCCTTAACGTAGCCATCACGAATTTTTTTCAAAGACAGCGGGCGATTGATTGGCGTTTCGGTGGCGTGCATTGCCATAGACGCCGCCGCTTGTACCGCCGTTTCGGTCGCATTGCCATGCGCAAAGCTCTCTGTACGTCCCAGCCATTTTTGTAAGACTTGCAGTAGCTGCGGCTGGCTGATGGGCTTACCCACATAATCATCAATACCGATTGCCATCAGTTTGTCGCGCTCATCAGAGAGGCCATGCGCGGTCAAGGCAATGATGGGAATGCGGCGTTCTCCGCCTTCGATGTTACGAATTTGCGCCGCCGCTTCTCGACCAGACATACGCGGCATTTGAATGTCCATAAATATCAAATCAATGCCTTCGCTTATGCTGCCTTTATCTTCGGCATCTGGCGTGTTTTGTTGGCGCTGTTCGGCTTTGGACTGTGCAGGCTTGTGCTCAAGGCGCTGCGTCTTGTTGCCTTTATTTTTTTGCACGTGCGCTTTACTGACCACCTCAATCGCTTCAAAGCCGCTATTGGCGGTAATGACTTTAATACCCAGCTCGCTTAACAAGGCATCGAGCACCAGTAGGTTGGGCAGATGGTCGTCTACCGCGAGTACGGTCACTCCTTCCCAGCGCGGTGTGTTCACAACAGGCGCTTTGCTGCCTGCGGTGTCGAGCATGGCGTACAGCTGGCGTTTATCAAGTGGCTCGTAAAGCATCTTGGCATGATAGCGCCCTAAAAGGTGCTGATTGGCACTGACTTGATAACCAAAGACCGCCAGCTTGCCTTGATAATGCAGGCGAATTTGTTTTAACAATGCCATCATGTCATCTTGGGTATCGGTATCAACAACCACCCAATCCCACTCGTTACCCTGCTCTTTTAATGATTGTAATAGTCCTGGTAAGGAGTTGGCGTGGGTAATACTGATGGGCAGCGTTTGCAAGCTTGCATTTAAGACTTGTTTTGAGGCGTTGTGATTAATCCACACCAGCATGCGGAAAGTATCGTGCATGCGTGCCAGCGGTGACAATACTGGCGGCGCGATGCTATCACCCGTAGGCACCTCAAGCGCATCAACATGCATGGGCATTCTAAACCAAAAAGTCGCGCCTTGTTTGTCGATGTTTTCTTGGGCATTGTCATAAAAACCAATCTCACCACCCATCAAGCGCACCAGCTGCTTAGAAATCACCAAGCCAAGCCCCGTTCCCCCATATTGGCGGGTGATTGATGGGTCCCCTTGGCTAAAGCTTTGGAACAGACTTTTTTGTGCATCGGGCGAGATGCCTTTGCCACTGTCTTGCACACTAATCGTCAGGCAGTTGTCTTGATGATCATCGAGGCTGACACGCACCAACACTTCGCCTGTATCGGTAAATTTAATCGCGTTACCTACGATATTGGTTAAGATTTGTTTGAGGCGCAGCGCATCGCCGATTATTTGCATCGGCACATCGTTATAAAACATCACCGCCATGCGCAGCCCTTTTTCTGCGGCGACTGGCGAGAGCATGTCCACCACATCATAAATGGTGTCATACAGGTCAAACTCATGCTGATCCAGCACCAGTTTACCTGCCTCGATTTTAGAAAAGTCCAACACATCATTCACCAGCGCCAGCAAATGCGCCGACGACTTACGAATGGTCTGGACATACAAGTCCTGCTCAGGATTTAATTCGCCATGACGCGCCAGCAAATTAATAAAGCCATCAATACTGTTTAAAGGGGTGCGCAGCTCGTGGCTGATATTGGTCAAAAACGCCGACTTGGCTTGGCTGGTCGAAATCGCGGCATCACGCGCATTACGAATGGAGATGTTTTGCATTTCCATCTCATCAAACGCCAGACGTAAGTCGTCCTCAGTCTGCTCAGCATGACTTTTTAGCTCTTGAAAGCTGCTGTGCAAGCGGCGCAAGGTTTTGACCAAATCCTGCTGTAATAAGTTCAGCTCACCGTCCGATTCCACAGGAATGGGCTTATACAGATTGTCCACATTGGTACGCTGCAACTGCAAGCGCAGCTCATAAATCGGCGCAATCCAGCGCTTGGCATAGATATTCAGGCTTAGTAATAAAATTAAAATGGTAAACAGCCCCGTCACCATCAGCGCCATCGCGATACGATAGCGGGCAATGTACAGCGGCTCATTGTCCATATCGATGAGCAGCCACAGATTTTGGCCTTCAAACTCACCCAAATACGTGCCGTAAGCTGTGCCAATGGGCGTGCTTTTTTGTGATAAAAAATGGGTGTTTGGGTCAATCATTGGCCATGTGGCGTCAATACCATAACCGACTGTGGCCAAAACTTGATTGTTTTCGCGAATAATTGCGATGCGCTGTACATGCTGCTCCGACTGCATACGGCTCAATCTGTCACGTATCATCACCAGCTGTGCAATCGCCCCTGTCGGTACATCATTTTTATTCATCTGACCGTCAATACTGTCAGCGCTGGCTGTATTTTGTGGTACAGGCGCCACGACATTACCCAGCGTGGGCGCGCTGCTCACCATGTAGCCCAAGCTGTTACTGTAGTATTCGGTTGGTTGATTTGAGAGTAGCGGCTGCGTGTCTTTGAGGCTGCTGCGGCGGGTCGGCTGCGAGCTGCGGTTTTCTACAATATCATCAACCACCCCTTGATTGTCTTCGCGCTGCTGGCGTTCTTGCTCCAGCAAGGTCGGTATCAGCTCGGTGGCCATGGGTTTGTAACGAATGAGTACCGCCTCAGCAAGCGCTTGCTGCTCAGATTCACTGGCACGCATCGTTTCATGAAATACCAGCAGCCCACCCACCATGGCGAGCACACAAATAGGCAAAAACACCAATAAAATCAACTGCCCATATGCCGTACTGGTATCAAACCGCTTTTTGTAAGCCATGCTCATCACCGATTGCTGATGCCCAAAACCCTAAGCCATCAGAGAGTAAAAATAAAAAGACTGCGCGCTATTTTAACAGTAAAGCGGTGTATCGCCCATGCACAGATACGCGCAGAGAGACACAAAATGCTATAATGGCGCCATTTCCTGTCTGAATTTTCAAATACACGCACCTGTAGGCATGATATTGATGCCTCAGCAGTGCATTTTATATATACCTGATTATTTATTACAATTTGCCATCAAGGATGCGTTATGTCTTCTCAGCCCACAAGCAATGCCACCTTTATTACCCAAACCACAGCGCTTGCCGACTGTGTGGGTCAAACGCCATTGGTCAGATTGCACCGCTTGCCAACCGAAGAAGGCATCAGCGACAACACGCAACTGCTTGCCAAGCTAGAAGGCAATAATCCCGCAGGCTCTGTAAAGGACCGCGCCGCATTCAATATGATTTATCAAGCTGAAAAACGTGGCGACATTACCCCTGGCGACACCTTAATCGAAGCGACCAGCGGCAACACAGGTATTGCCCTTGCCATGGTGGCAGCGATGCGTGGTTATCCCATCATTTTATTAATGCCAACCAACTCAACCCAAGAGCGTAAAGACGCGATGAAAGCCTACGGCGCGACCTTAATTGAGGTGGATGAAGGTATGGAAGCGGCGCGTGACAAGGCACTGCAAATGCAAGCGGATGGCCTAGGGGTGGTGCTGGATCAGTTTAATAACGCCGACAATAAAGAAGCCCATTACTTAACCACAGGACCTGAGCTGTGGCAGCAGACCAATGGGCGCATCACCCACTTTGTCAGCTCAATGGGCACCACTGGCACGATTTCGGGTGTGGCACGCTACTTAAAAGAACAAAATCCTGAGATTAAAATCATTGGCCTACAACCTGATGAAGGTGCGTCTATTGCTGGTATTCGCCGCTGGCCTGCTGAATATATGCCAGGTATTTTTGACGCCGAACTGGTTGATGAGGTGATGGACGTTGACCAAAGCGTCGCCGAGCGCTATATGCGCAAACTTGCCCGTAGTGAAGGCGTTTTTGCAGGCGTGTCCTCGGGCGCAGCGGCGTGGGCAGCGATGCAGATTGGCGCGGCGAATCCTGATGCAGTAATCGCCTTTATCGTTTGCGACCGTGGCGATCGTTATCTATCGACGGGACTGTTCGGCGTTGAGGACTAATCTTTCTTCTTGTCTGTTTATATGTTTTGGTTTGAGGCCGCATCCTATGCGGCGACCGCCTTTGTGTAGGAAATACGATGACCCACGATTTGCCATACAATCCCGTTTTGGTTTTTGATATTGAGACTGTCGCCGACATTGAAGCGGCGAAGCGTATTTATCCTGAACTGATGGGATTAAACGATGATAACGCCTTAAGCGCGCTAAAATCCTTGCGCATCCAAGAGTCAGGGCACGATTTTATGCGTACACCGCTCCAGCGGATTGTTTGTATCTCTGCTTTATATATTAAAGACGGACAAATCAAGCAGCTGTTTTCTTTAAGCTCGGAGCAGTTGTCCGAATGCGAGATTTTACGCAAATTTTTTCGAGCCTTCAGCCAATTTGATGACCTGCCGCAACTGGTCAGTTGGAACGGTTCAGGTTTTGATCTGCCTGTACTTATGTATCGTGCCATGCTGTATGACTTAAGCGTGCCTTTATTGTTTGAAGAAGGCGATAACGCGCGCGATATGCGCTTTGATAACTACGTTAATCGTTATCACAGTCGCCATTTAGACCTCATGGATCGCTTTAGTCAATTTGGCGCCAGCCCTCGCCAGCCTATGGATGTGGTCGCAAGCCTCTATGGCTTACCTGGAAAAACCGATGTCGATGGCAGCATGGTGGGGGATTTGGTCGCGAGCGGTGATTGGCAGACCTTAACCACTTATTGCGAAAGTGATGTGTTAAACACGTGGCTGATTTATCTGCGTTGGCAACGCTTGACTGGAAGGCTAAGTGATGAGGCTCACGACGCATGGAAAGAAAAGACAAAAGTCTATCTAAAGTCCATTACAGATGATGATGGTCAATATCGCCATCAAGCATTTATTATGGATTCATAAGCCCTTACTTTGCGTACAAACATACATATATTTATATAAATATTTTACTAGGCACTTGTTTTGGTGCCTTTTTTATTCCATAATCGGCAAAGAGATGCTGGTTAACCAATTGCATGGAAGCGAAACCGCCCTCATTCTGCACGCCGCTTCTACTGCACTTCATCTGTTAGATTCACAGCCCTCTCTATTTATCTTAATTTAGATAACCTAAACATAATGTCTATTATTTGCTTATGTTTATTGGCTATGCGCGTACTGTTTGCACCCTACCATCCACAGTATGCAGCATAGCCTTAAAACTATTTTGGGGTGCATATTCATCAATAAATGCTCATGCGGTAATAATCATTGGTATGCAATGCTATTATCTTTAGCATGATTTAACACACAAGGAGTGTAGTGTGAAAAAACTATCCTATTTGGCGCTTGGCCTGTCTGTTCTTTCCCTTACCGCGTGTAATAATGCAAGCAATGAAACTGCTGCTGGTGCTGATGCCAGCGCGAGTGCTGAAGGCTCTTTTGAAGGTCCATCACGTCCTGAATGTATCGCTCCTGCAAAGCCAGGCGGCGGTTTTGATTTGACCTGTAAGTTGGCACAAAGCGGTCTAAAGGATACAGGTATTCTTGAAAGCCCAATGCGCGTTACCTATATGCCAGGTGGCGTTGGTGCTGTGGCGTATAACAAAATCGTTGCTAACGACCGCGCAAATGAAGACGCGATTATCGCCTTTTCAACTGGCTCTATCCTAAATTTATCACAAGGTAAATTCGGTCAGTTCACTGAAAAGGACGTTCGCTGGTTAGCAGGCGTGGGTACAGACTACGGCGCTGTTGCAGTAAATGCTGACTCACCAATGAAAAACTTAGACGATCTCGTTGCTGCTCTTAAAAAAGACCCTAAATCTGTAAGCTTTGGTGCTGGTGGTAGTGTGGGTGGTCAAGATTGGCTACAGACCGCTATCTTGGCAAAAGCTGCTGGTATCGATCCTAAAGACATGACCTACGTCGCTATGGAAGGCGGCGGCGAAGCCATGACTGCGGTTATGGGTAACCACGTGACTGCGGTGAGCTCAGGTATTGCAGAGCTGATGCCACAAGTGGATGCTGGTAAACTACGCGTGCTTGCCGTATTCTCTGATGAGCGTCTAGAAGGCAGCCTCAGTGAACTACCAACCGCAAAAGAGCAAGGCTATGATGTGGTCTGGCCTGTTGTCCGTGGTTACTACATGGGTCCAGATGTGAGCGACAGCGCGTACAACTGGTGGAAAGAGAGCTTCGATAAGATGCTTGCCGATCCAAAATTTGCTCAATTACGTGAGCAGCAAGAACTCCTACCCTTCTCTATGACAGGCGAAGAACTACAGCAGTATGTCTACAAACGTACTGGTGAGCTGCGTGAATTGTCAGCTGAGTATGGTCTGACTGAGGCTGGCGCCAAGTAGTCTCGTTAAGACCCCATCCCCTTAATGATTGAATACTCAAATTTATAGTATTTATCGAAGGTTGACAGATGCCATATCTATCAACCTTTTTATTTCAAAATTTAAGGAATACTTCTATGACAATGGAACGTGTGTTCTCGGGACTGATGGGACTGTTTAGCTTATTTTTAGTCTATTTGGCTATCGGTTATGTCGCTCCTATCGCCTACGACCCAATTGGTCCACGGCCATACCCTATGCTGATCTTCGGCTTGTTGGCACTCATGGCGCTATTTGTTGCCTTTCGTCCAGCAAAATTCGCCAAAGCGATTGATTTAGGGTACAACAAAGTCGTCATTCGTAACCTTGTATTGTGCGTCAGCGCATTACTCATTTATAGTTTAATTTTTGAGCCGCTAGGCTTTATTGTGGCTACCGCCCTGATGTGTTTTGCGGTTGGTTTGTTATTCGCAGGCAATCCTATTAAAAGCCTTATTTTCTCAGTTGTGATCAGTTTTGTACTCTATGCCTTATTTGATATGGCACTAGACGTTATTCTGCCACTCGGAATTTTATCAGGAATAATGGGGTAGCACTTATGGATACTTTTGATTTTTTAATGCACGGTTTTTCCGTGGCAATGCTGCCTAAAAACTTACTGATTGCGCTTATTGGTGCATTCATCGGTACGATTGTAGGTATGTTACCTGGTCTTGGCCCGATTAACGGTGTGGCGATTCTATTGCCCTTTGCCTTTGCCTTAGGTCTGCCGCCTGAGAGTGCGCTGATTTTGCTGGCTGCGGTATATTTGGGCTGTGAGTACGGTGGTCGTATTTCGGCTATCTTGCTGAACGTCCCTGGTTCAGCGGCAGCAGTGATGACCTCGCTTGATGGCAACCCGCTGGCCACGCAAGGTAAAGCAGGTATTGCCCTTTCTATCTCAGCGGTCGCATCGTTCTTTGGTTCGACCATTGCGACAGTGGGTGTGATTTTGTTCGCGCCTTTATTGGCAAAGTGGGCAGTATCCTTTGGCCCTGCAGAATACTTTGTATTGATGGTCTTCGCGGTGACGTGTTTGAGCGGTTTGGTCGGCGACCAGCCTGTCAAAACAGCGGTTTCTGCCTTGATTGGTTTGGGTCTTGCGACCGTTGGTGTTGATGCCGTGACAGGTATTTACCGTTTCACTTTCGACTCAGTTAACCTAGCAGATGGCATTCAGTTTACGACCATCGTTATTGGTTTCTTTAGCGTCAGTGAAATTCTAATTTTGCTTGAGCGCACCAGTGTCGGCGGTAAAATCGTCGAGCAAGGCAAGCGCAGTTTATTTAACCTAAAAGAGTTTACCTTTGCCTTTGGCTCAATGATTCGCAGTGGCATCATGGGCTTTTTCGTTGGTATTCTGCCAGGCGCAGGCGCGACCATCGCCAGTGCAATGACGTATGCCAGTGAGCGCAAAATTGCAGGCGACGAGGGTAAGTTTGGTGACGGCGATTTACGCGGCTTAGCATCACCAGAAGCGGCAAACAACGCATCAGCATGTGGTTCGTTTGTACCCATGTTGACTTTGGGTGTACCAGGTTCTGGCACGACGGCGGTTATGATGGGTGCATTGACCCTTTATAACATCACGCCAGGCCCACAGCTATTTACTGAGCAACCTGATATTGTTTGGGGTTTGATTGCGTCACTGTTTATCTGTAACGTGATTTTGCTCGTCATGAACATCCCATTGGTTGGCTTTTTCTCAAAGCTACTTAATGTACCCAACTACATCTTGATTCCATCAATCGCAGCCATCAGCTTCGTTGGTGTGTATTCTATCAACAGCACCACGTTTGATATGGTGTTTATGGTTGGTTTGGGTATCTTTGGTTACTTCTTACGTAAGCTGCACTTCCCACTATCAGCGCTTATTTTAGGCTATGTATTGGGTGAGCTTATGGAGTCTAACCTACGCCGCGCACTATCTATCTCGCAAGGCGAATTGTCTATCCTTTGGGGCAGCCCAATCACCATGTCACTATGGGTACTTGTGGTATTGATGGTATTTATGCCCATCATCCGCAAAATGTACCGCAAACGCTTTAAAAAAGCGGCGTAATGTATCAATAATATCAATCGACTGAGTGACACCAATAGCGACCCTAAGCGGTCGCTATTTTTATGCCTGCGCGTTTTATCTATGCAATTGCACAGACAGCCGCCGTTGTCATTGGCATTCTATGGTAAAATTGCTGCCATTCATAGTGAACCCATTTTTACTGCCAATTCAGGCAGTTGACGACTATAGGCAGGTTTATGCAACCCACCGATTCAAAACGCGCCGCTAAGGCAAACGCTATTATTACCCCACCGAGCAAGAAAAAATCAAAGCCGTCATCCAAGGTGCGCCGCCGCTTAAAAGACGCAGCACCTGTACCGTTTGTCATTGATAGTCTATCGCATGATGGTCGCGGTGTCGCAGTCTATGGTAACGGCTACAGCGAACATGAGAGCCACATCACTGATAAGCATGGGAAAAAGGTCTTTGTGAGTTTTGCCTTGCCTGGTGAGCACGTTGATGTGCAGCTGACCAACAGCCGCAACAGCTTTGAAGAAGGTGACGCGGTCGCCCTACTCAGCAACCCCAATCCTGAGCGTGCTACCCCGCCCTGCCCGCACTTTGGCGTATGCGGTGGCTGTAGCTTGCAGCACTGGCAGCCTGATGGGCAGATTCATTTCAAACAGTCTGTCCTTGCTGAGCTGCTCGCGCACCAAGCCGATATCCAGCCTGACAACTGGCTACCACCTATCGTGGGTGACCGTTTGGGCTACCGCACTAAAGCGCGTTTGGGCGTGCGCTATGTCGCCAAAAAAGACACCGCGCTTGTGGGCTTTCGTGAGCGCGCCAGCAACTTTTTGGCAGAATTAAACGAGTGCCACATTTTAGATGAGCGCATTGGCTTTGAGATTGAAAACCTAAAGGCACTCGTCAGCAGTTTAGAAGGTCGCAGTACTATTGCTCAATTAGAGCTGGCAATGGGTGAAGCACTGCCCGAGCTGCCTGATGGCAATCAACCTGTTGCGCTGATTGTGCGTCATCTTGAGCCGTTATCAGACAGCGATATTGACAAGCTCAAAGCTTTTTTTGCCGAGCGTAATTGGCAGCTCTATTTGCAGCCGAAAGGCGTGGACAGCATCCACCGTGTGGCACTGCATGCGGACGATGATACCAGCCGTCAGTTTGGACGCTTGTATTATCAGCTGCCTGAGTATGACTTGACCTACGAGTTTATTCCTACCGACTTTACACAGGTCAACTTATCGGTAAACCGTCAGATGACTAAGCTGGCGTGCGAGCTGCTGAACTTAAAAGCAGGCGAGCGCGTGTTGGACTTGTTCAGTGGTTTGGGCAATTTTAGCTTACCACTAGCACGTCTGGTCGGTGAGACAGGTAAAGTCATTGGCGTGGAAGGCAGTGATGCGATGACTGAGCGCGCCGCACACAATGCAGCACGCAATGGCATTGAGCATGCAGAATTTTACACCCAAGACCTGACTCAAGATTGCTCAAACGAGCCATGGGCAAACCAAGGCTTTGATGCCCTACTTATCGATCCGCCGCGCTCTGGAGCGTGGGAGATTATGCAATACCTGCCCAACTTTAATGCTGAGCGTATCGTCTATGTGTCTTGTAACCCTGCCACACTCGCCCGCGATACCAAAGCGCTGCTCGATAACGGCTACCGCCTAACGCATGCAGGGGTGATGGATATGTTCTGTCATACTGGACACGTTGAATCGATTGCCCGTTTTGAAAAAATAAAAGACTGATTATCGAGGTTTTGAGGCAAGGTAGAGTCAGTATGTGTGATGGCGCATACTGACTGTCTTATTACTGTCATCATTATACATTACCCTATATGGCCTTATTAAAAGGCAAAAGTCCGTCTTTAACATGGTACTGTATTACGTTATATGGCAGGATAATTACAGTTTATCGCTTGAATTGTAACTTTGAGGTGACATAATAGCAGGATAAGTGACCAAGGATTGGCTGCTTCTTTAGAATATGTACTGAATCCCTGTGACATGTTTAGGGCGTGTTGAAAATTTTCACCAACCACACTTTTGTTATCAGATAAACTTTTAGTTTCATAGCCATAACGCGGTTTGGCAATGACGCATCGTCGTATCTGCACGTTATAAAAGTCTATTGCTGGCATGGCGCATGGATAAGTACCTATTAAACAACTGATACAACACGAATAATAACGAGACAACTATTGTCCCTAAATAGCTAAGAGGAGTCGGCTATGGTCAAGATTCGAGAAGGGCTACCATTGGTAGATGGACAAACGACTGAGGCAGACAGCGCGACCTCAGCAGCTCAGCTGGTAGCCAACCAACGCTCGCATCAATCTGCCAATAGCTACGCACAAGTACCGTTTGATATTAAAAAACAGCTCAGTACTCACAAACTCCATACCACCTTTGATCGCTCTGAACGCTATGCGCCCTTAGAAGACAGCATTTTTGATGAAAATGCCTTAACGTCCGATGATCTTGCAGCCATCGCTGATGACGATACTGATCAGGCCAACATTGACGTACCTGCATGGCTTGATAATGTGGCCAAGCGTATTGGTCAAGACAGCGTGCCTGATTTGGCTTTTGCCTGCGAATTTATCCGTAGCCGTATGAATACCAGCAAGTCTGAACGCTCGGGCGCTTATGTCACGGGCATTGGTATGACGGATATCTTAACCTATTTGTATCAAGATGAAGATGCGCTTGTCGCGGCGATGCTGTACCGCAGTGCGCGCAAACGTCTGATTAGCATGGCAGATATTGAGGAGCGTTTCGGCGCTCAAGTGTCTACCTTGGTAAAAGACACGCTCGCCATGGGGCAACTCTCTGAGATTATCGAGAGTAACAAGCGCCTCGAAGATCACTTTGTAAACAATCAGCGTGACCAGCTGTCAAACATTTATAGCATGCTCATCTCTGTCACCAACGATGTTCGCGTGGTGCTCATTAAACTTGCCGAGCGCACTTTTGCTATGCGAGAGCTGTCTTTTGGTGGCGAAGAGCGTCAACGCCGTGTGGCACGTGAAGTGATGACAATTTATGCGCCTCTCGCCCACCGCCTTGGCATAGCCCAGCTAAAATGGGAGCTGGAAGATTTAGCATTTCGCTATCTTGCACCTGAGCGCTATAAAGAAATTGCCAAGCTGTTGTCCGAAAAACGTAGTGAGCGCGAAGCCTATATTCAGCGCGTTGAAGACAAACTGTCAGAAGCACTAGACAATGCAGGCATTGCTGGTGAAGTGTCTGGGCGCGTCAAACATATTTATTCTATTTATCGCAAAATGAAGCTCAAAGGCTTGTCCTTTGACCAACTGTACGATATCCGTGCGCTGCGCGTGCTGGTAGACAATCCTTCTGACTGCTATCACGTTTTGGGCTTGGTGCATGGCTTGTGGCGCTATATTCCTGAGCAGTTTGATGACTATATTACCAACCCAAAACCCAATGGCTACCGCTCACTGCATACGGCGGTGATTGCAGAAAATAAATCATTAGAAGTTCAGATTCGTACACACGAGATGCACTTTGAAGCAGAACTGGGCATGTGCGCCCACGTCAACTACAAAGAAGGACTCAAGAATAAAAAAGACAATTATCTGAACCAAAAAATCAGCTCTTTGCGTCAGTTGCTCTCTATCAATAACGAAGTGCGCAATCAGCAAGGCAAATCTATTGATGGGGACGATACGCTTGATTTAGACGATGATGAACAAACCGTTGATTTTGATGGTCTTGAGCGTATTTATATCTTTAGCCGTGATGGTGATATTACCGAGCTGCCAAAAGGCGCAACGGTACTCGATTTTGCTTACTACGTGCATACCCAAGTGGGTAATCGTGCTCAAGCGGCGCGCGTCAATCAGCGCTACGTGCCCCTCACCTATTTGTTAAAAACAGGTGAACAGGTTGAGATTATTACCAAGTCTTCGCGAGAACCCAATCGCGATTGGTTGGTTGCCTCACTTGGCTATATTCATACCAACCGCGCGCGCTCCAAGCTGCGTCAATGGTTTAATCGCCAAGACCGTGATAAAAATATCGAAATTGGTCGCCAAATGCTAAGCAAAGAGTTGGAACGTCTTTCTGTCCATCCGAACAGCATTGATTTAAACGACTATTTGCAATACTTTAACGTCAATACCACCGATGACATTATCGTCGGTTTGGTAACGGGTGAGATAGGCATGAACCAGCTGACCACGCACATCTCGCGTCAGCTACAGCTCGAGCCTGAAAAAGACGATGAGGATTACACCCCCAGTGTCGACCCCAAATCAACGGGGAAACTGGACGCCTATAAAATTTGTATCGATGGTCTAGACAATATTGATATCAGTTTGGCAGGCTGTTGCCATCCTGTACATGGCGAGCCTATCTCAGGCTATATCACTCAGTCGCGTGGCGTCAGCATTCATAACCGTGGCTGCCCTGAATATCTGCGTCTGATTGAGCGTGACCCTGAGCGTGAAATCAGCGCGGCATGGAAATCTAAATCAGGCCGCTACCAACCCGTAGATATTCATATCGAAGCTTATGATCGCCGTGGTTTACTGCGTGATTTGACCCAAGTGATTGATAAGGAAAATGTCAATATCCGACAGGTTGAGACCCTTAGTAATGATGAGAATATCGCTTTTTTAAAGTTCCATGTTGAGGTATCGGGTTTGGCGCACTTGTCCAAACTTCTGGCAAAACTTGAGCAGCAACCTGGTATTTTGCATGCCCGCCGCGCTGTTGTCTAAGCCAGCTTTAGCGGTGATTGCCGCCCTTACAACTTTCACAATCAGCACGGCAGCCACCATGATGGTTGCCATGCGACATGACCTTACTTGTTTTTGATTTATTTGCCGTATTGGGACGCTATGCCTGAATTACCTGAAGTTGAAACCACCAAAACCAGCCTCAAGCCCTTACTTGGACAGAGAGTAGTCAACGTACAAGTTTTTCAGCCCAAACTGCGCTGGATGATACCGTCTGATTTAGACAAGCTTATTGGCTATCACCTTGAGCAAACAGAGCGCCGTGCCAAATATTTAATCTTAACGTTTGCTAAAGATAACACTCCACCACTTAAATTAATTGTCCATTTGGGCATGTCGGGCAGCTTGCAACAGCATCCAGCAGATAGTAAAAAACGCAAACACGATCATTTGATATTTACCTTTGACAATCAAAACGGTGTGCTTAATCAGCTGCATTATCACGACCCAAGACGCTTTGGTGCGGTGCTGTGGTTTGATGATTACGCGCACAAATTGTTCGACCACTTAGGTAAAGAGCCACTCGATGACAGTTTTGACGCCGAGCATTTATACGACTTGATTCAGCGCACACATTCAGAAAAGAAGCAGCGCCCTATTAACAAACCCATCAAAGCCGTCATTATGGAACAGCAGAATGTGGTGGGTGTGGGCAATATCTATGCAACAGAAAGTTTATTTTTGGCAGGCATTCATCCTGCAACCCCTGCCGCTGCCATCAGTCAGGCGAAAATTACAGAATTGACCGCGCATATTAAAACCATCTTGGCACGAGCGATTGAGCTTGGCGGCTCGACCTTGCGCGATTTCACGGTTGCAAGCGGACAGACAGGCTACTTTCAACAGACGCTGCATGTTTATGGAAAAGAAGGTGAGCCATGCCCTACGTGTGGCACTACTTTAGCAAATGAAAAAATTGCAGGACGCGCCAGTGTTTATTGCCCTGTTTGCCAACCATTCACGCCATCATAACAATCGCAAATCCCATAATAAATCTTGCAGAAAAGTGTATTTTTGTTGCTTATTAATAGGCAACTTGCTTTAATAGAAATGTATAATGCGCCCAACACCGCAACACATGGCTACGCTTTTGGGCAGCACTTTTATCTATTTATCAGTTTTAGGACAGAATCATGATAAACAATGCCCTACATGTGCCAAAATATGGCCTTGCTACCCATATTGCCAGCTTGATAGCGGGCGCGGCTTTATTATGCGCCAGCCTACAGTCCGCCAATGCCGCTATTGAGATTGATGAGAGCGACTTTGGCCCTTCTTATGAGACGATGGTCCTCGATACAGTGGTTGGTAAACCTTTAGGTTTGGTAGCGGCAGTGACAGGTACTGCCGCCTATATTGTGAGCTTGCCCTTTTCCTTAATCGGTGGTAACGCCGATCAAGCCCAAGAAAAATTGGTGGTTGAGCCGTGGAACGCCATGGGACGCTGCTTGGGTTGCAGCGTGGCTGAGGATAATTATTACAAGTCCCAAACCGCTGATGATAATGTGGTACGTATCGTGGTCGATCGTCCCTCTGAAGTGCTTATCAGCACCAATGACAATGTCATCGTCACCCCGCAGTAATGAGTCTATAACCTATACGATACTATTACGCATAACAATTAAGTAGATTATCCATAACATTCAAGCGTAAAAAAAGGCTAACTAAGGTTAGCCTTTTTTGTGTCTAATGAGACTGTATTACTTCTTACGACCGTGACGCTTACGTTCGCTTTCAGTCAAGAAGCGCTTACGCATACGGATTGATTGTGGCGTTACTTCTACCAGCTCATCATCTTCGATGTATTCAAGCGCTTGCTCAAGCGTGAATTTAACTGCTGGTGTTAGCGTCAACGCTTCATCTGTACCACTTGCACGTACGTTGGTCAACTGCTTACCTGTGGTTGGGTTAACCACCATGTCATCACTACGTGAGTTCTGACCAACAATCATACCTTCGTAGACTTCAAGCTGTGGCTCAGCAAACAGCTTACCGCGTTTTTGCAGGTTAAATAGTGCGAAACCTAAGCAAGTACCATTGGTCATTGATACCAAGACGCCATTACTACGGCCACCAACATCACCGACCTTTTGCGGGCCATAATGTGAGAAGCTTGAGGTCATGATGCCTGAACCTGAAGTTAGGGTCAAAAACTCAGAACGGAAGCCAATCAAACCACGTGCTGGCATGGTCGCCTCAATACGCATACGACCTTTACCGTCCAGCTCCATATTGGTCATTTCGCCTTTACGCAGACCCACCTGCTCCATGATCGCGCCTTGATGCTCTTCTTCCACATCAAATACGACGTTTTCATACGGCTCTTGTAGCTCGCCATCGATCTCTTTTACGATAACTTCAGGACGCGATACACCCAGCTCAAAGCCTTCGCGGCGCATATTTTCAATCAATACTGATAAATGCAGCTCACCACGGCCAGAGACTTTGAACTTCTCAGCAGACTCTGTGTCTTCAACACGTAGTGCCACGTTGTGAATCAGCTCACGCTCTAGACGCTCACGGATGTTACGTGACGTCACAAACTTACCTTCGCGACCTGCAAATGGTGAGTTGTTAACTTGGAAGGTCATTGATACCGTTGGTTGATCAACAGTCAATGGTGGCAGTGCTTCAACGTGGTTAGGATCACAAATAGTGTCTGAGATGTTTAGCGCATCGATACCTGTGATACATACGATATCACCTGCTTGCGCGTCTTCAACATCGACACGCTCAAGACCATGATAACCCATGATTTTTAGGATACGACCGTTACGGGTGTTGCCTGCTTTATCAATGACCGTCACTTGCGTATTGGTGCTTACTTTACCGCGTTGGATACGGCCAATACCGATAACACCAACAAAGGTATTGTAGTCGAGGCTTGAGATTTGCATGCGGAAAGGCGCATCTGCTTCTACTTGAGGTGGCTCAACCACATCAACGATGGTCTCAAACAGTGGCGTCATGTCGTCCGCTAGGTTGTCCGCTTCAAGACCAGCAATACCATTTAGCGCTGATGCGTAAACGACTGGAAAGTCAAGCTGCTCATCAGTTGCGCCAAGATTGTCAAACAAATCAAAGATTTGATCCATGACCCAATCAGGACGTGAGCCTGGACGGTCGATTTTGTTGATAACTACGATAGGCTTTAGGCCTTGTTCGAAAGCTTTTTGAGTTACAAAGCGGGTTTGTGGCATAGGGCCATCAACCGCATCAACTACCAATAGCACACAGTCAACCATTGACATAACGCGCTCAACCTCGCCACCGAAGTCGGCGTGGCCTGGGGTGTCGACGATGTTGATGCGGTATTCAGTGTCGGTTTTTGGGTTTTGCCATTTGATAGCGGTGTTTTTTGCAAGAATGGTAATACCACGTTCTTGTTCGATGTCACCTGAGTCCATTGCACGCTCAGCAACGTTTGCGCGGTCACCGAAAGTGCCTGATTGATGCAATAATTTGTCAACCAAGGTGGTTTTACCATGGTCAACGTGGGCAATGATTGCAATGTTACGCAGGAGTTTAATATCGTTCGCCATATAAAATGCTCGTTTCGTCTTAATAAAATGCAGTAGCAGTAAGCGCTGCTGGATAAACTGTTGTGATTAATCAGCCAGATAATTTACTGTGCTGATCTCTATACACCAATACAGTAAAAGCAAAACATCCACACCGATACATCCATCGTATCGTCAGCCATGCTCGACACACTCCGCTTAGCTACAAAGTGTTTGGGCGGCTAGTATAACATCATTGTCAGTCAAGTTTATGTAATTACGCAATTATCTTGTAGACATAAACAAAAAAAGCTGCCGTAATGGCAGCTTTTTTGTACTAAAGGATTATCTAATCCGCTATTGCGTCTTATTGGATAACCATGTCTTTAGTTTGGTTAACAGTCATGGTTTTGTCACCAGTGATGATGGCATATACACGACGGTTCATTGCACGACCTTCTTCAGTATCGTTTGGTGCGATTGGACGGTCATAACCGTAACCTACAGTTGATAGACGGTTTGGTGCAACACCAAATTCGTTAGTCAACATAGATTTAACAGCCATAGCACGTGCTTCTGATAGGCGTTGGTTGTAGCTTGCTGATGGACCAGTTTTTGAAGCGTGACCTTCGATACGCGCTGTAGAGTTTGGATACTCACGCATCTTCTCTGCTACTTTAGCGATTTCAGGCTGGTACTGGCTCTTGATGACTGATTTGTCATTGTCAAAGAATACGCGCAGTTCCATTTTTAGCTCATCAGTAACATCAACAGTGACTGGGCAGCCACGTGCGTCAACGACTTGGTTCATTGGGGTATTCGGGCACTGATCGATGCTATCAGGTACGCCGTCGCCGTCAGAGTCCATGTCTTCTTCAACTTCGTCTACGATGACTACTGGCGTTTCGACAACTTCAGGCTCTTCCATTGGTGGTACAGCAACGGTTGGTGCCAAGTGACCACCTAGTACAACTTCTAGACCTGCTAGAGCCATACCTTCCCACCAGTCTTGGTCGAAGTTGTGGATAGCACGGGCTTCACCACGTAGGCTTAATGCGTCGTTGATGCGGTACATAGCACCTAGACCTAGGTTACCGATGGTATCGGTAGATTCTACAAGTTCTTCACCAGCGGCAACGCCATTGTATGCTTCTTGGTTCTCAACTTCGATTTTAGAGCGACCTGCACCAACCAATACGTATGGTTTTAGAGCATTGTCAGTGTAACCTGTGAACTCTTCAGTACCGATCAAGAAATTACCAGAGATTGTCTCTTGTTCAACATCAAATTCTACATCGCTACCATCGATAACGCCGTCATTGTTTGCAACGCCGTATTCGACTTGGAACTGTGTAGATGGGGTAAGCTCGACACCTAGTGCAGCACCAGTGTACAGACCATTTTCTTTATAGATACCGTTGTCATCACCGTTTACGTCAAACAACTCACGCTGTTCATCGTCTGCGCCTTCACTGTAGTGATAGCCTAGTAATAGTGGGCTAATAGTCACGCCAGCGTTTGCTGATAGTGGTGCCGCAGCAACAGCTAACAAAGCGATAGCAATTTTGTTAAGTTTCATGAGACTTCCTCCAAAGGATAATTTAAGTGATGCGTCAAGCAAGACTACATACTAAATGCTGCAATTAAACATTTCTTATCAATGTGTAATCAAACAACAAAACCAATTAGAAAGTAGCTTATCGACTATCAATTCAGTTTACAACTTTTTTTGTAAGGCAGCTACACAATATTACACGACCGCGTTAGAAGAAGAACACATTGATGTACATTTGTGAATGGATATAACCCACTCTTGCACTGTTGTCTTCTTCGTGCTAAACGCTGCAATAAAGCGTAAACATGACTTGCTCTTGTTTTGCTGATTTTAATACAGACAATTTTTTTTCTCTATCACTTGAAGAACAAATTCACCAATTAAAACATTTTTTGACATTGTCGATATATTTCGTATATATTCATATAGCAAACATTATTTCATTTAATTTAAAACAAATCATGGAAGCTTCTTATTTTAAAATTTATCTGGCGCGAGAGAAATACAGATAAAATATTTATTTTTATCTTATAGTTACCTTAGCACTTGACTGTTTCACGTTTCATGGCAGCAGTAAAACCTTATTAACCTATATTAAAAAAACAACCACAATATGTACATTTATCGACCAAATACTATAGGTGACTCTTTTGTCTGTTCAAACAGAAGATACATATCTTTGCATTCAGAGCAGGGATTGACACTTATTGAAATGCTCATTACTGTCAGTATTTTCACGATTTTAGTCACTATGGCGACTCCTTCTGTAGCCAATATGCTAGCGTCTCAAGAAGCAAAAACCATTCGACAAGCGCTAGAAAATACCATACGCGAAGCAAAGGCCGAGAGTCTGTCGCGGCGTCAAGATATTCATTTATGTTTGACAAACAGCGCAGGCAGTTGTGATAAAGAAGGCAGTAATGCGCTGCTGCTATTTATTGATAATGACGACGATAATACCTATAGCGCCGCCAATGACACGCTCATTAAAAGGCATGGACTTATGCTTAAACATGCCACCATACATCTACGTGCAGGCAATCGAGACTATATACGCTTCGCTGGTGATAGTGGTATGCCGCGTGGTTTTATGGGACATATCAAGTATTGCCCAATAGCGAGTAGAGTCCAGCAAAAATACAAAGTTTCTTTTAGCATGACAGGTAAGGTCACTTATAAACCAGACAGCGTCGCCGAGCCTACAGATTGTGCGTAATCATCGCCACAGCTTATTATCACTCATTAAAAATTATCGTTTGTTAAAAACCTTCATGCATTAAAAACGCCTATCAATCGTAAGCTGATAGGCGTTTTGTGTTTAAGTGATACTGTCAATGTGTCATTACTACGCTTTATAGCAATGTCATTGCATCGCCGCCTTCATACGCTTAACCGCTTCTGCCAAACCCACAAAAACCGCATCAGCAATCAGTGCGTGGCCGATATTAAGCTCATAGATGTCTTGAATATCAGCAATCGCACCGACGTTATCACGTGTTAGGCCATGCCCTGCATTGACAATCAAGTCAGGCGCTTGCGTTTTGGCAAAGCGCACGGCGTTACGAATACGCTCAAGCTCCTCTGCTTCAGCAGCAGTATCTTTGGCTAAGCCACACTCAGCGTACGCTCCTGTATGTAGCTCTATAGCATGCGCGCCGCAGTCAATCGCCGCTTGAATCTGCGTGTCATCGGGGTCGATAAATAGCGATACTTTTGTGCCTGCATCGGCCAGTTGTTTAATATAAGGTGTCAGCCACTCCACTTGAGCTGCAACATTAAGTCCGCCTTCGGTCGTGAGCTCTTCGCGCTTCTCTGGCACAAGGCATACCCAATATGGCTGCACTTCTAGCGCGATTGCCAGCATCTCTTCGGTAGCCGCCATTTCTAAATTTAGACGTGTGGTTAACTGCTTAGCAATCGCGTACACATCGGCATCTTGGATATGGCGGCGATCTTCACGTAAATGAATCGTGATGCCATCTGCACCTGCCTGCTCGCACAGTAGTGCTGCTGCTAGTGGGCTTGGATAATCAACGCCGCGCGCTTGGCGCAATGTGGCAACGTGGTCGATATTGACACCCAATAACGGGCGCTTTGACGTCTCAGTCATTACAATCTCCTTGTTATTATTTTTACTGACTATTCGTTATCGTCACTGTTTGACTTCAATCTGTTATAGCGTGGGTCAGGCTGCCATGTTATTGCTGTGCATTTTGATAACGCTGCTGCTGCTGCCAAAGCAGGCGACTTTGTAGCGGTTGATGATCTAATAAATGATCAATCAGCAATCGATACAGACGCGACCACACTGCGACATTGCTTGCAGTGATGTTGGTTTTTGCCATATCCACAATGACTTGACCTAAGAACACATCAGAACGGCTTAAAAATGCCAATTCTGCATCATCCGGTACCGCTTGCCAGCCACTATCAGACATAAACTGATAATGGCGCTCACGGCTGATAGCCGTCTGTGTATGGTCTTGATGCAGCGCCACACTAAAGCCCAAATGCGCGAACAGTGCTTGCTCAAAACGGCGCAGGATGCATTTTAGCTCGGTATTATCTATTGAGGATTTAAGCTGCTGCAAGCTGTCTTGATACACCTGCCATAAGTCAGGCATGGGATCTTCTACAGGCAAAAGTCGCCAAAGAATTTCATTAAGATAAAGGGCGGCGTATTGCTGCTGCCCTTGAATGGCTTGATAAGAGGTCGTATCTACACTAGGTGCAATGCCAATTTGGGTAAAGGTTTTTAGCTCGCGCTTGCCTGTCGCAAACAGCTGTAAACAAGTGAATAATGGCGCGCCTTTTTTGCCCACGCCATGTACCACGCCATGCTCTTTAGAAAACAGGCAATACAAAGCGCGCTTTTCTTGGTAGGCGCGCTGGTGTAATAGATAGCCTGTCAGAGATTCATTGCGCATGGCAGCTCTTTAGTAGCGTTTCAATTAATAACCCAAGCTGGTTAAGGCGCGCTCGTCATCCGACCAGCCGCGCTTGACTTTTACCCACAGGGTGAGCATGACTTTTTTATCAAACAGCTGCTCCATGTCTTTACGAGCATCCATACCCACTTGCTTGATGCGCTGCCCTTTTTCACCAATCACAATGGCTTTTTGACCACTACGCTCGACATAGATGGTCGCATCAATAAAGGTGCAAGCACGGCGGCGACGGCCTGTTTTGGGGTCGGTATGCGCCGCTTCGTCTTTAAACTCATCAATCTGTACGGTCAAATCATACGGTACTTCATCACCAGCACTGCGCATGATTTTTTCACGAATAATTTCACTCGCTAAAAAGCGCTCTGAGCGATCAGTGATTTGTTCGGTATCATAAATCGGCGCAGCAACAGGCAAGTGTGACGCGATAACTTGCTGCAAACGCTCAAGGTTTTGATTCTTGAGTGCCGAAACAGGTACGATATCAGCAAAGTCAAAGCTGTCATTAAAGGTCTCAATCAACGGCAAAATGCTGCCTTTGTCCTTGATGGTGTCGGCTTTATTAATCACCAACACAACGGTTAAGTCGGTCTCACCCAGCTTTTGCAAAGTCAATAAGTCGTCTTCGCGCCATTGGTCAGAATCAACGACAAACAGTACCAAATCCACATCAACAAGCGCTGACACAGCGGCTTTATTCATACGCTCATTAATGGCGCGTACTTCGTTGTGATGAATACCTGGCGTGTCTACAAATACCGCCTGCATCTCACTGTTGGACAAGATGCCATGAATACGGTGACGCGTGGTTTGCGGTTTACGTGAGGTGATGGACAGCTTTTGCCCAAGCAAATGGTTCATCAGGGTTGATTTGCCCACATTCGGACGACCAACAATCGCCACATAACCTGCTTTAAAGTCAGGCGCAAGTGCTTGTGTGCCGCTTGAAGCAAAAAAAGCATCAATCGTATTGTCATTGCTTAAATCACGAGCGTCGCTGTTCACTGATGAATCAGCGGTATCCGCTACAAAATCATCTGCTGGAAGGTCGTTAGTGCTGTCGTTTTGGTTGCTCATGGGTCAATCCTATGGCGGTATCAAAAGCGCGCTGATATCAATCGGATAAAGCAGCACGCTGTCAATCACAATAATAAAAAGAGTATAAAAAGTTTAGGGCGTGTCCCTAATTCAAGCGTTTATGGCTAAATGGGCTAAAAATGGCTAAATCTTTGGCAAACGGTGTCAAATAGCTGGCCAATATCTTGATATTGCCTACGCTATTTTCCTTGTTTGCCTGCGATTTATCTCATTTTTATCACCATTTTTAAAATAGGGCCACGCCCTAGCGTTTTTTGCTGGCGTTTGGCAGTTTGTGCAGCTGATTAATCATCAGTTCAGCCGCTTTTTGTTCCGCAATACGGCGGCTCTCACCCGACTCGACAATGTCAGGACAGCCTTTGAGATTCACTTCACAGCGTACCACAAAGATTTGATGCGGGGCATTGCCTTGAGTTTCGACCAATTCATAATTGGGCAAATCAAACTGCTTTGATTGTAGCCATTCTTGCAAGCGGCTCTTGGCGTCTTTGAGCATTTTTTGGTTGTTAACATTGTCAATCAAGTCACCATACCACGCAAGTACGCAGCGACGCGTCACCTCAATATCTTGACTGTCCAGATAAATCGCGCCGAGTAACGACTCAACCGCGTCTGCCAAAATAGAGGCACGGTTGCGACCGCCACCTTTACGCTCGCCCACACCCAAAATTAGGTGATTGGACAGCTCAAGTTTGTGCGCGATGGTCACCAAAGACTCTTGGCGCACTAAGGTCGCGCGCATTCTGGTCAAGCGGCCTTCATTTTGTGTGGGATAACGGTGATACAGTGCCTCGCCAACAATCATACCCAACAAGGCATCGCCCAAAAATTCCAAGCGCTCGTAGTTTTTCTTGCTGTCAAAAGAGCGGTGCGTCAATGCCAAGCGTGGCAAACTTGGGTCTTCAAAGACATAGCCCAACTTGCGCGTCAACACCGCTAAACGCTGTAGAAAATCAGCGCTGACAGGGACTACTTCCGTAGCGGGGGTATTTTTTTTGGTAGCGGACGTCGCTTTATATTGGGGTGCAGTTGATTTCATGCGTTGCTTTTTGGCTATCCTATAATTGTTCGCAGTAAATAAATATCAGTAGTGCTTAACACCATCTGTATAACTACAGATAATGGCACAAATGGTATGGTGCTGTATGAGTGAATTGTTGCATCCCTTTTGCAGATTTGCTACTGCTCTTCTGCATGATTGGGCGCAATGTATAATGCTTAACGTGTGTTAGTGTTATATGCGTGCGCTTATCTGGCTTTGTCAGTTATTCTGCCGCTGTGGGCGCAATATCCCCTTCAAAACGGTTGACGATATCGACATTACCAAAGAAATTCTGCGTTTTTTCATACTGTTTGTGAATGGCTAACTGACCTACTTTTTTATCTTTAAATGTAAATATCTCTTTTGCTGTGGTGTCATAATCAGCATTTATTTGCAGTTGCTTATCTACCTTTGTCGTAAATTCTTTGGCACTTAAGCGCTCTTGATTGGCTTCATGCAGCTCGCTTTCGAGCATTTTAGTTAACTGATAATCGCCAATTTGCGCAGGGACAATAGCAGCCAGTAGCTTACCCGCCACGACAAGACCAATCACCAAGGCTATCACGCCTGTGACACTCGCTCCTTGTTGCGCTTTTAAACCACTTGATAAACCTGTCATAACGGCTCCTTGTCGTTTCTTGATAAGCGCAAGTGCAAATTGAGCAGCGCTGCTGTAATAATGATAAGTATCTAGGGCGTGTTGAACATTCGACCATGGCACTGACAGCGACTATTTTTTAGGCGATTCGATGTTAAAAATAATAAGTTTAGTCATTCTAAGCGTTTATTTTTAACGATGAAGCGGCAAAAAAGAGTCCTGTCCCTGCGGGCTGATGCTAAAAT